>NZ_JBOBEW010000003.1:0-607370 GCF_050589245.1 Endoryza foliicola | reverse complement strand
ACGGGTATTACTGCCTATCAAAACAATAACGGCAATCCCCCTTTCAACAACAACCCGAAAAGCAATACTACTGCCAATAGTGCCAAAGTATACCAAATGAACGGTTCTGTCAACAAAACAGGACTAACCATTGCATTGAAGGTAATGGCAGGTGATACCATCAACATATATGGAAAATCCTACTATAATTTAAATGGCGGAACAATATCGGGTACAACTACTGCTCCAACAACTTTGGCGCTCCTCACTTCATTTGCGGGTACCAATGCCATGAGTAGTAAAGGTGTTAGTGGAACGGCATTGAACAGTATTACTCAGTTAACCTCAGGTATTACCAGTCTATTGGGAACCCAGCCTGCCCAAACCTCTAACACTCCCAAAGCCTTCATCAACTGGATCTTATTTGACGAACGTTTTAACTATGCGGGTGGTGGTTACGACCGGGTAGGAAGCAGCGGAACTGTTAAAAATCACAATAGCAGCACCATTCCTTCTATTGTAGTTCCGAAAAATGGATACATTTATGTATATTGTAGTAACGAATCGAACATAAATGTGTTTTTTGATAATTTACAGGTCATTCATTCACGTGGACCAATAGTGGAGGAGACGCATTATTATCCGTTCGGATTAACGATGGCTGCTGTTTCATCAAAGTCTGTTTCTTTCGGAGCGCCAACGAACAGGCTAAAATATAATGGCAAAGAAGAACAACGACAGGAGTTTAGTGATGGAGCTGGGTTAGAATGGTTGGACTATGGGGCGAGGATGTATGATAATCAGATTGGAAGGTGGCATGTGGTTGATCCATTAGTTGATAAAAGTAGACGTTGGTCTCCATATAATTATGTAATAGATAATCCTTTGAGGTATATCGATCCTGATGGAAGAGAGATAAAAAGCATACAAGATGGTGTAATGTTTACAGGTGAGGATGCGAAAATTGCGTTTATTGCTATTCAAAAGAAAGTTAACTCAAACCAAGGATTTAAAATTCATTTAGTATTTGAATCAAAAACAGAAAAAATTTATCAAAATACCTTGAATGCCTTTAGAATAGGTAAGCCACAGGTTCTTCATTATGATTCTAATAAAGAGCGTAGGGATCAGAGAAGAAAAGAAGCTTTAGGAAATATTCCTTTGAAAAAAGATGGCACTGAAAGAGATGAATACCCATATGCGTCAACTTTTGAAGGAGGTAAGGGTGCTGTAGTGGCGGATGTCCCCATGATAGAACAAAGAATTCAAGGTGGGGCCTTATCGGCTTTATATAAAACTATGAGTCAAGGGGAAGCCTTTGTTGTCCTCCCGGTTCCGCGAGAATCAGAACCTGATGCATTGCCTCCCTCTTCTATCGGAACTCGCTCAAATAGAAATACAAATAGTAATTCTGAAAATGCACCAGCGAGAGTAATTCAATTGAATCCACAGGGAATTGAACAAGCTTCTAAAACTGCAGCCGTTGCAATAGTTGGGTATATTCTATTGAAAGTAGCAGTAGCAGCCCTAACTTGGGAGTGTGGTGGTTGTGGGGTAGTGGGTTGGTAGTTATTGCGTAGGGTAGACGGTCCAATACAAATATTATGAGATATAATTTAAATTTTTCCACTTCGCATCATCAGATATATTTATGTGACAAAGATTCATTAAGAGAAACAGATGCTTTCGATTTTTGGACCGAAGAAGCCGCAAAGTCGCGATTGGCAATAAACTCAACCATTCTTGGAATCGGGTTAGAATGTTATGGCGATTTCAAAGGAGAACTAATTTTGTTAGAAGCTAAAAATGACACAAAGGATTTCAGTAGTTACGATCACGTCGTAGAGGCAGGAGTTGATATTGAAAGTGGAGTTTTGCAAGTTTTAGATTGCCCTGGATCTAATGTCGAGTTTGAATTAGAATTAGTGCCGGGTACTTATGGAGTAAGAGTATATTCTTTGAATCTCAAAAGCGTTCTTGGAGATTCAGGTGAAGATTACTACATAATAGAACTCTGGCCAGATAGAAGTCGTGAAAGAATCGTAATTAAACAGTTTGTGGATGCATAGGATTGAAAATCAGTGTTGGATCGGCTATAGTTTTAAAAAAACTGAACCAATTAAAGCTAGGGTCAACAAGAAACAAACGTTGCTTCTCGATTTATTTGCTTGTGCCAATACCAAGATTAGTGAAGGTATATGAAAGAACATATGAGCGATGACATCCAGAACCCAATAAAGATAAAAATGAGTAAGATTATTTGTTTGCTATTATTATCGCTAGTGCATTTTGAACATAAGCTAAATACTCAGGTAGATCATATTGTATCAAAAATTGAAAAGATAGAAAGATCAAAAGTAGAAGGCCTTCAAAAGATATATATCACGTTAAAGAATTCATCGGATAGTGCCATTTGTATCTTGCACTCTTCTTTTCTTTTTGAAAGAGATAGTGTAGTGCAGTATTTACCCGTCTATAGGCAAACTAAAAATAGGGAATTTTACGCTTTATGGTGGGATGAATTTAACTCAGATGCATCTGTTGAAGCCTTAAAGTATAATGGATTTGTTCTTTTGCCGGGGATAAAGAAAGAGATAGTTGTTGAAGTACAAGTTTTGAAGAAACTAGATAAATATTTACTTTTTGAGTATATAATAATTGCGGATTATAGCTATGAAAAATTAAAAAATGAGAAGATGAATAATGCTTGGTATGCGAAATACCACCGTAATAAAAAGGAGATTCATTTGGTTCAATCTACAGGAGGTTTGTAAGCCTGCTGATAATGCAGACAATTTTGCTAAGGCGTTAAAATCATCGAATGTAGCGCGAGGATTGGGCAAGGCCTTCGAAAAAGTAGGCCAAGTTTCAGGATGGCTAGACGCAGGAGTTGCGGCTTATGATGCTGTCGTAACGATAGGTGATAGAAATGCTACAACTGGACAAAAAGTAGGAACTGTTGCTAAGGCTTTGTTTAAAACTGGAATGACCTTTGTAAAAACAAATCCAGTAGTTGGATTAGTTCTTGGTGTTACAGATTGAACAGGACTTACGGATGCATTATTTAAATGGTAGTTATGAAGATATTGAGGTTTGTTACGTTTCTATTCAATAGATATTATAAAACTGGAGGTAAAAGAAATGTAGCATATTTTTCTGCTTTATGCGCTGTTGTCTTTTTAATTTACTTGCATATTTTTCAATTTCTCATCATTTTGGATAAAGTTAGTTTATTGCCTTTGCGGAACAATGACCCTAGGATTGTGAAATACTTAAAACTATTTCTGCTGTCAATTCCTGTCTATTTTCTTTTGTCTTATTTGGTGAAAGAGGGCGATCTAAAAGCTCTTAAATATGACAGTGAAAAAATAAAAAAATGGCAAATTTTTATATGTATTTATTTGTTTGCAAATTTATTAGTATTGTTTTTGCTTGCTTTTGTATTTGCGGAAGTAAAAAAGGATTTGTAGGCCACCAAATTCCCAATTCCTCCCTCTTTGCTAATTAAGCAGCCTTAAATTTACCTAGCCCGCGGCATAGAACCCCGAGATTCGGGGGAGGCACGAAATTAATATGGCAACAAAAAACAACTTCTTCTTCTAAATCATAATCGCCTACATTTGATTCTAAATTGGAGCAAATCGAGATCTATGGCGCACGGGAGCACAATCTCAAAAACATCGATATCAATATCCCCAAGAATAAATTGGTGGTGGTCACCGGCATCAGCGGCAGCGGTAAAAACTCCCTGGCTTTCGATACCATCTACTCTGAAGGACAACGCCGCTACATGGAGAGCTTTAGCGCCTATGCCCGACAATTCATGGGCGATATGGAGCGACCCGATGTAGACAGAATAACAGGTCTTTCCCCATAGTCAAGCCGCTACTCAATTTGTATAGTTTGGCAATAGATCTTTTTGCTACTTTATTCTCACCTCACCAACTCGCTGCAATCTCTCTTCCATGATCATTTTGTTGCTTGAGGGTCCAGTTGTCGGTCATGGTGGTTTCGAGCCAGAGTTTGCCGGAGCGGCGGAATACCTGAACCGATAATCCGAAATGCGTTAAGAAACTCTGTTCTAATTCGGCTACCGTCATGGTTTCGTCGAGGTATAGGTCACCATTGTTTTTAGGACGGGTTTGGGCTGCACTAATGGGGTGGTCGTTGGAAATAAGTGTGGCAGCCGGATAGCGATCTTTACGCGCAATAGTTCCATTCCTGAAGAACTCAATCTTCAAGTAAGGAAACAAATGAGAAAAATCTTCCTGCACCTGTTTGATGGATTTATCAGCGGAAATCTCTAAAATCATAGTCGTTAACATACGTAAGCATTTAGCATTCAACCTTACACACCTTACGTTGTACCAAAATTATTGGAAGTCCTTTGTGACAAATATGACCTTAGTAGGAGGAGGGGGTGATTTTAATCAGTTGATTAGGTATTAGGCCTTGGGCTTTAGGCTTTAGTCCCAACACCTAATGCCTAACGGCCTAAAGCCTAACAGCTATTCCCCCATCAACCCATCCAAATCCCTCCGCTGCTTCTTCGTAGGTCGGCCCACTTTACTGAGTCGTTTGCCGGTATGGAAGCTGGCGGCTTGAAATTCAAGACGTTCAAGTTCTTCGGCAGGAGTGATGTCTAGATAATATTTTACCGCTTCGCTGTACTGTACCCGGTTGTGAAGGAGTCCTGTTACTTTTATCCGCCAGCGTTTGGCTTCTGTTTTTACCTCGTATTCGTCGTTTACCGATACGGTTTTACTAGCTTTCACCGCATCGCCATTGTATTTCACCTTACCCTTATCGCAGGCATCAGCTGCCTGCGATCGGGTTTTAAAAAGTCGGATCGACCATAAATACTTGTCAATTCTTAGTTTCTCTTTCTCGCTCATGGCTTATCCCAGTTTGAAAAACTTATGGAAATAAGGAATGGTTTCAATGCCTTTGTAAAAATTGAAAATATCGTATTTCTCATTGGGTGAGTGCAGGTTATCTGAATCCAATCCAAATCCCATGAACACAATTTTCAGTCCCAATTCTTTTTCAAACAAAGCACAAATAGGAATGCTTCCACCGCCTCTTACCGGAATCGGATCTTTGCCAAAAGTAGCTTTGATGGCTTCCGCTGCAGCTTTATATGCATTGGAATCAATTGGCGTCATATAGGGCTCACCACCATGGTGCTCTTCGGCTTTCACCGTTACACCCGCCGGAGCAATGCTCTTGAAATAATTCAATAACTTCTCTGTAATCACCGTGCTCGATTGATTTGGTACCAATCGCGCCGAAATTTTCGCATATGCTTTTGATGGTAATACCGTTTTTGCACCTTCGCCGGTATAGCCTCCCCAAATACCGTTCAACTCTAAAGTTGGACGAATACCGGTTCTTTCATTCGTTGTATATCCTTTCTCTCCCCACAATGCAGAAACGCCTAAATCGGCCTTGAATTCATTTTCATCGTAAGGCGCTTGTGCCATTTTCTCTCTTTCAGCCGGTGTGCTTTCTACTACATCATCATAAAATCCGGGGATGGTAATGTGATTGTTTTCATCGTGACATGAAGCGATCATCTTCGCCAAAATAGTAATGGGATTCGCCACAGCACCACCGTATACGCCACTGTGCAAATCGCGGTTAGGGCCTGTTACTTCTACTTCTATATAACTCAATCCGCGCACACCAATATCAATTGACGGATGCTCCATGCTAATCATGGCTGTATCGCTGATGAGGATAACATCAGCCTTCAACAACTCTTTATGCTCTTTTACGAATGTGNTCCGCGCACACCAATATCAATTGACGGATGCTCCATGCTAATCATGGCTGTATCGCTGATGAGGATAACATCAGCCTTCAACAACTCTTTATGCTCTTTTACGAATGTGGCCAAGTTGGGCGAGCCAATTTCTTCTTCTCCTTCAATACAAAACTTCACATTGGTATTCAATGTGTTTGTTTTCACCATGGTTTCCAACGCTTTTACATGCATGTAGAATTGACCTTTATCGTCGCAAGCACCACGGGCGTAGATTTTTCCGTCTTTGATCACCGGCTCAAAAGGGCCGCTGTGCCACAGTTCTAGCGGGTCGGCAGGTTGCACATCGTAGTGACCATATACCAAAATAGTGGGCAAACTAGGGTCGATGATTTTTTCACCATAAACTATGGGATGACCTGCAGTTTCATAGATCACCGCTTTATCGGCACCGGCAGCAATCAAAGAATCTTTTACTGCAATGGCACAAGTTTTCATGTCTTCTTTGTGTTCACCTCTCGCACTGATGCTAGGAATGCGCAACATCGCCAACAATTCTTCCAAGAAACGATCCTTGTGTTGCTCCAAATAATCTTTCCAAACTTGCATATACTACTATTTAATTTTATTGAGGAATTCTATGTTTTTGATTCGATAAAATATTCTCTTTATTCCAATGCACTGTTTTCTCAAAAGGCTTCTGCCTTACCTGGCAGTCCTTGATAGAACAAATGCTGCAACTAAAATCCAAACAACCATCCGAATGTACAAAGAGTTCAAGACTGTCGCCAAATTTCTCCCGAATCAAGGCACTCAATTGATCAATTTCTCGATGTGCTTCGTGTACATTCAAATACCAGGGCACGGTTAAATGACAATCGATGTGCAGTTGACCACCGTATTTTATCACTCTCAAATTGTGAAGATCGATCCATTTTTCTTTTCTATTAGCGTCTAAATAAGCGACCATCTCTTCCAACAACTCAATATCGGCCTCGTCCATAATGCCCGCAATGGATTCGCGGATAATGGTATAGCCTGTATAGAGAATGATTAGGGCCATGATCAGGGCAACAATGCTGTCTACCCAAGCAATACCACTAAGGTAAATGATGGCCAATCCAATGATCAATCCAATGGTAGAGTAGGTATCGGTTTGTAAGTGCTTTCCGCTTGCGATGAGCGCCAATGAATTGTTTTGTTTTCCCTTTTTGATACTGATACTTCCTACAACAAAATTGATGATGGCTGTAACAGCCACCAATGCAATACCCCAATCGAGTTGTTTAAGTTCGTGCGGATGTATGAAGTTGAGAATGCTTTCGTAGATGATCATCCCACCTGCAATCAAGATCAAAGTGCCTTCTACAGCAGCGGATAAAAATTCTGCTTTTCCGTGACCATAAGGGTGATCTGTATCACTGGGTTTTGCAGCAATGTGTAAACTGTACCATCCAATAAAGCCGGCTATTACATTGGCGGTGCTTTCCAACGCATCGGTTAGAATGGCCACAGATCCTGTGATCACATAAGCGGTCATTTTAAGCGCGAAAAGGACCACGGCAATAAATACCACCCAACGTTGTACACGGAGATTCTCTAACTGCGTTTTTGAAACTGTCACTGCAAGCTTTTTATGAAGCCTCGGCTTCCGATGATTTTTTTCTCTTCAAGAAACGATTCAAAGCCAATCGAATTTTTACGTAAAAATCTTTATTGAACAATTGAGAATCGTTTAATGCTTTGTAGGTAAGGAAGAGACCAATGGGCAACAGCACAAAAACTGGCAACCACATTCCTGTAAAAGGGCTCATTACATCTTCCTTCGCAAACTTCTTTCCGAAGTTCATGGTGAGGAAAAAGATCACGAAAAAGATGACAGCAAATACCACCGGGGTTCCCAATCCACCTTTTCGAACAATCGAGCCTAACGGTGCTCCAATTAAAAAGAGTACAATAACGGTAATGGACATTGTTAGTTTTCCATGCCATTCAATCAAGTATAAACGCAGGTCTTTCTGTCGGGCTTCGTATTCGAAATTCGCAGATTCCATGGTAGATCGTATTGAATTCAGGTAAGAAACAGCTTGATCAATTACCAAGTTTCTGGAACTATCGGGAATCAATTCACGGAATTTTTTCACCTTCACGGCCGGAGCTTTAACGTTTACCCAGCCACTGTCTAAATATTTCATGAAGCTCATGTAAATGATCAAATCGTTCACACTTCGCTTTTCGAATTTGAAACTGTATTTATTGAGAGAGTCAATTGCATAATTCAATTGACGAATGCTCAACATCTCATAACGGTTCTTAAAAACCGAGTCACTGGTACGGTTCAAGGTTAACGAAGTCAGATCCAATACTTTTTTATACTCTTTGAAGCCCAAACGAGTGAGCTCTGAAGTGCTCACATTTCCGTCGCTTTTTTCTTGATAGCGCCAACCATTGCGCAAACTGAATTCAAGAAAGCGTTGATCGGGGGTTACTCTCATAATGCCGTTGTCGGCAATAATGATATTGTCCTGCGGACCACCGGTGTATTCATAAATGATGACCTGCTTCAGAATAGAGTCCTGTTCTTTTTTTCCAACTTTAATTGAGAAGCCTGGGATATTGTTGTAGAACTGTCCTTCTTTCAAATCAAAAGCAGGCTTCTTGTTCACCAAGTCGGTATGCAATGTTTTCATTTTCAAGTTGGCAATGGGGATCACATTGTTATTGAAAAGAAAAGCCAAACCGGAGAGCAAAATAGACACTACCAGCAACGGTCGCATAAAACGTAGCAAACCAATGCCGGCACTTTTGATGGCCACTAGTTCAAACGATTCGCCAAGGTTTCCGAAGGTCATAATAGAGGAGAGCAAGATGGCCAAAGGAAGGGCTAGCGGAACAAGGGTGGCACTTAAGTACAACAGCAATTGCAAAATAGTAGCCGCGTCAATTCCTTTTCCAACATAATCGTCGATCCATAACCAGAAGAACTGGAGAATGAGTACGAATAGGGTTAGAAAGAAAGTAGCGATAAAGGGTCCAATAAAGGAACGCAGTACTAGTATGTCAAGTTTTTTAAACAATTGGTTATGGGCTGATTATCTTTATTAAATGAACGGTGCAAAAATACAGTTTTCACAAGAGGAATCAACGCTTCTGCAGAATGCTTCCATTCTTTTAACAAAGCATGCGGTAATGGAGAAGATGGGACAATTGTTGGGAGAGCTTTGTACTGCCTTGGAGCCGGTGTATGCACCATTGCAATCGGTTTTTCCCGAGGCATTTCAAACCGGACCCAAAATTTCCAAAGGAGAACAGCTAGAGCATTTGCCTTACCTGATTTTAGATTATCCTCGATTCTTTTCCAATGAAACTGTTTTTGCCAGCCGAACCTTGTTCTGGTGGGGGAGAGGCTTTTATGTAATTCACCACCTGAAAGGATTGCCTGCTCAGCGATTGCTTAACAAGCTTGATGACTCGATAGAGGAATTGGCAAAATTTGATTTTCGCATATCCATCAACGGTTCTGAATGGCAACACGATACAACTGCTGCCAATTACTTTGATTTAGTAGATGAAACTTGGAAGAAAGAAGAAGTTCAGTTTGTGAAACTAGCTACACGCTTGAGTTTGGAGCAAATAGATACCATTACCATCCCTCTCATAGAGAGGCATCGCAGTTTGGTGAGTAGTTGGCTCGATTAATTTCCCAGACGATGGAACAGGTCTTTCACCTGATATCCCCAAAGTTGACTCTGATCTTTGATTTCAGCTTTTTCAGCAAAATCTTTGATCACTAAAATGGTTTGGTTGGTAACTTCTGATTTTTCTATTCTGAATTCGAAGTACTCTTCTTTAGGAGCATGCAACCAATGAAAACGTATAAAGTGGTCTTCTCCTGTTTCCAATACTTCAGCCTGATCGGTGGAACCGTTCCAACTAAAGCTGAAAACTCCGTCGCGCTCGTCCACTTTATCTGCAAACCATTCCTGAAGTCCTGCTGGAGAACTCAAGAATTCATATAAGATTGAGGGAGAACATCTTACCGGATACTCTAAAGTAAATAGCTGTTTTTTACTCATCTACACCGTTGATCTTTGTGACTAATGATTGCAATTATAGAAAAATAATAGAACCCTCAAAATATATTTTTCCCTCCCAACACTTTGAATAACAAGAAAATGGAAAAAGCCCGATAATTCACTGTTTTTGCGCTTGTTATCCCCAAAATGCCCTATTAGCTGTGGAAAAAGCAACCTTCGGCACCCTTTTTAGCATCTACTAGGAAACGATTATCAACGTGTTAGACTTTTCACTAAGATTTATGGGTCAAAAATTTGGATTTCACACACGAAAAACAGCGCCTGAGCGTTTTTTAACAAATCCATTTATCTAAACCCAACAATCCTAAAAAAGGCCACTATGAGCATGCGTCAACTAAAGATCACGAAAAGTATTACCAATCGTGAATCTCAGAGCCTTGAAAAGTACCTGCAGGAAATCGGAAAAGTAGAATTAATTAATCCGGAAGAAGAGGTAAGATTGGCCGGTCTCATTAAACAAGGAGATCAGGCTGCGCTCGACAAATTAACTAAGGCAAACCTCCGATTCGTGGTTTCCGTAGCCAAGCAGTATCAAAACCAAGGACTGTCCTTGCCCGACCTTATCAATGAAGGCAATTTGGGTTTGATTAAAGCAGCACAACGTTTCGACGAAACACGCGGTTTCAAATTCATTTCCTATGCGGTATGGTGGATCCGTCAAAGCATCTTACAGGCTTTGGCTGAACAATCGCGCATCGTTCGTCTCCCACTGAATAAAGTAGGCCTCACCAACAAAATTCAAAAAGCTTTTTCTCAATTAGAGCAAGAGTTTGAGCGTGAACCTTCTGCAGAAGAATTAGCCGAATTATTGGAATTGGAGATCGATGAAGTGAACGCTACTTTGGGTACTTCTGCTCGTCACGTAAGCGTGGATACACCTTTAGGCGAAGGCGAAGACAATACCCTGATCGATATCATGGAAAATAAAAACGCTGATCGCGCTGAAACCAACCTCGAGCACAACGAAAGTTTGATGCAAGAGATTGAGCGCTCGATGAGTTCACTCACTGAACGTCAACGCGAAGTGATCTGCTATTTCTTCGGAATTGGCATCGATCATCCCATGACTTTGGAAGATATCGGCGAAAAATTCAACCTCACCCGTGAGCGTGTTCGCCAGATCAAAGACAAGGCCATCACCAAAATGCGCACCAATTCGCGCTCGAAAGCCCTTCGAAGCTATTTGGGCATATAAAATAAAGCCCGCTTCCGGCGGCTTTTCGTAAATCTTGTACTAAATTTGCAACTCTATAAAAGTGAATGTTTAACTACATTCACTTTTTTGTTTCTAAAAAATACGAGTTATTATGTTTGAGAATCTTTCGGAACGGTTAGAATCCGCGTTTAAACAGATAAAAGGGGAAGGCCGCATCACCGAATTAAACATTGCTGCAACAGTTAAAGATATCCGCCGTGCCTTAGTAGACGCGGATGTGAACTATAAAATTGCCAAGGAATTCACGGATACTGTGAAAGACAAAGCGATGGGAGAGAAGGTGATCAATGCCGTTAGTCCCGGTCAATTGATGGTGAAGATCGTGAAAGACGAGCTCGCCAACCTAATGGGCGGAACCGAAAGCGAATTGAATGCCAAAGGAAACCCGGCAGTCATTCTGGTAGCGGGTTTGCAAGGTTCAGGTAAAACCACTTTCAGTTCTAAATTGGCGAATTACCTGAAAACCAAGAAGGGATTGTCGCCTATGTTAGTAGCGGCCGATATTTACCGCCCTGCGGCCATCGACCAATTGAAAGTACTGGGTGAGCAAATTGGAGTAGAAGTATACAGTGAGCCTGAAAATAAGAACGCCGTTCAAATTGCGGAGAACGCATTGAAGGAGGCGAGAAGTAAAAATAAAAACGTGATCATCGTGGATACGGCAGGTCGTTTAGCGATCGATGAAACCATGATGACCGAGGTAGCCAATATTAAATCGGCAGTAAAACCACAGGAAATCCTCTTTGTAGTGGATTCCATGACTGGTCAGGATGCGGTGAATACTGCCAAAGCCTTCAACGACCGACTCGATTTCACTGGGGTGGTGCTCACCAAGTTAGACGGTGATACCCGCGGTGGTGCTGCCCTCAGTATCAAATACACGGTAAACAAGCCAATCAAATTTGTAAGCAGTGGGGAGAAAATGGACACTTTGGATGTGTTCTACCCCGAGCGTATGGCGCAGCGTATCCTGGGCATGGGTGATATTACCTCGCTCGTGGAGAAGGCTCAAGCCCAATTTGATGAGGAGCAGGCGAAGAAATTAGAAAAGAAAATCCGCAAGAATCAGTTTGATTTTGAGGACTTTAAGCAACAATTGGATCAGATCAAGAAGATGGGTAACCTGAAAGATCTGATGGGTATGATCCCCGGAATGGGCAAGGCCCTGAAGGACGTTGAAGTGAGCGACGATGCGTTCAAAGGCATCGAAGCCTTGATCAACTCCATGACTCCCGAGGAGCGCTCGAACCCCGATTTGATCAATCAAAGCCGTAAAGCCAGAATTGCCAAAGGGGCCGGAAAAGACATTGCCGAGCTAAATGCCTTCCTGAAGCAGTTTGAGCAGATGAAACAAATGATGAAAATGATGAATAAGATGCCCATGGGGCGTTTTATGCCTGGAATGAAGCGATAGTCATCAATTTGTTGAAATTCAATAATATTTTTGGAATTTTTCGTGGGATTGCTAATTTTGCAATCTTATAAGTTTAACCCTATTTGTTCACGCATTTAAATTTCTATTTAAAATGCCAGTTAAAATCAGACTGCAACGTCATGGCTCTAAGAAGAGACCATTCTACTTCATCGTGGTAGCAGACGCACGCTCACCTCGCGATGGTAAATTCATTCAAAAGTTAGGAACGTACAATCCATTAACAGTACCTGCTACTGTACAGTTGGATCGTCAAAAAGCCCTCGATTGGCTTCACAAAGGTGCACAACCTACTGACACTGTACGCCGCATCCTTTCTTTCAAAGGTGTATTGTACCTCAAACATTTGTTGCGCGGTGTGAAACTGGGATTGTTCGACGAAGCTACGGCAATGTTGAAATTCCAACAGTGGCACGGAGAGCATGAAGTACAGGTTCGCAAACGTCAAGAGGCTGATGCCAAAGAAAGACGTGGTCGCAGAGCCGGCGCTCCTAGAAGAAACGACGACTAATCAACTCATTGCTATAGCAATTCAAAATCCCGTTGTTTACAGCGGGATTTTTTATTTTTATACCCCATGACAGAATACTGTACTATCGGAAAAATTGCCGCCACATTTGGCGTGAAAGGACAAGTGGTACTCCAACATAGTTTGGGTAAGAAAACTTCCCTAAAAGGACTTGATGTGCTTTTCATCGAAACCAGAACCGATGAGATGTTGCCCTTTTTCATTGAATCGGTAACTATTAAGAATGAACAAGAGTTGTACATCAAGCTCGAGGGCATCAATACCCGAGAAGAAGCTCAAAAGTTAGCTCAAAAACAGGTATGGCTAACCGAAGATAAGTTTCATAAATATGCTTCTAAATCGGCGCCTATTTCATTACTTGGGTTTGAGATCATTGATCAAGGAAAATCGCTTGGTCCGGTTTTAGAAGTAATAGAGCAACCGCATCAATTATTGTGTAGAATTGACTGGCAGGGCCGCGAAGCCCTCATTCCTGTTCACGAAAACTTTCTTGTTAAAATAGATGCCAGAAAGAAACAAGTGGTATTGGATTTACCGGATGGGTTGTTGGATGTTTTTTAGATAGGCAATAGGCCTTAGGTTGTTAGGCATTAGGCTAACCTAATTACCTACAGCCTAAGGCCTAAAGCCTAATTCCCCAAACTCTTTAAACTAAAAGCAACTATACCCCCGCCATGCTCATCGCCCATTTCGATCTCGATTCCTTTTTTGTTTCGGTAGAAATACTGAACGATCCGGAATTGAAGGGCAAGCCGGTGATAGTGGGAGGAGGAGAACGTGGGGTGGTAAGCACTTGTAGTTATGAAGCGAGAAAGTATGGGGTACATTCAGCAATGCCGATGAAAACGGCGCTGAGGTTGTGTCCGCACGCTATAGTTGTAGGCGGGTCTCGGGGTGAATATTCACGATACAGCAGATGGGTAACAGAAATTATTGCTGCCAAAGCGCCCTTGTTTGAAAAGGCAAGTATTGATGAATTCTACATTGATCTAACTGGAATGGACAAGTACTTTGATCCTTTTCAATGGACTGTTGATCTGCGCCAGCAAATAATAAATGAAACCCAATTGCCCATTTCTTTTGGAATGGCCTCCAGTAAAATGGTGGCCAAGATTGCTACAGATGAGGCAAAGCCGAATGGTTATTTGCATGTGCCTGCTGGAAGGGAGCAGGAATTTCTAGCGCCGCTCAGTGTAGGGAAAATTCCCGGTGTAGGAGCTCATATGCGGGAAGTGTTGAAGAACATTGGTATTGAAAAGATCGGTGATGTGCTTCATTATACTCCGGTTCAGTTAGAAGCGCATTTGGGAAAATGGGGTCCGGAGTTGTGGGAGAAAGCACAGGGCATTCATCGAGGTACGGTTGAGCCTTATCATGAGCAGAAGTCGGTTTCAACAGAAACTACATTTAACGAAAACAGAACCGATGTAGAGGGCATGCTTAACGATCTGGTAGGCATGACGGAGAAGATTGCGTACGAGCTGCGTCAAGACAATAAAATGGCCGGATGTATTGCCGTAAAAATTCGTTATCCCGATTTTGAAACTACTTCGAAGCAAACTACGATTCCTTATACGTTTTACGATGATGAGTTGATTCCGGTAGCCAAGGAGTTGTTTATGAAACTCTATCGGAAAGGCACGCCGGTGCGTTTAATGGGCGTTCGAGTGAGTGAGCTCACCAACGAAGCTGTTCAGACGAATCTCTTCTCCAATGCAGAAAAAAAATCAGATCTCTACAAAGCAATCGACAGCGTAAAAAACAAATTTGGGAAGGGGATGATAGGAAAGGCGACGGGGAAGAAGAAGTCGTGAGTTTAAAGTAATGAGTTATAAGTTATTAAGTTTTTGAGTTTTAACACAAAGTGCGCGAAGTGCGCAAAGATGTCGCAAAGTCCTTCTTCTTTCTCATTATTTCCACAGTTCGATTTTTACCATAGATTCCCACAGTTTAGTATCCGATATTTAATCAGTTTGATTATTTGGTTTAAACCGCGGCGGCGCAGCGAACGCGGCGACTACGCAGCGGATATTCATCTGCCAACGCTATATCCGTGCCCTTGGTCACGAACTGATTGTTGTGCCTAATTTTTATTAAACAATAATAATCGATTAAATCTGCTGTTGAAAGAATGCTCGCCGTTATGCCCAATAACGCGCAATAACACGGGCAATGAATTCTCACATTTACAAATCAACAAACTCACAAATTGGCCTTTTCCTTATATTGCATTGAATATTTGAATTGCCCTGCATATGTTATCGAAAAAAGCCCAGTACGCATTTAGAGCCTTGGAATATTTGGTAGAACATCAGGATGAAG
This sequence comes from Endoryza foliicola, assembly GCF_050589245.1. Taxonomy (NCBI): domain Bacteria; kingdom Pseudomonadati; phylum Bacteroidota; class Chitinophagia; order Chitinophagales; family Chitinophagaceae; genus Endoryza; species Endoryza foliicola. Next base: position 592,031 of record NZ_JBOBEW010000003.1, on the reverse strand, counting down.
GTCCGGTGCTTATTGCTACCATTGCAAAAAAGAAAAAGATTCCTTTAAAGTTCTTAGAAAATATTTTGTTGGAGTTGAGAAAAGCCAGCTTTCTAGAAAGCAAGAAAGGAAAGGGTGGGGGCTATTACCTAGCCAAAGCTCCGGAGAAAATTCCCGTGGCTGCAATCATCAGAACAGTCGACGGTCCAATCGCCATGCTGCCTTGCGTAAGCTTGTACTTCTATAAACGTTGTAAAAACTGCGACGAAATACATTGCGGACTGCACGATATCATGGAAGGCGTTCGCGACGCAACCCTCGCCATTTTAGAGAAAAAGAGTTTGGCTGATTTAGTGCGAGAAGGAAAATAACGTCTGTAGTAAGTTATTGAGTTTTTAAGTTGTTAAGTTCAGCCCTGCCTTTTGGCGAGCAAAACTCAAATACTTAAAAACTCAACAACTCAACACTTCTATTTATTAGGTTGTGGTGTGTATCTCAAATACGGCTTCACTACATTCACTCCTTTAGGGAATTTCTTGATCGCGTCTTCAGTTGATACTGCAGGAACTACAATCACATCCTCTCCTTCTTTCCAATCGGCCGGAGTGGCTACACTGTATTGAGCAGTTAATTGCAATGAATCAATTACACGCAATACTTCATGGAAATTACGTCCGGTAGAAGCGGGGTAGGTAATAATGAGTTTCACCTTTTTATCGGGGCCTATGATGAACAAAGAACGCACAGTAAAGGTTTCTGATGCATTGGGATGGATCATGTCGTATAAATTCGCAACAACGCGGCCTTCATCGGCAATGATGGGGAATTCAACTGTTGTTTTTTGTGTTTCGTTGATATCGTTTACCCAGCCGAGATGTTTATCGAGTGGATCAACGCTAACAGCCAATACTTTTACATTTCTTTTGGCGAATTCTTCTTTCAAAAGAGCGGTTTTGCCGAGTTCGGTAGTACAAACCGGTGTATAATCGGCAGGGTGTGAAAACAAAACGCCCCAACCGGTTCCTAAATATTCGTAGAAATCAATGTTGCCCGCTGTGGTAGCAGCCTGAAAATTCGGCGCGATATCTCCTAATCTTAATGACATAATAATTGAATTTAGAGGACGAAGATAATGAAAGTCTACTTGAATAGTAGACTAAAATTTTGTAATAACCTTAATGGATTGTTATTTATGGAGGTTAGGTTAGTGATCAACGGAGCGGATATAGCGTTGGCAGAAAAATCCCCGCTGCGTAATCGCCGCGATCGCTGCGCCGCTGCGGTTTAATAATCTTCAAAACGCCAAATCAATCAAAAAGATTCCCTTTGCGCAACTCATTTGCCTTCCCAAAACTTTGTGCCTCGCCTTCCCTGGCAGCGCAGCTGCAAAAAACTTAAAAACTCAATAACTCAAAACTTCCAACTCCAAACATACAACTCCCTCAATTCCAACCCCTCACACTGTTTCTCACATTTTTTAACCATTTCGCTGTTATATGCTCAAATTGTTGTATTTTTAGGAGCTTGCTTGCTATAGTTTTGATATCCATTTGAAAAACCGGCATTTTTATTGAAAATTTTCTAAAGTAAATTGCAAAGATGGCAAGTAACACTGGTTTGTACCATCCTTCCTTTGAGCATGATGCATGTGGCATCGGGTTCGTAGCTAGTATTAAGGGCAACAAATCGCATCAAAATATCTCGGATGCGCTCACTGTGTTGGAAAACATGGAACACCGCGGAGCCTGCGGTTGCGAAAGCAACACAGGTGATGGTGCCGGTATCATGATTCAGATCCCCCACGAGTTTTTCTTCGAAGAGTGCCTGAAATTGGGCGTTCACCTTCCCTCTTATGGTCGATATGGAGTAGGCGTAGCCTTCTTTCCAAAGGAAATTAAACTGAGAGAAGAGTGCCGCGATATCTTCAATCGCACAGCAGAAAAACTGGGATTGGAAGTTCTTACATTCCGTAAGGTACCCGTAAACCCCGATGGAATTGGTCCAACAGCCCTGAGTGTAGAACCTGAAATGGAACAAGTGTTCATCGCTTGCCCCGATCATATCACCAATTTAGAAGAGTTCGAACGCAAACTTTTCGTATTGCGCAATCACGCAACTCATCTTATCAATAGCACTGTTAAGAAAGATGCCATTGGCTTCTATCTTGCCTCTCTTTCTTACAAAACAGTGGTGTACAAAGGTCAATTAACCAGCCACCAAGTTCGTGAATACTTCCCCGACCTTAGCAATAAGCGCGTGGTGAGTGCTTTCGGTTTGGTACACTCTCGTTTCGCTACCAATACCTTCCCTTCTTGGAAATTGGCTCAACCTTTCCGTTACATCGCTCACAACGGTGAAATCAATACCCTTCAAGGTAACTTGAACTGGCTCAAAACCAGCGAACAATGGTTTGAATCTCCTTTCTTTACCCACCAAGAAATGGAAATGTTATTGCCAATTGTAAGCGCCGGACAAAGTGATAGTGCTTGCTTGGATAACATGATCGAGCTTCTTACCATGTCGGGTAGAAGTCTTCCCCATGTAATGATGATGCTGATCCCCGAAGCTTGGGATGGTAACGATCAAATGGATCCTGTAAAGAAAGCCTTCTACGAATACCACGCTTCTATTATGGAACCTTGGGATGGTCCGGCTTCGATCTCTTTTACCGATGGTAAAATGATCGGTGCTACCCTCGATCGCAACGGTCTTCGCCCTTCGCGTTATTGCGTTACCAAGGACGACCGTGTGATCATGGCCTCTGAAACAGGAGCGCTTCCTGTTGATCCAAAGATCATCAAAGAAAAAGGCCGTCTCCAGCCCGGTAAAATGTTCGTGGTAGATATGGAGCAAGGCCGCATCATCAGCGATGATGAATTGAAAGCAAAAATCTGTAGCCAAAAGCCTTACGGCGATTGGCTCAATCAATACAAGATTCGTTTGGAAGAATTGGAAGAACCTCGCGTTACTTTCACCCACCTTTCTGAATCTTCTGTGTTCAAATATCAAAAAGCTCACGGGTACTCAACGGAAGACATTGAAACCATCATCAAACCAATGGCTTTGGATGGTAAAGAACCCATCGGTTCAATGGGTACCGACGTTCCTTTGGCTGTGTTGAGTGATCAACCTCAGCACCTTTCTTCTTATTTCAAGCAATTGTTCGCTCAAGTAACCAATCCTCCCATCGATCCTATCCGCGAACGCATGGTAATGAGCTTGGCTACTTTCTTGGGAAATAATGGAAACTTGTTGGAAGAAAGCCCTACGCATTGTCATACAGTAGCGTTGAAGCAACCGATTCTTACTTCAAAAGAACTCGAAAAAATCAGAAGTATTGATACCGGTATCTTCCAAGCTAAAACATTGCAAACCTATTTCAGAGCCGATGGCAAACCCGATTCACTGAAACGCGGTTTGGATCGCTTGTGCCGTTATGCAGAAGATGCCGTGCACGATGGATTTGAAGTGTTGATTTTATGTGATCGTGCTGTTGACAGTGATCACGCCGCCATTCCTTCATTATTGGCTACAGCAGCCGTGCACCACCATTTGATTCGTAAAGGATTGAGAGGTCAGGTAGGTATTGTTGTTGAAGCAGGTGATGTATGGGAAGTTCACCATTTCGCATGTTTGTTGGCGTTTGGTGCTACGGCTATCAACCCATACCTCGCTTTGGCTACCATTCGTAACATGAAAGCAAACGGAAGTTTGGAAACCAATTTAGATTGGGAAAAGCTCCGTTACAATTATATCAAAGCTGTTTGTGATGGATTGTTGAAAGTATTCTCTAAAATGGGAATCTCTACACTTCAGTCATACCAAGGTGCTCAAATTTTTGAGATCCTAGGCTTGAATCAAGAAGTGGTAGATCGCTATTTTACCGGAGCAACCAGTCGCATTCAAGGTATCGGACTAGAAGAGATCGCCAAAGAAGCCTTGGTCAAACATTACTTTGCATTCAGCAGAAAAGACATTCCGGTAGATCGTTTACCGGTAGGTGGTTTGTATCAGTGGAAACGCAAGGGTGAATTCCACTTATTCAATCCAACTTCCATTCACTTGTTGCAATACGCAACCAAGATGAATGATTACGGAACATTCAAGAAATACACTAAGTATATCAACGATCAAAGTGAAAAAGCTGCTACCCTTCGTAGTCAGTTTGAATTCAAACGCAACCGTCCTTCGGTTTCAATTGATGAAGTTGAACCGGCAGAGGCCATCTACAAGCGCTTTGCAACGGGAGCCATGAGTTTTGGATCTATTTCATGGGAAGCACATACCACATTGGCCATTGCAATGAACCGCCTCGGTGGTAAGAGTAATACCGGCGAAGGTGGTGAAGATGAAATTCGCTATGAAAAAATGCCGAATGGCGATAGCATGCGCAGTGCCATTAAACAAGTGGCTTCTGCACGTTTCGGTGTTACAAGTTTATATTTAACGGAGGCCGATGAGTTGCAAATTAAAATGGCTCAAGGTGCGAAACCCGGTGAAGGTGGTCAGCTTCCCGGACATAAAGTAGATGATTGGATTGGTAAAACACGTCACTCTACTCCGGGAGTTGGTTTGATATCTCCGCCTCCTCACCACGATATCTATTCAATTGAAGACTTAGCTCAATTGATCTTCGATTTGAAAAATGCGAACCGCGCGGCCCGTATCAACGTAAAGTTGGTTTCAAAAGCAGGTGTGGGTACCATTGCAGCGGGTGTTGCTAAAGCAAAAGCCGATGTGATCCTCATTTCCGGTCACGATGGTGGTACCGGTGCATCGCCCATTTCTTCTATCAAACATGCCGGTTTGCCTTGGGAATTAGGGTTGGCCGAAACCCATCAAACCTTGGTAAGAAATAAATTAAGAAGCAGAGTAGTAGTGCAGGCCGATGGTCAAATGAAGACTGGTCGCGACATTGCAATTGCTGCCTTATTAGGTGCCGAAGAATGGGGTGTAGCTACAGCGGCATTGGTGGTAGAAGGCTGTATCATGATGCGTAAGTGTCATTTGAATACCTGCCCTGTTGGGGTTGCTACCCAGGATCCTGAATTGAGAAAGCGCTTCACCGGTGATGCCGATCATGTGGTGAATTTCTTCAAGTTCATTGTTCAGGAATTGCGTGAAATTATGGCCGAGCTTGGTTTCCGTACAGTGAATGAGATGGTAGGTCAAGTAGAATGCCTCACTCCAAGAGAAAACATCAAGCATTGGAAGTACAGCAAGTTGGATCTTTCACCTATTCTTTACCGTGAGCCTGCTTCTGATATTACCGGATTGTACAATACAGAAACACAAGATCATGGTATCGACAATGTAATCGATTGGCAATTGCTGGAGAAGGCAAAACCTGCGATTGAAAAACAAGAGCGCGTATTTGCCAGCTTCGATATCAAGAATACTGACCGTACTGCCGGTACCATTCTTTCGAATGAAATTACCAAAAAGTACAGAGCAGAAGGATTACCGGAAGATACCATTCATTACAAATTCAATGGAACAGCCGGACAAAGCTTTGGAGCCTTCAATACCAAGGGTGTAACCTTGGAATTGGAAGGAGATGCAAACGACTATTTCGGTAAAGGCTTGAGCGGGGCTCGATTAATTGTATATCCTCCAAAAGAAGCAACCTACATTCCAGAAGAAAACATCATTATTGGTAATACGGCTTTCTATGGTGCAACTGCCGGAGAATCTTTCATTAGAGGTAAAGCCGGTGAGCGTTTCGCAGTGAGAAACTCCGGTGCTAAGGCTGTTGTAGAAGGAGTAGGGGATCACGGATGTGAGTACATGACCGGTGGTAGAGTAGTGATACTTGGTCCTACAGGTAGAAACTTCGCTGCAGGTATGAGTGGTGGTATTGCCTATGTATACGATGTAAACGGCGTGTTTACTAAGAACTGTAATACGGAAATGGTTGACTTGGATCCGGTGACTACCGCAGATTTTGCTGAGTTGCAAGACATGATTCAACGTCACTATGCTTATACTGGAAGTACCGTTGCGAAATTTGTACTCGACGATTGGGACAATCAATACAAAAACTTTGTAAAAGTATTCCCAAGCGATTACAAAAAGGTTTTACAAGCAAAAGGTTCTGAAGTAAAACAAAAAGCTTAATCAACATTACTAACTACTAGCAATTATCGAAATATGGGCAAGCCTACAGGTTTCATGGAGTTCACACGCGAGTTACCGGGAAAAAGACCGGTGGCAGAGCGTTTAAAAGATTACAATGAATTTATTGAACGCTATAGTGACGAAAAGTTGAATCAACAATCGGCACGTTGTATGAATTGCGGCGTTCCTTTTTGTCACAATGGATGTCCTCTGGGTAATGTGATCCCTGAGTTCAATGATGCGGTGTATAAAAAGGAGTGGAAAGATGCGTACGATATTTTAACATCAACCAATAATTTCCCCGAGTTTACAGGTCGCATATGTCCAGCGCCTTGCGAAAGCGCCTGTGTGTTGGGTATCAATCAACCGGCTATAGCTATTGAGGAAATTGAGAAGCATATTATTGAAATCGCTTTTGACAAGGGATTTGTAAAGGCAAAGAAACCCAATATGCGCACCGGTAAAAAAGTAGCGGTAATTGGAAGTGGTCCGGCAGGTTTAGCCGCGGCTGCACAATTGAACTATGCCGGTCATACGGTAACGGTATTTGAAAGAGATGATGCGGCTGGTGGATTGTTGCGTTACGGAATACCTGATTTCAAATTAGAGAAATGGGTAGTAGAGCGCAGAGTGAAGGTAATGGAAGAAGAAGGGGTTCAATTCAAGTATCATGCAAATGTTGGAGTGAATGTAAGCATCAACGATTTGTTGAGAGAATACCATGCCATTGTATTAGCGGGCGGTTCTACCGTTCCAAGAGATTTAAATATTCCGGGAAGAAATCTGAAGGGTGTTCATTTCGCCATGGATTTTTTAAAGCAGCAAAACAAACGCAATGCAGGAAAAGATCCTTTGGCTGCAGCGGGTATTGAAAGTAATATACTAGGAGCTGAAGTTTTGGCTACTAAAAAGAATGTGGTGGTGATTGGAGGAGGTGATACAGGTAGTGACTGTGTAGGTACTTCCAACCGTCACGGGGCAGCGTCTGTAACACAATTTGAATTGATGCCTAAACCACCTGCTTCTAGAACACCGTTCATGCCTTGGCCTACCTATCCAATGGTATTGAAAACCTCTACATCTCATGAAGAAGGGGCCGACCGTCAGTGGGCGGTGGCAACCAAAGAGTTTATAGGTGATGCCAATGGGAATTTAAAGGCTTTGAAGATCGTTGATCTGGAATGGACGGCGTCTGCTGACGGCCGACCAGCTCAGTTTACCGAGCGTGCCGGTTCTGAAAGAGAAATTCCTTGTGAGTTAGCCCTGTTGGCAATGGGATTCGTGCATCCACAGCACGAAGGTTTGGTAAATGAATTAGGAGCGGAATTGGACGAGCGTGGCAATGTGAAAGCAAGTGAGAAATTCTACGCAACCAATATTAATAAGGTATTTGTTGCGGGTGATATGAGAAGGGGACAAAGCCTCGTTGTATGGGCTATAAGTGAGGGAAGGGAATGTGCTCGCAAAGTAGACGAGTTTTTAGTAGGAAGTTCATTATTGGAGTCGAAAGACCAAATTTTGATGGCCAGTTATTAATAGCCTAGTTTAATGTATTGATAACCACCCAATTAGGGTGGTTTTTTTTATAGATTTCCAAATATATTATAAAAAAATACATATAAAGAAAAAATTCAAAAATGAGCCAAAAAAATTAAAAGTTATCGAATAGTTAATTATCCTAACAGTTGTTATGATAATAATTAGCTATTTTTATTACATGTTCAACACATATAATATTTTCTAATATTAACAACTAAAAACTGTCACATGAGTAAAAGAACTGTTAAACAAATTGCGCCTTTTCTAATTCTGGCCATTGTTGCAATTGCGGCGATGTTCATTAAGCCGGAAGCTGATTATGTTCCCGGGGCTACCGACCCTCAATACAGCAATGCTGATATTGCATGGGTATTGGTATCTACAGCCTTGGTATTTTTAATGACTCCCGGTTTGGCTTTCTTCTATGGTGGAATGGTTCACCGCAAGAATGTAATTTCTACCATGATCAAAAGTGTGGTAGCAGCCGGAGTAATCGGAGTTCTTTGGGTAGTATGTGGCTTTAGTTTGAGTTTTGGTGAGTCTATCGGTGGTTTCATCGGTAATCCCAAAACCTATGGTTTCTTTGCGCATGTAAAGAACGGCGCTGCCTGGCCTTTAGCAAACACCATTCCTTTAGGACTGTTTTCATTGTTCCAATTGATGTTTGCGATCATCACTCCGGGTCTGGTAGTAGGGGCCGTAGCTGAGCGTATTCGTTTCACTGCTTATATACTTTTCATTGTATTGTTTGGATTGTTGATTTACGCGCCTGTAGCGCATTGGAGCTGGCATCCGGAAGGATTCTTAGCGAAAATGGGTGCATGGGACTTTGCGGGTGGTACTGTAGTACACATCACAGCGGGTTGTGCTGCCTTGGCAGGTGCCTTAGTATTGAAGCGTAGAAAAACACACTTAGAGCATAAAGAAATTCCACCTGCAAACGTACCTTATGTATTAATTGGTACCGGTTTGTTGTGGTTCGGTTGGTTTGGTTTCAACGCAGGTTCTGCGGTAGGAGCTACTCCTTTGGCTGTAAATGCATTCGGAACTACTACCACTGCTGCTTCTGCTGCAGGTTTAGGTTGGATGTTCTTCGATGTAATTAAAGGTAAAAAGCCTTCTGTACTCGGATTCTGTATTGGTGCGGTGGTTGGTTTAGTAGCCATCACTCCAGCAGCCGGTTATGTTGGTGTACCTCAAAGTATCATCATTGGTTTGGTAGGAGCTATCATCTCTAACGTAGCTGTTGGTATCAAACAAAAGTCTACTTTGGATGATACATTGGATGTATTCCCTTGTCACGGAGTAGGCGGTATGGTAGGTATGTTGTTAACGGGTGTTTTCGCAAACCCTGATGTACACGGTATCAAAGACGGTCCGGTAGGTTTGTTCTACGGAAACCCTGCTTTCTTCTTTACACAATTGAAAGCAATGGCTATTGTAGCAACCTATAGCTTTGTAGTAGCATTCGCAATCTTCAAGTTCATCAATATTTTACTTCCATTGCGTGTAACTGAAGAAGAAGAAGAAATTGGATTGGATGCTTCTCAGCACGACGAAAAATATGTACAAGGTACGCTCCTGGTGGAGACTTCAGGTGGTTTGAAAGAAGAACCTGCAGCTCACTAGTCGATTGATCATATTAAAAAAGGTACAGCGTTACGGCGTTGTTGGCGCAACGCCTGCTGTACCCTTCTTTAACACTTAAAATCTTTACAATGTTACGAAAATTTTTTGTGGCAAGCGTTGCCATGAGCGCTGCTATTTTTGCAAATGCGCAAACTGCCTCGGTTCCCACCGCTAGTTTAGATACAGCCGTGGCAGCAGAAAAACCGGCTCCCGCACTTTCTATTACCGGTTATGCAGATGTTTACTATCGTTTCGATTTCGCTAAAACCAAGGCGAACAACTTAACAAGCTTTACCAACTCTCAGAATACCTTCGCTTTAGGTATGGCTAGCTTGAAATTCGAGCACAAAACCGACAAATTGGATATGGTGGCCGACCTCGGCTTTGGTACACGTGCAACAGAGTTTGCCTATAATGACCAAGGTATTTTGGCTGCTATCAAACAATTGTATATTTCATACAGCCCTGCTGAATGGTTGAAATTAACTGCAGGTTCTTGGGCTACACACGTAGGCTATGAATTAGTGGATCCACAATTGAACCGTAACTATAGCATGAGTTACATGTTCACCAATGGTCCATTCACACACACCGGCTTAAAAGCGGAGATCACAAAAGGTAAAAGTGGATTCATGGTAGGTTTGTCGAATGCAACTGACTACCGCGTAGTGCCTACCGACAAAATCAACAAAAAATTCTTCATCGCTCAGTATAGCTTGGCTATCACCGACAATGTGAAATTGTTCTTGAACTATGTAGGTGGAAAAGCACCGGATAGTTCAAAAGTAAGTCAGGTAGATGCGGTGATTACTGCAAAAGTAAGCGACAAATTCAGCCTCGGATTCAATGGTACTGTAAATTCAACCAAGTTTTGGGATGGCGCCAAAAATGGCGATGCTCAAAAATGGTCGGGTGCTGCACTATATTTGAATGTAGATCCTACTTCAAGTTTTGGTTTGACACTTCGTTCGGAGTTGTTTAATGATAAGAAGCAAATTAAAATGTTTGCTGCTGCTCCTGATGGAGGATCTATTTTCGCGAATACATTGTCTGCCAATTTCAAAACAGGATCATTTATTTTCATTCCTGAGTTGAGAATTGAGAATGCTTCACAAAAGATTTTTGTTGATGCAGATGGAGCAGCTACAAAATCCTATGCTAGCTTTACTTTCGCAGCTATTTATTCGTTCTAATATGTCGTTTGTTTTATCGAGTATACCTTGTATTTAGGTCACTCTCAAAAGTTCTTGCTTTACTATACTAAAGCCAATGTTTTTTATTCATATGGCAAGCAATCGTTGATCCCTCCCCGTTTCTACGGGGAGGCTATTTTTAAAAACGGTTGTTAGTATTAAGTTCTTTGTTTCTTAAAATATTATTAACACTAAATCTTAGGTTGCTGGGTTACCTTTTCCTAATTTTGGTATAAATATCAAAGCAGGCACATGTTTTGCTTTATATTTAAAGAGAGCAGTTTTAGTGTAGAGGAAAATCCTTAGTAATAATAATCTCACCTAACTGCACGTTATATCTAACAGTAACGATTCTCTCTCTCGATTTGCTCCAGTCTAATTATTTGCACGCCATATTTATTGCACGCCATTATTGGAGATTGCCTTGCCGCAATATTCAGTAATCAAAAACTATAAATATGAACAAGAAAATCAATGTCCGTTTATTCGTAGTTGCTATCCTTAGCACTGTTTTGTTTTCTACTATCTCTGTATCAGCGAAGGCACAAGAAGCTGCTGCTGTAACCACTGAAGTAAAGCCTGAATTACAAGTAAAATTCCTTGGTGCTACCGGTGAATACTTGTACTTCGAAATCAACACCACACAAGCAGAAGACATCCGTTCTAACCTCAAAATTCGTAATGAGGCCGGTAACGAATTATTCGCTGAAACTCTTTTCAAAAAATCTGCTACCCGCAAAATCAAAGTTGCGAAGGGTGATGTAGAAAAGTTGGAAGTTGTTTACAACACGTTCCGTGGTGAAGTGAAAAAAGTATTAGAAGTTAAAATTAAATTCCAAGAAGCAATTGAAGTAACTGACCTTACTGCTTCTAAATTATAATAAGAGATTTATTTTTTTGAGGGCTTATAAACAATGATTATCGTCCCCCATTTCTATGGGGGACTTCTTTTTTCCCTCAACCCTCCGATCTATTCTTCATTACTTCCCCCAAGATGCTTCACTAAGAGATACTCCTTTAGTCATTTTCCCGATTGAAAAAGTGTAAATATTGAGTCGAGAGTAGCTGTTAATGCTTTGAGCTATTGGCTAATCAAGAAAAACCGATGGTATCAAAAAGTATTCTTGCTTTCTCCTACATCTGCTCTGTTGCATACTTCTTATATATTTATAATGATTTCATTTTTTGAGCACCAATCGTCCATCTTTGCCGAAAATGATGTCCGAAGCCATTTCGAGCATGCTTCGCAAGGCCGAAGGCCTGGAGAAGGATGCGAGAAATCTGGGTTCTTTCAAAAAAATCCTCGTCATCCCGAACGAGCGAGGCTGCGAAGCAGCCGCAGCGAGAGAGGGACCTCAAAACGCGTTGTTATGTAAGAGGCGGTTTTGAAGCAGTTTTTTTTCACTAAACTCGTTGGTGAGTTTTTGAGTGATTTAGTAGTTTAGTTGTTGAGTTTGGGCATTACAAAAGATCCCGGTTTGAATTTGTTCTTTGCGCATTCTTGCGTGAACATGAGCGCCATGAGTCAATGGTGAAGCGACTTAAAAACTAAACAACTAAATTACTTAATACCATGTAGCTTTAGTGCTTCGAAATAGGATTCTTTCTGAAAAACCCATTCAGAGGGTCCTCTCTCCTTCGTTTGCTTTGCAAACTCATTCGTTCGGAATGACGCCGCTTTTTTTTTATTAAAGTTTCGATATTTTTCGCTGGACCTTCATCGGCCCTTCGACTAAACCTGCGGTCTTGCTCAGGGACCTCGAAGGCCCAAGCTCAAAATATCGGTTGGAGGAGTCGCTTGGATAGAAGATTACACTGTTATATAGTGCGAACGCACATTAACTAGTATGTCATGAAATGTTTGAACCTCTTTATTTCAATAGCACAAATCGTTAGTTTTCAAAAATAAAAGTCTACTAAAAAGATAGGGTAAATATTGAAAATTTATCAATAACAGTTCCAATTATTGTTTTTTTGCTAATCCGGTTTCGCACCGGTATTCCTCCCAGCTGTACTTTATTCTTCTGTAATCCCACGCCGGAAAAGCGTTGCGGTTATTCTAATCACTTTCTCACATAAATTAAAGGCAACAGGTATACGAGTGCCTAAGTAATGTTTAATAGTCTACAAATTTGGTAGAATAAATATCGTATATTATGTTTGCATCAGAATAGTATCAAATCTCTTGTACCAGAAGTTAAATCATATACCAGCTATTACTTCGTACCGATGTTGATTTAGAACATTAGGCTATTGCTTTGCCTGCCTCTTTATTTTATTTATTAATGGTTGTTGTGAAACAACCAAACAACTGTTTTATGCAAAAGAAAATCAGCTTTCTGTTTTTTAGTTTTTTAGTCACCTTTAGCGTTTTTGCGCAATCGTCACTATCGGGTATAATAGTAGACGGGAAGGGCACCCCTGTTGATGGAGCTACCATCCGAGTGAAATCTACAAAAGCATTTGCAATTGCAGATGCGAAAGGAAAATTCACCATACAGGCACCTTCAACGCTCCCATTTGTTCTGCAGATTTCATCCGCAGGTTTTTACCCCGTTGAAACGGAGATTCGCAAAATCAAAGATTCTACATTGAACATCGTATTGGTAGAAAATACCCAACTTTCCGAGGTAGTGATTACATCAAGACGAAGAATTGAATCGGCTCAGAATGTGCCTATTCCTATCTCGGTTGTATCAGGAGCACAAGTTGAAAATTCGGGATCATTCAATGTGAATCGTTTAAAAGAATTGGTACCCAGTTTACAACTGTACAGTTCCAATCCTCGCAATACAGGTATCAATATTCGTGGCTTGGGTTCTCCATTTGGTTTAACCAATGATGGACTGGATCCTGGTGTTGGATTCTATGTAGATGGAGTTTACTTTGCTCGCCCGGCTGCTGCCACTTTCGATTTTATCGATATCGAGCAAGTGGAAGTATTGCGTGGTCCTCAAGGAACCCTGTTCGGGAAGAATACCACTTCAGGTGCGTTCAATATCACTACAAAAAAGCCTTCTTTCAAGTCTGGAGCAAATTTTGAAGTAAGCTATGGGAATTATTCGTTTGTACAAGCCAAAGCTTCAGTAACGGGTAAACTTACTAAAAACATTGCCGGACGAATTTCATTTTCCGGTACCAATAGAAATGGTTTGGTTGAAAACGTTCGCACAAAGAAATATACAAACGAGTTGAACAACGCGGGGGTGCACGGCCAATTGCTGTACAAACCCTTTGAAAACACATCGGTTTTATTGTCGGGCGATTTTTCGCGTCAAGATCCCGACGGATATGCGCAAGTATTGGCAGGAGTTGTGACTACCAAACGAGCAGCGTATCGCCAGTTCAATGCCATCATTTCAGATTTGGAATATACCCCTCCCAGCTATAATGCTTTTGATCGCAAAATAGACCAGGATGTACCATGGAATTCGGGCAACGAATTAGGAGGGCTGTCATTGAATATAGACCAGAAAATTGGTTTTGGTAAGCTTACTTCAACCACTGCTTGGAGGTATTGGGATTGGCGACCTTCCAATGACCGCGACTTTACCGGATTAGAAGCATTGGCAAAATCTCAAAATCCCTCTAGGCATACCAATTGGTCGCAAGAAATTCGCTATGCAGGTGAACTTTCTCCTAAGTTTAGCGGTGTGGTGGGGTTGTTCTACATCGATCAAATTGTTACAACGGAGGGGTTGGAAGAAGCCGGTAAAGATCAGTGGCGTTTTGCTCAAAGCAGTACAAGTACCTTGTGGAAGACTCCCGGATTATTCGAAGAATTTGGAATTAGTACACAATCTTCTATTAAATCGCAAAGTGCCGCAGTGTTTGCCAACGTAGATTGGGAATTTGCAAAAGGTTTCCATTTTCAACCGGGCATTCGATACAATTATGACAACAAGGATGTAGTGTACAATCGTGTAGCATCAGGAGGATTGGATACCGCTACTTACAATGGAACAACTGCAGAGAAAGCAACACTTCAAGGATTTAAGAACAGCGTATACACCAGCCAGTCATATGTTGCCGCTGCTGATGAGCGTAATTTCACTTATCAGGTGACGCTTTCTTATCGACCAAACAAACGCATCAATGCATTCGCTACTTACTCAACCAGCTTTAAACCAGTTGGTGTAAATGTGGCAGGTTTGCCAACTGTGAATGGCCAGCCTGCAACCGATTTGGCTGTTATTAAACCTGAGGATGTGAAGCATTATGAAATAGGGGTAAAAACAAATCCAACAGATAACTTCACTTTGAACATTGTATATCACAATACTGATATTAAAAATTATCAGGCCAATGTGCAATCTCCTGAATTAGGTGTAAATAGAGGGTACATCGCAAATGCTGAAAAAGTAAGAGTGAATGGGGTTGAATTGGATGCAAACCTTCGGGTAGGCTCAAGCTTTACCTTCTTTGGAGCACTTGCTTATACGGATGCCAAATATGTGAAGTTCACCAACGCGCCACTTCCTTTGGAAGAAACTGGGCTAACTGAAAACGGAGTTCAAAAAGCATTCAAAGATATTTCCGGAAGTCGATTACCGGGGATTTCAAAATGGTCGGGCAGTTTCGGTGGGGAGTGGACAACGCCATCATCATTTTTCCACAACAACGGAAAATTCTTTAGTGCGTTAGAAACTTTTTATCGCTCCGAATTTTCATCAAGCCCTTCACCTTCTACCTATTTAAATATTCCGGCCTACGCTATTGTAAATGCACGGGTAGGATTTAGAGTGAACACAACCGGTTTGTCGGTATTTGTTTGGGGAAGAAATATCTTTAACAAGAACTACTACGAACAATTATTGCCAGCCGGTGGAAATGCGGGACAGTATGCGGCAGTATTGGGTGATCAACGCACGTATGGAATTACCTTTCGCTACAGTCTATAATGTTAACTAGTAGCTTGAAAATGCTTTCTATGCGTTTTTAAGATCATTTGAATACGAATTCTAATTGAAATAAAAGGGAACGCCGTCTCATTGAGACGGCGTTCCCTTTTATATTGTTTCAATATTTTAGCTAGCTGCCAGCGCTTGTTCGATATCAGCAATAATGTCTTCAACAGCTTCTAGGCCTACGGAAACTCGAATCAATCCGGCCGTAATTCCTACTCCGGCTTTTTCAGCATCACTGAGTTTGCTATGAGTTGTAGAAGCGGGGTGAGAAGCAATGGTTCTGCTATCACCAAGATTATTGGTCATAGAACACATCTGCAATGCATTGAGGAATTTTCTTCCTGCTTCTACGCCCCCTTTAATTTCCATTGTAACAATACCGCCACCATTGCTCATTTGCTTTTTGGCGATTTCGTATTGAGGATGGGTGGGAAGAAATGGATACTTTACCCAATTTAATTTCGGATGATTTTGAAAATGTGTTGCCAATGCCAACGCATTGGAAGCGTGTTTATCCATTCGTAAGAACAATGTCTCCAAGCTTTTCGTGAGTACCCATGCATTGAATGGACTCATGCTAGGTCCTGTATTTCGAACGAACAAATACATTTGATAGATCAAGTCTTTAGGACCTACCACTACACCACCGAGTACACGACCTTGTCCATCTATGAATTTAGTAGCAGAATGCAAAACCAAATCGGCGCCCAATTCAATAGGTTGCTGAACTGCCGGTGTTGCAAAGCAATTGTCTACAACCAACAGTACTTTGTGTTTTTTGCAGATATCAGAAAGAAATTTGATATCAATGATGTCTAAACCCGGATTTGAAGGGGTTTCCACATACATCATTTTTGTATTTGGCTTGATCAGTGCTTCTACTGTTTCAGGTTTTGCCATATCAAAATACGAGTACTCAATTCCCCATTTGGGCATGTACTTCGTGAGAATGGTATGGGTTGAACCAAATACAGCAGAAGCGGATACAATATGATCTCCTTTACTAAGGAAAGTCATGAAAGTACTGAACACTGCAGCCATTCCTGTTCCGGTAGCAATACCATCTTCGGCACCTTCCAATACTACGATCTTTTCAACGAATTCGTCTACGGTTGGGTTGGAGAAACGGCTGTAGATATTTACATCCAAGCTGTCGTCCATAAAAGCTGCCGCCATATCTTCAGCAGAATCATACACAAAACTACTGGTTAAAAATAGCGGAGTGCTGTGTTCTTTCTGTTCGGTACGTTTGGTTTGTGTACGTATTGCTTTTGTACTGCGTTGTTGAGCCATGTCATTCCTTTTATAATGAAGCTTTTACTTCTTCTCCGTTTACAATTACTTTAAAGTTTACTTTTCCGCCCGCTCTGCGTAGGGTTTCTGCAACTGTGCAATATTTATCAATTGAAAGTGCAGCGGCGCGGTAAACTTTCTGAGCATCTACGTTTCCGGTAAGGGTGAATACTACTTCAACAGTTTCCCAGATCGCTAGATCTTTATCTTTCTCGCGTTCGCCATCAACAGTAATATTAAGCGTTTCATAATCCTGACGTTGTTTTTTCAGGATATTGACCATATCAACACCACTGCAACCACTGAGTGCAGCAAGTAGCAATTGCATCGGACGAAAACCCGTTCCATTTCCTCCTTGATCTTCAGGAATGTCAATGGTAAGATGGTGACCTGCACTGTCTTTAACAGAGAATCCATAATCACGAGTGGCCAGGTCTGCATTCATAATAGGCATACATAACAATTTGAGTGCAAAGATAGCCTCATTCTACGGAATAATAAGCTACTTGCCCTTGACACTTTCATCGTTTTACATTTTAATGATGAATGCTTGTTAGTATTTTAAAGGATCAAGGATTGAGGGACTTTCAAGTTGTTTCCTGCGAAGTTTAAGTGGTTGATGATTAGTATTTTTGATTGGTTGAAGCTGCGTAGAGTTGATACCAGTCTTGTCGATCTAACTCAAAATTGAAAGCATCTGCAACATGATGAATACGCGCCTCATTAGTGGTACCTATGAGGGGAATCGCTCCAAGGGATACAATCCAGGCGACTGCCAATGATTCAATATCAGCATTGTATTTAGGCGCCAATTTTTCCAAAACTGATCTAACTGCCAATGCTTTGTGGTCGGTACTGTTGGCAATGTCTCCACCGGCTAAAGGTGAGGAGGCGAGGGGCCTCATAAAGCGCTGTTTGATATAATCGAGCTGGCCATTCTCCAAAGGTTCGGTTTGAAGAAGGTTGAGTTCAATGTGATTGGTCACAATGGGAAAACGGAGCACTGAGGCTAATAACTGATGTTGAAAAACGGTAAAGTTGGCCACACCAATGTTTTTAACTTTGCCCGATTCTTTTAGTTGCGCCAATGTTATCGCTGTTTCCTCTAGATTGGAAAGTGGATCAAGATGGTCTAACAGAAATATATCGATATAGTCTGTTTTCAAACGTTTCAAAGAATTGTCTAAACTTTCTTTGATATGCTCTCTTGAAGTGTTGTAATGCTTGATTCGAATACCCGGTTGATTGTGATTGGGTAAGCTAATGCCGCATTTAGTGAACAGAACAATATCTTCTCTTTTGAATGATTTTTTTGCGATCACGTCACCAAACCATGACTCTGCTAATCCATGACCATAAATATCGGCGTGGTCAAATGTATTGATTCCCAGTTCTAAGCAAAGGTTAACAATGCGCTCCATTTTTTGAGGAGCATTTTCGGTTTCTGCATCCCATCTCCAGAAGCCATAAACTGCTTCAGATACTTTTGGGCCTGAATCGCTTAAATAAATCTTTTTCATCTTTGAGTTGATCTGGGTTTAAATTCAAATATCAATTAAAATAGTAGACTAATAGTTCTTAAGTAAGGGAGTACCTGTTTCGATTGTGATTTAATTAGAATAATTTAATCAAAATTCTTGCACTCCAGAAAATAACCAAGGCGCCTAACAATAAGAAAGCCGTTTTGCGGGGCAGTTTGCCGGCAATTTTTGCGGCAATAGGAGCTGCAATGGTTCCGCCAATAATAAGTCCTACAATGGTTTGCCAGTGGGTGAGGCCTATCATAGTAAAGAAAGTAAAAGCGCTGGATACGGTAACGAAAAATTCGGTTAAGCTTACCGTGCCCACAGCAAAGCGGTGATTTCTACCTCGGTTGATTAGTGTTGAAGTAACAATGGGTCCCCATCCACCACCGCCAAATGAATCAAAAAAACCTCCTACGGCTGCCAATACTGAATATCGTTTTATCTTTTTTTGAGGCTTAATTTCTTTAAAGGCATTGATAATGAATTTGATCCCTAGAAACAATGTATATATGGCAATAAATGGACGAACATAATTACCATATTTATCTCCCAACTGTGTTAATAGAATTGCTCCGGCCACAGCCCCTAATACACCGGGTATCACGAGTGCTTTGAATAATTTCATGTTCACATTTCCGAACTTGTAATGACTGTATCCCGATACACCCGAAGCAAATGTTTCGGCTGTATGAATGCTGCCGCTGATCGCTGCAGGGCTAACTCCGGCCGACATTAATACTGTGGCACTGGTTACCCCATAACCCATTCCAAGTGCGCCATCAACCAACTGTGCAATAAAGCCGGCGAGCAACATGATAGGGAAATTTGCATCAAGAGATTTGTACAATTTAGTTACTGAGGCGCCAATCGTTTCGTAAGGGAAATACGAAAAAAGAAGATGACCCAATACCATGAATCCAAAAGCTGCTAATGTGTAGCTTGCTACTTTTTTCCACTTCTTTGCTTGCAGCTCTTGATCGTCCACTAAACTACTGGTGAGTTTGTTGAGTTTTCTAACCTTATTGTTAAAATCGCCGTTTAAAGTGGCACGTACTTTATTGATATTCCCAATTAGATCATCGATCTCATTAGGGAAGGCGTCGTTCAAAACTTCTTTTACACGTTTAGCAACGGTGGGTGATTTGCCATTGGTTGAAATAGCCATTTTTAAATAACCCTTTTGTACTATACTGCCTAAATAGAAATCGCACAACAAGGGAGTATCGGCTACGTTTACAAGCAAGTTTTTGGCATGAGCCTGTTCTCTAATTTGAACGTGCAGTTCTTGGTTGTCAGTTGCACATATAATCAAGTCCTTGCCTTCCAAGTCTGTTTCTTGATAAGCCCTTTCATGTATGGTGACATTTGAATAGTCCGAAACGAAAGAGCGAAATTCTTCTCTTACCAAAGGGGCCACAATGCTCACTCTTGTATTGGGTGAATTGCGCAAAACCGATTGCACTTTTTCCAACGCTACATTGCCTGCACCTACCAATAATAGATCGAATTCCTCCAGCTTCAAGAAGATGGGGTACAATGGATTTTTAGTGCCGGTTTCCACTGTGTTTTGTGTTGAATCTATTTGTGCAGACATGTATTATTGTCGATTAATTTTTAATAAATATGGTGGCTGAGTGCCGGATCTTCTACTTTAAATTTTCCCAATACTTTTTGCAAAGCATAGGTTAATACGTTCAGATGCTTGGGTTGATGCTTCGCAGTAATGATCAATCTCAAACAGGCTTCGCCAATAGGTACTGTTGGATGATTGATTGGTTGCATATAAATTCCATGGTCTTCTAATAAGGCGGATGCAATTTGTTTGCACAAATGAGCGTCTCCTATGGGAATATTGGTGATATGTGATTTGTTGGGACTGAAATAGACTCCATGTGCTGTAAGCGTGCGACGAGCTTGCTTTACTTGTTCATGAAAAAGCCTTCTTTTCTCAGGGTTTTTTTGAATCGATTCAATACTTTTTTCCGCGGCTGCGCAAATTGCAGGCGGAATAGAAGTGGTGAAAATAAATCCGGGTGCGAAGCTTCTAATAAAGTCGATCAATAGTTCTGACCCGGCAACATAACCACCGTATACACCGATTGCCTTTGAAAGTGTACCGTTGATTAGATCAATCTCTTCAGCACAATTTTCTTGCTCACTCATACCTGCCCCTGTAGGTCCGTAGAGTCCTACAGCATGAACTTCGTCTAAGTAGGTGAGTGCTTGGTATTTTTTAGCTAGCGTTATGATCTCTTTCAGTGGTGCAATAGTGCCTTTGATAGAATAAACCGATTCAAAGACGATTATTTTTGGGGTTTCAATTGAAACCGATTGCAATTTCAATTCGAGGTCTTGCAAATCATTGTGGCGGAATATTTTCTTCTCGTTTCCGGCTGCGCGCATGCCTTCTATTAAGGAAGCATGGTTTCTTTCGTCGGAGAAGAACACCAAGTTCGGAATGTTCCGCCCGAGGGTTTGTAAACAAGCGTGATTGGCTGCATAAGCACCATTGAATACAAGGGCTCGATCTTTCTTGTGCCAATTAGCTAGGGTGGTTTCTAAGCTTACATGGTGGTTGGTGCTTCCGGAAATATTTCGGGTTCCTCCACTGCCTGTTCCTGATCTATGGGCTACAAAGGAGAGTTTCGCAATTACATCCTCTTCCGTGCTTTGTCCTAGATAATCATTGCTGCAAAAATTAATAGCTGAACGGTATCTCCCGGAAGAATCGGTGAAGTAAAACTGTGGAAAGTGCTGCGCACTTCGGTTTACCTCCAAAAATTGGCGGTAATTCCCTTCTCGGCGAAGGGTATTTAATTTGGTAGAAAGATGATCCGTCCACATAATACCCTACAAAAATAGTAGACAATAGAACCTCAGCCAAATAAATTCCTTAAAAGTCTACTAAATAAATAGGATAAATACTAACGTTCATTTAAAAAAGCAGTTTTTCTTAGGTCAGGTGGGCAGATTTCGTTACTTTTGTTACAGTCTATTAATGTAGTAGACTAATAAAAAACAGTAAAACTCGATTGTAAAATCAACACATTCAATAAGCTATGCAAAGTTTTCGTACGGAATTAGAAAATCCTTTAGTAGAGAAAGACATATTGGAACTGGAGCGCAAAATTCGCGCATTTAAGGAAGGAAGCATCCCTGAGGAAAAGTTCAGATCACTTCGATTGGCGCGTGGGGTGTACGGTCAGCGTCAGCCCGGCGTACAGATGGTTCGGATTAAACTGCCTTATGGTAAAATGACACTTGCGCAGTGGAAGCGTATTTCAGATGTTTCGGATGAATATTCTACCGGGAACTTGCACTTAACAACACGACAAGACATTCAAATCCACTTTGTGAGCCTCGATCGCACTCCGGAGCTTTGGAGTGAATTAGAGAAAGACGCCATTACCATTCGTGAAGCTTGTGGTAATACGGTTCGCAATATCACAGCGTCCGATATGGCGGGTATTGATCCTGAAGAGCCCTTCGATGTAACTCCTTATGCGCATGCCATGTTCGAATATTTCTTGCGCAAGCCTTTGTGTCAAGAAATGGGGCGTAAGTTTAAGATAGCATTTAGTAGCAGTGAGAAGGATACGGCCTTAACGTTCATGCACGATTTAGGTGCCATTCCTCGTATTCGTGTGATTGACGGAAAAGAAGTGCGTGGTTTTAAAATATTGATTGCAGGTGGATTGGGTGCCCAGCCTCACTTAGCGGTTGCCACCCACGAATTCTTGGAAGCTTCATTATTGATTCCTTATCAAGAAGCCGTTTTGCGTGTGTTTGATAGACATGGAGAACGCAACAGTCGTCATAAAGCCCGAATCAAATTCCTCGTTCAAAAGATTGGTATCGATGCGTTCAATGAGCTAGTAGCAGCGGAGCAATTGGCTCTAACCTATCAAGAATACCCGGTGAACGCAGATGCGTTTCCTGAGGCTGCTTTACCATCGTACGAAGGCGATACAGCAGCAAGTCCGGTAGATCCCCTGAAATATGAGTTGTGGCAGGCCACGAATGTAGTACCGCAAAAGCAGGAAGGATTTTTTGCAGTTTATGTGCGTGTGCCTAACGGCAACATTAGTAGCGACACAAGCCGTTTTCTCGCCGAGCGTTTGAAAAACGTAATTGGTGATGATGTGCGTGTTACCATCAACCAAGGCTTGCAGTTTCGATTTGTGAAAAAGGAGCATTTAGTATATATCTACAATACACTAGCAGAGGTGAACTTGGCGGCTGCAGGTTTTGGTAGTGTAGCGGATATCACAAGCTGTCCGGGTACAGATACCTGCAATCTCGGTATCTCTAATAGTACCGGCACTGCATTGGTACTATCGGAAGTGATTGAAGAAGAGTTTCCGGAATTCTTATACAATAAAGAAATTGCCATTAAGATCAGCGGCTGTATGAACAGTTGTGGTCAACATGGAATGGCCTCCATTGGGTTTCATGGAAGTTCCTTGAAAGCAAAAGGATTGGTATTGCCTGCCTTGCAAGTGCTGGTGGGTGGTGCTGTATTGGGGAGTGGGGAAGCAAGAATAGCAGATAAAGTAATTAAAGTTCCTAGTAAAAGAGCACCTGAAGTATTGCGCGTTGTACTCAACGATTATATCAGCAACGCAGCAGGTAAAAGTTTTGCCGACTACAGCTTTGAAAAAGGCGATCGTTATTACTACGAACTGCTCAAACCTCTTGCAGGATTGGAAGCTTTACAAGACGAAGACTTTATCGATTGGGGACAAGAACAGAAATTCTCAACTGCCATTGGAGTAGGAGAGTGTGCCGGTGTGATGATAGATTTAGTGGCAACACTGATCTTGGAAGCAAGAGAAAAATTAGCTCTGAGTGAAGCTACGGTAGCCACTCAATCGTGGGCCGATGCCATTTATCATGCTTATGCAGCGCAAGTACATGCAGCCAAAGCATTGTTGTTAAAAGAGGGCGTGCAATGTAACACTCAAGCAGGCATCTTAAAAGATTTCGATACGCATTTCATTGCAACAGGAAAAATTACAGGCTTTACAAGTTTCAAAGAATCGGTGATGCGTATGAATGATCACATTCCTTCAGAAGCATTTGCTGCAGAATATTTGCAACAGGCTGCTTCGTTTGTAGATCAAGCCGAAGCGTATAGAACAGTTTAGTCATTGTTTATTCCAACCATCTGTTATTTGTTTCAGCACACACGAGTCTTATGGGCTCGTGTTTTTTTTGGGGAAGTTGGAATTAGGACGAGGTAATTAATAATTAAGAAGTAATAATTAATAATTAATAATGAAACAGCCAGGGAGCTAATTGGTGAATTTGGGAGTTTGTGAATGTGGGAATGAAATACAAAAAAGAGGAGGGAAGAGGTAGACTGTCCATCCTGTAAATCCTTTAATCCTGTGAATCCTGATCGCAGTTAGGTTGGTTGAATATCGGAGGCTAATCTGTGGGAATCTGTACTAATCAGTGTTATTTGTGGTCAAAAAAAGAGCTCTTCAATTATATTCATTCATCAAAATTTCCAATTAGTAGACTCTACCGCAAAGAGAGGAAGAACACAACGATGCGCAAAGAAAGTTGCCGCGAAGCTGTGCCAATCTGTAATAATCAGTGTTATTTGTGCTCAAAAAAAGAGCTCTTCAACTATATTCATACATCAAAATTTCCAATCAGTAGACTCTACCGCAAAGAGAGGAAGAACACAACGATGCGCAAAGAAAGTTGCAGCGCAGCTGCACAGAACTTAATAACTTAAAACTCAATAACTCATAACTCAACCTTGAAAGCCATCTCTGGTAAAATAGCGCCACATTCACTAATTATCATAATACGTGTGATCTTTTACAATCTTTCCGTTTTTGATCGTGAAAATCGTAGTAATAGGAAGAAATAGTTTTGTGCTATCAAGACCCGTACCAATTGAAATAAACTCCGCTGTTATTACATCCGATCCTGATTGGTAAGTTCTAATGACACTGTCTTTTATATTCGGGAAAATAGCTTCTAGTTCTGAGTACTTTTTTACAATACTATCCTTTGATTGCACAACTTCTTTCAAGCCCAAGGAAGGGTCTAAAAACAATGCAGAATCGGCATACATTGAAGCCATGCTTTTCCAGTCATGTTTGTTGAAGTGGAAGTACAATGAATCCACTACAGGTTTCAGATCAACCGTCTTCTCAAGGGGAGAAGTGCAGGAGATCAATAATCCTAAAGAAAGACAAGCTATAAGCAGTTTCATAGCAATTCAGTTTTCGGTAATTGTGAATACTACAATTTACCGAAAACTGATCAATATTGTGCTAGGCATTCTTACTATTACATTTAAACTAACTTGTAAAATACGCCTCCTGTTTACCGCTGTTCTTTAACCAACTGAATTGTTCGTGTAAGGCCACCACTTTCCCGATGATCACCAAAGAGGGCGATTGGAATTTCAATCCGGCAAAAGTTTGCTTGTGATTGTGGATGGCTGAAATATAGGCATTTTGATTTTTAGTAGTTGCTTGTTCAACAACAGCAATGTATTTATCGGAAGTGATGTTGTGTGCTCTTAGGCGGTCTACCAACTCATCAAGGGTTTCAGACGACATGTAGAAAACCAAGGTGTCATCTGTATTTGCCAGATCGTACCAATAGTCTGCAGGTACCGCATCATGTTTATAGAAGGTGAGTAAACGAACCCCTAATGCATAATTACGGGCAGTCAGTGGAATTCCGGTATACGCAGCAGCACCCATTGCAGCCGATACCCCGGGAATCAATTCGTACGGAATATCATGTTCTACCAATGTTTGCAATTCATCCAAAATATTTGAAAACACTGAAATGTCTCCTCCTTTCAAACGTACCACGGTTTTGCCTTGTGAAGCATGTTCTACCATCAATTCATTGATGGTTTTTTGCGGAGTTGATTTTCCTTTATGTCCTTGCTTGCCCACTTTAATGATGAGCGCATTAGAAGGTACATGGGTTTTTAAGATTTCCGGACTCACCAAGCGATCCGTTAACACCACATCGGCAGTGCTCAATGCATTGGCTGCTTTAATGGTGATAAGATCGGGGTCGCCGGGACCTGCGCCGGCTAGAATTACTTTTCCTTGTTTAAGGCCTACTTGGTGTAAGATCATGGTGTTGTTTTAAGACAGTGATTGTTTAAACAGTACGGCGGCAACAGTACTATTGCTGGTTTCATCGATCAAAATTGCCGTGCCGTTTAGAGGCAATTGATCGTAAGCATCGAATACCAAAGGAGAAGCTGTTTTAATTGTAGCTTTCACTACTTCATTAAGTTTAACTCCACCTTCCACAGGTTGCTCTTCCAAACTGTTTACATCCAGCTTGAAGGCAAGGTTTCGAACCATGGCGCGAACCAGTCTACTGTTGTGTTGTAATAAGTATTTATTTCCGGGCTGTAGAGGCTTTTCATCGAGCCAGCACAGCAAGACTTCTAATTCGTTGGAAACATTGGGTTGTTGGTGTGATAGTACAATACTGTCACCTCGGCTGATATCAATGTCTTCGTTCAAATGTATCACGGCACTTTGTGGTGCAAAAACTTCTTCTACTTCTTTTCCGGCAATTTCGAGTTTGGAAATAGTGGCGGGTAATTGCTGCGGAAGGATCGTAACTTGATCGCCTTTTTTATAAACCCCGCTGTTCACTTTTCCAGCATAGCCTCGGTAATCGTGAAGGTCAGCTGTTTGGGGACGAATTACCAATTGCACTTGAAAGCGGGCCGTTGATAAGTTGATATCATTTTGAAGCGGCACTTCTTCCAAGAACTCTAATAACGAAGGCCCTTCGTACCAATTCATGTGCGTAGAGCGGTCTACAATATTGTCTCCGTTTAAGGCACTGATTGGTACATAGGTTACTTCTTCTAAACCTAATTGTTTGGCAACTGCTGAGTAATCGATCACGATATCATTATAACGCTGTTGATCGTATTCAACCAAATCCATTTTATTAATGGCCACTACTACATGCGGGATCTTCAAAAGAGAAGCGATGATGGAGTGACGTCTGGTTTGTTCTACAACACCCTGTCGGGCATCGATCAAAATGATGATCAGATTCGAATTAGACGCCCCGGTGATCATGTTACGGGTATATTGAACATGACCGGGTGCATCCGCTATAATGAATTTACGTTTTGGGGTAGAAAAATAGCGATAAGCTACATCAATGGTAATACCTTGCTCTCTTTCAGCTCTAAGTCCATCTGTTAACAAGGCGAGATCTATTTCACCGGCAGCTTTGTTCTTGGTTTGTTTTTCCAAAGCTTCCAATTGATCAATAAGAATGTTCTTACTATCGTAGAGCAAGCGTCCAATCAAAGTTGATTTTCCATCATCTACACTGCCTGCTGTTATAAATCGGAGTAAATCCATGAGAGTTGTTTGTGTTGAGTTTTAAGTTTTGAGTTTTGTGTTCTTGGTTATGAATGTTCCGAAATTACTAGTACAGGAAGCTCATAACTGATTGCTTATAACTTAAAAATAGCCGTTCTTTTTTCTGTCTTCCATTGCCGCTTCGGTTACTTTGTCATCGATGCGGGTTTCGCCGCGTTCGCTGATTCGCGTAGCCGTGATTTCTTCAATCACTTCTTCTAAAGTAGCAGCTTTGCTTTCAACTGCAGCCGTGCAGGTCATATCACCAACTGTTCTATAGCGAACGCGTTTTGTTTCTATTTTGTCGTTAGGTTCCAGTTGAACAAATTCAGATAAAGCCACCCATTGACCTTCGTGGTCTATTACTTTGCGATCATGCGCGAAGTAGATTGATGGCAAGGCTATTTTTTCTTTTTTGATATAGTTCCAGATATCAAGTTCGGTCCAGTTGCTGATTGGGAACACACGTACGTTTTCTCCTTTATGAATGCGGCCGTTGAAAGTGCTCCACAATTCAGGACGTTGGAGTTTGGGATTCCATTGACCGAATTCATCGCGCACTGAGAAGATGCGTTCTTTGGCGCGTGCTTTTTCTTCGTCTCTTCTTGCGCCACCAATGCAGGCGTCGAATTGAAACTCTTCGATGGTGTCGAGTAGGGTATAGGTTTGCAACCAGTTTCTGCTGGCGAATTTACCTTTTGGTTCCGTGAGATTGCGTTGTTTGATGGTATCGCCAACCAAACTAACTACCAATTCGGCGTTTACTTCTTTTGCCAAAGCATCACGAAATTCGAGTGCTTCGGGGAAGTTGTGTCCGGTATCGATGTGCACCAATGGAAAAGGAATTTTTCCGGGTGCAAATGCTTTTCTGGCTAAATGAACGAGCGTGATGGAGTCTTTTCCACCACTGAACAATAAAGCGGGGCGTTCGAATTGCGCTGCTATTTCGCGAAAGATATGAATGCTTTCTGCTTCCAGTTGTTCGAGATAGTCCAATTGTCTGTTGTTCACACTACTCATAGTATAAGCTTCTTAGTTATGCATTTGATACGGATGCATGTACATGCAAACCACATTCTTTTTTTGATGCGTCTTCCCACCACCATCTTCCGGCTCTGAAATCTTCTCCGGGTTTAATGGCTCTGGTACAGGGGGCGCAGCCGATGCTTACAAATCCTTTATCGTGTAAAGGATTGTAAGGAATGACATTAGCGTTGATATAATTTTTTACTTGTTCTTGTGCCCAATTGAACAGCGGGTGCACTTTGATGAGTTGATTGCCTTCGTCCCATTCAATCCAATGCATGTCTGTTCTGTTTGGAGAGTGAGCGGCGCGGATACCGGTGATCCAGATTTTTTTTCCGGCAAGTGCGCGTTTCAAAGGTTCTACTTTGCGGATCTGGCAACATTGTTGACGAAGGGCTACGGAATCGTAGAACGCATTGGGCCCATTACTGCCCACAAAGTTCTGTAGCGCAGCATCATTCGGGTAATAAGCAGTAATGGGTTTTTGATAGCGTTCCAAGGTGGCCGACCATGTGCTATAAGTTTCGGGGAAAAGGCGTCCGGTGTCGAGCGTGAAAACAGCAATGTCCAATCCCTGTTCAAAAATTTGATGGGTTAAAATTTGATCTTCTTCGCTGAAACTAGTGGAAAGGGTTACGGCGCCGGGGGCATAGTTTGCCAGCCAGCGGAGTTGATCTTCCGTTTTCAGAGAAGCCAGGTTTTTTTCAATTTCCTGTAATTCAGTATGGATGCTGTTTTGCGTCATAGTCTATTAGTCTACTAGAGAAGTAGAGTAATGCAAATGTACGTCATTATTTTGAAAAGGAGGGGGAAAGTTTGGTTAATATTTTGTGGGGTGAACGGGTGTTTGTAAGTGTGTGGGGTGGGTAAATAGTATATGAAGGTTTCAAATTTAGAATATGTACAATGTGAATTGTAGGAATGAGGAAGTGCGGGTTCTGTTTTTGAATAAGCCTGATTTGGCAGTTTTAGATTTCACCGCGGAGATCGCAAAGCCCACTAAGTTGTCGCAAAGAGCCTTCAACGTCTTTTCCATCTTCCCGAATCTCGATCTTTTTCTTTCACCGCGGCGGCGCAGCGTCCTTCGACTGTGCCTTCGGCCCGCTCAGGACAAGTCCGCAGCGGTTCCGCAGCGCTGGCAGTACCGTTGTATTTCCTCCTTCATACCTCTTCTTTGTTGTATTTCCTCGTTCCTGTATTCCGGCTGTTCCATTATTAATTATTACTTATTAATTATTAATTACCCCGGCTGTTTCATTATTAATTATTAATTGTTAATTAATAATTCAAACCCCTAACGCCTAATAACTAACGACCCATTTTTTATTTTCCCAACAATCCCTATCTTTGTATCAGTTCTTTCAATACTACTTATCAAGAAAGGCGGAGGGTATGGCCCGACGATGCCTTGACAACCTGTTTGTTATGAGTTACTTATAACAGGCAAGGTGCCAATTCCATCCCGTATTACGGGGCAGATAAGTCAGATCCTACGCTCAATATTTTCAACTCTACTTTTATAATATTTAGCGCTTCTGACGAACTGTTGGAAGCGCTTTTTTTGCTTTCAACGTTCCTTTTGCCAACTTCTTGGTGTAGTGTTTTACGAACCTGTTTATCAATTTATTCACCCGCTTTGCGGAAAAAAAATGTTTAACATGTCTCAAAACACAGAAAAGCCCATCTCACCAACGGTGTATGAAGGATGGCAGAGGGATTTACTACCTCTTAACTTAAATTTTAGAAATTCAATTTGGTGGTTCGTAAAAAAGTCTATTACCTTTATAGAGAATTTATGCCACAAAACAACAACCATAGTTTCTTCTTCGCTGCAGTTCCTTGCTGCATCAGTTGTTGTTGTTGTATGCCCTAGGGCATACCTATTTCCATATAAACCTATTGGGTATTCTCCTGTTCGTATTCCATTGGAATCAAAGCCTTCATTTTAAAACTTTTTAAATTCATTCATCATGAGCCATCGTTTCGAAACCTTACAACTACACGCCGGTCAACAAATTGATCCAACAACTAAATCGCGCGCCGTTCCCATATATCAAACTTCCTCTTATGGATTCAATAACAGCGATCACGCTGCGAATCTTTTTGGATTGAGAGAGTTTGGTAATATCTATACCCGAATCATGAACCCAACTACCGATGTGTTTGAACAACGCATCGCTGCCCTAGAAGGGGGTGTAGCTGCATTGGCTACAGGTTCAGGACAAGCTGCACAGTTTCTCGCTCTAAATAATATTTTACAAGCAGGCGATAACTTCATCACCACTTCTTATTTGTACGGTGGTACCTACAACCAATTCAAAGTTGCTTTTAAACGTTTGGGCATTGAAGCACGCTTCGCTGATGGCGATAATGTGGAGAGCTTTGTTAAGTTAATCGACAAGAATACCAAGGCTATTTACTTAGAGACAATTGGTAATCCTCGTTTGAATATTCCCGATTTTGAAAAATTTGCTGCTCTTGCGAAAGAATACGATCTGCCGCTGGTGGTAGACAATACGTTCGGTGCGGGTGGATACCTCTTCCGTCCATTAGAACATGGTGCTAATATTGTTGTGGAGTCTGCAACAAAATGGATTGGCGGACATGGTACTACCATTGGCGGTGTGATCATCGATGGAGGTAATTACAATTGGGGCAATGGTAAATTCCCTCAATTCACTGAACCTTCTGAAGGGTATCATGGATTGAATTTCTGGGCAACTTTTGGTGAAGGAAATCCATTGGGCTTACCCAATATCGCTTTCATCATCAGAGCTCGTGTAGAAGGCTTGCGCGATTACGGTGCTTCTCAGTCTCCTTTCAACTCTTTCCTTTTATTGCAAGGTTTGGAAACATTGAGTTTGCGCGTTGAACGTCATGTTGAAAATAGTTTGAAACTCGCCAAATGGTTGGAAGCACATCCACAAGTAGAGTTTGTATGGTACCCCGGTTTGGAATCAAGCCCCTATCATACCCTCGCAAAAAAATATTTGAAAAACGGATTCGGTGGAGTATTGCAATTCGGTATCAAAGGCGGTGTAGCCAATGGAAAGAAATTTATTGATTCACTGCAATTGGTAAGTCATTTGGCGAATGTGGGAGATGCGAAAACATTGGCCATTCACCCGGCTTCTACCACACACGAACAATTGAGCGATGAAGAGAGAGAAAGAAGTGGTGTATTGTCGAATCTTATTCGTATCAGTGTTGGATTAGAACACATCGATGATATCAAAGCTGATTTTGAGCAAGCTTTTGAAAAAGTATTTGCTGCTACTTTGGTAGGATAATATAGAAGCTGTGTCGTTACAAAGCGACACGGCTTTCAACAACTCTAAGTGATTTAAGCTACTATGTCAACAACGATTTTTCATTACAACCAACCCTTCAAGTTGGAAAGCGGTACAACGCTCCCGGCTATTCATTTAGCTTACACTACCTTGGGAGAGCTGAACGCACAAAAATCCAATGTGGTTTGGATTTTCCATGCGCTGACTGCCAATAGCAATCCCGCTGAATGGTGGCCCGGACTCGTAGGTGAAGGAAAGTTTTTCGATCCTTCCAAACACTTTATTATTTGTGTGAACAAACCGGGTAGTCCGTATGGAAGTATTTCTCCTTTAAGTACCAATCCTGAAACCGGTAAACCTTATTACGACAGTTTTCCGGTATTCACCATTCGCGATATCGTTCAATCTTACCAATTGTTGAAAGAACATTTAGGTATTACAAAAGTGTGGATGGGGTTAGGGGGAAGCACCGGTGGCATGCAGTTATTGGAATTTGCTATTGCCGAGCCTGAACTGTTCGAGCATATTGTTCCCATCGCAACCAGTGCGGTTTTATCACCATGGGGCGTTGCATTCAATGCCTCTCAACGGATGGCCATTGAAGCTGATCCAACTTGGTTAGATCACAGTACCAATGCAGGAGAAAAAGGATTAGCCGCCGCCAGAAGCATCGCTTTACTTTCCTATCGTCATTACAACGGCTATGGAATTACGCAGCCTAGAGACAAAGCCTTTCTTCCCATTACGGAGAATGTTACTTACGCTGCAGATAACTATCAACGTTACCAAGGATTGAAATTGGTGAATCGTTTTCATGTACTGTGTTATTATCGTTTAACGCAGGCCATGGACAGTCACGATATTGCTCGTAACAGAGGTACAGCGGAGGAAGTGTTGAAAGGAATCAAGTCGAAAACGCTGGTGATTGGCATTGATAGTGATGTATTGTATCCAATTGAGGAGCAGGAATGGCTGAAAGAGCATATCAAAGGGGCAGACTTGTTGACCATTAGTAGTGATTTTGGTCACGACGGATTTTTATTAGAGTATGAAAAAATAGAAAGAGCACTGGCAGAATTCGCCTCGGTGCCCGGTTCATTACATTTAAAAGTTGTCAATAAATAAAAAATGGAAAGTCAGAAGCAATTAACAATTGGATTGTTCGGTTTTGGTGTGGTGGGAGAAGGTTTGTACAAGATATTACAACAAACTCCTTCTTTAAAAGCCACCATTAAAAAAGTGTGCATTAAAGACAAGAGTAAGAAACGCAATGCTCCCGATTCTTTGTTCACGACCGATAAGGATGAAATTTTGAATGATCCTGAAATCAATGTGGTGGTAGAAGTGATCAGTGAAAGCGAGCCTGCTTTCCAGATCGTGAAAACAGCGCTGAAGAATGGGAAAGAAGTAGTGAGCGCCAGCAAGAAGATGTTAGCCGAGCATTTGCCTGAACTCCTTCAAATGCAACAAGAAACCGGATTGTCTTTATTGTATGAAGCTTCTGCTTGTGCTTCTATCCCTGTTATTAGAAATTTGGAAGAGTATTACGATAATGATCTGTTGTATTCCATTCGTGCCATTGTAAACGGGTCTACCAATTTCATTCTTACTAAAATGTTCGAAGAGAAATTGGATTACAAAGAAGCCTTGTTATTGGCGCAACAATTGGGTTTTGCAGAAGCGGATCCAAAATTAGATGTAGAAGGATACGATGCAGTAAACAAATGGACTTTATTGGTGAACCATGCTTATGGTATCGTTTCACATCCTGACAAAATCTTGTTTACCGGTATTCAAAGCATTCAGGGTTCTGATGCTACCGTGGCGAGAGAGAAGAACTATGACATTAAACTGGTGGCTCAAGCTAAGAAATTGCAGAACGGAAAAGTTGCAGCATTTGTACTCCCACAATTTGTGAAGTTGAATGAGCCTTTGAGTTTTGTGAAGAATGAATACAATGGAGTGGTAATTGAAAGTGGTTTCGCCGATAAGCAATTCTTTTATGGAAAAGGCGCCGGTAGCTTTCCAACAGCTTCTGCGGTATTGAGTGATATCTCCGCTTTGCGTTATAACTACCGTTACGAGTATAAAAAGCTATACTATCACAAACCTCACGAATTAACCAATGAGTTCTTTGTAAAAGTGTATGTGAGCTTTGATGATTTGGCAGTTATTCCAAAAGATAAATTTGAGTGGATCGAAGAATGGCATTCCGATGCTGAACGCAAATATTTGATTGGTGTTATTTCCTTCACGGCTTTGAAAGAAAGCAATTGGTGGAGAGAAAACAATACTTCACTCATTCTTACTCCCGATCCAATTATTGAAGATGTAGAAATTCGGAAATTGAAGAAGAAGAGTTTGGAGTTGGCAGGACTTTAGAGAATTAATAATTAATAATTATCAATTAATAATTAAACGGCCGGCAGTCAGGTTGATTGAAATTCGGAGGCTAATCTGTGTGAATTTGTTTTAATTTGAGGAATCTGTGGTTTCAACACATAAAACCTAAGGCCTAAAGCCTAAAACCAATTCTTCCACAAATACAAAGGGCTCGTTTCGATACCGCGAAACGAGCCCTTTCTGATTTTATTTCTTCACTACTCCTGAGTGTCGGTTGGAGTATAATGATTGCTTTCTTCATTTTTCTTACGTCCGGTAATGAAACGCCAGATGGCTCCACCGGCGGCAACTACGCCAATGATAATGAATTTGAGGAATTTCAAAATAACTGCAAAGAATCCCACTTTTGCGAGCACTTTACCGGCAACTAAGCCTCCGATGGTCCAAGCGGCAACATTGTCTACGTCGGGGTTAAAATCACTGTATTTATTACCATCCGTAAATTTGGCCATTTTCAATACCTGGTCCATTTCTTTATTAATTTCCGGTAATTCGTTTTTAGAACAAATGGCACCAAGAGATAATACGCCCTTTCTTCCCAATACCCGAATATCATAATTAATGGTAGTTCCTTCCGAGCCTTCTACTTTGAATTCCTTGGCCCAATGAAGTACTTTGCGATCTTTATCATAGTATGGTTTTTGCGCCCAGCCAATAACAGAAAATGTTTGAAGCCCTTGTTTTACTCTTTCTTTATTCGCTTCGGTAACATCTTCTTTGATCTGCTTTAAAAGATCGTCATAGTCTATTTTGTCGGCGTCATCGTCTTTCACATAACCCATTCCTTCATATCGAACAACGTAAACCCATGAATTATCATCGAAGGGGCCAAATTTTTCTGGGAAAATCATTCCTAGAACAGAGCCGTCTTTTAAATTACCCCAGTAAGTTTCAAGAATTTGCTGACTTTGCTCGGCACCTAGAAATTTAAATCCGGTAGGAATTTGAAGTTGGGCCTCCCCTCCGGGAAGTTGAATGGTTCCGGTTTGCCATTTCATTGATTTGTTGACAGAATCAACGAAGGCAACTACTTCCTCAGAAGCTACTGCAACAGAGTCTTTTGTTTTGTTTTTTTCTTTGCCTTTGTCTTTATCGCCTGCGAATAAGGCTGTGCAGATAAAAAGGCTCACGCACATGAGTAGATAAGATCTCATAAAAAGGAAAGTTTTGGTTTAAAATATGCCGATCGTTTTGGCTGAGACTGAAAACTACAGGAATTATTTGAGATTTGTGACGTAGGAAGTAGAAAAACTCTGATTTCTTGGCGTTCTTCGCGGTTTTAGCGGTGTAAAAAGCGAAGGGTTCTATTGGTTTTTTTGACCACAGATAGTACAGATTAGAACAGATTTGCACAGATTGGTCTCCGATATTCTAAAAGTATGTTTAACTCGCAAACTCTAATCTGTGACAATCCGTCTTAATTCGTGCAACGCTGCGAAACCACTGCGGACGCTGCGCCGCTGCGGTAAAAAAGGTCTTAAGAACTAATGGGAGTTTTTTGACCACAGATAGAACAGATTAGTACAGATTTGCACAGATTGGTCTCCGATATTCTAAAAGTATGTTTAAATCGCAAACTCTAATCTGTGACAATCCGTCATAATTCGTGTTATCTGTGGTCAAGAAAAATTATGATAACAAGTACTCTCTCAATTCATTATACTCCGCCCCAATCAACTCCGCCTTCTTCTCCCTCTCCAATAACCCCTTCAATCCCTTCGGCACTTCCGGCTGAAATCCCAACGCCTGTTCAATTGCATCCGGAAACTTAACAGGATGCGCCGTTTCCAAAATGAATCCTTTATCCTTAGGGAGCGATTTCAAATATTCTTCTAATGCATAATATCCAACAGCCCCATGCGGGTCGAGTAAATAATTTGATTCTTTATACACCCGTTCAATTGTAGCCAAAGTAGTAGCATCATCAACACGCACACTCTTGAACATTTCTCTCAACTCAGGAAGCTCTTGGTGAAAAAACTCCAATATGCGAACGAAATTACTGGGTACGGCCACATCCATTGCATTCGATAAAGTGGGAATAGGGTCTCTGGGTTCCAATTTTCCGCTTTCTAAGAATCGTGGAATGGTGTCATTGGCATTGCAGGCTGCTATGAATTGTTTTACGGGTAAGCCAGACTGATATGCCAGCACGCCCGCACAAATATTTCCGAAATTTCCACTCGGTACTGTAATAACCGGTGGCTGCCCTTGCTGCTTCCATTGCTTGTAAGCAAAGAAGTAATAGACCTGTTGTGGTAACCAGCGGGCCACATTGATGGAGTTCGCTGATGTCAAGAATTTCTTTGCTTTAACTTGTTCGTCGGTAAAAGCTTGTTTCACCATGCGCTGACAATCGTCGAAACTGCCCTTCACTTCCAACGCATGAATATTATGACCTAAAGCTGTTAATTGTTTTTCTTGAACCGGACTTACTTTTCCGGAAGGGTACAATATCACTACTTCAACTCCGGGAACTTTGTAAAACCCGTCGGCCACTGCGCCACCCGTATCACCCGAAGTGGCTACCAGTACAGTTACTTTTCGATCACTGTTTTGAACGAATGCACCCAAACACCTACTCATGAAGCGCGCGCCAATATCTTTAAAGGCGAGGGTAGGTCCATGAAACAATTCTAAACTGCTTATTGTATTCGTAATGGGAACTAAAGGAATCGGGAAATTAACCGTCTCCGACACTATATTGTACAAGGCGTCTTCTGCAATGGTGGCGCCTACATAAGGACGCAACACTTCAAAAGCAATATCTGCTTCCGATTTTGACTCCAGTGTATCAAAAAAAGCAGCACAAAGCTTGGGTACTTCCGATGGGAAGTACAAGCTTTTGTCCGGCGCTTGTCCGGCAATGGTCGCTTCTTTGAAATCAACAACAGGCGATTGTTTCGCTAAACTATAATACTGCATATACTATGATACTTGTGTAACTCCCTTGGTATTGATAGTGGTTACATAGGTTTTGTAATCGATTCCCAATTCTTTGAACACCTCTTGCATGATGCGTTCGTTTTCTTTGGCGATGGACTCGTGTTGATTGAGCATGAATAAAGAAGGCCCGCTTCCGGAAATACCACCTCCGAGGGCACCTGCTTCCAAACATCTCGACTTCACCGTATCAAATCCCGGAATCAGAATACTTCTTACGGGTTCAATGATCACATCTTCCAAGCTACGTCCAATCAATGCGTAATCTTTCTTTAAAAAGCCCGCAACCAATCCGGCAATATTGCCCCATTGTTTAATGGCCGATTTCAACAAAACCTCCTTGCGTAAAATTTGTCGAGCATCGGAAGTTTTTACTTCTATTTGCGGGTGAACAACGGTAACGTATAGGGGAGGAGCATCCAGTGCAACAACATCCAAGGGATGAATGGATCGAATGAGGGTAACGCCACCATAAATACAGGGAGCTACATTATCGGCATGTTTTACTCCCGAAGCTACTTTCTCCCCAAACATGGCGAAGCGAAGCAAATCTTCATTGGAGAATTTATTTCCCAATAATATATTAGCCGCAACAGTCGCCCCGGCTGCACTCGCCGCGCTTGAGCCCAAGCCACTGCCGGGTTTGATGTTTTTATGAGTCAATACATCGAAGCCGATACCCGGCTCCAATTCTTTTACCATTTCCAATAGAGGAGCACCGGCGGTGTTTTCCGCAGGATTTTCCGGTAAGGGATAACCATCGGCGCTTTTTACGGTAATGCGTCCATCATGATTGATAGAAACATCCATTAAGTCGGCAGGGTCATCAAGACACAATCCCAATACATCAAAGCCACATACAAGATTGGCCACAGTAGCCGGACATTTTACTTGAACGCTATTCTTCATCTCAATTTTTTTAAACGTACTCTGCTGAGTTTATTTCAACAATATCTTAATCAAATTCAGTCGCTACGAATTTTTAGTTCGTTCGTAGCTCCTGTTGCGTAGCAACCTGTGTCCCTTTTTCCGAAGTAACAGGTTCTTACCAAACAATCAAGCTGCAAACCCTCTATTCCTTCACCGTGCCCCCGTGCCTCCGTGGTTAACTCGCTATGGCGCACCGCGCCACCTATTTTGCTTATGCATTCATCGTACGCATGATATCAGCAAATACCCCACTGGCAGTTACATCAGCGCCTGCACCGGCTCCTTTTACTACCAAGGGTTGTTCGGGGTAACGTTTGGTATAGAACAATACGATATTATCTTTCCCATACAAATGATACAAGTTGTGAGCAGGATCGATGTGTTGCAATCCTACTTTCGCTTTACCGTTATCGAACTGTGCAACAAACTTCAGTTTCTTACCGTCTTTCGCGGCAGCATCATAGATGGCTTTGAAATGGGCTTCTTCTTGCTCCATGGCTGCATAGAAATCGGCTACGGAACCTTGCATACAAGATTCCGGCATGAATGATTCATTGGTGATGGCATCCATTTCCAAAATCGAGCCCGACTCACGAGCGAGGATCATGATCTTGCGCATTACATCGGTGCCATTCAAATCCAAACGTGGATCGGGTTCAGTGTATCCTTCATCTTGCGCTTGTTTCACTACACTGGCAAATGATTTCGATCCATCATAATTATTGAAAACGAAATTCAGTGTGCCGCTCAAAACTGCTTCAATTTTGGTGACGGTATCACCTGTACGCAAAAGATCATTCAAGGTTCCAATCACCGGTAGGGCAGCACCCACATTGGTTTCAAACAAATAGTGACAATTGAATTCCCGCGCCAATTGTTTCAGTTTGGAATAATGCGCGTACGAAGAAGCGGCCGCTATTTTATTACAAGCTACAACAGAAATACTCTTTCTTAAGAGTTTTTCGTAGATCAAAGCAACAGACTCATTTGCAGTAACATCTGCAAAAACAGCATTGCGGAGATTTTTAGCCGCTGCCATTGCTACAAATTGATCAAGGTCCATTTCCATTCCCTCTTGCAAAGCTTCTTTCCAATTGGAAAGGGCAATGCCCGATTCTTTGATCAACATTTTCTTACTATTGGCAATTCCTACCACGTTTACCTGTAGTCGAAGAATTTCGAGTAAGTAGGCTCTTTGTTGTTCCAATTGTTCTAGCAATCGACTTCCAACATTTCCGACTCCTACAATGTACAAGTTGATTTGTTTGTACGATTCTTCAAAGAAGGCCTCGTGGAGTACGTTGATGGCTTTTTTAACATCGTCTGCTGCAATTACGGCTGAAATATTACGCTCAGAAGATCCTTGTGCAATGGCGCGAATGTTCACCCCGTTTCTTCCCAATACATAAAACATCTTTCCTGCAATACCGGGATGGCTCTTCATTTGATCGCCTACTAATGCTAATATCGACAGACCTTCTTCAATTTGAAGTGGCTCTAGTTTTCCTGTTTCAATTTCATAGTCAAAAGCAGCATCTACCACTTGTTTCGCCTTCGATACATTTACTTCATCAACGGCCACACAGATCGAATGCTCCGAAGAACTTTGAGTGATCAACACTACGTTGATTTGCGCTCCGGCCAATGCTTCAAACAATCGTTTTGAAAAGCCCGGTATACCTACCATGCCACTTCCTTCCAAACTCAATAAAGCCATTTTATTCAAGCTGGAAATACCTCGAACCGCATCTTGGCCAATCGATTCTTTTTGAATCAAGGTGCCATAGTCTTCCGGTGCAAACGTGTTCTTGATCCAAACAGGAATGTCTTTTTTCATCACCGGTTGAATGGTAGGGGGGTAGATCACTTTCGCCCCAAAATGACTCAGCTCCATGGCTTCTTGGTAAGAGATATCCGGAATGATCCGTGCATTCGGAACCAAACGTGGATCGGCCGTCATCATACCACTTACATCGGTCCATATTTCCACCGCATCTGCGTTTAATGCACCACCTAAAATTGCAGCGGTATAATCGGATCCGCCTCTTCCCAAAGTAGCGGTAACGCCTTTGGCAGTGGCAGCAATAAAGCCCGGGAGTACAAACAATCCTGCAGGATTGCCGAGAAAATAATCTTGTATTTTTTGATTGGTTTCTACAAATTGAACGGCGGCATTACCAAACTGCTCATTGGTTTGAATCAATTCTCTGGAGTCTTTCCAAACGGCCGACATGCCGAGGTTTTGAAAGCGGTGCGCAATGATTTGGGAGGAAAGCAATTCTCCATAACTCATGATGCGGTCTTTGGTTTGGAGCGACAATTCTTGTAACGCATATACACCGTTGCAAATATCTTCTATTTCATTGCATTGTTTCTTTACCAAACTCAACACGCTGCTTTGATTGGTAACTGGGATCAAGGCTTTTACGGCTTCTAAATGAAGTTGTTCAATAAGCGCCAAATTTTCTTTGTAGGATTCATCTCCTGCCGCAGCGAGGGTTCCGGCTGCCAACAAGGTATCAGTGATACCGCCTAAAGCTGAAACTACTACCAGGGTTTTCTTTTTTGCAGCGGCGTCCTTTACTATGGCGGCTACTTTGTTGATGTTTTCGGCATTGGCTACGGAGCTACCGCCGAATTTTAGAACTTGCATAAATAAGTTATGTATGTAAATGCTGTAAAAGCGATGATAAAAGTGGAAATTTCTTGATCTCAGAACAGCCAAACGGCCCAACGGTGATATGACAACTTACAACCCTTGACGGGTTGTTGTAATAATAGTCGTAGTGGTAGCGGTGAACGCTACAACAGCAGAAGTGATAATATTGAGACGACTATTTTTCATTGATTCGAGAGCGAAACTAGCATTAAAACTCGATATAACAATCGTTAGTCTTTAAAAAATATCCAAAAACGATTTATTTCATTTAAAATTAACGTCAAACTATTGAAAATTATTCAATAGTATTCCCTAGTCTTTTGTTAACTTCGCCTACTGCTTGCCTGAACTATTATTTGTACTAAATATTTGAAAGAACGATGAGCCAACAGTCTTCCAGAGGATTGCAGCAGTTTCGGAATTTCGTGTCCATCAAATTCCAGCTCTACAACAGTTTGTTTACATCCCTTCCTTTTCATCGAATTGAAAAGACGGGCATCTTATTGAGTTTACTCCAAAATATTTGTGAAGAAGGATTCAAGAAGAAGATGAGTCCGCATCAAATCATCGACGAGTTTTTCGAGAAACATACTACTTATACCAAGGATCAGGAAAAAATTGATCTTTTGTTTCGATTTGTTCAATTCGTAGAACGCCAAGTGGTGTTGTTCGATGCATTGGAAGATGCTGCCTTCCGTGAGGTTCACGATATGGGTGGCATTGGTACTTTGAAGCAATTGGAGGCGGAGACCATTCAGTCAAACAAGCAAGAAGACCTGGCGCAAAAGCTGAAGGACTTCTCCGTACGACTGGTGTTGACCGCTCACCCTACTCAGTTTTATCCCGGTACCGTGTTGGGTATCATCAACGATTTGTCGCGAGCATTGTCGGAAAACAACGCCTCTCAAATCAACGTGTATTTGCAACAGTTAGGGAAGACTCCTTTCTTGAAAAAGCAGAAGCCTACTCCTTACGATGAAGCCGTGAGTTTGATCTGGTATTTGGAGAATGTGTTTTATGCAGCAGCCGGAAGAATCATCGGCTACATGAAGTCTCAATTCCCCGATGCCTTGCCGGCGAATCATTCACTTATCACTATGGGATTTTGGCCCGGTGGCGACCGCGATGGAAACCCTTTTGTAACGGCAGCTACTACTTTACAAGTTGCCGATGCATTGAGGGGCGGCATCATTAAATGTTATTATTTGGATGTGCGTCGCTTGAAGCGCCGCCTTACCTTCAAAGGGGTGGATACCATTTTAGCCGAATTAGAGAATACTTTGTATACCAATATCTTCATTCCCGGTCAGCGTACAGCGCTTACCAAAGAATGGATCATGGAGAATTTGGTGAAGATCCGCGATATTTTGGTGTACCAACACAATGGACTGTTTGTGCACTTGATCGAAAACTTGATCAATAAAGTAGAAGTATTCGGATTGCATTTTGCTTCTTTGGATGTTCGTCAAGACAGCAGCATCCACAACGGCGTATTGGAATCCATAGCCGAACGCACCGATGCATTGCCTTCCGATTACGCCAGTAAATCTGTTGCTGAAAAAATTGAATTGCTGACTTCTGCAGCCAGTGATGTAGGAACGCATATTTTCGATGAAGGCATCATTAAAGATACCATTCAAACCATCAAAGCCATTAAAGATGTGCAGCGTTTCAATGGTGAAGCGGGTTGTAGCCGATACATCATCAGTCAGTGCAACAGCACGTTGAATGTATTGGAAGTATACGGCTTGTTCAAGCTCTGTGGATGGAGAGATAATGAGTTCAATATTGATATTGTTCCTTTGTTTGAAACCATCGACGATTTGAAGAACGCCGGTGATATCATGACCGAATTGTACGAGAACAAAGTTTACGCCGCACATTTGAAAAAGCGTGGCAATAAACAGACCATTATGCTTGGTTTCTCTGATGGAACCAAAGACGGCGGTTATTTGATGGCCAACTGGAGTATTTATAAAGCCAAAGAAGCATTGACCAGATTGTCGAAACAATATGAGATCGACGTGGTGTTCTTCGATGGTAGAGGTGGACCCCCTGCACGTGGTGGTGGTAAAACGCATAAGTTTTATGCTTCCATGGGCAAGCATATTTCCAATAAAGAAATTCAATTGACCATTCAAGGGCAAACCGTGAGTTCCAACTTCGGAACCATTGATTCTGCCCAATACAATTTGGAGCAGTTGATCAATGCAGGAATCAGCAATGAGCTTTTCTCTGTAAATGAGAAAACCTTGTTACCCGATGAGGAAGCTTTGTTGCAAGAATTAGCGGAAGCCGGCTTTAAATCGTATTGTGAGTTGAAGGACGATCCTGCTTTCTTGGATTATTTATCGCATGTAAGTCCTTTGCGTTTTTACAATGAAACGAATATTGGTAGCCGTCCCGCGAAAAGAGGCGGTGGTAGTAGATTGACCTTAAAAGACCTGCGTGCGATTCCGTTTGTTGGAGCTTGGAGTCAGTTGAAGCAAAACGTAACCGGTTATTATGGAGTGGGATCTGCTTTGGAGCAATTAGACAAACAGGGAAAACTTCCGGCGGTAAAAGCATTGTACCAACGTTCTTTGTTCTTCCGCACTTTGATGGACAACTGTGAAATGGCGATGAAGAAATGTTTCTTCCCATTAACAGCGCATTTGGCGGATGATCCGCAGTTTGGTCCATTATGGAATAAGATTTATGAGGAATACGAACTCACGCAGCGATATGTATTTCAGTTATCGGGCAAGAATGAATTGATGGCGGCCTATCCGGTAGAGCAGTTGTCGGTACAAATGCGGGAGCGCATTGTATTACCGCTCATTACCATTCAGCAGTACGCCATGAGTCGCATCCGCAAACTCGAAACCGCGCCAAAGGATTCCGCACCGAAGGAAACTTTTGAGAAACTGGTAATTCGTTCATCGTTCGGGATTATCAATGCGGGGAGGAACTCGGCTTAAGAGTTGTTTAGACGCAGCGTTTTGTGGAGACGCAGAGGTTTATTGAGACGCTGAGTACGCAGAGGGATATTGGAGAAAAATTTAATAAGAATAGAATTGACGCCGCGAGAGATCGCGGCGTTTTTTGTGGTAAAAAGGCAATTCAGTTATTTTTTGAAATGAATTGTAAGTTGTAGAGAAAGGATGAATACTTTCCTGATTGTTTCAAAATACTCAGTAAAAATTATGTGTGGAAGTCCCCGTCCGTCCGTTTGGGTAATCAAGGCTTGCTTACGTATTTTAGATGATATACAGAATGTTATATAGAATATTTTTAGGCCCATCTCGTGTAGGTGTTAACCATTAGTAAATGTTAATAAATTATTTAGTTGATTTTTGTATTGGTATCGCTTGTATATTTGAGTTATAACGGTAACGTTATGTAATAACCTTAAACCTTTTACTAGCTTCTTATGCGAATCAGGCATTTGCTTACAATTGTATGCATGGTGCTGTTGAATCAGTTATCTAATGCCCAGGTGGTAAAGATTGATTCAACGCTGGCAAGTCTCTCCGACAAAGCCATTAGTAAGCTTTCCTCGAAAGCCGATAAGCTAGCATCGAAGCTTCACAAAAAATCACTAAAGCAATTAGACAAATTTGAAAGAATAGAAAAAAAGGCACTGCGTAAGATTGCTTTGAAAGACTCTATTCTTGGAAATTCGCTGCTCCAAGAATCCAAGGAGAAGTATGCAGCAATGAAGAGTAGACTCCGCTCCGGAAGGCTTGAAACACTCGGACTCGACAACTACTTACCTAAACTCGACAGCCTTGAAACCGGTCTTGCCTGCATTACAAAGAATTTTGATGTTTCATCCAATGAAAAGTTAGCTAGCATTTCTAACGGAATTAAGAGCATTTCATCCCTGAAGCAATCTTATAAAGATGCTGGGTCTGTTAGTGCATTTCTGAAGCAGCAACGAAATCAGCTCAAGCAGTATTCGACAAAGTTTGGCTTGGATCGACAACTAAAGAAGCTAAGTAAGGACTATTATTATTATGGTCAAATGGTAGCGGACTACAAACAAGTATTGAACGATCCTTTGAAGCAACAAGAGTTGGTGTTAAAGGTGATTCGAAAAGTACCCATGTTTTCGGAGTTTTTTTCCAAGCATTCTGAGCTAGCTTCT
The DNA here is from genome assembly GCF_050589245.1 of Endoryza foliicola. Lineage (NCBI taxonomy): Bacteria > Pseudomonadati > Bacteroidota > Chitinophagia > Chitinophagales > Chitinophagaceae > Endoryza > Endoryza foliicola. The sequence continues at coordinate 548,084 of NZ_JBOBEW010000003.1, read as the reverse complement.
TTATTCCCTAATAATGGAAATATCGGGACCGCCGCCGGATTGGTAGGTCTGCAAACCACTGCAATGGTGCAGCAAGGGATCCAGGGCCAATTGCAAGGTGCCAGCACTGCTCAAATAAACGCCCTTCAGCAACAGATTACACAGGCGCAACAAGAGTTGAAGCAATTGAAACAGAAACTGAGTCAAATGACATCGGGTAACTCTGAAATGGAAGTGCCGGATTTTACACCGAATTCGATGCGCCGAAAACCCTTTGCAAAAAGACTTGAATACAATGCTAATATTCAGTCAACGAGGAACACCCCCTTTTGGCCTATTACTTCGGATATAGGATTAGGACTTGGATTTAAACTAAATGATCGAAGTGTCATTGGACTTGGTGCTAGTTATAAGTTGGGGTGGGGAAGGGATATTCGCAATATTAAAATTACACATGAAGGTTTAGGGTTGCGCTCCTACATTGACTGGAGGTTGAAAGGATCTTTTTATTTGTCGGGAGGCTATGAGCAAAATTATAGACAGCGTATTGAAAACATTAGTCTGTTAAAACAGACCGACTACTGGCAACAAAGTGGGTTATTGGGGTTATCGAAGAAGATTGCTGTAAAGAAGAAAATGAAGACGGATTTTAAATTGTTATTTGATTTTTTATACAGACAACACGTTCCCGAAACGCAGCCAATTTTGTTTCGGGTAGGGTATTCCTTTTAAAGTAATTGATTCATTTATGAGAAAGAGTTTCGTTGCTTTTTTGTTTCTATGTATTGGTATAAGTGCCAAATCTCAAGAAGGCTTAGAGGTGAAGCTTCCAAGTGTGCTTCCTCCTACGCCCGAACCTGCTGCGATTGTTAAACAAGGGCAGTTAGCTGCAGGCTTATATACGGGCGCAGCACAGGCTTCCATACCCTTGTATACAATCAATGTTGGAGAGGTGGCTGTTCCCATTTCACTCAGTTATACAAGTAATGGAACACGTGTTGACGACATCCCTTCTAGAGCGGGTTTGGGTTGGGTATTGAATGCATCGGGTGTTGTGACTAGGATTGTTAGGGGGGCACCGGATGACAAGGCACCTCGAATAAAAGTTCCTACTGCACCTTCGAGCTTTAATCAAAGTAATTTTAACTATTATGTAGGTATCACAACCATCGATGGAGGAAATTCAACGTATGATTCTGAACCCGATGAGTTTTCATATAGTGCCCCTGGTATTTCAGGAAGATTTGTTTTGGACGACTCCGGTAGAGTAGTCAGTATTCCTTATAGTGCCAATAAAATCTATGTATACGGCGGCGGCGGCGCATTCAATTTTACCGGATTTAAAATCATAAGTTTGGAAGGCAACACCTACGAGTTTGGAACCGACGCCATAGAGTCAACGACCAGTCATACGAATATTTCAGGAATGGGTGGACATCAAACTGTGAACACAAGTTTTTTTCTTCGCAAAATCACCATGCATACTGGTGAAACGATTGAATTCAATTATGGAACGATTAATACTACGTCTGCAACAGGTGTTAGTCAATCGATTACTTTGCAGAATGGCGGAATTGTACAGTGTTCTCAAGTGGGTGGTTGCCCAACCAATGCATACGGTACTTTAAGCACAAAAGTTTCTCTAGTAAATTACAGCACAAAATACTTAACGAGTATTCAGTCGTCTGATGGTACGTATGTTTCACTTGGGTATGCATTCAGGCCGGATTACAGTGGTGATAACCGGGTTACTAGTCTCACAATTTTGAATGGTTCTACTTCTTTAAAAAAGTACGTTTTTAACTATACTGATCCTACAACTTTTAGTGGGGTTGGGGGCAATCCAGGTGCTTCTTTTAATACGAATAAGAGATTCTTTCTTAGTAGTTTGATGGAGTTGGGCAGACCTACGGTTACGCAAAACGATAGTTTGATTTATTCCGATACTTTAAAATATCAGTTCGATTACAATGATATCAATGGCCTTCCGGTTCGATTGTCTTATTCTCAAGATCATTTTGGATTCTATAATGGAAAAGGCAATAGTTGGTTACTACCTCCAACGGGTGACAATCTTACCTGGGGTGGTTACACGGCTGGGGTCGATCGTTCTTCTGATTGGAGCTTCGCTTCAAAAGGGATGTTGACAAAAGTTACTTATCCAACTGGAGGGTACGAGTCTTACGAGTATGAGGGGAATACTGTTCCCGGAAGCCAACAACAGTATCCCAATCCTTATGTTACGGTGTCTGTGAGTGGCACGGGTTTTAATACGTCGGATGTTGGTACTTGGACTGTTAATTTTCTTGCTAAAAAGACACAAACGACCAATATCAATATTGAGTCTAAGTTCAATCAGTATTATTGGGAGAGCATTAGTCAAACTCCGCCTGCCAACGATCCCTCAAAGCCGGTTGAGTTTTTCTTGAAAAACTTAACTAACAATACTACGGTTTATTATTCAAAACCTATTGTGAATAATACACTTACGGCATCTGTTAATTTGGTTGCAGGTAATAATTATCAGATCATGGTGAAGGTAACGGGACAGGCTTATTATGGCAATGCTTATTTAGCTCATGATACATTGACGGTTTCGAATGCTTCAATGGTAGTGAATGCTCCGGCGTCGGGGGTTCGGGTGAAGTCAATCGTTTCATACGATCCTGTTACCAACAAGCAGTTTAGGAAGTACTACAAGTATGGCTATCGAACTAATCCTGATAGTACATCCGGGATCGGAGCATTGAGAATTTCAGGTGCGACCTATGTTACCAATTCAATTACAGCTACGAGTTGCGGTACAAACTGTCTTGGGTGTTACAATTTCTGCAACAACAAAACCTTGAGTTCATCAAGTTCAATTCCTCTTTATGCATATGGCAGTGATATTGTGGTATACAAATCTGTAATCGAGACTGACGACACTGCATTTGTCAATGGCGGAACCGAGCATCGATTTGAATTGCCTACTGAATATGCTAGTGCTAATTTGGTATTAAATGATGGAATTAAGGGGCTACCTGCCAATACCAATACGAACAATGGCGGTGTTGAATCACTAACCACAGTATTCAACAGTTCAAAAGCTATTGTAAAGCAAGTTGAAAAGCGATTCAAATTTGACAGTCTTTATATAGTGGTTCCCGCAATTAGTGCTCGCCGTAACTACTTCTACAATCCAACACTACCCTACAGTGATGATGACTTTGCGCAGTTTGATGCGTCACAATATTATTGGCTGTCAATGTGGATTCAACCTGATTCAGTAATTACGCGAGAATACGATGCCAATGGTACGGTACTCACTAATTACAGCTTGGATAGTTTTGGTTTGAAGGAGAATACCTATCCGGTTAAAACAGAAACAATGGGTAGTGATGGCAAAAAAACGGCGGTGTATATGAAATACCCTAACCATTTTGCATCTACCTATCCCTACAATAGAATGGTGAGTGGTAACTACATGAGTCCAGTTATTGAAAAAAAAGTGTATGTGGATGGTCGTCAAGTGGTACTTTCAAAAACAAACTATGTAGGCTTTACGACCGGCGGCACAGACACTTTGTACGCTCCACAAAATATTGAGACAAAGAAAGCGGATCTAGCACAAGAATCACGCCTTCGTTTTTATAAGTATTTCAAGTTTAAGCGACCAGGCGAGCTTTCGAAAGAAAATGATATTCGAGTATCCTATATCTGGGACAGTACTTTTTCCAATCCCATTGCCCAGTTTACGAATGCTAGTTTATCGAATGATTCTATTGCCTATACTTCTTTTGAAGATGGTCAAAAAGGATATTGGAACTACTCGGGAACTCCTACTGGTGATATCTCTGCTCCTACCGGAATCAAAGTCTATAATTTAAGTGGTGGTGCTTTGTCGAGAAGTACCACAACAGGAAGGAACTATGTATTGACCTTCTGGTTAAAGAATGGATCCGGTACACCAACAGTTGGAGCTGCAACAGGTAAGGCGATTCTTTCGAAGTATGGATGGACCTGTTATCAATATGATTTAGTGGAGACAAATTCTGTTGGTATTAGTGGTACAGGTATTATTGATGAAGTGCGGTTGTATCCACAGCTTGCTCAAGTTACAAGTTACACGTATCAAAAAGGGGTCGGGATCACTTCTGCCAGTGGACCGGACAACAACTTGGGTCGATTCGAATACGATGCTTTCAACAGATTGTCAATTGTTAGAGATGGAGACAGAAATGTACTAAAAAAGAATGAGTACAAACTAAACCAGAACTACACGCCTTGTGCGTCAACAACGGCCAATTGGGTATCGCAAGGTGTAGAACAGTGTGTGCAATCGGGTCCTAACAACAACTATACGGGACAGCGTATTCGTCTTGAAAAAGATGTCAATCCTTGCAGTGCTACTTATTTGCAAACACGTTGGCTCAATATTGGAACATCGGGATGTACTGCCACCAATTGCACCGGCACCAACTACCGAATTCCTACCGGAGGTTCTACTTGCGTTCAAGGTCAAATGGTGTTTGTTTATCAGACTTGGATGGGTTCTTACTGGGAGTGTAAGTACTATTATTACTGGCCACAAGACGGATATAGAACCCAAGACTATATTTCTAATGACATTAATATTTGTTCAGTTAACTAAATCTAATATATGAGAATCAGTTTTCTTTTTATCTGTGTTGTGTTGTGTGCAGCGGTTGGAAAGAGTCAGTCTATTTATAGTTATAAATTATATGAACTCAATGGAGTTGATAGCATCGACTTTCAGCAGTTTACGGGTAAGAGAATTTTACTTGTGAACATTGCGACTCAACATCCCAAGGTAGGTCAAATCAAGTCGCTTGATTCCCTTCAAAATCGCTACAGGGACAGTGGCTTGGTGGTCATTGGTATTCCTTCCAACAGCTTTGGTAATGAACCGGGGACGAACGAAGAGATCGATTTGCTATTAAGAAATCGTTATGCACCCAATTTTCTGATCAGTCAAAAATTGGCGGTGTCTTACCCTGGAGCGGAGCTGGTGTACGACTGGTTTTCTGATAAGAATAAAAATGAACTGTTGAACGGTCGCGTGAAGACTGATTTTTACAAGATATTAATTAACGGGCAAGGGAAGATTGTGGGACTGTTCAGTGATCAAGTGGACCCGCTTGATTCCATATTAATCCAAGCGATTCAAAAAAATTAAGATAGGTTGATTAAAGTACAATCAATCAATAATAGTTGAGTTTAAACCTCCTCTCATGACGGCTAGAATGAAATTTGTTGGTCTATCGATCTTAGTATTGTTTTTGCAAACAGAAAATGCTGTTGCGCAACAACCGCTGCCACCTTCTTATGCAAGTGGTGTTGGCTTGAACTATGTCCGCAGTTGGCAAGTGGTAGCTCCGGACACGAGTGCAACGGCAATTGTAACGCGGCCTTTGAAAGATGTTCGGATGACGACGCAGTATTTGGATGGGTTGGCACGTCCGTTGCAGACAGTGACCAAGCTCGGTTCTCTTGAAACGGGTGGAAGTTCAGCCGACTTAGTCGCTGCTAATGTGTACGACGATTATGGAAGAGAGGTCTATAAGTATTTACCTTTTGCAGCAAATACTACAGCAGGGAATGCGTCACTAACCGACGGTGGCTTCAAGGCCAATCCCTTTCAACAGCAAGAGGTGTTTATGCAAGGAATGTATTCTAGTCAGGGGGAGACGTATTATTACGGTAAAACTGAGTTTGAGAATTCGCCGATGCAAAGGGTGACCAGGGCCATGTCGCCGGGCAATAACTGGGTAGGTGCGAACAGAGGCATTCGAAAAGAATATTACTACAATCAATCAACAGAGACGACGCTTCGCAGATGGGTGGTTGCCGATGCTATTGGAAGCATCCCTACATCACCTGCTGCCTACGGGGCAGGTCAATTGAGCAAAGTGGCTACCTATGATGAAAACAACAATCTTGTTTACGAGTATACCGACAAAAAGGGAAAATTGGTTATCAAGTCCATGCAGGTAGGTTCGGAGTGGGCGATGACAACTTATATTTACGATGATTTTGGCTTCTTGCGCTGCGTGATCCCTCCGAAAGCCAATGCTGCTATTGCTTCAAACTGGACGCTTACGCAAGCGATTATGGACGAGCTTTGTTTTCGATATGAGTACGATCAGCGCGGACGGGTTGTTGTTAAGAAGGTTCCCGGTGCGGATGAAATGAGAATGGTGTACGATGCAAGAGACAGGGTAGTACTTTCTCAGGATGGAAATTTAAGACAGAAAAAGCAATGGCTGTTTACCAGTTATGATGAAGCCAATAGGCCTGTTACAACCGGTATCCTTAATGACGCTACTAATTTCAACAACAGAGCCTACCACCAGGGCCTTGCCGACGCAAGTACCAGTTATCCCAACTTGTCCGGCTATACTTATGAAGTGTTGACAAGAAACTTTTATGATAACTATGTTTGGATCTCTAATTATCTAGTGCCCTTCAGTACTACAAGGGTTACTACAGACGATGCTAAGTTTTTAACTCCTTCCACTACTTATCCCTATCCACAGGCATTGACTCAATCGGACAATATTTACGGAAAGCCAACGGGTATGGCGGTGAAGGTGCTTGGGACCAGTCAGTTTTTATATACGGTCAACTTTTACGATGCCGATGGCAGGGTTATTCAAACCATCTCTCAGAATTTAACAGGTGGCACGGTGACCAGTACCACGCAATACAGTTACTCGGGACAGCCCTTAGTGAACTATTCTGTTGTAAAGTACAATACTTCTAGTGCTACGGCGGGAACCCTTACCAAGTATGATTACGATGACTTAGGTCGGGTACTCACCATTAAAAAGACTGCTTTAAATTCAGCAGGCATTACAAGTGGAGAGAAAACAATCGTTCAGAACGAATACGATAAATTAGGACAACTAAAGAAAAAGAAACTGGCACCTGCCTATAAATCAACCGGGCTTGAAAGTCTTTTATACGATTATAATATTAGAGGTTGGATGCTAGGAATGAATAGAGATTATTTACGAGATCAAGGTGGGGTTGGTTATCAAGATAAGTATTTTGGTTTTGAATTACGTTATGACAAAGATTTTGCCATGAGTGGCAATACCGCAGGCGCACCCAATCAATTTAATGGTAATATCAGTGGTAGTTCATGGAAAACGAAAGGGGATATGGTGCGACGTAAGTTTGACTATGAATACGATCAGTTGAATCGGCTGTTGAAGGCGAACTATACACAGAATAGTACAGCTGCAAGTGGGGGCTCATGGACAAAAACTGAGATGGACTATAGTGTGCATGGTTTTGATGCTGATAACAACTGGGGCATTAAATATGACTTGAATGGTAATATTTTGCAGATGATTTCCCATGGATTCAAATTAGGAGATCCTACCGGTTATATCGATGCGCTGCGTTACACTTATAATACAAACAGCAATAAGTTGAAGTATGTGGGGGATGATTACTCGGATCCCAATACAAAACTCGGGGATTTCAAAGATGGTACAAATGCGCCAGGAACGGATGATTATGCCTATGATGTAAATGGAAATATGAAAATTGATAACAATAAGTCCATTGACTCCATCCAATACAATCACCTAAACCTTCCGGCTTTTGTACATATTAAAGGCAAAGGAAATATCACCTATACCTATGACGCTGCCGGTAACAAATTAAAGAAAACCGTATTGGACAGCACGGCTGCTCAAAAAGTGACTACCACCGTATATGTCGGAGGACAAGTATATGAGAACGATGCTCTGCAATTCATGGGACATGAAGAAGGTAGGGTACGTTATAAAGCTGCGGTAGGAAGCACTCCGGCCAGTTTTCAGTATGATTATTTCTTAAAAGACCACTTAGGTAACGTACGAATGGTACTTACAGAAGAAAGTCAACAAGATGTTTATCCGGCACTTACATTTGAAGGAACGTGGACAGACACTACGACAGCTGTAGCGATAGAAAAACTCTACTACAATGTGGATTCTTCGAAGATTGTAAATGCTTCTGTTGCAACGGGCATTACGGCCTATCAAAACAACAACGGCAATCCCCCTTTCAACAACAACCCGAAAAGCAATACCACTGCCAATAGTGCCAAGGTTTATCAAATGAACGGTTCTGTGAATAAAACAGGACTAACCATTGCATTGAAGGTAATGGCCGGTGATACAATTAACATATATGGAAAATCCTACTATAATTTAAATGGCGGAACGATATCGGGTACTACCACGGCTCCAACAACTTTAGCGCTGCTCACTTCATTTGCAGGTACCAATGCCATTAGTAGTAAAGGTGTTAGTGGAACGGCATTGAACAGTATTACTCAGTTAACCTCAGGCATTACCAGTCTATTGGGAACCCAGCCTGCTCAAACGTCTAGTACTCCCAAAGCCTTCATCAACTGGATCTTATTTGACGAACGCTTTAACTATGCAGGTGGTGGCTACGACAGGGTCGGTAGCAGCGGAACTGTTAAAAATCACAATAGCAGTACCATTCCATCCATTGTAGTTCCGAAAAATGGGTACATTTATGTATATTGTAGCAACGAATCGAACATAAATGTGTTCTTTGATAATTTACAGATCATTCACTCACGCGGACCAATTGTGGAGGAGACGCATTATTATCCGTTTGGGTTGATAATGGCCGGAGCATCAGCAAAAACCATTAATGCTGCTGGTTACGATTTAAGCTGTGGATGTGGTAACAAGAGAGGATTCAATGGGAATGAGAAGCAGGAAAATGAATTTATAGATGGATCAGGACTAAACGTATACGACTTCAATGCTAGGACTTATGATCAGCAAATTGGTAGGTTTATACAGATTGATCCGATACCCGAAGAAGGAGATCAAGAGTCTTTGTCCCCATATCATTTTGCAGGAAATAACCCAGTTTTGTATAATGATCCGGATGGCAAATGTCCATGGTGTTTGGTTTATGTAGTAAAATTTTTAGTTGGTGCTGCTGTTGAATATGGATCTCAAGTCTACGATAATTATAAAGAAGGTAAGACAGGAGCTGACGTTCTTATCCCTCAGAGTACAGGAAAAATTATTTTAAATGGTGTAACCAGTGCTTTTGATCCGTCGGGTGGTGCAGTTAAAAAGGCTGTTCTAAAAACCGTAAGTAATGTGGTGGAATCTGTAGGAGGGCAATTATTAGAAGGTAAAAAAGTTGAGCTTGGAAAAACTGTAAAAGATGTTGCTGTGATGACGTTGTCAAGTGTTGTTAAAGTTGATGGGTCAAAGACAGTTGCAAGTGCCGAAAAGAATGCTGCTAAATTGGAACGGGTAGCAAAGAATAGCCCTAGTGCGAGAAATAAAATACAAGCTGCCCAAGCTAAAGATGCTGCAAAGGTTGCAGATTTAAAGAATCAAGGTCTCGAAACTGCTACTACTGAGACTACCGAAAGTATTGCTGGCAAAAAAGCCGATAAGATAGACTTCAGCGCTGGTTATGGCGTAAATAATTTTGATTTTCGAGGGCTAGGTGTAGACAATACATCTGTTAAAAAACCTACATTTCGTCCAGTTCGTCCGCTATACAGTCAATAATTTATTTACATGAAAAGATTAAGATATTGGGTATTAGTTTTGGCGGCCATAACCGTTCTTGTAATTGGCTTTTTTTCAGTTGGAATAAAAATTTTTATCAAATATCATGGTGTTAGAACAAATGCATTTGTTATTAAAATTCCAAATTCCTGCGACAAGTATAATCATATAACTTTATTAATTGATTCTGCTTTTTACGAAGTTAGTATTAGTAGGTCTGATTGTAAAAATGCGGTTTATAAGGTTGGGGATATAGTTGTTGTGCTTAAAAGTGACCTATTTGATGAAGTTATTTGGCCTGAAAATCAATTTGAGTACTTACCTATTATATTTATTTTACTTGCAATCATTGGATATTTTTCTATTAACTCAAATTTGAAGGAAATTCGAATTGGTAAAAATCCAGTGACATCTAAATCTGATTCCAGTTGATTGGTATTCATAATCAGAGTATTTTTTTGAAATCCCTTTCAATCTATATGTTCACTATTTGATTGTTTGTAATGAAGAACAAGAGTTTTTTTGATATTGCTTAAGAAATTATGAACGCGAATAACATGCCATTGCTAGTAATTTAGAAATTGAAAACTAGTAATAGTGTTATTTTCAAATTATACTAGTAGCAGAATCTAGCAAGCACGATAGAGTTTTACCTTTTTGATTGCAGTAATCATTGTATAGATTGTTAATGCGAATATTATTGAAATGATTTCTATCATATTCTATCCTATTTTTATCCCATGAACGCAATTGGTGTATTCGACTCAGGATATGGAGGACTAACGATTTTTGAAAAAAGATTGTGAAGAGGTTCCCGTGGTAGGACTATGTGTACTTGAGTTTAGTGTTAAATAGACGAAATCAATTAGATTAGTTATTTAAGACTGATTTGGGGGTGCTCTCTAGGATTCAATCTGGTGTTATACCTCAAGAAATTGACAAGACAAGGACACCTCAATTGTATTAAAAGCGCAGTTGTATGAAAAAAAATTTGTTCGTAGTTGGGGTACTATTTTTTTTATCTTGCGAACACAAGTCAAAGACTTCCAGATATCGTTTAAGCGATAGTTACGAAAAAGTAAGTAAAACAAAGGACGTCAATTATTTAATCGAATATTCAAAAAAGCTCCCATGTGTTTGCAGTATTAGTATAGGAATAGAAGGGTCGTATAATCCGGATGGAGAGTACTTTAAACGGTTAAACGAGTTGGCTTCTGATTCATTGTTAATTGAATTAACTCGAAGTAGCTCTCCTAACCTGAGGATTTCTTCTTTTTGGGAACTTGAAAGTAGAAAATCCAAGAAGTTGCCGCAACTTATAGAGCTTCTTAGTAATGATACTTCAGAGGTGTGCGTAATAGATGGAGATATTAAAATACACAGTACCATTGGACAATTAGTTCAAGTATCAAAATCCAAATAGAATTCCAATATCAAGTAATACAAACGTTATAGATATTTGCGTAATTTTAAAAGCCTGAGCGTTGAACAGTAGTACAGTAATTATCAGAATTGAAAAGAATATGTATGCTTATTTTTCTAAATACCTCAATCACCCCATCCTAGGTTTTTGTTACCAATAAATTCTTCCACTTCCTCATTTCTCCTCCTGCATTCCCCCTGTTCCTCCCCCTCTTCTTTCTTTCTCCCTCTCGTTTTCCACATTCCCCCAATTCCTCCCTCTTTGCTAATTAATTTAGCCTTAAATTTGCCTAGCCCGCGGCATAGAACCCCGGGATTTGTGGAGGTACGTAATTACTATGGCAACAAAAAAAACAACTGCTTCTTCTAAAACTGAATCGCCTACGGTTGATTCTCAATTGGAGCAAATCGAGATCTATGGCGCACGGGAGCATAATCTCAAAAACATCGATATCAATATCCCCAAGAATAAATTGGTGGTGATCACCGGCATCAGCGGCAGCGGTAAAAGCTCCCTGGCTTTCGATACCATCTACTCTGAAGGACAACGCCGCTACATGGAGAGCTTTAGCGCCTATGCCCGACAATTCATGGGCGATATGGAGCGACCCGATGTAGACAAAATAACAGGCCTTTCCCCCGTTATTTCCATCGAACAAAAGACCACCAATAAAAACCCACGCTCTACCGTGGGTACCATCACTGAGATCTATGATTTCATGCGCTTGCTCTATGCCCGTATTGGAGAAGCCTATAGCTACAATACCGGCAAACGCATGGTGAAATGGAGCGAGGAAGAAATCATCGCCAATATTTTCAAAAAGTTCAACGGTAAAAAAATATCCTTACTGGCGCCATTGATCAGAGGTCGGAAAGGTCATTACCGAGAATTGTTTGAAGACGTTCGAAAAAAAGGATTCCTGAAAGTACGTGTAGATGGTGAGATCAAAGACCTCGTGCCGAAAATGCAAGTAGATCGCTACAAGATCCACGATATTGAAGTGGTGGTAGACCGATTGAAAGTGAGCGCCGAATTCAAAACCAGGATCAGTCAAAGCGTGCAGCAAACGCTGAAGATAGGGAAGGACTTGATGTTCGTGGAAGTTGAACCTGATTCACCCAAAGCCGCGCCACTGAATGTTGGCTATTCAAAACTGCTCATGTGTGAAGATACCGGCATCAGTTACGAAGAACCTTCGCCCAATGCCTTCTCCTTTAACTCTCCCTACGGTGCCTGCCCTTCTTGTAAAGGATTGGGTACGATGTATCAAATAAACATGGAAGCTGTGATCCCCGACAATTCATTGAATGTGAAAGAGGGTGGAATTGCTCCATTAGGTGAAGAACGCGAAGCACATGTGTACCGCCAAGTACAAGAGATCGCTAAAAAGCAAAAGATATCCTTGTCCACACCCATCAAAGATCTTTCCGAGAAATCATTGAACTTCTTATTGTACGGAAACGAAGAAGGTACCGAAGAAGACATTGATTTCGATGCAGAAAAATTTGATCCATACGGGCCTTTTGAAGGGATCATTCCCATGCTGAAACGTTGGTTCAACAACGGCTACAGCGAAGGCTTGCGCGAATGGGCGGAAGGTTTCATGATCGTTAAACCTTGTGAAACCTGCGGCGGAACACGCTTGAAGAAAGAAAGTCTTTGGTTCAAAGTTGATAAAAAGAACATCGCTGAAATTAGTGAGATGAATCTCGATGCTTTGGCAGAATGGTTCAAAACCATTGAAAAGCGCTTGAGTGATAAACAAAATGCCATCGCTAAAGATGTGTTGAAAGAGATTCGGGATCGCTTGCAGTTTTTATTGGAAGTAGGTCTTACTTATTTAACCATCAATCGTAGTTCTAAAACCTTGAGTGGGGGAGAGAGTCAACGCATTCGTCTCGCTACTCAAATTGGATCGCAGTTGCAAGGGATTACTTATATCTTGGATGAACCTAGTATTGGGTTGCACCAACGCGATAACATGCGATTGATTGAAGCACTCAAGCATCTACGTGATATTGGTAACAGTGTATTGGTAGTAGAGCACGATAAAGACATCATGATGGCTGCCGATCACTTGATTGATATTGGCCCTAAAGCCGGATACCATGGTGGAAAAGTAGTGGCAGCAGGCCATCCCAAAGATTTGTTGAAGTTGGATACCCTCACTTCCGGTTACCTCAACGGCAAACGCTCTATTCCGGTTCCCAAAGAGCGAAGAAAAGGAAACGGTAAGTTTTTGGAATTGAAAGGCGCTACCGGAAACAATTTGAAGAATGTCTCTGTGAAGTTTCCACTCGGTAAACTGATCGTAGTAAGTGGTGTGAGCGGAAGCGGCAAATCTACTTTGATCAACGAGACCTTGTATCCGATTCTTTCTAAACATGCTTACGGATCGAGGATGACTCCGTTGGAGTACAAAGAGATCATTGGACTAGAGCATGTAGACAAAGTAATTGAGATCGATCAAAGTCCAATTGGTAGAACCCCTCGTTCGAATCCGGCCACCTATTGCGGATTCTTCACTGATATCCGAACGCTTTTTGCCAATGTGCCGGAGGCGAAGATTAGAGGTTACAATGCCGGTCGTTTTTCTTTCAATGTAAAGAGCGGTCGTTGCGATGTGTGTGAAGGAGGCGGCATGCGTGTAATTGAAATGAATTTCTTGCCCGATGTGTATGTGCATTGCGAGAAATGCCAAGGCAAGCGCTATAACCGAGAAACCTTGGAGATTCGATATAAAGGGAAATCAATCTCCGATGTGTTGGACATGACGGTGGAAGAAGCTGTAGAGTTTTTCCAAAACGTTCCCTATATCTATCGCAAGATAAAAGTGTTGCAAGAAGTAGGCTTGGGATATATCACACTAGGTCAAAGTGCAGTTACTTTAAGTGGGGGAGAAGCGCAGCGTGTGAAGTTGGCAACAGAACTTGCAAAGAAAGACACGGGTAAAACATTTTACATCTTAGACGAACCCACAACCGGTTTGCATTTTGAAGACATTCAACATTTATTGGATGTACTCAATAAATTAACCGATCGAGGAAATACTGTATTGATGATTGAGCACAATTTGGATGTGGTGAAAGTGGCCGATCATATCATTGATTTGGGTCCGGAAGGCGGGGCCGGAGGTGGAAAGATCTTGTTCGAAGGAACGCCCGAAGGATTGGTGAAATGCAAGGAAAGTCATACCGCAGTTTATCTAAAACATGAACTATGAAGAAAAGAATTATTGTAGACATGGACGAAGTAATGGCCGATGTACTAGGCGCCATGGAGCTTTGGTACAAGGAACGTTATGCGGCCCCCATCGACTACGATCGCATGAAAGAAGGATCTTTGGTAAAAGGATTCCCGGAAGAAGTACAGCCCATCATGCGTCAGCGTTTGTTTGAGCCCGGATTTTTCAGGCACTTGCCTGTAATGGCGAATAGTCAGGAAGTATTGAAAGCCATCAATGACAAATACGAACTCTTCATTGTATCTGCTGCAACAGAATTTCCGAATTCGTTGAAAGATAAAATGGAGTGGTTAAACGATCATTTCCCCTTTATAAGTTGGCGCCAATTGGTTTTATGCGGCGACAAGAAACTCGTAACCGGAGATGTGATGATCGACGATCACGGTCGCAACTTGGTTCATTTTCCCGGAGAGAAATGGTTGTACCATGCTCCGCACAATGTGTTGGTAACTGAGTATGAGCGGGTGATGGATTGGGAGGAGATTGGGAAGCGATTGCTGTAAGGATAATTAATAATTAATAAGTAAGAATTAATAATGAAACAGCCGAGCTAATTAATAATTAATAAGTAATAATTAATAATGAAACAGCCGACGGTCAGGTTGATTAGAATTAGAAGGCTAATCTGTGCAAATCTGTACTAATCTGTGGCGATCTGTGGTCAAAAAAAGAAAATGAATCTAGTAATTAAGTCGAGTCTTAGCGACTTCTTTGAGACCTTCTAATACTTTACGAATAAAAAAGCCGAGATATTCTCTCGGCCTTTTTTATGTGTGTTAATCCAATAAGCGAAACAGGGAGTGATCAATAAAATCTTTTTGTGGGTACAATGAAAAATAGGGAACGGATCAGGTTTTGACTCAACCGGATATTAGATTCTACTAATTTTCCCTGCTGCTTATTGGCAATAGCGTGCACAACAAACTATTTGACGGTGAGCAAACCGTTTTCGATGCGCTCATCATCACTAAACACTTCGAACGAATATTGACCTTTCTCAATATTGTTCACCACTGTTGTTTGTTTGTTGCGAATGTTCACTTGTTTGATCAATTTTCCGTCAATGTCAAAAACGAAAAGTTGATACACTTTTCCCTCTTCTCCGCTTGCGCTGAAGAATAACACTGAACTAGTGTTGTTGGGATAAAGTTTGATTTTGTGCTTTTTGCTGGTTAACTGTTTCTGAATGATGATTGAATCTTTCAGTGTAACCTGAGCAGATGGGGATACTGTAGTGAAACCTGATAAAGCGACCACTATGGTCCCTGATACCATCAAGGAGGTGAGGGCGCGCGAATAAGACTTGTAGCGTAAAATTTGCTTCATAGTAATCGCTCCGTTAGATTTCAAAGGGTACGGATTAACAAATATCTTTTACTAAAAACTATCTCTGATAATTAGAAACGGATAGGGCAACGTACGTCTCCGGTATAACGACGGCTGTCATCTGTTCCTAATCTGATTCCAATTTTGAATCCGACAGAATAGTAGGCATCGTTGTTAGTTGGAGTACCGCGTTTGTCGCCAGGACCGAATGTAGTGCTACCTACGTTATTAATATCGGTCTTGTTTGCCATACGCTCTGCCAATCGAGCTTGTTCAGTGGGTAAGTAAGTATAGAACAAGGATGGGTTAATATAGTTAGTACTAACATCATCAATATAGTCGGTAAATGTTTTGCGGTGGATGATTTCAAGACTCAAGCTTGTTTTATCGCTCACAAAGTATTTGATACCGATACCCATTGGGATGTTTAACTGAGTAAGTTTGTACTCTTTACGATCAGGGTATTCAGGGAATCCTTGACCTTCTGTGTGCAAGGGTTTCAAATCAACCCATGTACCTGAGAAGTTATCGTATCCTTTAGGATTGAAGTGGAAAGCACCCACACCAATTAAACCATAAGGACGAAGTTTATGAAATACATCGATTGGTTCGTATTCAAAGAATACAGTAGGATAGATCTCCATTGCAATGAAGCCTTCCAATAATCGAGATTTAAAGTTGGAGTTTCTGATCTTACGAGCTTCTTCCAAACCACCTTTACCTTTGATGATGGCATCATCACCTTCTAATGTTCCGGCGTTTAAGCTCAAACGAAAGTTGATCCACTCTGAAGGTTGATAAGAAAGGAAACCTCCAATCATCAACTTCGTCATTTGTAAGTTATTATCTTTCAGGAAAGTAGTACCTCTACCGTAGTTACCTCCTAAGTCGCCTAAGAAGTTTGATGGACCGATGGTAAAACCACCTTCCCAATTGGAAACTTTTTCAAATAAGTTTTGGCTTTGCGACGGGAGCGCGTTAAATATTACAAGCAGAATACCTGCCACGTACTTCCACACAAAAGGTTGTAGCTTTTGTTTCATGAGATATTAGATTTAGTTTTCAGATGGTCAATGATTTCAGCGCCTAAACTAATAAACGCTGGACATACTTACAATAAACGATAGAAAATACTTTTCTTGTGTGTGGGCAGAAGAATATTTTTTAACGCATGAAACTATGTAGGAGAATTACTATGTTTTTCTATAGTAACATTTCTATGTGATCGATGCCATCTTCATCGTATACATCGCTTATTTGTTGAAAACCAAAGGATTCATAAAAGTTCTTGAGATAGAGTTGCGCACCAATTTTTATCGGTGCTTTTCCCCATAATTCATAGCATTTATCGATGGATACACGCATTAATTCTTTCCCAAATCCGGAACGACGGTCTTTTGGGTTGGTGATCACTCTTCCTATAGATATATAATTTGGGTAACTCACGCCTACAGGAACTAAGCGAGTATAGGCTGCTAATCGATCTTCGTTCCAACCCATTAAGTGATAACATTTTTGATCTTTATCATCGGCGTCTTGAAATACACAGTTCTGTTCTACTACGAATACTTCATTGCGTAGTTGAATGATCTTATATAATTCTAGTGGTGTTAACTCGTCGAATGGTTTTGTTATCCAGTTCATTGTTATATTGATCTTCTTAGTTATTAAATGCGATTGGGTTCACCGCAAAGTGCGCAGAGAACGCAAAGAATTCGCAGAGTCTTGACTTACTTCCTAGATTCATCTTCATTTTTTGACCACAAATAACACTGATTAGTACAGATTGACACATATTCGTCTTCTAATTCTAATCAACCTGACCGCCGGCTGTTTCATTATTAATTCTTACTTCTTAATTCTTAATTACTCCCCCTGCTCATCTTCTTGTTCTTTCTCTGTTTTTTCCTCGTTCCTCGTCTCCTCTTATCCTCGTTCCTATTCTCCCAGCTGTTTCATTATTAATTATTACTTATTAATTATTAATTAGCTCGGCTGTTTCATTATTAATTATTAATTCTTAATTATTAATTCACTTATATTTCTCCCACCGCTGCTGCAAAAACTTCCGCATCTCTTCTTCTCGTGCATTCTTTCCGGGTTCAAAGAATTTTTGATTTTTTATTTCTTCCGGTAAGAATTCGTGTGGAACGAAATTGTTTTCATAGTTGTGAGCATATTTGTATTCTGCTCCATAGTTCAATTCTTTCATCAATGCCGTTGGTGCATTGCGAAGAGATAGAGGTACGGGAAGATCGCCTGTTTGTCGCACCATTGCCAGTGCAGCATCAATGGCTACATAGCTGGCATTGCTTTTAGCAGAACAAGCCAAATAAATGGCGCATTGACTGAGAATGATTCTTGATTCAGGATAGCCAATTTTATTGACTGCATCAAAGCAATTGTTGGCCATGATCAAGGCGGTTGGATTGGCATTGCCAATATCTTCCGCAGCCAATATCAACATTCTGCGGGCAATAAAAGATACATCTTCGCCTCCTTCTATCATTCGTGCCAACCAATACACCGCTGCATTGGGGTCGCTGCCGCGAATCGATTTAATGAAAGCTGAAATGATATCGTAGTGTTGTTCTCCTTTCTTGTCGTAGATCGCCATTCTGCGCTGCGCAATGTCCATTACCAATTCGTCGGTGATGGCTGCTTCTGCAGGTAGGGAGTCGCAAACCAGTTCAAACAAATTTAACAGCTTTCTAGCATCTCCTCCTGATATTTGCAACAAGGCATTGGTTTCTGCCAATACTTGCTTTTTCTTGCGCACCGATTCGTCTTTGGTCATTGCATCGTTCAACAATTGAATCAACTGCTCCTTATTCAAATGTTGTAATACATACACCTGACATCTACTCAGCAAGGCCGCATTTACTTCAAAACTGGGATTTTCTGTGGTAGCGCCTATTAAGGTAATGGTACCTTTCTCAACAGCACCTAACAATGCATCTTGTTGCGATTTGTTGAAGCGGTGAATTTCATCTATAAATAAGATAGCCGACCGGTTTCTCTTAGCGGATTCAATCACTTCTCGCACTTCTTTAACACCACTGCTGATGGCACTGAGGGCATAAAAGGGTATCTTTAGACTGTGGGCAATGATATTGGCCAGCGTGGTTTTGCCGGTTCCGGGTGGACCCCAGAGGATCATAGAAGGGATTCGTCCATTTTCAATGGCATTTCGAAGCACCTGTCCTTTACCTACCAAATGCGTTTGGCCGGCCAGTTCATCCAAGGTTTTTGGACGCATGCGTTCTGCCAAAGGAATTTCCTGAAATAACATGCCCGATTTTTGCATGCAAACTACAATAAGTTTGCCTTTTGTAAGTTAAAACCCTGATATGCGGTCACTTTTTTTACTGGTAGGATGGCTCGGTTTTTCGATGGTTTTCGGCGCGTCGCTGCAAGCACAGGGTCCCGATTTGGCGGCCCAATATGCCACCAATCAACCGGCTGTGGTAATGGTAAAAACGGAAGTGTCTGCCGAAGTAAATGTGGCCCGCATCAATATCAATGGAAGGGCTTTTAATCGATTGCTCGATTCGATCCATGATCAAGAATTGGACAGCATTTTTTTGACCCCTTCCCAGAAACTCGACATTGTTTTAAATGCTTTTTACCGCCAACCCCGCAGGTACTTTACTCCTGAATTTAATTATTTCCGTCACCGCGAACGAGTAACTGCCACAGGCTCCGGATTTCTCATCAGTAGTGATGGCTACGTGCTTACCAATTGCCATGTGGTGGACGAGAATGAAGGTGAGATCAAGCGACGATTCATTTTATCTGCGTTCAATTTTATCACTACTACTAATATTCAAGCGATTGAACAAGCTTGGGCCATTCAATTTACCGAACAACAACGCAATTTGCTCAACCGCACTTTTGCCGATGTATATTCTGAAATGGTGCCCATGGAGTTTGAAAAGTTGGAGAAGAAATTATGGGTTTCTTTTCAAATGGAAGACTCGCACGGCATTAGTGTGCCACTTGAACTGGCTGCAACTATCATAAAGAAAGGACAGGCCATGCCCGGTAAAGATGTGGCCCTTTTAAAAGTAGACCCTCCGTTTCAATTGGCTTCTTTGAATTTGTCACTCGATTCAATTCCGGCTGTGGGTACCAATTCGTACGTCTATGGTTTTCCCAATCCTGTTGCAAACAATCCCTATTTATCGAATGTAAGTGCCGCGGCTCCCTCTTTTACAAAAGGAATTGTGAGTTCTTGGAAAACAACCATTCACCAATGGCCGGTGTTTCAAATGGATGCTACCATCAATCATGGCAATAGTGGTGGTCCGGTTTGCAATGATAAAGGAGAAGTGATTGGAATGACCACTTTTGGAAGTCTCGATGACAATGCTCGTGGATTGGCTGCCGGACTGAATTTTGCCATTCCCATGTCAATTGTGAAAGAATTCATTCCCGATAGTATCGAATTGAAAAAGTCTCCTGCCTATTTAGAGTTTTCGAACGGTATTAAGTTGTTTTATCGTGAACATTACAAAGCAGCCTTGGCCCAGTTTGAGCGATTGCATTTGTATCATCAAGGATTTCCGGGATTGGAGTATTACAAAACAGAAGCCTCAAAAAGAATAAAAGAGGGGAGAGATCAATCACCCAATTCTTTCTTTTTCTATCTCATTTCATTTCTCATCTTTGGCTTGTTTTTTTGGATCGTTCGCCGCACTTATCTGAAATAAGTTGAAAAGAAGGTATTCATTTTCGTTAGTGCATCCAATAAATTATTACTATTGAGTCCATGCCCCTCTGTAGGGTAATTGACATAGGTTACGGGTACTTTTACCTGAGTAAGCCAGTCTTTTAGTTTAACCGCTTGAGATACATTCACTACTGTATCTAAGGAGCCATGAATCAGCATTGTTGGACTTGAACTAATATTGGCAGCAGCAATTGGGCTGGCTTGTTGGTAGGCGGTTAAATTGGAACTAGGTGTTGCTCCAATAAAGAGCGCGATCGCTTTTTGCAGATCAGCATTGCTTTGGTTATAAAGATCTGCCATATCTGTTGGACCGAAAAAGGATACCACAGCAGTGGGCTTCTTGGGTACTTCACTTTTATACGTGTATAGCAATGCCAAATGACCACCGGCACTGGTTCCTAATAAAGCAAAATTCTTTGCATATTTATAATGATCGGAATGCTCTAATAGATAATTATAGGCCTCAACAACATCGTTGTAACAAGCCGGAAATTTAGTGGCGGGGGTGCCGTCAAATAGCGTATAGTTGATATTGGCGATGGCCATGTCGGGATTTTGAAACTGAAGCATGGGGATCATGGCGTTGAAATCGGCTTTGTCGCCCGAAACCCAACCACCTCCATGTATCAAGATCAAAACTTTGGTATTTAGTGAAGTTCTGTTGGCCGGCAAGTAAAGGTCCAATGTTTTTTTAGAACCCGTGCCATAGCTCACATTCAATATGGTTTCGGCAGATGCGGGCTTGTCGTTTTTAGTACAAGAGACCAAAAAAAACAATCCGATGGCCACTAGTGCTGGTTTCATGTGACATCGTTTGAAGGAAAACTACAAAAATCGGGCTGAAAAGTTGAAGAGATAGCATTATTTAGAATCGCTTTAACTTTTTGAGTTTAGAAAGCTGATTCTAAATCCTTGATGTACTGATTACTTTTTTTAAGCAGTGTTGTTTGCAATAACGCACAAACTAGATAAATCACAAACATTGCAGTATAAACTGCCGGAACAATATAGGTATATTTAATACTAATTTCATCGCGATTGGACATTTGGATTAGATTATATACAGTAAATAAGACTGCAAGTATGCACATGATAACTAATATCCAAACAGCTACACGGGTTCCTTTTAGAAAAGCAGTCAGATTTTTGGTTGTGTAAGATTTAAAATAGTATCGTTTTAAAAACCTTCGGAACAAAATTGTATTCCACACGCTACCACCAAATGGAATGATAACTAAGATATAGAAAAAAATGGACCAAGCCCCCAAAATTAGACCGGACGTAAGTATTCCAATAATTGAAGTTATTAAGAAGATTGTAGAAACAATCATATTCAAGTAATTAAAAACTGTGGCTGTTGTTTTTTGTCGCATAAAAAAAGGATGACCAAATATACTGATCATCCTTTAATAACATATATAAATTTTCGACTAGTCGTTTAGCTTAGTAGCAATGCTTAACTCTTTCAATTGTTTGTCATCAATTGTAGAAGGAGCATCTAACATCACGTCTCTGCCGCTGTTGTTTTTAGGGAAGGCGATGAAATCACGAATGCTTTCACTTCCTCCTAAAATAGAACAAAGGCGATCGAAACCAAAAGCGATACCACCATGCGGAGGCGCGCCGTATTCAAATGCACCCAAGAGGAATCCAAATTTGTGAAGGGCTTCTTCTTCGCTCATACCCAAGGCAGCAAACATTTTCTCTTGCAAGTCGCGTTGATAAATACGAATAGAACCACCACCAATTTCATTACCGTTCAATACCATGTCGTAAGCATTTGCCTTAATATTCGCATAAGGATGCTCGAGGTAACGGGCTGCGTCTTTGATACTTGGCTCGTTGTCGATCATGGTTTTTATTTGATCGGGCTTCGGAGAAGTGAAGGGGTGGTGACGGGCTACCCAACGATTCTCTTCGGGATCGTATTCGAACAGTGGGAAATCGAGTACCCACAATAATTTGAATTCATTTTCTTTACGAAGTCCGAGGCGCTTACCCATTTCCAAACGCAATTCACTCATCGCCTTACGTGTACGTTCTTCGGCACCGGCTAAGATCAAGATCAAATCACCGGCTTTTGCACCTGCGGCTTCGGCAATTGCTTTCAAGCGAGCTTCGTCGTAGAATTTGTCGACGCTGCTTTTTAAAGTACCGTCGGCATTGTATTTAATGAAGGCCAAGCCCATCATTCCAATTTGAGGACGCTTCACCCAATCGGTCAATTCATCCGTTTGTTTACGTGTATATTCGGAACATCCGGGAACCGCAATGGCTACAACCGTTTCAGCATTGTCGAATACACCAAAGTTCGCTCCATCAATTAAATTGCTGATGGAAGGACGACCGGGGAAGGTGTGTGCAGGGAATTTCAAGTTCAAGAGTTGCATGCCGAAGCGGATATCAGGTTTGTCGTTACCATAGGTCCACATCGCATCTTCCCAGCTCATGCGTTCTACTTTGTCAGTATAATCAATTCCTTTCACATCCTTGAAAATACGCTTGATCAAACCTTCGAAGGTGTTTAGAATGTCTTCTTGCTCTACAAAACACATTTCACAGTCGATCTGGGTGAACTCGGGTTGACGGTCGGCTCTCAAATCTTCATCACGGAAACATTTTACGATTTGATAGTAGCGATCATAACCGCTTACCATCAAGAGTTGTTTGAATGTTTGGGGGCTTTGAGGCAGGGCATAGAATTGACCCGCATTCATACGCGAAGGCACTACGAAATCGCGTGCTCCTTCCGGAGTTGATTTAATAAGGAAAGGAGTTTCAATGTCCATAAAATGATGCTCGTGCAAATAGTTGCGCGCGCTTCTGTTCACGGCATAACGCAGTTCCAAGTTCTTTTTAACGGCGTTTCTCCTCAAGTCGAGGAAACGGTATTTCATGCGGAGGTCGTCGCCACCATCTGTATCATCTTGAATGGTGAAAGGAGGAACCGCCGATTTGTTCAATATGTTGAAGGAACTTACTTTGATTTCAATAGCACCGGTAGGAATATTGGGGTTTTTATTGCTTCTTTCTTGAACTTGACCGGTTACTTGTAATACGAATTCGCGACCCAATGGATTGGCGTCTAACTGCGAATTCAACTCTTCTCCAAATAACAATTGCGTGATGCCATAGCGATCTCTCAAGTCTACGAAAGTGATGCTTCCGAATTTACGTACCGTTTGCACCCAACCGGCTAAGGTTACTGTACTGTTGGCGTGCTCCAATCTTAACTCACCACAGGTATGTGATCTAAACATAATGTCTGGATTTTATCAGGTCGCAAAGGTACTTCCAATAATGCAATTTTCCTTTGGGAAGTTTGGGGGAGGGGGAAGGATGTAAATTATTGAAATTTAATAGGTTGAAGATGGTTTGGTAATTAAGCGCCTACAAGTTCGGGGTGCATGGATTTGTAGAGGGTCCGGATGAGAAGCGAGAAATTTTTTCTCTTTGCTTTGAATGAAAGGTCCCTCGACTGCGTCCTACGCTGCGCTTCGGACTCCGCTCAGGAACCTTGCTTGGGGTATTCGATTTTCGCATCTACAAATTTCCAAATTCACTAATTACCTTCTTCCTTCTCAATTCACCGACATCTTCTGCATCTTGTAATCTTCAAAGAAATCCGATGCTTTGATTCTATTGGTATTCAAAATAACAATGGGATCTTGATTCAAAAGTTTCTTCATCGCTGCAAATAGATCGGGTAATTCGTGACGGAAACGAATGGGGTTTTCGAAAAATAGTTCCACGCACACGGCCCAGAATTCGTGGTAATTGGTACCTGCATAATCACCGAGAATATTGCGTCTGCCCGTTTGCATCGATTCGAAAATGGGGCGCGCCACTTTAGAGAAATTTTTGAATTCTTTTTTGAAATGCTTGTCTTCTTCGGTTTGTGTAATGAAGTTGACATAGGTAAGCGCATGACCCATTTCATGCAAACCAACATTGCAATTGGCCGTGAGACCTTGAACGCCGCGCATGAAATTGTCCCAGCTTAAATAGATGCCACTGTGGTCAACATGCCCTTGAAATGGACGTGAATAAAGACCATAGTGATAGTCGTCTTTTAAAACGAAGATGTTTTTGAAATAGTTTAGTTTGTAACGCTCTAATCCGAATGTAAGCTGCACGGCTACTGCACTGATGAGGACGCTCATTTCAGGAATTTCTTCCAATTCAATGTAGTGAAAACGTTTCGATTGACGGAAGATGTATGTGCGGAAGAGAAAACGGTGTTGTTCTTCTACCGTTAAGCGTTTATAAAAACGAATATTTTTCGAAATAATGGAGTGAAGAAAGGGTTCGTGTGCAAGAAATTTCTTGTACGCGAGCTTTTCAATAATTCGGTTATACAGGCCATTTAGTGGCTCGAAGAACACTATTATTCCAACTATCACCAACAAGAGTATAACTAGTTCCATAAGGTCCAATTTGCAAATTCTGGAATACGGTACGCTTATGGCTTTACGAAGGAACACTGGATACACTACGGTATCATGGAAATAGGGGGTGATAATTCAAGGGAATTGGGAGCGGAGGGATTAGATGCGAACAAAATAGAAAGAATCTTTGAAAAATGAAAGCAGTTGATCGTAAAAATGTTTTGCACATTTTTGGTTTCATAACTTATTCATTGTCAATAGGCTCTAGAATGATTTGAGGTTGAAGCGGGTCTTGGTTGAGCAAGATGGTCATGGCTTCGTAGAGGCGACCGTGGTGAATTTGGAAGGCATGAGGGCGTTCGAAAAACTGTTCCACGCACACGGCCCAGAATTCATACATGTTGGTAGCGGCATAAGCGCCGAGGAAAGAATAAGGATCGGTTTGAATTTCATAGAAAACCGGTCGAGCAATTTGATTGAATTTTTTGAAGAGCTGAGCGAAGAGTTCGTCTTCCGGAGTTTCAACATCTGCATTGACTTTACTTAATGCATGGGCCATTTCGTGTAGCCCCACATTGTTGCCATCGGAATAGTCTTCAAATGATTTTACAAAACTTTCCCAACTGATGAAGATGTCCGATTCAGAAACATGTCCTTCAAAAGCAACCGGTAGCCCGGCAAAACGGTAATTGCCGCTGAGTACGTGTATGGTGTCAAATTCTTTTAAAAGATAATGTTTCAACCCAAAACTTAATTGCACAGCTGCGGCACTAATGAGCAGCGGAACCTGGGGTTCTTCTTTCATATCGTAGTAATGGAAACGCTTCGATTTCATAAATGCAACGGTCCTTCTTAAAAACCGCTGTTGTTCCTCGAATGAAAGTTTGCTATAATAAGGAATGTTCTTTTCAAGAATAGAATGATAGAACCAATCGTATTGGTTTAGGATTAATCCAACCTGTTTTCTTCGAATGAATCGAAACAGCGGATTTTTTAGCATTAGTAATCCCAGAATTGTAAGAATCACAAATGTAGAAACAGCAGAATAATCGGTTTGATCTGTTTCTAGGTCGATGGGGGGTGCAGGTTTACTGGAAGCACTGAAACCTGTTCCATAAACTGGTGCTGCTGAGTTGTTTGTATTAAGAGAATCGCCGGGCAAGGTTTGGGTTTAGGTATTACAATCTTACGAAATATGATTGAAGAAAACAATGGATTTGGGATGGGAAAAACGATGTATAATGGGATTTTGATACAATGATTTCGGTTGAACGATGATGATAGGGCTACAATCATTGCTAAAATCATTCCGATCTACAATCATATCGCCCCTGACGGGTGCTACAATCATTTCGACCCTAACGGGGCTGTGCATTGGATGCGAATGATTGGATAGTTGCCACAATCATGTCGCTTTGCGCTCCTTTTTACCCTTCATCTCCTTTGCGCCTCCCAAGCAGCGCAGCTGCGCAAAACTAAAAAACTCAAAACTCATTACTCACTTCTCTCCCCCAGCTTTCAGCATCGATTCCGATACTTCCACTTCAATCGTCACCATTTTCTCTGTTTTCTTTTCATTCGGAAGTATAACGAAGTAGTAGATGCCTATGAATAGAATGCCAATGCTGAAGGGTATGGCGGCGTAGTAGCGCGTTTCATCGGGCCATTTGAAGAATTCGGAGATCATCCAATAGGCATTGGCTGAAATCCAACTTACGATGGCGAGGTTGTGAAACAATTCGGCTTTGATTTTTCTGGTTTGCCAGGTAATGAGAATGGCAACGGCCATAGTAGGTACAATCATGGCAATGCCCAATGGTCGCCAGAGCATGGCCCAACCCAAATCTTTCAACAACCAAAAAACAATGTGTAAATTTTCGATCTTGCGAAAGCGATCGGGGATGGCGTACATTTTAGTCTGACTCATGCGGTAGAATTGATTGCTTAAAAATAATAGTTTCAAAGCAATTCAATCGCTATCTACTCAGGATTCGGCTGAATCGTTTTAAATCCGCTTCGGGTGCAATAGTACGTCCATTTTTTAAATGATCGACGAGTTGTTGGGCAAAATAAGGACCTAATGAAAATCCTTTGGTACCCATACCGTTTAAAATGCCAATGCGTTCATCTTTGGGGTGAAAGCCCACGTAGGGGCGGCGTTCCATGGTAGCGGGTCTGATCGATGCTTTGTGCTCCAAAACCTTAAATGGAAGTTTTAACCACTGGTTCAAATGCGCCAGTGTTTTCTCTCTGAAGGCCGCAGTAGGATTGGGGTCCGTAAATTCCCATTCATAAGTAGAGCCTACCCAGAAGATGTCTTTTTCCCAGGGAACGAGGTTCATCCCTTTTTTGAAAATATGTGTATCGGGCAAGCCCTTGCATTCGATCCATATAACCTCACCTTTATTTTTGGTAGAAGGCAATCGCTCGAACCAAGGATTTTCAAAGCTGTCGATGCCATCACAAAACACGATTTTGTGCGCTTCTACTCCTTTATAAGTCAGCCATTCCTTATCGAGATTTAATTCGTTGAGCTCAAAGCGTTCTTCAAGCAAACGCTCTTTGTGTTTCAAGGTTTTTCGCCATGCTACTAATAACTCAGGTGAGTTCACTACATAGGCAGGGTGGATGGTTCCATACCCAAAGGGATAGTCGAAGTATTCGAGCCAATCGCGTTCGTTCTCGGGTAGGGAGATGTATTCAGTGCCTTCTTTCACACGTTCTTCGAAGGCCAGTTTCATTTGAGGCGAAGCGTGTTGATCAATAATGGGTTTTAGGAAGATGCCTTCAATACCCAATTCTGTTCCAAATTCTGTATAAGCCTGTGCGGCGAAGGGCATCACTTCGTCGATCATCCAGGTTTTTACGATTCTTCTGCCTGTTACGGGATTGATGATTCCAGAAGCAATGTAAGAGGCCCGATCGGGTCTTTGCTCGTCAATTACTTTATAGGAGAGTCCTGCTTCTTCAGCATAATAACTGAGCCATGTACCACATATTCCCTGGCCTATAATGAGTAGGTCTATTGCCATGCGGCAAAACTAGGGAATTTGGGGTTTGGAAGCGTGGAGGTTCACCGCAAAGTGCGCCGAGAGCGCAGAGAATTTGCTAAGTTTTTCGTTGCGAATCGTTGCGTACTTTGTTTCTTTGCGGTAAAATAAACTGGTTGAATATTTTTAGTGTTTTTTTACCGCAGCGGCGCAGCGATCGCAGCGGTTTCGCAACGCTGGCAGTCTCTCTTTATTTCATAACCACATTCACAAACTCCCAAATTCACCAATCATCTCCCCGGCTGTTTCATTATTAATTATTAATTGTTAATTATTAATTAGCTCGGCTGTTCAATTATTAATTATTACTTATTAATTATTAATTTCCTTCCACCTGAAACCTCCCCACTCCCGAATACGCTTTGAACTCCGGAGCATACAAACACTGTATTTCAGCGATGCCATTGTTGAATGTGCCGGTATGTGTAATGAACACATCATATTCTACGGTGAAGTTGCCTTTGGGTAGATTGTCGAAATAGAATTCGACTCTGGTGTCTTTGAAACTCTGATAATAACTCAACCCTTTGTTCCATTTGTAGCCACTTAATGCATCTTTCAAAGGTGGTTCCATGGATGCCGAACGGGTATCTTTTAATTGCACATAGTCGAAAGAACGAGTGCTGGTTATCATTAGTTTCACCCGAATGCGATCGCCTACTTTCAAGGCATTGTTCTCTGTAACCAATTCCAATGATTCTCCTTTCGCTGTTTTGCTTACTTTGTATACTTGCTTTTTCAAACTCATTCCTGCCGCAATGTCTTTTACATTGGCTGCATCGGTGAAATACTGCCAGTATACAGCACCCCAGCTTGGACTATTGCTTTGACTACCGGATACCGATACCTGAATAGCTCCCAAACTTGGTTTTACATTCTTAGCAGGAATCACTTCTTTGAAATAGCCGCCTGGCGCCGAATTTTCATTCGATTCAAACGAAGTAGAACCCATCGTGATTTTTATTTTTCTATTTTCTGAAGCCAGCTTCGCTTTGTTGTACAGCAGCGCATAGCAAGCTTCCGCTGTAGAACTGCCGGTACCCCAATCGCGGGTTTGTTTTTGCAACAAAAGCCATTGTTGCAGGGCGGTAATTTTGGCTGCATCGGGTTGAATGGTTGCATAGGCTTCAATAGCTGCCGACTGTGTTTCTACACCACCATAACTGCGGTACAAGCGCGCACTGTTTTCTTTCCAATACATACCCAATTCCGGATCGCTTAATGCAAATTGATCGATCGATTTTAATGCCGCTGCTGCCAATGCTTTATCGCCCAAACGATGCGCCGCTAACGCAATTCTCGCTTTATTATAAATACTTTGATTGTTCCAACCCGTAGCAATGGATTTTAAAATCCATTTTAGGGTATTGGCCAAGGCGGTGTCTTTTTGATTGACACTGAAATAAGATCGCATAAATGCATAGTCGATCTTTGCATCCGAAGCATTTGGAACTGCTATTTTCAATTTGAGTTCTTCCGCTCTTCTGGCATTCCAGTACTTGTCCATATACTCCAAAGCATCGTCTGTGATTTCATCAATGGGTTCCTCATCAATATCAATCAACCCCAATTGCTTCATTCTACCAATTCCGGTGAGTACTTTATTGGTCATCCAACTATTATCAGGTCCACCTTTGAACCAAGGGAAGGAACCATTTTCGTTTTGCAAGTCTTTCAACAATCGAATGCTGTTGATTCTTTGTTGACTCAACTTATTTATATCAAGCAATAAGGCCAGATTCTTCAACTGTGTTGCTTCGTTATCGGCTTCTAATACCCAAGGGGTTTCTCTTAAAATAGCTTGTTTGAGTTCCGGATTCTTGTTAAGCACCGCATCGAAATTTGGGTCTTTCGATTTGCTCCATTTCTCCAAAGCTTTTGCCATTCCCGGATGGGTTTTAATGATGGATGCTGCCAATTCATTCGCGAACCATTTGTTCAAACTTTGATCGGCGCAATCTTGCGCATTTTCTAAAAGTGCGGGCAAGGCCTGTACTGCATACCAAAGCGGTTGCGCCGTAAACTCTACGGTTACGCCTTGATGTAAAATTTGTTCATTGCCTTCGCTTTTCAAAAGACTGTTGAATCGGAAAGGTTTGAAACCATCGCCCATCATTTTAATGGGCAAACTTTCGGTGATCAACACCTGGTTGGTGAGAACGGGTAGGGTATAGCTTTCTCCGTCAGAAATACTACCGACACGCGCAATGATTCTTGCTTCTACCGGTTTATTGTATTGATAAGGCACTTCAATGGTAAAACTGGCCGGCACCGATCCATTCGCAGGAACGGTAAAATATTGATTGGGGAAGAAATTGCGGAACCAACCATCTACCGGAACATTGGTAGCAGGATCGAACAATTGTAACTGAACTTGACCGGTGAGTTCTTTGTCGGTCATATTTACAATTTTAGTGCTGTAGTCCATGCGATCGCCTTCGCGCAAAAAGCGAGGTGGACTGGTTTGCACCATCAAGTCTTTTTGAGTAATGGTACTCGCTTCTTTATAGCCGCTTTTGCCTTGCAGGCTATGAGCAAATAATTGCAGACGCCATTTTGTTAAGGCATCGGGATAGGTAAAAGTGAATTTAATCCGTCCGCTATCATCGGTTCTAAGTTCGGGATAGAAGAAAGCGGTTTCGGAGAAGTTGCGGCGGATGGGGGCTGGGTTTTCGTCGCTTGCTTGTGGCTTTTCGTTTGCTGTAATTTGAACTCCAGCAACTTTACCTCGAAGATTATAACTGATTTTATCCGCCTCCGAAAAAAAGCCGAAAGTATTACCTTTTTCATAATTGCCTCGAAAAGTTGATGGTCTGTCTGAATCAATTTTAGGACTTGTGAATTTTGAAGTAATAGCGATCCCGTAAGAATCATCTGCTCCATCCACTCCGGTTTCAGCAATATTATCAAAACTCCAATTGATAGTATCTACCGGATAGTTGTTGTCTAGTATTGAAGCTGTGATTTGATCATTCTCCACTCCTTGAAAACGTCTATGAGTGTTAACAGCCCAATAGCGACCAATACTTGGAATTCGGTTAGGATTAAAGGCGTCTAAACTCTGATCATACATTGAAGCCAATAGTTCAATTGATTTTCGTTCCGCATCCTTACCCTTGAATTGAATGGAGACGGTTTCGGATGATCCCGGAATCGATTTGTCTCTTAATCCATCAATGGTAAAATCTAAATTTTCATCTTCTTGCTTTGCGGTGAAGTATTCGTTTCTACTGATAAACTGGTTGTATCGGTAGGTGGCAAAACTTAATTCATAGTCATGGGTACTATCCTCAATAACTAAATTCTCAGATTTTTTCAATACATCATTTAAAATGATCATTCTACTGTTCTTACGGTCAGATGAAATGAATCCAATTAGGTTCAGCGTGTCAATATTTGAATTTATCTGAAATTGTGGAGCTTTGCACGTTATTTGCTTTTCGTCGATGCTGAATTCAAGATCGTCCCATGTTTTTTCATCACCGTTTACTTTGAAGTATCGGATCAGAGAATCGGTTGAACCTGGGGTACTGCCAATTACACTTACTTTATAACTTCCTTCTTCCCATTTATAGTTGTCCCATTTAAATGCGTTTTTATCGCTGCTAGTCCCAGATACGATTTGGGCGTTCACTGTTTTTCGATTCTTAAAATCCGACTCATTGCTGTATTCATCAAAGGGGAAAAAGGAGTGATAGGTTTTTTCATCGTATATAAAACGATCGGGGGCATTCCATTTTCTCTGTCTTAGCGGATTATTGAGCTCTGAAAGTTTTTCTATTTTAACGGTTATTGGTGTTGAAACCTCTTGATTTGAATAGTTGGTGGTTGAGACAACTAATTTCTGAATGGTTTCTTTTGTGTAAGTGTCCTCAAATAGGTCGACAAGTTTAAGTGGATAGCGCTGTAGATAAACGGTTTGGTTGTACTCTATCGTTTCTCCTGTTGCATCTGTTACCATTGTTTTGATGGAAAAACTCTTTGAATCTTCTTCGTTTAGCGCAATTGCTTTAAAGGGTATTGTAAAAGAACCTGTTTCATTGGTTTTCGTTTCTCCCGTAATTAGTGGTGAAGACTTATTAATGCCTGGTATTCGAACACGCAATTGTCGAGGATACGCTTGCCAAGTACCGCCTGTTGAAATGGAGTAAGAGACCTTTGCATTTGTGATAGGTTCTCCGGAATAAGCAAGGGCTTGGAATTGAGCTTGAATGCTATCGTTTAATTTTTTGAGTTCTTTCGATGGCGTGTAACTGACAATGAATTTGGGTCGTTTGTATTCTTCTACAAGAACCGAATACGATGAAACAAGATTTAGTGAATCATGAAAGTAAATGGATCCATTCATCAATTGCGATGGCAAATCGAATTTTCCATGAAACGAACCAAACTCATTCGTGGTGAGGGTCACTCTACCTACTACACTGCTATTCTCATCTCTGATTTCTATTACATCTGTTAACCCTTTTTTGAGCTGCATTAGGTTTGAGCCACGCCGCTGCTGATAGGCGATTCCTTTAAAGTAAAGAGTTTGTCCCGGGCGATAAATGCCACGGTCGGTAATCAATACTATTTGCGTTACAGGAGCAGCTTCAGATTGAATTGAATACGGTTGGATCCATCCAAAATTATTAATGGAAGAGTCGGTGCTGGTCTTTACAATAAAGCTATAGGAATTGTTTCCCTTAGTGGCAGCAGAATCTAAAACAAGATGCCCATTATTGTTGGTGAATTGTGGCTTCGATATTGCGTAGGAAATTTTTCCTGTGATGAAGTCACGTAGTACCGTTCTGTATTGTACCGATGCTTTGGGTACCGGCTTGCCTGTGTATCTGCTTACAGTAAAGAAATCATTTCCCGACAACAGCGCTCCCAAATCACTTACTTGAAATAGACATAAACTAAGTCCCTTCTGGCCAGGAGAAAACACTTGTTTGTCACTGGTAAGTAAGGCGTACATGCCCGGCGATAAACCATCAATTTTTGCTTCAACTGAATGTTCAAGATAATCTTCTGTTGATGGAATTTGCTGTTGATAGGCTCTTGCAATGGGTAAGGTTACTACTTCACTGAAAACTTTGTCGGTTTCATTGATTTGATCCGTTAGAGATTCAACTTGTTTATAGTTGAGTTTGATGATTCTTACATATACACTGGAAATGTTCTTGTAAGTAATTAAGTAACGAAATGGCTTGTAAGGAATATTGATCGATTCTACTGTGGTTCTATGCGTCTGAAACTTGATCTCGTCTTCAATCAATTTTGCCTGCTCTCTTCTTTCTTTGATCTTGCTTTGTGTAATTACCGCTTGCGCATATTGCAGCGATGTTTTAATGTTTGCAGCGCCGCCTTTTTCATAGTAATGTCTGGCCGCATACAGTTTAATCTGCTGAACCGCTTCATTGGTTTTGTATTCTTCCAGCCAAGATTTTAACACTTGCTCAAAATCCTTCTCATCCGCTTCTTCTTTGTATTTGTCTAGTAACTCAAGTCTGAGGGCCACCAATCGCTCTGTTTCATTTTTCTGTTGTAAGAAGACCAATCCCTTTTGAATCCAATACAAGGCTAGAAAATTACCATCGGTGCTGTCTTTAGGTTTGAAAGAAGTTTTGATAAAGCTTGCAATAGAACTTGTGTAAACTGAAGCGGGTATTTGAAATTGCTTGTCTACCGGAATGTCGTCGTTGTTTTTTGAGTTGGCGAATTCAATCGCTCTGTACAAGAGTAAATCAAAAAGCCCCTTTCTCTCTATCTGATTTGTCCCTTTTGAAACAATGGCGCCAAAGCTTTCTACTTTAGTGGCATTTAATTGTTCCTGATTCGCCAAACTTTCTTGATACAAACGAATGATACGTTGATAGAACTGTTCGGTGGTCCAGTCCTCTAGTTTAGCATTCTTCTTAAACTCGTGGTCTTTGATATCGTAACTATTGTCGTTGAAGTATTCTTGGTAGGCCTTGGCTAGAATTGATTTATAGATATTCAGCGCTACACCGGTATAGTTTCTTTGCTGTTTTTCGAGTTGCTCAATAGTATAGGTTTCTGTTTTTTCATCGAAAGAAGCCTCAATGGTAATTTGAGCTAGCAATGCTTTGATCAAAACATCTTGTTTCTTCTCTTTGAGTGCCTGTTGCTGAATTTCTTTTACCACCAATAAAGCATCTTTTGGTAAAGAAGCCTGATTGAAAAGGGAATCGACCATCGCCCATTTTTGCTCATAGGGAAAGGATTTGGTTTGTGCGAAAGAACCAAGGAATAAGGTGGTACAGAGTGCTGACAATAGTATGTTGCGCATACGCAATTCGGAATTTTTTACAAGGTATTAATAGTGTTTCAATTATAGGATGCCATTCTTCCCTATTTTTCATACCCGGGCCTTTTAACAGAACCTTAGCGACCCGCTTCTAAACCTTGGCACCCCTTTGGATTCTATAAGTGTAAGGAGGAATTTTTTATGAAAAAAATCTTTACACTTTTAGTTATCGCTTTAACAAGTATTCAAGTAATGGCCCGCGACCTCGATGGAGTGCTCTCCATCACACAAATAGGAAAAGCGAACTATTTGGTGGAAGTGGACGGACGAATGGTGAATGACCGCAACGGAGAAATATTCTTAGACAATATGGCTCCCGGAAAACACTTCGTTCAAGTGTATTACTGGAAAGAAACCCGTTCACGCGGGTGGTTTAGAAACGATCGTCAAAAACAATTCATATACAACAATGCGATTTATGTAAAACCTCGCACACACACTGATATTATCATCAACCGTTTTGGCAAAGTGTTTGTAGATGAAAACATGATCAATGATGTGTATGATCGTAGAGATGGTGATCGTGATAGAGATTGGGATCGTGACCGCGACAGAGGCCGTGATTACGACCGCGACAACCACGATGGCTATTTCAACGCCATGGATCTCCGCAGCTTCGAAATGCTGGTGCAAACCATGAAGCGTGAAAGCTTCGACAATGGTAAAACATCCATTGCCTTTCAAGCCATCGATCGCAACTACTTTACTTCTGAACAAGTAAAACAGTTGATGAACACCATGAGCTTCGATAAAGGAAAAGTAGAAGTGGCAAAAGCCGCTTATCGTAAAACAATCGATAAGAACAACTTCTTCATCGTATACGACGCATTGTCTTTCAGTAGCTCAAAAGCAGAACTGGTCGACTTCGTCAGAACTTCTAAATAGGTGATCGGACGGTTTAAATCAGATGGGCTTCTCTGTTTAGGGGAGCCCATTTTTAATTAATAATTAAAAATGAAACAGCCGAGGTAATTAATAATTAACAATTAATAATTAATAATGAAACAGCCGAGCTAATTAATAATTAACAATTAATAATTAATAATGAAACAGCCGGAATACAAGAACGAGGATGAGGAAGCTGGTTTTGCGCAGCAAAAGCAGTCCCGCAGGCGAAGCCGTTGCGGGAAAAGGGGAAATACGGACAGCCTGCCAGCGCTGCGAAAACGCTGCGAGCTTGTCCTGAGCGAACCGAAGGTTCAGTCGAAGGACGCTGCGCCGCTGCGGTAAAAGTTAATTAATAAGTAAGCATTGAATAGCCGGAAAACAAGAGGGAGGAAGATGGAAGAGATAGGCTATCCTTGGTCAAATAAATAGTAAAGAGTACATAGCGAAATCTTAGCGTTCTCCTTTGTTTGCGGCGAATATTTTTTTGACCACGGATTCGCACAAATTATGACAGATTTACACAGATTAGGGTCTGAGTATTCTGTTATACACTACGAACAACGGAATCTAATCTGTGGTAGCTATGTTTAAAATCTGAACTAACGGTTATCTGTGGTTTCCAAAATCCTTCGCGACATCTTCGCGCTCTTGGCGGCCTCTGCGGTGAACTCGCCAAGCAGCGAAGCTGCCCAATTATTAATTCTTACTTCTTAATTATTAATTCAATTCACCGCTTTATTCGCACAACTACTACTCGCAAATGCTTCCGGTTTTGCTTTGAAGGCAAAGCCCATTCCTAGGATATAACCCATGGCTTCACGGAGTGCGTCATTGCTTTTGAACTGGGGATTGGTATTGATATCGGCATGAACTTCCATATCCACATCATACTGCGTGAACAGGCCACAAAGCTCATAGGCGATTTCAATACTTTTGCTTACTTCCACCAGCATGCGTTCTTTGATGCTGTACTTTTGGCGGGTCTTTTCATTGTGAAGGAACATAAAGCCACCCTGTCCCTCGCGAAGAAATACAATAACGGTGGCGAATTCAGTTTCCGGACCTTTTACTTGTGAGTCGGTTCCGATGCATACTTTTAGCTTGAAGCCTTTTTGAGTTTCTCTCTTGATCGCCTCTTCAACAGCCTCTACAATGGGAATCTCAATGGCCTCACCACTAAACTTTCTCCATTTTAACGGCATAACTATGTAGGTTTTCCGAATTTACAAAAAAGCAAATTCAGAACACCGTTATGTTTAAGTTACCAAATGGAATGTGAATAAGTTCTTTAAACTAGTATTGACCTGTTGAAAGCAAAACCAAGGTACAGGCCTCCTGAGCTTGAATGCCGGCTGCTTCCAAGCGATCTTCGAATTCCGGATTTTCGGTGCCCGGATTGAAGATGACCCTTTTCGGATGCATGGATAGTATATAATTGTAGTAGGCTTCTTGATGCACAGGGTTTACATAGAGCGTTACGGTATCAATATCGGAGAGTTCGGGTAAGCCGGTTTGAACCGTAGTATCTGCCACTTGAACGGCTTTTTTCCCAATTCCAATAATTGGATGTCCATGGCGCTTAAGTAGGTGCATGGCTTTGTAACTATAGCGTTCCGGATTGTCGGAAGCACCTATTACCAGCGTTTTTTTAGTGGGTTTCATCGCTTTCTTCGTTGAACGCGTTTTGTAATTGCTCAATCTCCAAACTCTTCCATTTGTTGTGTTCAATAATACTCATAACTAGATAATAAACCGCCATAATAGCGGTCCAACCTAAGACAACTAAACCAACAGTAATAAAACTGTCATTGTCAACTACAACAATGATTATTGGAACAATAATGGTTGCAATTAAAAGCCAATTGTACAATTTACGTGCACTACTCCATAACGCACGTTGAACACTTAGATGCACCAAACTACTAATCAATTGCCAACCTCCGAGAATAAAATAACCTGAACCAACAGCCTGTACGCTTTCTCTCACAATTCCGGTTAAGTAAAGCATTAATAGGAGTACAGGAATCAAGATTTGACCTGCAAGGTCGAATTTTTTATTCCGAATCAATGATGGGTTCATAATAGGCGATCATTAATTTGATATGAAAGAGTGCACATCACAGAGAAGTTTCAAATTGCGCATACTATTTAAATAACTTCATCAAATTGCCAATAAACCAGTTTTCGTCGGCTTTTACCAAAGTGTCCAACATCTTATCGGCACTATGTCCAAAGCGTTTGATACCGTCAATGGTTTCCGTGAATTGCTTGATATGTTTGTCCTTTTTGTCGCCTTCAACTTCGCTCAGGTTGTCCATCAGTTTCAACATCGGATTCAACTCTCGTTTCTTACGTTCATGAACAATTTGAGTGGCTACCTTCCAAATATCTTTTTCAGCTACAAAAAACTCTTTGCGCTCTCCCGGAATGATCACACGGTCTACCAATCCCCAATCTACTAATTCGCGAATATTCATGTTTGCATTTCCTCTGCTCACACTCAATTCTTCCATAATATCATCCTGACTTAAAGGATCGGGAGAAATCAATAATAATGCATGAATCTGGGCCATGGTTCTATTGATACCCCAATGCGTTCCAAATGCGCCCCATGAAGAAATAAACTGTTGTTTTGCCTCTGCTAATTTCATAGTTCAAGCTTGTGCTACAAAATTACGACCGAGTTCTGAATTTTCAAAACTTATTGAAATGCCATGACAGTTCTGAAAGAAAAGAAAGAGGAGTCTAATTCGTTGATGTGGTTATTAGCTAATTAGTAAGCTTCGCTTTCTTACTTACTCAGCGCAAAAATAATTGGTTGGATTTTGTAAGATTTTACATACTTGCCATTCTGATACGCCGGAGTCCATTTCTTCGAATTTTGGATTACTTGCATGGCTTGTTTATCTAAGGAGTATTCCAACGATTGAAAAATGCGGATGTCTTTGATGCTACCGTCCGAATCTACAATGAACATCACTTTCACCAATCCTGCCTTTTTTAAATTGAGGGCCCTTTCAGGGTATTCTAAGGTTTTTTCTAAATAGCGTTTCCATTTCGATATTCCTCCCGGATATTCCGACTCAACTTCTAAACCTGAAATCTCGAGATTTGAGGGTAGAGGAGTTCTGATCGATCTTTCAAGATTGTAGCGCTCCTTAACAAACACCCCATTTTTAAAGTTGACGATCTTTGCAATAGCACCGGTATCATTCCAATAATAGTAGTCACCGTCAGCAATTCCGTTTTTATATGAGTGCAAGGAATCGATCCTGCCGTTCTTATTGTAAAAGCAGGTTATTCCATTAGTTAATTCACCGTCCTCGTCCTTGGTTTCTTCTGTTCTTATTAACGCTCCTGCTACATGATACAGCGACCATTTGTAGAGACTGTCGTGCTCTTTGTAACGAACATAGATGAATTTCGACTTGCTATATTCACAGCCCACAAAGTTTTCATCCAACGCAAAAATTGTTTCTTTTTCTTCTTGCGCAAAAACACTTTGTTGACCAATAACTATCAAAATAAAGAATACTAAAATTGATTTCATAGCCTACATTCTAAACTGAAAATAATCTAGAGCAAATTAGAACAACTAGGGCAAATTCAAAAATGTTCAGTTGGCAGAAAAATTCCAAATGAATGCAAATCTATACTTAAGTAAAAGTAGAGTAGCTCTTATCAAATTATCAAATATCCTAATTAGTTAGCCTATTGTTTTCTCGGAGGACAGTTCAATCTTCGATCACCTCTGTTCTCAGAATTTCCACCCGATTTAATGATCAATGCCATATAAAAACCGCCGTTTTGGATCGACTTTTGAGAGAAGATATAACCCAAATTATGCAAGCCAATAACCAAGGGACCAATCTTACCTGCAGCGCCAACCCAAAAATTTCCCTCTTGTGTTACGTGCAAAGGCAAATAGGCTCCAAAGCGATTGGTTTCCCACCGAGGAGTAATGCTGAATAAACTGAGGTCTTTCACATACAAGTTCTTTCCTGCAATAAATTTCGCAACATTCACCGTCAAATCTGCATTGATATACCATGCACCATTAATAAAGTAATCGGCATTCAAATTGATCCTC
The DNA here is from genome assembly GCF_050589245.1 of Endoryza foliicola. NCBI lineage: Bacteria > Pseudomonadati > Bacteroidota > Chitinophagia > Chitinophagales > Chitinophagaceae > Endoryza > Endoryza foliicola. The sequence continues at coordinate 509,082 of NZ_JBOBEW010000003.1, read as the reverse complement.
GTTGGATTGTATATCTTATAAGAAAAGCCTTTAAGAGTAGACATTGTAGTAACCAGGGTTGCTAAGCTATCGTTAAATTGTGCACGATCGTCCACTGCAGCCATTTTCTGATTGATCACTACATTGGTAGTGCCGGCTCTAATACCGGAAGTTTGTACACTGTTTTTTCCGTATTTGAATTGATTGAATCCAATATCCACAATAGCAACACCTAGTTTCAGATCATAGTCGTAATAACTGTCTTCATCATTTACCGAACCAATCGCTTGCGATTTAAACAACAATTCTGCTCCTAAATCAAAAGCAAAGCCTCCAAGGCTATAACGATAGAAATTTCGAATATTGGTTGCATTGCTATTGTTCTTGTTCCATTGATCGAAATTGTAAGAATAACCGTGTACAATTGCACCTGTTCTTACATCGTATTGGGTAGGATTGGTGTTGCTTACCGGTGTTACACTTGCATTAATAAGAGACGCGTTATTCCCAAATACACCTCTCATGAGTTTCAAATTAGCTCCTGCATTCAGCCTAAAACCTGCGTCTTCATACACCGTTCTTCCGTATCCTGCAAACAATTCCAACCAACCACTGCTTACTGTATTTAAGCTGAAGGGCTGTCGCTCGGTGTTCATGTCAATAAACTGACCGATATTATCAAGAGTATCAATGAAATTGTAACCGGAAGTCTTCAGATTGTTATAAGTGCGAATATTGGCGCCAAAACTAAAGGCACTGTTTTTACCGATTGCTACGCGTCCATTCAATAGATTGATGTTAGCCTGTGCATTGGCTTTTCTTTTGTAATCGCCCGATAGAAACTGGTATTCTGAATTGCTCGCCGGAGAAAATATTGAGAAGTTTTCAACTCGAACAATATTGGTTGCGGCCTTTCCTTGAACGCCAAAGATGGCCAATTCCCATTTAGAAGGAACGTTCACAATAGAAGCCGGGTTATGTAGAGCATTTAAACTGCCGATATAGGAGGAGCCGTGCACCGCCTGATAGCCTTGGGCATTTATCCCATTAATTCCGGCAATCAGTAGTAAAGTGGATAATAAAAACTTCATGGTTTTCATGGTACGCAAAAATACATCAAAAGGGTTGGCCGTGCGTGAGTCTAATTAAAAACCGAGTGAATTTTGGGGAGAATTTTGCCGTTCTAACGAATAAATTTGTCAAAAAGCGACCGCCAAACAGCGATTGAATCCAGCGACCCACCATTAATCTTTTGCCGAATTGCGCTTCCCATTGCTGATTGTATTGTTGCTCCATTTCAAAGCGATTGATCTTGTTTCGCAGAAATTCATCGATTTGATGAGCCGCCAGCTTGCTTCCATGCAAGGCCATGCTCATTCCATTGCCGCATAGGGGAGTGATCAATCCTGCCGCATCTCCAATGAGTAACACATGATTTTCTACTCTTGTTTTTTTGTTGAATGAAATTCTAGAAATGGTCACCGGCTCTTCCCACACAAAACTGGCTTTGGAGAAAATTTCTTCCAAATAAGGGTTTTTCATTAAAATACTTTTCTCCATTTCTCGAATATCATTCTTGCTTTTACGCAAATTTTCTGCGGTAGTGAGATAGCACAAGCAACACAAATCTTTTTCGATTCTTGATATTCCGCAATACCCATTTTCAAAATTGTGTAAGGCTATGAGGTCGTCGGGGAAAGGAAGTTTAATGTGATATTTAACGCCAACATAGTGATTGAGTTTGTTGGGCCGTACTTGAGTAAACTGACGTTTCCATTTTACATCCAAGTTGCTTCTTTTGCCAAATGTGCCTGCACAAACCTTGCACTCTGTTTCTCCTTTTGAGGTGAATACTACAAATCGTTGATTTCGAAACACCACATTCATTACTTTCACTCCCTCAAACAAATGAACACCTTCCGAACGCGCAGCATTGGCAAGAAGTTCATCTAAGGTATACCTGCTAATACCAAATCCTCCTAAGTCGAGAGGATGTTCTAACAATAGACCATCGGGCCCTGATACTTGAAGTCGCTGAATCTGCGGCAAGTTTAATTCAGAAAGCGGTACCCCTAATTCTTCTAAATGGTTCCAGCTTTCATGACTTATGTATTCTCCGCATACTTTATGAAAAGGATAGGTTTCTCTTTCAAACAGAGCTACCTTATAATTTTTACGTGCGAGTTGAATGGACAGCGATAGGCCAGCTAGACCACCTCCAATAATAACAATATCGTATTCTTGTTGAAGCAATTGTTCTGAATTAATGATGATGAACTATCAGCCAGCGAAAGGCCCATTTCCAAGACAGGTTCGCGTTGTCAATTTCTGCTTTTTTTAGCAGATCTGTCCATTCCAATTTAGAAAATCCTCTTAAAACACTTAATGGAGCATCGTTCTTAACTAAATAACTTTTCGAAAAAAAGCCGGTTAACAACTTGATGGAGTGATACGCCAAAGGATGTCTCTGTAAGTCATTGATAAACCATCCAAAGCCTGTATTCTCATTCATCCATTTTAATTGAGCCACCAATTCTGTATCTGTGAAATGATGACAAAACAAAGAAGAAAACACAATGTCCGGTTTGCTTTCAAATTGCACTTTGCTGTAATCAGAGCAGATCCATTCAATGTTATAGCTGTGGTGCTTTTCTTTTCCGTAAGCAATACACCACGGGTTTAAATCTATCCCGATGAACTTACAGTCAATCGAATGCTTTTTGCACCAATCTGCAACTACCCTCAAGTTATCGCCACCGCCGCAACCCAATTCTGCTATTACAATAGGACGCTTTACTGCTCGCATGCTTATTAACAAGGTTCTAAATCCTTCTGCCGTTATAGCATGCCCACCCAAATGGGTATTGATGAAATCGAGTTCCACCATATTTCGCCGAATATCCGCTTCCGGAATATCAGGTTGGTCGAGTAGTTCTTTTTGATAAGAACGATGGTTGAAATCAGGCATAACTTAAAGTAAAGGTTTCCATGGTAAGCCCCGGTCCAAAGGCCGCTCCCACAATGGTTGCCGGTTTGTGAGCCGCTTTTAAATGGTTTTCCCATATTCGTTTTAACACAAACAATACCGTGGGCGAACTCATGTTTCCGTAGTCGTTTAAAACACCGTAACTGTTTTCAATTTTTGAACTTTCAATCCCTAGATTTTCTTTGATCACATCCACTATTTTCTTCCCACCCGGATGTATGCACCAATAATCTACTTCTTCTATTGACTTATTTGCTTTATGAAGCGCGCGTTCTATCAGTGGCTTGAAATCTGCCGCCAAAAGATCTGGTATATAGCCGGTAAGTGTCATTTGAAATCCGGTAGAGGACAGCTCCCAAGCCATGTCTTTCTCACCCTTGGGTAGAATAGAAGCATAAAAGGACTCAATAGTGAGTCCTTCATTGGAATCATTGTTTTCAATTAAGATTGCGGCAGCACCATCTGCAAATAACATACTCGACATGATATTATCGCCCGTTGCTTCTTTTTGAAAATGCAGCGTACACAATTCAACACATACCACCAATACCTTGGCATTCGGATTTGCTTTGCATATAGCCGTTGCTTGTTTCATTCCATGAATGGCAGCATAGCAACCCATGAAATTGATCGAGCTTCTTTCAGTATCATTGCTAAGTTGGAGCGCAGCAATAATTTCTAGATCCAATCCGGGTGCACTCATTCCCGTGCAACTCACACTAATAACATGTGTGGCCTCTCGGGCTTTTGTTAGACCCAGATTCTCAATAGCTTTAACTGCTAATTTTAACGCTTCGTTTTTGTAACAACGCATTCGCTTCTCTAGTGAAGGAAATGCATTATCTAAGTTTTGCGAATAGAAAGTCCATTCTTCTTTAGGGGAACTATAGTCTTTTAATACAGAATATCTTTTTTGAATTCCTGATTGGTGGTAGAGAAATCGAATCTTTCTCGCCTCATTGGAATCTGCTGCGTAGATATTTTGCATAAAAGGCAAGATTTGATCTTGCGTGTGTTCGAAATCTGGAACGGCCGTTCCGAGTGCTGATATTTTTATCAAAGGAATCGTCCAATTAAGATTGAAAGAAAAGCAAGATTGGAACAAAAAGAAGCCAGCAAATTCATACGCATCGTGTGCTTAAAATCGGCTTGCCTTGGATCTTTCCAAACTTGATACAACCATATAAAGAAATATACGAGAACCGGGAGTAAAAAGATACTTAGCCAAATAAAATTCTCTATTTGATTTTTCGACGAGAAATAGTTCAATAGAAAAAGCATTGCCGCAGCATATATTATGGCCGTGAAAATAAATGTACCTCGAATGCCTAATAACATGCTTAAGGTAAGCACGCCGTCTTTTCGGTCAAATTCATGCTGATACACTTGTGTAAGCGGATAGAAACTCCCCATTAACAATCCGGCTGCTGCCATCGCATAGGTAGGCGCCAGCATGAGTTTATCGGTAGAAGCCCCATGATATACTAGAAAGAACACCAAGGTTCCTTGAAATAAAAGTACCGTGATGAATCCTATGATGGGATATTTCTTTAAACGAATGCCTCTATAACTGTAGGCCCTTGAAGCAGCAATATAGGCTATAACACCCAAGGCAAAAACAGTGCTTATTAGTAAACTCAATAAAACGGCAACAATATCCATCACCACCGTTACCCAAAACAATTCTTTGGTTGGCTGCATGGGGTTTTCAATACCGCCAATGGGCGTGTCGTCTCTGTCCATATAGGAATTGTACCCATTGCTCGCCGGATAAACCAAGCCATGTAAGATGAAAAAGATAGCTACCGCATCTAACCAATTGATTTGTGGCGCCTGACTCAATGCAAAGAAATAGACGGGCATCAGAAAGAAACTGAAATGAAAGCGCAGTAGTTGTATGGTTGATTCTTTTAGCACTTGATTGATTTAGTCTTGTATTTTAATGTCGCCATGTCCCTTGAAATAAAAACCATTTAATGGAGTGGCAAAGGCATAGTAGATCCGATAGTTGGTGTTGTTCTTAAATACGGAAGGATCAAAATTTAAGTTGTATACATTGTAGCCGGAATCAACCGCCAAAGCATAAAAAGCTTTTTTATTTGCGGACGCATCGGCGATGGCAATTTTCAAAAAGGTTTTTGCTGAACTATTGAAATGAAATTTCATATTTCTATTGGCAACCGGATTGGCAAAGCCGGGCTTCATTTCAATAGTGGCATGCGTGCTGTAACTAATATCTATTGGGTCCATTCGAAACAAGGATTCCTCCGTAGCGTTCCAAGCGGCATCTGTTGCCCAATCACTCAGATCGGTGCTTCCTATCACATTTCCTGAAGCATCGGTGGATGTAATAGCCGAAGCATCGATAGTGAAAGGATTTAGCTTTTCACAAGAGCCCAAAAACAGCGGTAATAAAACATAGAAGTAGCGCTTCATGCCTTTAAAGTTAAGGGATTCAACCGCCATTTTTTGTCATCTACACAACAAAACCGTCTGTTATTTGTAATTTTGGGTATGAATATTCTAGACCAAATTGCAGAGTATCTCTATTTAAAGAAAAAGGATCCCAATGCACCCCGCACGCAGTGGATGAAATACATGCATGGAATCAATCGGATCTCGATCCTTTTATTCCTATTTGCGTTGGTAGTGATCTTTATAAAATTGGTGATTCTTAAGAAGCATTGATCTTTAAAAAAGAAGCAATTTCTTTCGCAGCATTTTGAGAGGCTTTTCCTCCCATAGATAGTACTTCGTATAGTTCCGTATAATCTTTCTTCAGTTGGGCTCTTTTGTTGTCTTGATATAAAAGCGCTTTCAGTTCCATTCTTAAGGCATCTGTTGTGAGCTCGTGTTGAATCAACTCTTTCACTACCAATTGATCCATGATCAAATTGACCAATGAAATGTATTTGATCTTGATGATTCTCTTTGCGATAGCGTATGAAATCGGACTTCCGATATAACAAACAACTTCAGGTACCGCAAACAGCGCTGTTTCCAATGTAGCCGTGCCACTGGTTACCAAAGCCGCATCAGATCGTTTCAGCAAGGCATAGGTTTGATTGTTTACATATCCAACATTTGGATAGGAAGCAAGCATCTCATCGTAAAAAGCAGCATCCAAGCCGGGGGCCTTGGCTACAAAAAACATGCATTCGGGAAAGTCTTTGGTTACAGAAAGCATTACCGGCAGTTTTTTCAAGATCTCTTGTTTTCTACTGCCGGGCAAAAGAGCCACAGTTTTTGCCGCTGAAGCCCAATTGGTATTATTGGTTACCGGGTTGAAAGGCAGATCAGAAGCCTTTGCCTTATCAATTACTTCAACCAAAGGATGACCTACATAATGCACCGGCCATTTCCATTTTTCCTCGTAATAGGGTTTTTCGAAAGGAAGGATCACCAACATTAAGTCGATGTGCTGCTTCATTTTCACCACGCGGTTTTCTTTCCAAGCCCAAACCTGAGGGGATATATAATAAATTACTTTGATGCCTTTTTGTTTGGCCCATTCAGCAATACGTAAATTAAAACCTGGATAATCCACTAATATCAATGCATCGGGTTGATAAGCTTCAATATCTTCCTTGCAAAAAGCTAGATTTTTGAAGATGGTACGAAGGTTCATCAGCACTTCTACAAACCCCATAAAGGCCAAATCACGGTAATGCTTTACCAGTGTGCCCCCTGCGGCTTCCATCATATCGCCTCCCCATATACGAAATTGCGCATGGGGGTCTTGCTCCTTCATGGCTCTCATTAAATTGCTGCCATGTAGGTCGCCACTCGCTTCCCCTGCAATTACGTAATACTTCATAAATCAATTAATGGGTAATAACATACTTTAATATTAATGCAACTATTGCAAATACTAAGGTAACCAGAAAAATACCCTTCATTGTTTTGTCGCGGTGCGTATTTACGTAATACGTAAACAAAGCAATGTTCAAAACCAGGCAAGGAATAACAATAGCGGTTACCATAGGCGGGTTGTTTGCAATCATGTGCAATACATCTCTTACCGGATAGGCTTTGAAGCGAATAAAATAATAGGCAACCAAACTTAACAGCGGCGCTAAAATCCCTAAAAGGACACCAAATTTGAAATCGTCTTTTTTAAACATATTATGGCCAGAAATTTTCCAGCTTGTTTTTAAGTTGATAATTAGTAAGGTCGAATTGAACTGGAACCACACTCACATAGTTGTTTTTCAAAGCCCATACATCTGTATCTTTTCCTTTATCGAAGTTCACGAATTCTCCTGTTAGCCAATAATATTTCTTTCCGCCCGGATCTTTTCGTTCCACAAAATCTTCTTCGTATTTGGCATAGGCTTGTCTACAAACCTTAATGCCTTTTATGAGTTTTTCCGGAACAGCAGGAATGTTTACATTCAAAACACAGTGTTTGTCTACTTTTTTCGATAGCAATTGCTCAACAATTTTACGAGCATATACTTTTGCGGCAGAAAAATCGGCCTCAATACTGAAGTCCATTAAAGAAAAACCGATTGAGGGGATGCTTTCGATTGAAGCTTCTACTGCTGCAGACATTGTTCCTGAGTAGATTACATTTATTGAGTGATTTGCGCCATGATTGATCCCGCTTAAACAGAGGTCCGGCTTGCGATGCAGCACTTTGTCTACCGCTAACTTTACACAATCTACAGGAGTGCCACTGCATTGATACGCTTCAATTCCTTCATAGCTATGATTGGCCGTTAAACGCAATGGTTGCCCAATGGTAATGGCATGGCCCATGCCCGATTGCGGTTTATCAGGTGCTACAACTACAATAGTGCCCAGATCTTTTACAGCTTCTACCAAGTTTCGAATACCCGGTGCCGTAATTCCGTCATCGTTGGTGATGAGAATGGTTGGTTTTTGTTTGGATTTCTTAGCGGTTGCCATAGTGGCACAAAATTGCAGAATTTAAACCGCTTCACAAAAGTTAAACTAAGATGCCGACGCAAGGTCGGCATCAATTGGACTTATAATAGAGGACTGATGGTAACACGGTAGAAGTCTATTTGCTGTATATCCTCCACTTCGTAATACACCACTTTGCTTTCGGCCGGATTGTCGATAGCAAAATGAATGGTATCAATAAAGGGCTCTAACAGTACGGGAGTAAAAGCAGTTGCTTTTTTTCGAGTGAAAGGAATGAGTTCTAATAGCCCATAAATCGGTAATAATAACGAAGGCCACCATCTACCCGGTCCTAACACATACCAAGGTCGAATAATGGACAAGGGAATGTTCGTCTCCTTGAAATAATTCTCAGCCAAAGCTCGAGCCGATTGGTAGGCATCCATAATATAGGAGCGTTCCTGAGCCACGCTCACAAAAATAATATGCTTCACCCCCGCCGATCTTGCTGCTTCCGCCGCTACTTGTGCCGATTTTAAATCAACATCAATAAACCCGCCATCGGCAAAAGGGCTGGGACTTGAAATTCCTACCAAATGGACCAATGTATCTACTCCAACAAGTTCTTTGGAGAGAAACGCAAGGTCCAATGGATCACCTTTGTGCCATTTCACATTGGGTGCTGGTGTTTTCCGTTGGCTTCGAGATAAACCAATGATTCTAAGTTCTTTACGGTCTTCTAGACGACGGATCAGTGCAGTGCCAATAAACCCGGATGCACCGGTAATATAAATGGTGTTCAATTTTGATGCTTTGTACCTATTTACGCACAATTTTTCGAGTCGGATTTTTAGCCCCCATCCTTGAATTTTCACGCTATTGCGCTACCTTTGCGCCCAATTAGCAGCAAGCTATCTTATTTTGGTTTGTAACTAGTTGAAAATCAATTGTAATTACAATCTTTTAAATATAACGCAATGGCAGGTCAGTTAAAAGAAGTGAGAAACCGAATCAAATCGGTGCAGAATACACAGCAAATCACTAAAGCGATGAAAATGGTGAGTGCTGCGAAACTGCGTAAAGCTCAAGACGGTATCATTCAAATGCGTCCTTATGCTAAAAAGCTTCAGGAAGTATTGGGAAATATCGTGAGCAATACCGAAGGAGATGCTGGTATTAGCTTAAGCGTAGAACGCCCTGTTGAGAACGTATTGATGATTGTAATTACCAGCGACCGTGGTTTATGTGGCGCCTATAATGCCAATATCATCAAATTGGCAAAAGCAACCATTAAAGAAAAGTACGCAGCGCAGTTTGCTAAAGGTCAAGTAACCATTTGGGCAATCGGTAAGAAAGGGTTCGAGCATTTCAGCAAGAACAAATTCAATACCGTTGAAACCTATAAAGATATTTTCCTCAATCTCTCTTTCGAAGGCGTACAGGCTTGCGCTCAAGCTGCAGTAAAAGCTTTCGAGGCAAAACAATTCGACGCAGTTGAAGTAGTGTACAGCGAATTCAAAAATGCTGCATCTCAAATATTCACTGTGGAACAATTCCTCCCCATCCAAAAGGTTGAAAAGAAGGAAGGCGCGAAAAAAAGCGACTTCATCTTCGAACCTGCAAAAGAAGAATTGATCGCTGAATTGATGCCTAAAATCCTTAATACGCAATTGTTCAAGGCTGTTCTCGACGGTCATGCTTCTGAGCATGGTGCCCGAATGACTGCCATGGATAAAGCCACTGAAAATGCCAACGAAATGTTGAAAGCATTGAAGATTTCTTACAACCGTGCTCGTCAAGCGGCGATCACTACCGAGTTGACAGAGATCGTAAGTGGTGCAGCAGCATTACAAGGCTAATTTCTCGGCTATTTTTTCACATTTTACCTCCCTTTTCGGGGATAACTGGCGTGCAAACTCTGTGCGGAAGATGCTATTTTCGTCCTCCCCGTTCAAGGGGTTATTTCAGCTTACTAAACGGAGCAGGTGGCTCCAAAATGGGTTAGTGTATGGAAATTTCAAATTTGATTCCGCATATCGAAGCGTTAATATTCGCGAGTGAGAAACCACTCACTTCTTTAGAATTGACCGAACTCATCAACAATGCTTTTGGCTTCATGGAAGACAAAATTACCCTCGATCAAATTGAGTCGGGTATCGAAGGCATTCGCGAAAAATACAGTTCAGAGTTCTATCCCTTTGAAGTTCGTCAAAGTGGCGGTGGCTGGCAGTTCCTAACCAAAAGAGATTATCACAAGACTGTTGCTCAGTTAAACGGCGACAAATTCTTGAAACGTCTTTCTTCTGCCGCTATTGAAACCCTCGCTATCATCGCTTACAAACAGCCGGTTACAAAGGGTGAAATTGAATCCATTCGCGGGGTAAGTTCAGACTACGCCGTTCAAAAATTATTGGAAAAAGACTTGATCGTCATTACCGGAAGAAACGAGCAGTTGCCCGGTCATCCATTGGTATACGCTACATCCAAAAGCTTTATGGACTATTTCGGATTGAATTCAGCCGAAGATCTTCCAAAACTCAAAGAGGTTTTTGATGAAACCATGATTCAACCCACTACCATTACTGAAGACGGCGGTACCTCCAACGAAGAAACCATTGAAGATGAAAATGCAGTTTTAGTAGTGAGTGAAACGGGAGAATTGGTAGAAGCCGAAGTAACGGTTGAAACGGAAGTGGAAATGGAATTGGAATCGGAGAAAGAAGAGGAGCAGGGGTATGAAAAAGAAGAAGAACAAGAACAGGGGGATGTAGAAGAGCAGGAGCAAGGAGAAGATGAAGAGAAGCCTCAAGAAAACGAATAACTGTTCGTATAAAACTTATAGGAAAGTCCTCTGCCTTCGGGTAGGAGGACTTTTTTTTGATTTATATTTGCGCCCATGTCAACAACAATCGCTCCTGAAGTCTTAAAAGCAGCTGCTGCTGAGTTTGGTACCCCTGTTTATGTTTACCATGCCGAAAAAATCAAGGAACAATTTGAGTCTTTGAAGTCAAGTTTTTCAGCTTGCGACGTTCGTTTTTTCTATGCAGCGAAATCACTAACGAATATACATATCCTAAAATATTTGAGTGAAATTGGCTCGGGTATCGATTGCAGTTCCATTAATGAAGTGGAATTGGCTTTGTACTCCGGCGCTAAACCTGAGAACGTTCTATACACGTCCAATAACATCCATTTTTCAGAAATTGAAAGAGCGGTTGAGTTGGGTGTTCACATAAATATCGACAGCCTTTCGAATCTCAAAAAGTTCGGAGAAAAATACAAAGGAACTTACCCGGTTGGCATTCGCATGCGCCCTAATATCATGGCAGGCGGAAATATTAAAATTGCTACCGGTCACGATAAAAGCAAGTTCGGTATTCCTGTAACGCAATTGCAAGAGGTGTTAGACATTGTAAACACAACCGGACTTCATATCAAAACCCTTCACATTCACACCGGAAGCGAGATCAAAGATGTAGAAGTATTTGTAAAGGGACTGAGTGTGATGTTTGAATTGGTGCCTCATTTTCCTCAACTTGAAGTAGTAGACTTGGGAGGTGGGTTTAAAGTTCCTTACAAGCCCGATGAAAAAGGAACAGATATGGAATTGTTGGGTTCTTCGGTGGCAGAGGCTTTTAAGAAGTTTGAAGCTGCTACCGGCAGACATCTACAAGTATGGTTTGAACCCGGAAAATACATGGTAAGTGAGTGTGGTCATTTTGTTACTTCTGTAAACGTGTTGAAAGAAACCGGCGATATCAACTTTGCCGGAATTGACACGGGACTTAATCATTTGATTCGCCCCATGTTCTATGGGGCATATCATAAGATTGATAATATCTCCAATCCCGATGGTCCCTTGAAGAACTACCAAGTAGTGGGGTATATCTGCGAAACCGACAATTTTGCAGAAGACCGTCCGCTCCCTGAAGTTCGAGAAGGCGATCTTATCGTAATTCGTAATGCAGGCGCGTATTGCTATGAAATGGCGTCTAACTACAACAGCCGTTTTCGTCCCGCAGAAGTTCTTTACCGCGATGGTAAACTTTCTTTAATTAGAAGGAGAGAAACGATGGAGGATTTGTTGAGAACGCAGTTGTTTTGAGTTTTAGGTTATTGACCTCAGTGTTTTAGGCATTGGGCCTTAGGCTTTAGGCTTTGGGTTCACCGCGGCGGCGCAGCGTCCTTCGACTGTGCCTTCGGCCCGCTCAGGAGAACATCGCAGCGATCGCAGCGTTTCTCACCCATCTTCTTCCCTCCTCGTCTCCTCGTTCCTGAATTCCCCCTGTTCCTCTTCCTCTTCTTTTTTTGTGTTTCCTCGTTCCTCTATTCGGCTGTTCAATTATTAATTGCTCCGCCTAACGCCTAAAGCCTAAAGCCTGAGGCCACTCCCCAAAACTCACCACTTACAACTTCCTACTTTTCACTATCTTAGTTACCTACCAACAACTTATCTTATGCCTATCCGTATGACAGACGATCCGCAGGATCAACAAGACAATTCCTCCAATTCCGAAAATAGCGGCGGTGGAGGTGGTGGAGGTTTTAATCCCAGTGGAGGAGGTGGTGGCGGTCTCTTTCAATTGCTGCCTTTATTGCTCTCATTATTCAGAGGCAAACGTTCTATTCTATTGATCGTGCTTATTGTGGGAGGTTATTTTCTAATGAATAGAGGTCAGGGCTGTAATATTGGTGATGCCATTCAACAGCTTTCAACCGGTGGGTTCCTCGATCCTCGCCAGTTTGAACGCGCACCTATTTATGAACCAACAACCGAAGATCCCAATAAAAATGCCTTACCGGAATCTGCTGATCTAAGCAAATTCGCTCCTACGCCTAAAAACCAAGGTAGCCAAGGTAGTTGCGTAGCTTGGAGCAGTGCCTATGCAGCCAGAACCATATTGGAAGCAGAAAAAACCGGACAAAACCCCGATCAACTGACTTTCTCACCTGCATTCTTGTACAACCAAATAGGACTGGAAGATTGTCAAGGATCCTACATCGTTCGGGCTATGGAATATTTGAATAAGCAAGGGGCCGTTCCATTCGATGCATTTCCATACACGGATCAAGATTGCACGCGTCAACCCGATGGACAATTACTGAAAGAAGCCGGGCAATTCCGCATTCAAGGCTTCAATCGTTTATCCGACGGCGATCGAAACAATAAACTCGATTTCTATGCCATTAAAGAGCATCTCGCACAAGGATCACCGGTAGTAATTGGAATGATGGTAGGTCAAAGCTTCATGCAACCTATGCAAGGAGCCGAAGTGTGGGAGCCTACAAGTGAAGATGCTGCGGGAATGAGTGCAGGAGGTCATGCCATGTGTGTAGTTGGATACGACGATAAGAAGTTTGGTGGGGCCTTCAAAATCATGAACAGTTGGGGAACCGATTGGGGGCAGAATGGTTTTGGATGGGTACGTTACTCCGATTTCAACAGATACGTACGAGAAGCTTATGCATTAGAAGCACCCAAGCCCATGAGTGCCAATCTTCCGTTCTCCGCAGAAGTGGGTTTGATGGAAGTAGTAAACCAGGGAACCAAAACAGTTGCCAAAGATTATATTCAACTTGAGAATAGTGGCGAGAATGTATTTACTACTAGCAATGCATTGACAAGTGATACCAGATTCAAAATCGAAATCAGAAACCAGCAATCTTGTTATATCTATATTTTCGGCAAAGAAACCGATGGAACGAGCTATACCTTGTTTCCTTATCCCAATCCGGAAGACGCTACTACAACAAAGTACAGTCCTTTCTGTGGTATCACCGGCTATCGATTGTTTCCAAAAGATAAAAGTTTGCAACCCGATAATATTGGGAAGGAAGATGAAATGGCGATTGTGGTTTCAAAAGAACCGATAGATTGGTATGAAATCAATAAAAAGCTGAGCAAAAATCCCGGTACCTCTTTTGCACAACGCTTGAAAGGCTTGTTTCCTGAAGCATATGGAGGCGATGTTCGCTACTCTGAATCGGGCAAAGGTGGAATTAAATTCGAAGGGTCAGCTAACAGCTCGCTGGTAGTGGCTCTCATAAAAGTTCAAAAAAATTAAATTGAAATACAGATTATTATTCGTTGCAATTCTTTTTGTTGTTGGTTATAATGTTTCAGCGCAAGACATGAAGGCGTTCAAACTATACCATCCGGAAGAAGATGCAAAAGCTGAATTGAACAAAGCCATTGCGCAAGCAAAGAAAGAAAAGAAACATGTGTTGGTTCAAATTGGAGGCAACTGGTGTGTGTGGTGCGCGCGCTTTCACGATTTCGTAACCAAAGATGCCACCATCGATTCTATGATGAAGGCTGATTATGTAGTATACCATTTGAATTGGAGCCCCGAAAACAAAAACAAAGAATTGACCACCAAGTATCGTTTTCCCGAACGCTTTGGCTTTCCTGTGTTTCTTATAATAGACGGCAATGGGAATTTGATTCACACACAGAACAGTGCCTATTTAGAAGAGGGGAAGAGCTACAGCGCCGATAAAATCAAGGAGTTTCTTCTGCATTGGAATGTTGCGGCCTTCGATCCCAAACGATACGAAAAATTATAATACTATATGAGTAGTTCTTTCGATAAACTGGTTCAAAGCCCATTGAAGTTTCGCTTGTTTTTATTGATGAAACTTCCGAGTGCGTACTTTTCGGGCGTAAGAGTTCGTGAATTCAGTTCGTCGAAAGCGGTAGTATCAGTTCCTTTCAAATGGTTTTCTCAAAATCCCTTTCGTTCCACCTATTTTGCTTGTTTGGCAATGGCGGCTGAAATGAGCACCGGTATTTTAGCGCTCAGTAATATTTATGGAGCTTCAAAATCGGTTTCGATGTTGGTGACCAAACTTGAAGCTGAATATTACAAAAAAGCAGATACCATTACGTTGTTCACTTGTGAAGACGGCGATGCCATTCGAAACTGCATACAACAAGCCATTGATACCGGAGAAGCAACGCAGATTCGAGCGAAAGCAATAGGGAAAAATAATGAAGGAGAACTCATTGCAGAATTTAACATTACCTGGAGTTTTCGATTGCGCAAATAGATTAGCTTTAAACCAAATTCTTGTCAGATGAAAATAGCATTTCATGGAGCGGCACAAACGGTTACCGGCTCAAAGCATTTGATCACCCTTAAATCAGGTAAAAAGGTTCTTTTAGATTGCGGTATGTTTCAAGGCATGGGAAAAGATACCGATAACTTGAACCGCCATTGGGGCTTTGAACCGCGTGAGATCAGTTACATGATTTTATCGCATGCCCATATTGATCACAGTGGACTAATACCAAAATTGGTAAAAGACGGATTTGGAGGAACCATCTACTGTACTCCCGCTACAAAAGATCTTACAACAATATTGCTGGAAGATTCTGCTGAAATTCAAGAAGATGATGTACGATATGTGAACAAGCGAAGAGCGGCGGAAGGTCAACCTTATCTAAAACCTTTGTACACAGTTGAAGATGCAAAGGCAGTTGCGTCACAATTCAAAACAGTTGAATATGGAGAATGGTTTCGCATAGACGAGCAGGTAAGTGTTCAGTTTACTGATGCCGGACATATTATTGGCAGTGCAGCGGTGCATCTCAAAATCAAAGATAATAACACCACTACGCGAGTAACTTTTAGTGGTGATGTAGGAAGGTATCGAGACATCATTCTAAAATCGCCCGAGGTGTTTTCTCAGGCCGACTATATCATTCTAGAATCAACCTATGGCAATAGTTTGCATGAGATGGAGGCCACTACTCCCGATATGCTTCTTAAGTGGATTGAGAAGGCCTGCATTCAAAAGAAGGGAAAGTTGATCATACCCGCATTTAGTGTAGGTAGAACACAAGAGATTTTGTACTCATTGAATCAGCTTGAGTTGGAAAGAAGGCTTCCGGATGTAGATTACTTTGTAGACAGCCCTTTAAGTGTAGAAGCTACAGAAGTGGTAAAAAAGTACCCTCAGTATTTTAATAAAACTATTCAGAAAGTGTTGGCCAATGATGACGATCCTTTTAAGTTCAAAGGAATGAAATATGTGAAGTCAGTGGACCAATCAAAAATGTTGAACTTCAGAAATGAACCCTGTGTGATCATCTCTGCTAGTGGTATGGCCGATGCCGGACGTGTGAAGCACCATATAAGTAACAATATCGAGAACAGTAGAAATGTCATTCTGCTGACGGGTTATTGCGAACCTCATTCTTTAGGTGGCAAATTGATGCGTGGCGATAAAGAAGTGAAGATCTACGGTGTGGTACACGAAGTGCATGCTGAAATTGGAGCCATTCGAAGTATGAGTGCGCATGGTGATTATGAAGATTTGTGCCAATTCTTGTCTTGTCAAGACCCTCAAAAAGTAAAACGTTTGTTCTTGGTTCATGGCGAACCCGACGTGCAAGTACAATTCAAACAACGATTGGTGAAGAAAGGCTTTGATGTAGAGATTCCTTCGATGCATAGTGTGCATGATATGTGATGGGAGGAACGAGGATGAGAGGAGACGAGGATAAGAGGAAGCGAGGACCGAGGGTGGGAATACAAAACCACGGAGGCACGGGGGCACGGGATTCGCTGCGGTAAAAAAATAAGTACAATAAGCCTTTGCGACTGCTCTGCGCCCTTTGCGATCTCTGCGGTGAACCCCAAAGCCCAATACCTAAAGCCTAACACCTAAGACCTAACACCTAAAACCTAACTCAATAAACAAAAACCCCGCAGAACTGCGGGGTTTCTTGTTGAAATCCGATGATGGATTAACAAAGAGTAAGCTGGTGGAGTTACTCCTCATTGGGTACGGATTTCGGTCGGTGCTAAATTCCAGTATGTGTTACCGTCACTACCAGAGTATGTCGAAAAACTAAATCCGGCTTGCTTATACAAAGGTGTTTATTCTTAATTTTTTTTCAAACAATATTAGTCTAATGGAATATTTTCTTCGGTGAATCGACTCATTTCTGATCTAAATAGCAACGCTGCCGTTTGGTTCAATTGAGCGTATATTGATGGATGACCCAAGGATCGAACGGTAGAATTCGAATGTCGATTTAAAAACAAAAAAGCAGACTCGAAGTCTGCTTATTAAGTGATTTGCGTCGTGAGAGTTATTGTTGCACGAAACTCATAGGGTACGAACACAATTCGTTGTTTTTCCAGTTGCGTTACCGTCGCGAATTATAATCTTTTTATAGAGTGGCCGAAGCCGTTTGATCGTGTTTGATGATGTAAAGATGCTGCGGAAAATACGGTTTTGAAACTTTATTAGACCGAATAGCCTAGGGCTTCGATGAATGGATCGTTTTCTTCGATGAATTGAAAAAACCTTAATAAACAAAGGAGGATAGGAGTATAAATGTCTAAAAACAAAAAAGCAGACTCGAAGTCTGCTTATTAAGTGATTTGCGTCGTGAGAGTTATTGTTGCACGAAACTCATAGGGTACGAACACAATTCGTTGTTTTTCCAGTTGCGTTACCGTCGCGAATTATAATCTTTTTATAGAGTGGCCGAAGCCGTTTGATCGTGTTTGATGATGTAAAGATGCTGCGGAAAATACGGTTTTGAAACTTTATTAGACCGAATAGCCTAGGGCTTCGATGAATGGATCGTTTTCTTCGATGAATTGAAAAAACCTTAATAAACAAAGGAGGATAGGAGTATAAATGTCTAAAAACAAAAAAGCAGACTCGAAGTCTGCTTATTAAGTGATTTGCGTCGTGAGAGTTATTGTTGCACGAAACTCATAGGGTACGAACACAATTCGTTGTTTTTCCAGTTGCGTTACCGTCGCGAATTATAATCTTTTTATAGAGTGGCCGAAGCCGTTTGATCGTGTTTGATGATGTAAAGATGCTGCGGAAAATACGGTTTTGAAACTTTATTAGACCGAATAGCCTAGGGCTTCGATGAATGGATCGTTTTCTTCGATGAATTGAAAAAACCTTAATAAACAAAGGAGGATAGGAGTATAAATGTCTAAAAACAAAAAAGCAGACTCGAAGTCTGCTTATTAAGTGATTTGCGTCGTGAGAGTTATTGTTGCACGAAACTCATAGGGTACGAACACAATTCGTTGTTTTTCCAGTTGCGTTACCGTCGCGAATTACAATCTTTTTATAGAGTGGCCGAAGCCGTTTGATCTTGTTTGATGATGTAAAGATGCTACGGAAAATACGGTATCTGAACTTTATTAGACGGAGGGGCTTAAAGCTTCGACGAATAGACCTATTTCTTCGATTTTTGGGTTCTAGACCTGTTCTAAAAAAGGTTTCAAATGCGCAGAAATACGCTAATGTTATATATAACCTGTTGATTATTAATACATATTAGGTATTTCAACCAAATTTGAGGCGATACCTCAATATAAAGAGGGTTAGTTTGAATAACTCTTTGATTTTAAGGTCTTTAATCATGGCTTTGAGATACACCCATTCCCGTCGATGAAGCTCCTTCTTAATTTCTTTATGAATTTCGGGAGAGAAGATTTTAGCCTCTTTCATTTTTAAACGGGTATGCAATGTTTGCTCATAACGATCAAGTTTATTCATCCTATTGAACAAGCCATCCGGGTGCTTTCTGTAAGCAGCTCCAATAAAGCCCAAATCTGCCCCTTTGCCTTTGTCAGCAAGCAACGCAAATAAAAATGCGTCGGTACTTTTTACTTCATGAAATTCAGGAGGGAAATCAACAGCATTCTTCCTAAAAAACAAGGATGGCGTCGGCGCAAATAAATGAATCAGTTTCTCTGATTCGTATATTACGGGCGTACGCTCTATGTTTTGCTGTTCGATGATGTGGCCCATCTCATCAACAGAAACAATTCTATGAAAGCACACTGTTACATCCGAATGCTTCTCCATAAAGTCGAACTGCCTTTGAAGCTTGAGCAAGTCTGTGAAATAATCATCCCCCTCGCAATAGGCAATGTACTTGCCTCTAGAGTGCTGAACAGCCCTCTCTAAGTTCTTACTTTGACCGTACTTGAACTCATTGTCTAATACCCTTATGATGGCAGGATAGATTCCCTCATAATGCTTACAAATAGCGGTAGTGCCATCGTTCGATTGATCGTCTGCAATTACAATTTCAAACCTGAAGCTGGTCTGTTGAGCCAAAGCCGATAAAATCGTTTGCTCTATGAATTGACCGTGGTTATAAGTGCTTATAGCTACGCTTACTTCCGGAGCCAACTGATTTTCTAAAATTGGATCCGTAGCGTGAAGGGAGATCTTGTTGTTTGTATGTACGTTGTTGAAATTCATCTAGTTACGAATTGATATAGCAAGGTCAACAGCGCTGTAATGGATGACAATTTCAATTAGGTACACTAGATTCGGGACTGTAAAGGTAGACCATTCGAAAAGCTTTTTCAGATGGTCTTAAAAAAAAGTAACGTTAAAATAAAAGGTAGATAAAAAGAAAAGGAGCCTGAAAGCTCCTTTTCAACTAGTTAAGAGTAGGTCAATCAAACATTTTGATAAATCAATTTCTTGTATTTCAAAGGATTGGAAAATAGTTCGTGGATTTTGACATCGGATGTAAAAACGGGACTTGCCATAGGATTACTAGATCAAATGCTTTTCATCGGGTTGGAATTGGCTTTGATAGGAGAGGATTAGGTCAGGATCAATAAGCAGGCTTTAATAAGGATTGGATCGCTTGGGACTTCATTAGTATCGGATCGTCTTTCAGAGGATTGGATAGTGCGTATTGACAACACAAAAGTGCGGCGATTTTCATCCTTTTTCAACTCTATTCGACAACCTGTTTTGCTTCTTCGACGAACGACCGATTTCTTTAGATAAGGTATAAACAGTTGAATCTTAAATAAGTATAAACTTTATAAATAAATAAGTAGTAACTAGTATACATAAATTCAGATTCTAACAGTGGCAGGAGGTAAAAAAAATCCCGGATTGCTCCGGGATCTAATCGTAATACAAAAATCTCATCAATTAAAGGGTAGGTCAACAATAGAACCTGGATCTTAATGACGGTCTTTTGTAGGATACTCTGATGTTACGTTACATCAAAGGGATTAAGATTTACGATTGGTGCAGAAATCCGCACGATATATAAACGCTGTTTATAACAACTAAGTATATGTACTTATTTATGTTGACTCGAATCAAGATTGCATAGTTTAAAATAATATATGTAATTAAACATACATCCTTGCTCACCTAATAACAGATTAAATTGAGAATCAGGTAAAAATGAGGATTCAAACTTTTACAGAAACGCATTGAGAAAGTGTAATAAGCGACAGATGTAGCTGCAAGAAAAAGTCCCCGGGGTACCGGGGACGAGCTTCGTAAAGTTAAATCATCAAACAAAAATTGGTTCTTTTACTTCATAGGAACATTGAAACTGCTTTGTTTCTAATAGGGTTGGATCAGACGTAAATGGTACAATCAACACTTCTTGGTTCATAGGAACATTGAAAACTTCTTGTCTTTGATAGGATTGGATTGAATCGTACTGTCAACACATTTTTGGATCTTGGCTCTTTCGAAGGATTGGATTTGAAAGCTTAGGGGTTAATCGTGAAGCAAAGATGCACAACCTCAAGCCCTTTTAAAACTATATTCGACCAGCTACTGCGCGGTTTCGATATTTGGGCTTTTTTTTTCGATGAATTGGACTTGGCTTTCTCTTTAAGTTCAGTTCGTATTATAAACTATATGCGTGTATGGCTGAGGGATAGTGAAATTAAATAATATGTAATCGCTTCATTACTTCTGAACGATGCGCTTTACTAATAGGGATCTCAACGCCCTTAATGAACAAATCATTCTCTCTAATATCATCTATCTTACTGAGATTCACGATATAAGAACGATGCACTTTCATAAATTGATCCTTGTTTACTTTTTCTTCTAAAGCCTTGATAGTATTGTGAGTAACGTATTTTTTCTCGGCTGTTACAAACTTCACATAGTCGCCCATGCTTTCAATATACAATATGTCTTCATTGTTCAAGCGAACCAACTTGCCGTCGGTTTTAATAAAGATATGTGTGCTAGGAGTTGTGGAAGGACTTTCTTCTTTTTCAACTTTTTTAATACTGAGCTTTTGAATGGCCTCGGTAAAACGTTGATAGGTAAAGGGTTTTTTAAGAAAGTCAACTACGTGGTATTCAAATGCATTATAGGCATACTCCGGTTTTGAAGTAGTAAGAATAACTTCTGGTTTATAGGCCAACTGATCTAAAAGATCGAACCCGGTAGCACCCGGCATTTCAACATCCAAAAAGATAATATCGATTGGATGTAAATTTAAATACTGTAGAGCATCGGCTACATTGGTAAAATGCGCCTCTACTTCCAATACGCCGCTTTTCTCACAACATCTACGTGTGTAGTCGGCGGCTACCTGTAAGTCTTCTACAATTACACAGCGCATGTTAATTCAGTTTATTATGAGTTTCCAAAAGTGTCAATTCCTTGATTAACAAATCTTTGCTTTCATGCAATAGAGCCCACAAGTTTTTGAAAGGGGCTATTAAAACAGCCATATCCGATGTGGTACCACAGAGGTCTTCAAAGTCTTTACATGCTTGTTCGGTGCCCAACAGTCCCACATATCCAAAGGATGGCTTCACTTTATGAACGCTTTTCTTAAGCGAAGCGATGTCTCCCTTTTCGAAATCTATTTCTACTACAGGTAAGTCTGTACTCAATTGGTCGAGTGTAATGGTAAATACTTCCTGAATATAGATAAAGTCATCGTCGTACATCGATTGTAAAAATCCTGTATCGAATTTATTATTGAAAATGAATGGGTTAGCATTAGGGGCTTGACTCACTGGATACTAGTTTTTATTTTTATACGTTACTCCTTTTAGGAACGGAGGAAATTCGTTCCATCCCTAAACACCGTACCGTATAATAACTCTATGAAAGGCAAATTATTTTATTGGGCCTGGTCAATTTACCGAGATATCGTATACTCGGGATTGACACATGTTTCCAACAAAGAAGATCGGAAGAAAATCATCCGATTCAACCAGTTTATTATCCTTGCCCTGCTGGTCAATTCCTTTTCAGTTATCACTTATTTCTATCACAAACTGTATATCAGTGCGCTGATCAATATCACTGCCGCTTATCTATTCTTGGTGGCCTATTACCTTGGAACCAAAAGAAAACTCATTGCAGGGAGAATCCTTTCTATTGTGAATGTGAATCTTTACCTGATTGTAATGTGTTTTATTGAGGGATTGAAAGCAGGCGACTACTTTCTCTTCTTCCCCTATTTCCTTGCGCTTACATTTGTAGTGAGTATACGGAGGAATTATAAGGAATTGGTGATTGTGTATGCTATCACTATTTATTCACTTATTCTTGCTCTCATTGTAAGTCCCTATACCAACGATATTGAAATTATTACTGATAAGTTATATTCCAGTCTATATAACGGAAACTTGGCAATTGCCTTTTTACTTACAATGGTGTTCTCCTACGCTATCTTAAGGGTGAATAAGGATAATGAAGTATTGATTCTTCAAGAGAAGCGATTCGGTGATACGATCTACAATACCTCTTTAGACGGTGTTTTTATCATATTCAAACAAACGGGTTTGGTGGCGAGTTGCAATCAACGTGCGCTCGACTTGTTTGAATTGAAAGAGCATACTGAAATTGAGGGTACCAGTATTGATCAATGGTTTGATGAAGACCATATTAAAAAATTCAATTCCATCGAGAAAGCTGTTTTTGGAAACACCAATAATTGGCAGGGTGAGCTAAGCTTCACAACTAAAAATGGTAAAACATTCCCGGCTTATGTAAGTGTGGTTCCTTTCATTCACAAAGATGAACATTATATAAAAATCAGTATTCTTGATATTTCAGACGTGAAACTAACTGAGTTTGAACTCATGAAAGCAAAAGAAGCTGCCGAAGCTGCAGTGAAGGTAAAGTCGCGTTTCTTGAGTAACATGAGTCATGAATTGCGTACTCCTTTGAACGGGATCATCGGAGCTTCGAACCTCCTTTTACAAGAAGAGCATTTGCCCGCTCAAGAACCCTACTTAGATACTTTGAAGTTTTCTTCAGAACATATGATGGTGCTGATCAATGACATCCTTGATCTCAATAAGATTGAAGCAGGTAAATTGGAATTGGTGGCTGTACCTATCAATATGAATGAGTTCCTGAAGAAAGTGATCGCGCAATTTACGGGACAAATAAATTCCAAGGGTTTGCAACTGGTTACGGATATCGACCAACGACTCGATTTAGAAGTGATGGCTGATGAAACCAGGCTGAACCAGATATTGAGTAACTTGTTATCGAATGCCATAAAATTCACTTCACATGGTTCTATTACTATTGCTGCAAGGCAAGTAATGGCTTCTAGTACACGTTCTACTATTCAGTTCATTGTTCGTGATACCGGAATTGGAATTCCGAAAGCAAAGCATAAAGAAATTTTTGAAACTTTTACGCAAGCTGATGTTGATACCACTCGTAAATATGGAGGAACAGGCCTTGGTCTTTCCATTACGAAGAAATTGGTAAACATGTATCGAAGTGAACTTTACTTAGAAAGCGTTGAAGGAATTGGAAGTACCTTTCATTTTACAATTGAATTGCCCATAAACGAGAATCGTAAAATGTACATCAACGAGCATTCTGCAAAACAACTACCGTTGTTGACCGGTGTTCATGTACTTTTAGCGGAAGACAATCCGGTAAACCTTGCCGTTGCTAGAAAGTTCTTGCAAAAATGGGATGTAAATGTTACCGAAGCTAGAAATGGACGAGAAGCCGTTGAGTTATTTCGTCCCGGTATTTACGACATCGTGTTGCTCGACTTAGAGATGCCTGAAATGGATGGTGCCGCTGCACTCAAAGAAATTCGTAAAACCGATGACCAAATTCCAATTGTTGCTTTTACTGCAGCTGTTTATGATAACATGCAACAAGATTTAATACAGAAAGGGTTCAACGATTTCATACACAAACCTTTCCGCCCTGAAGATCTTCATGCCAAAATACACATGAGGCTTCATGCGAAAAGAGCTTAAAAATGAGCCATCCAATCGGATGGCTTTTTTAATGGTCTGGAGTTTCTAAAAAAATTATTTTCCAAACTATAATAGGCTTTGATGTTCGCTTTTATTTCAGTTGTATCTTAAAGGCCTATAACAACTGATATGAAACGGACACTGATTTTACTTGCCAGCTTTCTCCCTGTTCTTTCCTTTGCCCAACACACCCAAGAACTTTGGTACAGAGACCCTGCCAACTATTTTGAAGAAGCCCTTCCCATTGGAAATGGTAGAATGGGAATGATGGTGTATGGTGGAATTAATAAAGACCGAATTGCTCTTAATGAAGCCAGTCTTTGGGCTGGTGGACCCATTAAAGAAGAGAAAAATAAAACTGCATACACTCATCTCAAAGATGTTCAAAACGCACTTTTTGCAGAAAACTACAAAGCTGCCGATTCCTTGGTGAAATTCTTGCAAGGGAAATTCACAGAGTCCTATGCGCCTCTAGGTGATTTGAATTTTGAGTACAGCTATCCCAATGGGAAGCCGTTAAATTACAAACGCTCCCTTGATTTGAGAACTGCAACAGCAGCCGTCTCCTTTCAAATTGGCGCTACAACATATACCAGAGAAATGTGGATTTCGCATCCTAACCAAGTTGCCGTAATCAAATTGCAAGCCAACGGAAAAGATCGTTTTTCGGTTTCATACGAATTGAACAGTCTATTGCCTCACAGTAATGGATACCGTAATAACTATTACGAAATGAAAGGGCGAGCGCCTATTCATGCAGAACCCAGTTATCGTGGCGATATGCCCAATGCGGTTGTGTTCGACACTGTTCATTCCATGCGATTTTCAGCTTGTGTAAAAATTGCCAGCACCGATGGGGCCATTATTTCGGGTGGTAATAAAGTGGTGATCAACAATGCCTCTACCATTATTTTATTTGTGTCAATGGCCACTAGCTTTAACGGCTACGATAAAGATCCCGGCTTGGAAGGTTTGAATGAATCCAATTTAGCAGTAGCGGCCCTCAATAAAATTGGAAAACTGGGCTACAAAGAAATGTATGAAGCGCATGTAAACGATTATTCAAAATTTTACAAAAGAGTGAATTTTAGTTTGGGATACGATAAGTCACTCGATACCCTTTCAACAGTGGAACGTTTAAAGCGGTTCTCTACAGGTGTTCCCGACAATGATCTGGTAGCATTGTATTATCAGTACAGTCGTTACTTACTTATCAGTTGTTCTCGCACAACCGCCATTCCTGCCAATTTGCAGGGGATTTGGAATCAAGACATGCGCCCACCTTGGAGCAGTAACTATACCACCAATATCAATGCAGAAATGAACTATTGGGCGGCTAATGTGGCCAATTTGGCCGAATTGCAAATGCCCTTGTTGCAGCTCATTGAACGGATAGCTGTGAATGGAAAAGAAACTGCGAAGTATTACTACAATGCCGGAGGCTGGGTAGCACATCACAATTCAGATATTTGGGCTATGTCGAATCCCGTTGGAGATTATGGTAAAGGGGATCCTTGTTGGGCTAACTGGCCAATGGGAGGTGTTTGGTTGAGTACACATATTTGGGAGCAATTCCTGTTTACCAACGATACCGCCTACCTTAAAGCAAAAGGATACGATCTCATGAAAGGTGCTTTCCAGTTTTGTCTCGACTTTCTAGTGAAAGACAAATATGGAAAGTATGTAACAGCTCCTTCTACTTCCCCTGAAAATGTTTACATTACTGAAACAGGTTACTATGGCCAAACCATGTATGGTGGAACGGCTGATATGGCCATGATTCGTGAGTTGGCCAAAGATTTAATTGCTGCAGCAAAGATGTTGAAACGAGACCTGAAACAAGTGGATCAGTGGGAGAAATGGGTAGCACAATTAACACCGTATAAGGTAGGAGCTGCCGGGAACTTGCAGGAATGGTACCACGATTGGAAAGATCAAGATCCACACCACCGTCATTTATCGCATTTGTTTGGAGCCTACCCTGGTTATACAATTACATCTAGTGCCACTCCGGAATTGGCAAAAGCAGTTCAGAAGTCATTAGAAATTAGAACCAATGAAGGAACCGGTTGGGCCATTACATGGAGAGTGAATTTATGGGCAAGAATGCAAAATGGAGAACGTGCTTACGATGCATTAAAAAAGCTCTTACGTTTTTACGAATCAAACAGCCCTTTGCAAATGCACGGCGGTGGAACCTATACTAACTTGTTTTGCGCACATCCTCCTTTCCAAATGGATGGCAACTATGGAGGTGCTGCAGGTATTTCAGAAATGCTCTTACAAAGTCATCAAGGGTATATCGAATTACTGCCCGCTTTACCGGCCGAGTGGCCTGAAGGTAATTTCAGTGGTTTAAAAGCACGCGGTGGATTTGAATTATCTGTTGCTTGGAAGAATTCAAAAATCAGCTCTTTTAACATCATCTCTCCAACCAACACAACCGTAAAAGTGAAATTTAATGGAATATTAAAAGAGGTTAAACTTAAAAAAGGAACCAATACCATCCTTTAATAGAAAGTGCCTGATTTCACAACGTTGCGAAATCAGGCACTTCTTATTTTCATCACATAAAACCTAAAGCCTAACGCCTAAGGCCCAAAGCCTAAAGCCTAACACCTAACGCCTAAGGCCCAAAGCCTAACACCTAACACCTAATATCTAAACACCTTTCCCCCCACCATCACTTCTTGCTTCGCCTCATCAAAGGTCGCTTTCATCCCTGTTCTTACCGCTGCATTGGTCATGATATTGGCAATTGAATGATAATAGCCTGCTTCAACGGGTGCATTGGTTTGTTGTCTGCTGCGAATGCATTCCATCCAATTGCGAACGTGCGCCGATGTTAGAGGATCGCCTCCTGTATTAGCACTCGCAACAACGGGAGTAGCAATATCTGTTAAATTAATATTCGGCAATAAGTTGGGCTCCATATTCATTGCTTTCGCAAAGCCTGGGGTTAATCCTCCCTGAGGTGATATTTTGTTGGTGATCAAGTTCAATTCACCGCCATTGCTGTAATAGATTTCACTGGGACGTTCGTCGCCATTGTGCATGCGCGACATAAACACTACTTGAAATCCTTTTTCCTTATCATCAGATGGTCCATAATCAAATACCGCGGTTGTAGTATCCCAATTTCTTCTTCCATCTTTCCATTTGTAGATCCCTCCATTTGCAACAACAGAACGCGGATGTTTCAATCCCGTAAACCAATGCACCGTGTCAATTTGATGACTCATCCATTGTCCGGGCATTCCGGAAGAATAAGGCCAGAATAAACGGTACTCCAAGTATTTTCTCGGATCGAAGGATTCGTAGGGTCGATTCAAGAGGAAGCGTTTCCAGTCTAAATCTTCCTCCTTACATTTTGCTACCAAGTCTGGTCTGCGCCAACGGCCCGGTTGGTTAACATTCCAGGTTAGCTCTACCATTGTTACATCGCCAAACTTTCCGGATTGAATAAAGTTAGCCGCTGCATGATAGTTGTTGCCACTTCTTCGCTGCGATCCAACTTGAATAATGCGGTCCGTGGCTTTGGCTGCTTTGAGAGCCGCACGATTGTCTTCCATGGTTTCCGCAAAAGGCTTCTCGCAATACACATCTTTGTTTGCTTTGAGTGCTTCAATAGTATGGAGGGCATGCTGGAAATCAGCAGTTGCTACAAAAACCGCATCGATATCTTTTAAGCTGTAAAGTTCTTCATTGTTTTTGCACCCAATAACATCGTGTCCCATTTGTTTTGATAAGAAACCAACACCTTCTTCTCTTCTCAACTTCCAGATATCTGAAACGGCCGCTATGTCGAAGTTTAGTTCTTTGTAGTGATTCATAAAGGAAGGAAACAACGAGAAACGAAAGCGATCGGAGAAGCCGATTACACCTACACGCACGCGCTCATTCGCTCCAATAATTCGTTTGTAGGATGCGGCATCCCAGCTAATAAGTGGGGCGACAGCAAATGCGGCGCCTGCCTTCAAACCGGTTTTAATGAAATCTCTACGTTTTTTCATATGCAATGTTTAAAGCGTTTTAATTTTAATACTTCTAAAACTCACTACTGTTCCATGCTCTTGTAGCAAAATTCTACCGGTGGGAGCCATGCCGAAATTTTTCCATTGGGCATATTTACTTCTTGCCACCAATGCATAAAAGATTGGAGTGCCACGGTCATAAGACACAATTTTAAACCCATTCAGCCAATGCTCAATATGTCCATTAGGATACACAATGATTCTTCCTCGGTTCCATTGACCAACAGGCAGTTTATCTCTTCTTCCATTGCCTGGCTCTGATAAATTCGCAGCCGGAATCAAGTCATACAAACTTCCCATGGTTCGGTTTCCGATGGAGCCCAATTTTGCATCCGGATGTTTGTCGTCGTCCAAAATTTGAAATTCCAAACCAATCGCTGATCCCACATTGTTTTCTGTTTCCGTTACAAAGTATTTTACTCCAGAATTTGCGGTATCGGAAATCTTGAATTCAAATTGTAGATCGAATGCCCCAAATTTTTCTTCGGTTACAATATCGCCACCATTAGCACTTTCAGCACCACTTTTTGAATTCACGGTTAAAGTGCCATCTTTTATTTGCCATACTTTATCGGGGAAATCAGTTTTGTAAGCACCTCTCCAACCCTTTGAACTTACTCCATCCCAAAGCAAACGATATCCTTGCTTTTCTTCCTCCAATGAAACATTGTTTGCCAAACTGTTTACAATGAAGATACCTGTTGATGGCGCCGGTTTTAGGTTCTTGGTTTTGATTCGAATGTTCTTCCATTGAATTTCTTCACCTTCTTCTTCTTTCTTGCTGATATTATGCACTTGCAGGGCAATGAACCCTTTCGCAGTAGTTGCATCTATGATATGGGCGCATGGGATGCCGTTGATCCAAGTACGAATAGAATTTCCAATGCATTCAATTTTGTAATGGTTCCAATCCGATTTTTTGAAGGCCACCTTTGCGCCCGGATTGTAATCCAATGGGTACAACCAGCCTCTTCTAGCTTCATCATAAATTCCACCGCTCCAGGCTCTTGCCGAAGGATCTACTTCCATCTGATAGCCGTGAACTCTGTTCGGTGTTTTGTCCGATACTGCGCAAGTATCATTCGCATCTTTTATTTCACTTCTAAACTGTATGCCGGAGTTCATCGGGTTTTTTAGGCGTAGGTCCAATTCCAATACAAAATCCCCGTAAACTTTATTGGTTGCCAAAAACGAATTCGGTTCACCATAAACAGTTTTTCCGATGATCATTCCATTCTCAACGCGATAATTGGCTTTGCCATTTAGTATCGTAAAACCGGAGAGGTCTTTACCGTTGAACAAAGATTCCCATTCCTGTTGGGCAAGAGCAGAGAGGCTTGATACAATAAAGACCGAAAAGTAAAACAACCGTTTCATGCAGATGATTTCCTTAAATGTACATTTTTTCGACATTTGAAAACTGCACATACGAATTAATTTGTTGACCATCTGAGTTGCAATCGTTTGATTTTCGTCTACTTACGAATAATTTTAGAAATCAACCCCACTGTAGTAATTTTGTGGTCCTAACGATCCGTTCTTGTCATATATATCACTTGAAATTAAAACAATATATATATGGCTTTAGTAGGTAAAAAAGCACCTCATTTCGTAGCCGGTGCCGTAATCAATGGAGAAGAAATCGTAGACAACTTCAGTTTGGATCAGTACATCGGAAAGAAAAATGTCATTTTCTTTTTCTATCCCAAAGACTTCACCTTTGTTTGTCCCACAGAAATTCATGCTTTCCAAGAGAAATTAGCAGAATTCGAAAAAAGAGACACCGTAGTAATCGGTTGTTCTACCGACACAGAAGAAACCCACTTAGCTTGGTTGAATACTCCGAAAGACCAAGGTGGTATCCAAGGCGTTACTTTCCCAATTGTAGCAGATACTGCTAAAACCATTTCATTGAATTTTGGTGTATTGGGTGGTGAATACCAATTCAACAACGATACCAAAACATGGTCTTTTGTTGGTGCTCCTATTGCTTACCGCGGCACCTATTTGATTGATAAAACAGGAATCGTGCGTCACGAATCTGTTAACGATTTTCCTTTAGGAAGAAATATTGACGAATATCTCCGTTTGGTAGATGCTCAATTGCATGTAGAGAAATACGGTGAAGTATGCCCTGCTAACTGGGAAGAAGGTAAAGAAGCGATGGTTGCTACCAATGAAGGTGTGGCCGAATATTTTTCAAACAATTAATGAAGGAACGATGATAGAATTAGCAACAGATAGTTTGGAAGAATTGGTAAAACAACATGAGAATGTGGTGGTTCAATTTTCTGCGGGTTGGTGCGGTAATTGTCGTTTGATGAAACCTAAATTCAAACGCCTCGCCGGAGAACAAGAAGGTAAGGCTGTGTTTGTTTTGGTGGATGCGGAAAAATTCCCCGCTTCACGCAAATTGGCCAGTGTTACCAACCTGCCAACTTTCGCAAGCTTTAAAAACGGATGCTTGGTAAATCAAATTCAAACGAATAAAGAAGAACTTTTAAAAGATTTGATCAATGAAGTTACCGCTAATTAGAAAGATTCAGCAGAATGCTTCTGTAGAAGAGATTGAAGCTACCATTAAAGTATTGGAAGCTGCTTCTGAATCACCTTCCTTAAAAGGAGAGGAAATTGATGTAATTGGTGAATTGATCTCAAATTGTTGTGGCGCATTGGAAGTTCATCAAATGATTTCAGAAGGAATGGCTGAGAAAGATGCCGCCAATGCTTTTATGAAAAAAGTATTAGGCAGCATCGACAAATAAGTTTTGCGTTGATTTTTTGAAGAGACCCCATCTTGATTCTTTTGAGGATAGATGGGGTTGTTTTTTTAATAAGAACCTATGGGTAAAAGATCTTGCATTTTAGTGATCAATTCTTTGGTCGGTGTTTCTTTTAATGCATTTAAAAGTTCTAAAAGTTGAGCTGTACCACTAACACCGGCTACAATACTCTGCACTCCCGGCTTGTTGAATACGAAATGCAGGAGCATACTACTTACTGAAACTCCATATTCCTGGCTCCAGCTCTTTAATTGTGTAGTAGCTTTTGCCATGGCTTCCTCCGAATGTTGCAAATAGCCACCCGTTTTTACTCCATGAAGTTTTCCTTGTACCAAGGCTCCGCGCACCATGATTCCTACATTTTTACCGAGAACTTCAGGAATGATCTCTTGCTCCGGCCTTCTATCGGCAATGCTGTATTGAGTCATCAAGGCACTTATATTGGCGCGTTCTGTCCATCTTTTTACAACCGCAGGACGTATGGAAGAAATACCATAATGCGCAATTTTTCCTTGCTCTTTTAAAATTTCAAATGCTTCAATGCTTTCCTCTGTTGGGTCTTCCAATGTGCCTCCATGTAAATAGTATAAATCGATCTGTTCTATTTGAAGTCGTTTCAAACTTCTTTCAACTGCTTTCAAGATATAGTCCTTTCTGGGATTCCAATCCCAACCGGATCCGTCAGGTCGCAATTGATTGCCTACCTTGGTCGCAATTTTTATTTTGGTTCGATGTGATTTCAGTAGTATTCCCAACATGGTTTCATTAGCGCCTTGTTGGTATAAATCGGCTGTATCGAATAAGGTGATGCCATTGTCAATGGACATGTCAATGATGCGTGCACAGGTTTTTTCATCTGAAAGTGGCAAACTCATGCACCCCAATGAAAGAGGATGATTCTCCGGAAATTTAAACATGATTCAAAACTAGCCATTATTCCCAAAACTTGTTTTCTGGAGGGT
Organism: Endoryza foliicola; assembly: GCF_050589245.1. NCBI lineage: Bacteria > Pseudomonadati > Bacteroidota > Chitinophagia > Chitinophagales > Chitinophagaceae > Endoryza > Endoryza foliicola. The sequence continues at coordinate 477,441 of NZ_JBOBEW010000003.1, read as the reverse complement.
TCTGCTCCAAAAAATCTCTGGTTTGCTCGTAGCCCGTGTTCACCAGGTCTTTCCATTTACTCCAATCCAAGAATTTATATTGCTTCAAATTCAATTCTAAAAAGTGGGAGACGTATGATTTTGTGAGTTCTTGTTTTTGCCTGCTGTTAATAGTGATACTGTTCACCAAAATGGAAGCTAATCCGGGTATCTTAAAGAAATTGGTTTTTCGTAAACTGTTCTTGAACAATTGCCATGAATTGGGAACTTCTTGCAGTTCAATGGGGTTCGATTCTTCCCCCGAAAGGGCAATCGCAAATACATGTTTTACCGGACGCTGGAGCATGCTTTCAATCGGTAAGTTGTCGAGTACTCCGCCATCAATATGCAATTCATTCTCAATGATGGCAGGTGGAAACACTCCCGGAATAGCGATACTTGCTTCTACTTTTTTTCGGATCATTCCCTTATCGTGAATAGCCAGAACCGCATTCGAAAAATTAGTTGATGTACAGAATGTAGGTATCCAAAGGTCTTCCAAATAGTAGTCTTGAAAAAGTTCTTCTAAGAACTTCCGCATTTTCTTGCCCGACATCAAGCTTACAATGGGAATATGATAATCATTGGAAGTAGGCTTTAACGCCACAGCTCTATTACAAGCTTGCATTACCGCATCTAAATTAAATTCCAATTTTGCCATACCTGCACCATAATTGGCCCCTGCACTCTTGCCTCCAACAAAGTCTATTTCAATGCCTTTCTCTAACAATGCCTTCACCGCACCTATATGCGCAAATCCTTTTACACCACCTCCGCCAAGTACGAGTCCAATTGCCTGATGAGTAATAACCCTACAAAAGCGACGTGTATCGCGATCATTGAACATTCTCATGTGTAAATGCAGTGAAAAAGAACGTTCGCTGAACCATTTGCGCGTATTTTCCGGAATACCCACATTGGGAGCGTGCAATAAAAGCAAATACAGCTTTTTGTTCAATACATTATTGGTGTAGAGATGGAGTTTCTGTTCAATTTCTGTTAATGTTGTTTCGGCGTTGAAATCAGTTGCTACAATAATAAGATCACAATAGGCAATGCACTGATTGGCCCAGTTCAAATGATTGGCATCGCATACCAAGAAATTCAACCCTTCACGGTTTTCCATTTCTTCAAAAATCTGGTTGTACTGCGATTCCTCTTGAGTATTGTGATAATATACATTGCTCATGAATCCCATTCGCTGCAGTTCTTCTATGATGGGTCCTGTAAAAGCACTTACATCCGATTCCTGTTGCAGCTTTACAACCGCAATATTTTTAGGGGCAGCCTCTTTTTTTCGTTGAGCTGCATTTCTTCTAATTCTTTCTACAATATATTTTGTTAATTGGGCTGCAAATTGAGGAAAGGCTTGAATCAACTTGAAATATGCTGCTTCATTCAATTTCAGTACAGTCGATTTTCTCAAAGCAACCACTGAAGCCATGCGATTTTCTTTGGTAAAAAGCGCAATTTCACCAATAGGCTCACCAACAGAAATATCACCTAATATATAAATTCCTTCTGATGTGTTTTGCAAGGCGCGAAACCGTCCGGTAATGACGAGGTAAAAGGCATCCCCTGGATCATCCTGATAAAATATAAAATCTCCTGTGTTATAATGTTGAACTTCGATGAGCTGCTGCAGGAGTTCCCAAGTTTTTTCATCGATGGGTCCAAGTATTTTTTGCAGCAGTTCTTTAGCAATATGCTCGTTGGTTAATTGGCTCATCTGGCAATCGTTAGTCCGGTACAATGTTCAAACCTTGAAAATACCGAAAAATCCCAACGTCTGCGCGTAATCGCTGAAAAAATTGATTGAAATGAATTCGTTATGAGAGTTTTCGAGGCAGCGAAGATGCACCTAGAATTAATTCAGGACTTAGTACTCGTTTTTCAATTTGAGTGATGGGGCGCTTGCTTTCTATTTGTTGCAGTAAAAGTTGAATGGCGCTTTGACCCATTTCTAACGCCGGTTGTCTTATCACAGAAAGATGGGGCTCTATCAGTTCGGCTATTTCTGTATTAGAAAACCCAATAATGGCTATTTCTTCCGGTACACGAAGTCCTCTTCTTTTAATGGTTTTCAAACAACCTGTTGTCAGTTTATCACTTGCCGTAAACACAGCATCCGGTTTCTGCTTTAACACCATTAGTTCGTTTACGGCTTCTTCAATTTCGGAATAGATCATTCCTCCATAAAAGCAATGTTTGATGAGCTGAGGGTCTACTGCTATACCATAGTTTTCCAAGGCTTGCTTGTATCCGGCGATGCGTTCATTGGAAATCGACAAAAACTCAGAATTACTGATGGCTGCTATTCTTCTGTATCCATTAAAGATCAAATGTTCAGTGGCTTCATAGGCACCTTTGAAATTATCAATAACCACACTGGGAGCATTGATTTCACTTGAAACACGATCGAACAACACAATGGGCAAGCCTTTTTCATTCAGCGCTTTCAAATGTGAAACATCGCTTGTTTCAGTTGAAAGTGAAATGAGCAAACCGTCAACTGATCGAGAGGTCAAATATTGCAAATCCATGATCTCCCGTTCATAACTTTCATGACTTTGAGAGATGATTACATTGTACCCTTTGTCGTAGGCAATAGATTCTATTCCGTTAATGATCTGGGAAAAGAAGTTGTTGGCAATTTCACAAACCACCACACCAATGGAACGAGTTCTTTTCTCTTTTAAGCTCTGTGCTATTGGGTTGGGACGATAATTTAAACGTTCGGCACACTCAATTACCATTTGCTTGGTTTCCGGACTGATTTCGTAACTATCTCTCAACGCACGCGAAACCGTTGAGGTTGATACGCCCAAGGCTTTTGCAATGTCTTTGATGGTTACCGCTTCAAATTTCATAGTGCTTTCAGGTTCAAGATTTTAAAGATATGACAATATCTTTTGCGCTCCTAACCGTTCTCGCAACTCCGTGGCATCGTTACCGGCAACGATTGCGTAAAAAAACAAGCCGTTAACTGTTCGTTAATCATGGATACAAAGTTAGTATTGTGAGGAAGTGCAGGCGAATTGCCATCGATCTGCACTTTTTAAACTAATAGCAAATTGCTTGGTATGAAAAAATTGATAGCGCTCTTTTTAGGGCTCACAGTGCTTTGTGCAGCTGTGTATGCCCAGTCTCGCCAAATCAAAGGAAAGGTTGTGGACGCCAACGATAGTCCCATTGCCGCCTCCATCTTGTTAAGTGGGTCCAAAACGGGTACCACCACCGATAAGGATGGTAATTTCACCTTAACCACCAGTCAAAAAGGTACACTCACCCTCGTAATTACATCTACCGGCTTCAAGCCCGTTACAGTTAAAACGGAAGGTGTGGCCCCAGTTTCCATCAAAATGGAAAAGGATGTATCGTCACTCGAAGATGTGGTGGTAGTGGGTTATACTACTACTCGAAGAAGAGATCTTACCGGATCGGTATCATCTATTACTTCCAAGCAATTAAGAGATATCCCCGTTTCTTCAGCCGCCGAAGCCATTCAAGGTAAATTGGCCGGTGTGCAAGCCATCGCTTCAGAAGGTGCTCCCGGTGCCGAAGTAGTGATCCGTGTAAGAGGGGGTGGTTCCATTACACAAGACAATTCACCCTTATATATTGTAGACGGAGTTCAAGTAGAAAGAGCACTGGAAGTGATTTCCCCACAAGACATTGCTTCGATCGATGTACTTAAAGATGCCTCTACAACGGCCATTTATGGTGCTCGTGCAGCCAACGGGGTAGTAATTATTACTACCAAGTCGGGCAGATCGGGTAAAACTCAAGTGAATTACAATGCCACTTTTGGTTACCGCGAACTCACCAAAAAAATGGAAGTATTGAGCCCATACGACTTTGTGATGTGGCAGTATGAGCGCAGTCGTGCCAATTCAACCGATAGTGCCAGTTTCGCCCAAACTTATGGAACCACTTGGGACACATTGAATGTGTACAAGCAAATGCCCGCAATCAATTGGCAGGAACAGGTATTTGGCAGAAAAGCTTCATTCCAAAGTCATAACGTTAGTGTTAACGGTGGCAACCAGAATACCAACTTCAACTTGAGTTTAACTGCGAATAGAGAAGAAGGCGTTCAGTTAGAATCCGGTTTCGAACGCTACCTAGCTACCTTTAAAGTAGATCACAAAGCGTCTGATAAATTCAGGATAGGATTTTCGGCGCGTTACCTCGATCAAACCATCAAAGGTGCCGGTACCACTAATAGTGGAACCAGAACTACGAATCGTTTGCGTCACACTATTAACTACCGTCCATTCGAATTAGCTACTGCAACAGGAGGGATCGATGATTTTGATGAAGCTTATTACATCGCTTCTGCAGGTGCTATCAATCCGATCATTCTTACACAAGCAGAATACAGACGTCAATATACAAAGGCCTTGTACCTCACCGGTAACATGACCTACAATCTTACTAAAAATCTGATCTTCCGTTCAACGGTAGGTTTCGATAATGCCAACATTCGTACCGATTTATTCTACAGTAAGATTACCGGTACCGCTCGAAACTTTGCCTCTTTACCGGTTGCTTCCATTGGTCAACAATACAACAGCACCCTGTCTAACTCAAATACGCTTCAATATAGTTTGAACGATTTCAAAAAGCATCATGACATTTCAGTACTTGTTGGTCAGGAAGTAGTGGACCAACGTTCAAATCAAAACAGCTTTGAAACGCGTTTCTTCCCTGCAGATATTAGCGCCAACAAAGCACTCGCCAATATGGGATTGGGCGCAGCACCAACAGGCTCGGCTCAGCCGCTTCCTACTTCGTTCACACAACCTGCAGCGAGAATCTTTTCTCTGTTCGGAAGAGCTACTTACTCTTATGACGACAAGTACCTGGCTACTTTCAATATGCGTGGCGACCGTTCTTCAAAATTTGCAGCCGAAAACGGAACCTTGATTTTCCCTTCCGGTTCAGTAGCTTGGAGATTCAGTAAAGAAAAATGGTTCGATAAAATTACTTGGTTAACCGATGGTAAACTTCGCTATGGATATGGTTCAGTGGGTAATAACCGCATTGATAACCTTCTCTACTTGCAGTTGTACGGAGTAACCGGACAGTATGCGTTCAACCATTCGGTTCTTCCGGGTTATGCACCATCTGCATTGGCCAATCCAAATTTGAGATGGGAAAAGAATACAACATCAAACTTTGGTATCGACCTTTCTTTCTTCCAAAACAGATTGAGCTTAACTGTAGATGTTTATAAAAATACTGCGAAAGACTTGTTGCTGGCAGTAGCCATTCCGCCAACAACAGGTTATACTTCTCAATTGCAAAATATTGGTGCAACTTCAAACAGAGGGGTAGAATTCCAAGTGAATGCAACGCCCATTCAAAAGAAAGATTTCTCGTGGACAACCAACTTCAATATCTCCTTTAATAAGAATAGAGTGGAAAGTTTAGGTGGCGTGAGTCAAATTACTAGAAACTCGGGTTGGCAAGGAAGTGATGGAGTAGACGACTATTTAGTGAAAGTAGGTGAGCCAGTAGGATTGATGTACGGATTTGTTACCGATGGATACTTTAAAGTAAGCGAATTTGATTACAATGCTACCACCGGAGTATATACGCTAAAAGCCGGTATTCCTTTTAATGGTGTGTATGGAACACCACAGCCCGGTATGTTGAAATGGAAAGATTTGAATGGCGATGGAGCCATTACTGCCGATGGTGACAGAACTGTGATCGGTGATGCTAATCCGAAATTCACCGGCGGTTGGAATAACAACTTTGTTTTTGGTAATTTCGATATGAGCGTGTTTTTGAACTTTGTAGTTGGAAACGATATCTACAATGCGAATAAAATTGAATGGACAGATGGAGCTTTTGCTAACTTAAACGTGCTGAACTCCATGAAAGGTCGCTTCACCAATATCGATCCTTCAACAGGTGCAATTGTGAGAGATCCGGTGGCACTCGATAAATTGAATGCCAATGCTACCATTTGGTCGCCAGTTCGAGTTCAACGTTGGTGGTTGCACTCATGGGCAATTGAAGATGGTTCTTATCTGAGAATCAATAACCTTACCATTGGTTATACACTTCCCAAACCGGCCTTAGAGAAATTCAAGATTTCAAATTTCAGAGTGTATGCAACGGTCAACAACTTATACACTTTTACCAAGTACTCGGGATATGATCCGGATGTAACAGCACGTAGATCGGATCCTTTAACTCCGGGTGTTGATTTTGCGGCTTATCCACGTTCACGTGTAGCCCTGATTGGTATAAATGTAACTTTCTAAAACGATTCAAAGCTATTCATATGATCAACAAGAAACTTTCATACGTATTACTGAGCAGCATCTTTGCCATTCTAGTAACATTGGCTGCTTGTAAGAAATATACAGAAGTGGAACCTGTGTCACAGTACAGCGTGGCACAAGCTTTCTCCGATGTTTCCAACGCATTCAATGCCATCATTGGTGTTTACGACGAACTTCAGGGCGATAATGGTTACGGGATCCGTATCAGTATGTATTATCCTTACGATTCCGACGAAGGAATCGTAAGTGGTAATATCGACAACGGACGAAGAGGAATTGGACGTTATCAATTACTCCTGACCAATGCAGAGTTAACCAATCCTTTCCGCCAACTCTATAGAGGTGTTGAAAAAGCTAATTTGTGTATAGAGCAGATTCCATTGATGGCTCAATACAATAATGGAACAGAAGCGGATAAAAAAGAACTGCGCAGGCTTTATGGTGAAGCGCTTACCCTCCGTGCTCAGTTCTATTTTGAATTGATTCGCTGCTGGGGAGATGTACCTGCACCCATGACTCCGGCTTACAAACAAACCGATCTTTTTATACCTCAAACCGATAGAGACTCTACCTATGATAGAATTATTGCCGACTTGGCAACTGCTATTGATTTACTCCCCTGGCGCACCGAAGTTGCCAGAAACGAGCGCATCACCAAAGGGGCAGCAAAAGCATTAAGAGCGAGAATCGCCCTTTTTAGAGGCGGCTATTCTCTTCGTGCCAATGCACAAATGGAAAGAAAATCAGATTATCTCACTTACTACAACATTGCAAAGAAGGAATGTGAAGAATTGATGGCGAGAAGAGATCAGCACACGTTAAACCCTAACTACGAGAATATTTGGAGAAGCGTAACTTCTTTCGTTTACGACCCACAAGGTGAGTTGATGTTTGAAATTGGAGCCGGCGGTGGTAATGGAAACAGTGATAGCCGTATGGGGAACTACGATGGTCCTAACTTAAATGCTGCTTCTCGTTACGGTGCAGGAGGTGGAGGTATTACCATGCTCCCGAACTATTTCTATGCTTTCGATTCGGTTGATACAAGAAGAGATATTACTCTTACTCATTTCGCAGTGAACACTTCCTCAAATATCAAAAGCCAACGTCGTTTGGGTGAGCTGAATACGGGTAAGTACCGTAGAGACTGGCGCGTTCCCTTATTGCCCGGTACTGTTTTGAATGTTGGATACAACTGGTCAGTGATTCGTTTCTCAGATGTACTCTTGATGTATGCAGAAGCGGTGAATGAGATCAACAATGGACCAACAGCCGCCGCAATTGCAGCCTTTGAAGAAGTTAGAAAAAGAGCGTATCGCGGAAATACCGGTTTAATTGGTACTACACCAACAGATAAAGCAGGCTTTTTTAATGCAGTAGCCAATGAACGTTATTTGGAATTTGGTCATGAAGGCATTCGTAAATTCGATCTAATTCGTTGGAATTTGCTCACTACCAAATTGGCGGAAGCAAGAACCAAGATTCAACAAATTCGCGACCGCGTTGCTCCTTATAATAATGTTCCTCAATACATCTATTATAAAAATGTGGGAGAAGAAATTGTATACTATACTCCGGCCGATAGTACCGGAAAAGGATTTCCTTTCTGGCGTCCTACTACTATTCCTCCAACAGGAACAGTAGGAACAGCTCCTGCTTCCGGTGTTGCTGCCGCAAAATGGGTGAGGATTGATTGGGCTCAACATCTTACAACAGCGAGTGCGATTGATGGAAAACCACTTTGGCAGGGCTTTGCTTCCTTCTTTGTAGCAGGTAAAAGCGAGTTGTTCCCCTTTGATGCAGCAACCATAGCCAGCTATCAAGGACGACTCAAACAGAACCCCGGTTATTAAAGGGCGATTGATTTGATATAAGGTGGCTGCACTAGTGCAGCCCTTTTTTTCTAAATTGAACCAATGAAGAAAAGCTTCCTTCTTTCTTGTATCACCATCGGTGTCTTGCTTTTGGCCTGTAAAGCTCAAAAAGCAACCACTGCATCGGCAACCACAGCTGAAGCACCGCTTGCGTTTCCAACAGCCGAAGGTTTTGGGAAATACAGTACGGGTGGACGAGGAGGAAAGATCCTTTTCGTTACCAATTTGAACGATGACGGTGATGGTAGTTTGCGCAATGCCGTAGAAGCGAACTTTCCCAGAATAGTTGTATTCAAAGTAGCAGGCACCATTCATCTCAACTCTAAACTCAATTTAAAAGCCAACTTAACATTGGCCGGACAAACAGCTCCGGGCGATGGCATTTGTATTGCCGATCAACCGGTAGTATTGGCAGGCGACAATATCATCGTTCGCTACCTCCGTTTTCGAATGGGAGACAAATTTCAAAAAGGTGGAATGAAAGATGGCAATGGTGCCGACGACGCCTTTGGCGGTACCAAACGTAAAAACATCATCATCGATCATTGTAGCTTGAGTTGGAGTACCGATGAAGTATTCTCAATTTACAATGGCGATAGCACCACCTTACAGTGGAACTTGATCAGCGAACCTTTGAATTATTCCTATCACTTTGAAGAAGGGGATAAAGATTATGAAAATCACGGTTATGGTGCCATTTGGGGCGGTGCTCATTTAACTGCACATCACAACCTGTTCGCTCATTGCAATAGTAGAACCCCTCGTTTCAATGGATCTCGGCAAGGGGTCGCCGAACTGGTCGACTTTCGCAACAACGTTATTTATAACTGGGGACATAACAATGCCTATGCGGGTGAAGGCGGACACTATAATATCGTTAACAATTATTATCGTTTCGGACCTAGCACAGTTAAAAATGTTCGATTTCGAATTGTAAACCCCGGTAAAACAGAAACCATTGACTTCGGCAAATGGTTTGTAGATGGCAACTATGTAGATGGCGCGGCAGATGTATCGCGAAACAATTGGTTAGGCATTCATATGGGCAACAATGCTACTGAACAAGAAAAGCGTGCTGCTGTAATTGATGCGCCTCACAGCGTACTTTCTATTAATACTGAAACTGCGCTGGAAGCCTTCGATAAGGTACTCCAAATAGTAGGAGCTAGTTGTATAAGAGATACCTTAGATACAAGAATAATTAATGATGTAAAAAATAGATCAGGCCGTTTTATTGATGTACAAGGTGGCTTTCCGCACGGAACAGCATTTGAACAAACCATCAACGCATGGCCTTCTTTGAAACCGGGAACTGTAGCAACGGATTCTGATAACGATGGCATACCCGATGAATGGGAGCGCAAGAATGGGTTGAATCCAAATGATGTGTCGGATGCAGCTGCCTTTTCAATTAATAGGAATTGTATGAACATAGAGACCTATATTAACAGTATTATAAAATAAGACTAATGAAAGCAAAGTGGCTAGTTCTATTGGTAGGAGGCATTGCATTGTCTTCTTTCTCTTGGTGGCAAGAAAAAAAGATCACGCTGTTTATGGCGGGCGATTCTACCATGAGTATCAAAGAAACAAAAGCCTACCCTGAAACAGGTTGGGGAATGCCCTTCGTCTATTTCTGGGATTCTTCTGTAACGGTAGTTAACAAAGCCAAAAATGGAAGAAGCACCAAAACCTTTATCAGTGAAGGTCTTTGGAAGTCAATTTGCGATAATATAAAGCCGGGCGACTATGTATTCATTCAATTCGGTCACAACGATGAAGCGAAAGACAAAGTAGAACGATATACAACTCCGGAAGAATACACAACCAACTTATTGAAGTTTGTGAATGAAACCAAAGCTAAGCAAGGAATCCCCGTTTTATTGACTCCCGTTTCTCGTCGACGATTCGATAAAGAAGGAAAGGCAACAGAAACACATACAGAATACAGTGCCTTAGTGAGAACATTGGCGGCGAAAGAAAATGTACTGATGATTGATTTAGACAAGCTCTCGATGGACTTGTATCAACAGTTCGGTGCCGAAAATTCAAAATGGCTCTTTCTTCAATTGCAACCCAATGAGCACCCCAACTATCCTGAAGGGAAAAATGACAATACCCATTTCAACGAATTGGGAGCTCGTTTAGTAGCGCAATTAGTGCTAAGCGAAATCAAAAAACAAATTCCTGAATTGGCTGCTCACCTCGTTAAACCAGTTGTGAAAAAATGAGATTCCTTCTAATTGCATATTGCCTTTTTATCAGTGGAACCCTGCTCGCCCAAAAGAACAAATGGACGGTTGCGGCGGATGGCTCGGGTAATTTTAAAACCATTCAACAGGCACTTGATAAGGTTCCCTCCAATAACAATTCTCCCATTACGATCTATGTAAAGAAAGGAGTTTACAAAGAAGTGGTAATTGTGGATGCCACCAAGAACAATATCAATTTAATTGGTGAAGACAAGAATACAACCATTATTACTTTCAATAATCACGCTGGCACGAGAACACCGCAAGGCGATACCTTGAATACCTGGACCTGCGCCACCGTTTTTGTTTATGGAAACAATTTTCACGCAGAAAACATCAGCTTTGAGAACAATGCAGGTTTTACTGCGGGGCAAGCAGTGGCATTAAGGGTGGAAGGGAACCGCGCCTCTTTTTTCAATTGCCGTATGCTCGGTTTTCAAGATGTACTCTTTTTGAGCGGAAACGGAGTAAAACAATATTTTAGAGACTGCTACATAGAAGGAACTACCGATTTTATTTTTGGTGCTGCAACAGCCGTATTTAAAAGCTGTCACATCCACAGTAAGAAAAATAGCCATGTTACTGCTGCTTCTACCAATAGCATCATTCCCTTTGGATTTGTGTTTTTTGATTGCAAACTCACCGCCGATTCGGTAACCAATAAAGTATCATTAGGTAGACCTTGGTCTCCAACGGCTAGTGTAACCTATATCAATTGTTGGATGGATAAACACATCGTTCCCGAAGGTTGGAACAATTGGAAGAACCCGGCCAATGAAGCCACCGCTCGTTACGCCGAATACAATAGTTCAGGGCCGGGAGCCAATCCGGAAGCACGCGTGAAATGGTCAAAGCAATTGACGGCAGAAGAAGCCGGTCGCTATACCTTAAAAAATATTATGGGTGAATGGGATCCCGAATCAATCAAGGTTCCAAAAAAATAGGAAAGTATGAAGAAGATCATTTGTGTTCTATACATTTTATTGCCGCTTCTGGTGTTGGCACAAGGAAAGGAGGAAAAGAAACTGGCAGCAAGGGTTGAGAGTCTGAAAGCGGCCATGGTTGACCCAACTGAATCCGGTTTATTGGATTTAACGATGGCTCAATTGACTTATGGTCATAGCAGTGGCGTAATTGACACCCAAGCCGACTTTGTAGCTAAATTCATTTCGGGGAAATCTGATTTTGTCTCGATCTCAATCTCTGAACAAACCATAAAAATAGAAAAGAACACTGCTATCGTTCGCCATAAATTGGATGCCATCACAAATGACAACGGAAAGCCGGGAGAAGCACATATTTGGGTGATGTTGGTATGGGTTAAAAACAAGGGTGAATGGAGGCTTTTAGCGCGCCAAGCAGTAAAAGCAACTTAATAAAAAAATTACGATAACGATTCCGATAACGTTTTCGTAAATAAAGTGGATTCGAAAGTAGAATCTTCCTTTCAAAGAAACTAGAATTGTACATTAAACTGATGTAAACGAGCGCCGTATGAGAAGAACTGCTATTGTGTTGGGTTTATTATTGTGGGTAGGTTTTGCCTTTGCTCAACTGCCGAAGGTGGTGGTTCCCAAATTCAAAAAAGATACCTTGTCTATTTTGAAGTTGGGAGCGAAGGGCGATGGACTTACCTTGAATACTGTTTCAATCAATTCTGCTATTGAAAAACTCAGTAAAAAAGGGGGAGGAGTGGTGGAAATTCCCTCCGGATTGTTTCTTACCGGCCCTATTGTTCTGCATTCAAACATCAACCTTCATTTAAAAACAGGCGCTACACTATTATTCACTTCCGATTTCGGTCAATATCCATTGGTGCAAGGTAATTGGGAGGGCGTCCCGCAAATGAGAAATCAATCTCCAATTTCTGCCAATAAAGCAACCAATATCGCTATTACCGGTAATGGAATCATTGATGGAAATGGCGATGCTTGGAGAATGGTGAAGAAAGACAAACTCAATGAAACACAGTGGAAGAAACTAGTGAGCTCAGGTGGGGTTTTGAGTGAAGATAAAAAAACATGGTATCCTTCTGCTAAAAGTATCAAAGGAAGTCAAGAAAAGAATCCCGGATTCATCAGTTCCGATAAAACAGCTGAATACTATCAGTCAGTAAAAGATTTTTTACGCCCCAATTTGGTGGTTCTAAATGAATGTAAAAACATTTTATTGGAAGGTGTAGTGTTTCAAAACTCTCCTGCTTGGTGCTTGCATCCAATTTTGAGTGAACAGCTTACTGTTAGAAATATAAGAGTAAAGAACCCCTGGTATGCGCAAAATGGTGATGGCATCGATGTAGAGAGTTGTAAGAATGTTCTTATTGAAAATTCAGTTTTTGACGTGGGTGACGATGCCCTTTGCATCAAAAGCGGTCGCGATGAAGAAGGAAGGAAACGAGGAGTGCCTACCGAAAACGTTACTATTAAAGGATGCACCGTTTACGCGGCTCATGGCGGTTTTGTGATTGGCAGTGAAATGAGCGGCGGCGCCAAAAATATTTATGTAAGTAATTGTACTTTCATTGGCACCGATATCGGTCTTCGTTTTAAGACAACGCGTGGTCGTGGTGGGGTAGTGGAAAACATCTTTGTCGAGAATATTTACATGAAAGACATTCCCGGTGAGGCCATTTTATTCGATATGTATTACATGGCCAAAGACCCCATCCCATTGGCCGGAGAAAAAAGAGAATTGCCTAAAGTAGAATTCAAACCGGTTGACGAAACCACTCCGCAGTTTAAAAACTTCGTGATCAAAAACGTGTTCTGCAACGGAGCCGAAAAAGCCATCTTTATTCGTGGCATTCCTGAAATGCATGTGAAAGATGTGAAACTTTCAAATATCGTAGCCAAAGCAAAGTACGGTTTGGATGTTCAAGAAGCTTCTAATATTAGCTTCACAGACTTAAAAATAGAAGCTTCGGAATCTTACGCCGTAGACATCATTAACAGCGATGCGCTGATATTTACCAATTGCCTATTAAGTGGAAACGCCAAGCCGGGAGTACGAATCAGTGGCGAGCGCAACAAAGGCATCAATCTTCAAAAGTCGGGCATCAACACTACTGCTAACCCCATCGTATTTGAACTCGGTGCCACCGAAAAAGCGATCAGTTTGCAATGAAAAAACTTCTGACCATATTATTACTATTGCTGTCTTGCAAGGTCTTCTCGCAATCATGGGGAGCGAAACTTGGCACTACAGTAAGAACCATCTGGGCCGATTCATTTGCATTGGATAGAAAGCCTGCTAAGTGGACCTACGATATGGGCGTGATCTTGAAAGGAATGGAACAACTCTGGTATCAAACCGGAGATGTAACTTATTTCAATTACATTCAAAAGCAGATCGATTTTTTTGTAAGAGAAGACGGCAGTATCAAAACGTACAAACAAGAAGATTTCAATATTGACAATGTAAACAATGGGAAGATATTACTCCTATTGTACAAAGTTACCCAGAAAGATAAATACCTCAAGGCTGCCAAAACGTTAAGAGAACAATTGGCAAAGCATCCAAGAACAGCAGAGGGCGGCTTCTGGCACAAGAAAGTATATCCCTACCAAATGTGGCTCGATGGATTGTACATGGCAGAACCTTTCTATGCAGAATATGCCGACTTGGCAAATGAAGATACTGCCTTCAATGATATCGCGAATCAGTTCATTTGGATGGAAGCGCATGCACGTGATTCAAAAACAGGATTGCTCTACCACGCCTGGGACGAATCCAAACAGCAAAAATGGTCAAACCCCGCTAGCGGCACTTCTCCCTTGTTTTGGGCACGAGCCATGGGGTGGTACGCCACTGCTTTGGTAGATGCTTTAGACTGGTTTCCTAAAAATCATCCCAAACGAGCAGCACTTATTGCAATCCTTAATCGATTGGCTGCTGCAGTTGCAAAGCAACAGGATGCGAAAACCGGACTGTGGTTAGACATACTTAACTACAACGGTCCCGATAAGCAAAAGAACTATTTTGAAGCTTCTGCTTCCTCTCAGTTTGTATATGCACTTGCCAAAGGCGTTCGAAAAGGATATTTGCCAGCATCTTATAGAGTCCTAGCGCAAAAGGCATACAAGGGGATCCTTGCAAAATTTATTAAAGAAGAAAACAACCAAACCAATCTCTACGGAACGGTTCAAGTAAGTGGCTTGGGTGGTAATCCTTATCGCGATGGTTCTTTTGCATATTATATGAGTGAGCCGGTAATTGTAAACGATCCAAAAGGAATGGGCGCTTTTTTACTGGCCGCTTCTGAAATAGAAAAGATTCCACTCTTGGAGAAGAACAAGCCTGTGAATGTTCTTATGGACAACTATTACAACCGAGAAACCAAACAAGACGCTTTCGGTAATAAAATAGTTTTCCATTATAAGTGGAATGAAAAAGACAATGGAGGGTTCTCCTTTCTTTCCTCCATTTTCGAGTCTCGAAATGCAACTACTAGTTTGCTGAACGAAGCCCCTACTAAATTGAATCTTAAGAATGCTGGTGTTTATTTTCTCATAGATCCCGATTGGCCAAAGGAAAATAAAACGCCAAATTATATTGAACAAACCCATATCGACGCCATTGTAGAATATGTAAGAAATGGAGGTGTATTGGTGTTAATGGCAAATGATTCTAACAATGTAGAGTTTAAGAACTACAACAAGTTGGTATCGAACTTTGGAATGTTTTGGAATGAAAACATGCGTCATGATGTAATCAACAATCAATTCGAGCAAGGTGCTTTGTTGATACCGAAGGGACACCCCATCTTCAAACATTGCGACAAAGTATTCATCAAGCAATTGTGTACCATTACAATTAAAGCTCCGGCAACTGCCGTTTATTCAGAAAATAAAGAAGTACTAATGGCCATTGCAAAATTGGGAAAAGGAACCGTGTTTGCAGTGGGTGACCCTTGGTTTTACAATGAATATGTAGATGGAAGAAAGCTTCCTGCAGAATATCAAAATTTTCAAGCAGCATCCGATCTCGTAGAATGGTTGCTTAAACAAATACCGGTTAAAAAATGAGACTAGTGTTTATACTTCCATTTTTCACTGTTCTATTGCTGAGCTTGAATTCTCAAGCACAGAAAAAGATCATTGTGGCTAAAGATGGTTCCGGTGACTTCAATTCCATTCAAGCTGCCATCAACAGCCTCGATACCAATTCATCCCAAACGCGCTGCATCTATATCAAGAACGGGGTATACAATGAGAAAATCTACCTAGAGAAGAGTAACATCATTCTTGAAGGTCAGGATCGTAGCAAAACCATCATCACTTCTTCTATAGCACGCGACGAATGGCGCTGCATTCACAATGAAGACTGGGGAGTAGCTACTCTCAATGTAGATGGAAACGATATTACGCTCAAGAACTTAACAATTACTAATAGCTACGGCTTCGATAATGATAAAGAACGACTAGTGGCATGCGCCTTTGATACACTCACCCATCAAAAGAAAATTGCTAAGAATGGTCATCAAATGGCCTTGCGCACTATGGCAGCTACTCGTTTGAAAGCCATTAATTGCCACTTTCGTGCTTTTGGTGGAGATACCGTGAGCCCTTGGAATGTTGCTGAAGGTCTATTTTATTTTAAAGACTGTGTAATGGAAGGCGGAGTAGATTTCTACTGCCCACGCGGCTGGGCTTGGGCTGAAAACTGCGAATTCATTGCCCATAACGGAACCGCCGCAATTTGGCATGATGGCAGTAAATACGAAGATTCTAAATCAGTTTTAATGAATTGTAGCTTCAAAGGCTACGATGGATTCCTGCTCGGCCGATACCACCGCGATGCTCAAATCTATTTGGTGAATTGCAATTTCGCCGATAACATGCGAGACAGCGCCATTTATAGAGTCTATGTTCCTACGAATACCATTCAGTGGGGACATAGAATCTATTATTTCAATTGTCATAGAAAAGCCGGCGACTTCGCCTGGTTCAAAAATAATTTACCTGAATTCATCAAACCTCAAGAGATAAAACCATCTTGGGTGTTTGGTACAAAATGGAAACCGGAACAACCATGATTATTTCAAAACAAACATTGAATCAAATCAACGCTTCTCGAAAAATTGAGACGCCTACCACTGCCTATTTTAATTTACCGGAAAAGGTATTGCAATTTGGTACAGGCGTACTGTTGCGCGGCCTGCCCGATTACTTTATCGACAAAGCCAATAAAAAAGGGGTTTTCAATGGTAGAATTGTTGTTGTGAAGTCTACAGATTCAAATGGTGCCGATGCATTTGATACACAAAACGGTTTATACACACACGTTATTCGAGGTATCGATAAAGGCGTTCAAGTAGATGAAGTAGTGTTGAATGCTTCCATTAGTCGTGTAGTGTCCGCAAAGAAAGATTGGAATGCTATACTTGAAGTGGCAAAGAATCCTGATTTAAGTCTCATTATCTCAAATACCACAGAAGTTGGGATCA
This sequence comes from Endoryza foliicola, assembly GCF_050589245.1. Classification (NCBI taxonomy): domain Bacteria; kingdom Pseudomonadati; phylum Bacteroidota; class Chitinophagia; order Chitinophagales; family Chitinophagaceae; genus Endoryza; species Endoryza foliicola. The sequence continues at coordinate 460,553 of NZ_JBOBEW010000003.1, read as the reverse complement.
CATTAGATACGGCCGATTCTATTCACAACACACCGCCCTCTTCTTTCCCGGGAAAATTATTGGCGGTATTGCATCATCGATTCAAAACTTTTGGAAATGATCCTTCTAAAGGATTGGTGATTGTGCCAACAGAACTGATTCCTAACAATGGTGATAAACTCGCTTCTATTATCGTTGAATTAGCTCATTTAAATAAATTGGAATTTGAATTCCTGGATTGGTTAGAGCAACACAATCATTTTTGCAATTCTTTGGTAGACCGCATTGTGCCCGGTAAACTTCCCGCCGATAAATACAAATCGTTAGTTCAAGAAATAGGATACGATGATGAATTGGCTATCATGTCTGAAGTATATAGTTTATGGGCAATACAAGCCAATCATCCGAAAGTAGCTGAAGTGCTTTCTTTTTCTTCAGTTGACAATGGAGTAGTAGTGGCGCCCGATATCGAGCGATTCAGAGAATTGAAACTTCGCTTATTGAATGGTTCCCATACATTCACTTGCGGCATGGCGCATCTACTCGGATTTGAAACGGTAGTACAAGCTATGAACAATCCTCATTTTTTTGAGTTCATCAGTGAATTGATGAGAGATGAGATCGCCAGATCACTCACCGTTGAGAATATTTCGTTAGATGCTGCTTTAGATTTTGCAGACGCTGTGTTAGATCGATATAAGAATCCATTTATTGAACACAAATGGCTGAGCATAACCATGCAGTATAGTTCAAAAATGACCATGCGTAACGTACCTCTCATTCTAAAATATGTAGAGCGTTTCAATAAAGTGCCACAAAAAATGGCATTTGGATTTGCGGCCTATTTGTCATTTATGCAAGTGAGCTTGGGCGAGAACGGCAAATATCAAGGAATGAGAAATGGAAAAACCTATGAAGTGAACGATGATAAGTCGCCGGTTTTGGCAGAGGCATGGGCTGCTCATCAAGGTCAAGATTTAGTGCGTGCCGTTTCTTCTAATCAAAATTTGTGGGGAACCGACTTAACTCAAATTCCCGGATGGGTGGAAACAGTGGCTGCATTCCTAGATAAGGTGCAAAGCCTCCAGTTTTCGATCCAAACAATTCGAGAAGCTTCTTTAGTATAAAGCAAAAAAGGAATAAAGTTGAAACAGGCAGTATTAAAAGTACATAAGAAAGACAATGTGTTGGTGGCTCTGCGTAATTTGACCAAGGGCGATCAAGTGGCCTATGATGGGAATAGCTATGTATTGGTAGACGATGTGCCTGCGAAACACAAATTCGTAACCAATTTACTCCAACCCGGTGATGAGGTGATCATGTACGGTGTGTTGGTGGGAAAAGCAGTTTCTGCTATTCCTGTGGGCGCACGCATTACTACTGAAAATGTAAAACATGCCGCTGAACCTTACGACTACCGTCACATCGATTTTCAATGGCATGCACCGGATGTCTCAAAATTTAAAAACAGAACTTTTAATGGATATCATCGAGAAGATGGATCAGTGGGTACGGCCAACTATTGGCTTTTTATTCCAACTGTTTTCTGTGAGAATAGAAACCTCGATGTGATCAAAGAAGCGCTGCACAATGAATTGGGCTACGCAGTTGCTGATCGCTACAAGCAATTTGCTTCTTTGCTGAAAGAAGCAATTGCCAATGATCAGAGCATCGATGATCTTTCAGTCCTCGATTTGCAGCCCCAACATTCTAAAAAGCGCTTTTTTGAAAATGTAGATGGAATTAAGTTTTTGAATCACCAAGGCGGATGTGGTGGTATTCGACAAGACGCAGCAGTTCTTGGTAAATTATTAGCTGCTTATGCCAATCATCCCAATGTTGGAGGTATTACAGTATTGAGCTTGGGGTGTCAGAATCTCCAAGTCAATGATTTCTTAAACGATCTGAAGTCACAGAACAAAGATTTCAATAAACCACTCTATATTTTCGAACAGCAACAATCGGTTAGTGAAGAACAATTGATCAGCGACGCCATCAAAAAAACGTTTGAAGGTTTGAAGCAGATCAATCAATTAAAAAGAGCTCCTGCAACGCTTGATAAACTTTGCTTAGGTGTAAAATGTGGCGGAAGCGATGGTTTCAGTGGTATTTCTGCCAATCCTTCAGTTGGATATTGCTCCGATCTTTTAGTAGGACTAGGGGGAAAAGTACTATTGGCAGAATTTCCTGAACTCTGTGGTGTTGAACAAGAATTGGTAGATAGAACGGTTTCTGAACCGTTGGCCCGCAAATTCATGCATTTGATGAAAAGTTATGAGGCTTCCGTTACTGCGGTTGGTTCCGGATTTCACATGAATCCTTCACCCGGAAATATAAAAGATGGCCTGATCACCGATGCTATGAAAAGTGCAGGCGCCGCTAGAAAAGGAGGTACTTCGCCGGTGGTAGATGTGTTAGACTATACAGAAAAAGCCACCAAACCAGGCCTTAGCTTGGTTTGCACTCCTGGCAACGATGTTGAAGCCACAACAGGAAAAGCAGCAAGTGGTGCTACATTGATTTTATTTACAACCGGACTCGGAACGCCTACCGGCAATCCCATCTGTCCGGTTATTAAAGTGAGCACTAACAGCCAGTTAACCAAAAGAATGAACGATATCATCGATATTGACTGCGGTCCTGTTGTTGATGGCGAGAAAACCATCGAACAAATGGGAGAGGAGATACTTGAATACTGTATCAAAGCGGCAAGTGGTGAGATCATTCCCAAAGCGGTTCAACTAAATCAAGACGATTTTATTCCTTGGAAAAGAGGGGTTTCATTATAAATTTGAAATGATGAAGAAGTTTTTAGATCAGCACTTTTTGTTGGAAACAAACACGGCGATCAAATTGTACGAAGAATTTGCAAAGCCGATGCCCATCATCGATTATCACAATCACCTGCCTCCAAATGAAATGGCAGCTGATAAGAATTTTGATAACATTACCCAAGTATGGTTGAATGGTGATCACTATAAATGGCGCGCCATGAGAACCAATGGCGTGAACGAAGCATTTATTACCGGTGAAAAATCGGATTGGGAGAAGTTTCAAGCTTGGTCTGCCACTGTTCCCTACACTGTGAGGAATCCTTTGTATCATTGGACACACCTAGAACTACAGCGTTATTTCGGAATCAACGAAATTTTGAATGCAGACTCTGCGGCAAGGATCTATGAACAGAGTTCTTCTTTGCTTCAAACAAAAGAATACAGTGTTCGTGGCCTTCTTGAAAAGATGAATGTAAAAGTTGTTTGTACTACCGATGACCCCATTGATTCATTGGAATACCACCAGAAAATCAAAAAAGACAATTGGGCAGTAAAAGTATTTCCTGCTTTTCGTCCCGATAAAGCAATGAATGTTGACGATACCATCACATTTAATAAATACCTAACTGCATTAGAACAAGCTGCAAATACATCGATCAGCACTTTCAATGATTACTTATCAGCATTGAAAAAACGTCACGATTATTTTGCTGAGAATGGATGTTCTGTTTCCGATCATGGATTGGAACAAATTTATGCAGCAGACTATACCTCAACTGAAATCGTTGGCATCTTCGCGCAAATTCGTTCAGGTGGAAGTTTAACGCCTGAAGAAAAGATCAAATTCAAATCTGCAATGTTGGTGATTTTTGCAGAATGGGATCATGAAAAGAATTGGGTGCAACAATACCATTTAGGAGCCATTCGAAACAACAACTCTAGAATGCTTAAGCAATTAGGGCCTGACACCGGTTGGGATTCTATCGGAGATTTTTCTCAAGCAAGAGCACTTGCAAAGTTTCTAGATAGACTCGATACCAACGACAAACTCGCAAAAACCATTATTTATAACTTGAATCCGGCCGACAATGAATTGTTCGCCACTATGATTGGTAATTTTAACGATGGTTCGGTTGCAGGTAAAGTACAATGGGGCTCAGGCTGGTGGTTTTTAGATCAAAAAGATGGAATGACCAAACAGCTCAATGCGCTCAGTAATATGGGTCTTCTAAGCAAGTTTGTAGGTATGCTTACTGATTCTAGAAGCTTTCTTTCTTTCCCTCGTCACGAATATTTCCGAAGAATTCTGTGTAATTTATTCGGACATGAAATGGAAAATGGAGAGATACCCAATGATCTAAACCATATTGGTGGAATCGTTCAGGATATTTGTTTCAGAAATGCACAACAGTATTTCGGGTGGCAACTTACGGAAACACACAACGCAGCTATCAAGGCATAAGCAGGTGTTCTATAAAAAAGAATCATGTCAATATTAAAAGCATTTAGTTTAGAAGGAAAAACAGCATTGGTAACCGGCGCCAATAAGGGCATCGGCAAAGCAATGGCACTCGCCCTAGCTGAAGCGGGGGCCAACATCATTGGAGTTTCAGCCTCTATAGAACTGGTAGGGAGTGAAGTTGAAAAAGAAGTCAAGGCTTTAGGTAGAAATTTTAATGCCTTCCAAGCTGATCTTTCCAATAAAGACAGCATTTATCAATTTTTGGAATCAGTACATTCAAAACATCCAATTATTGATATCTTGGTCAACAATGCGGGCACGATTATGCGTGCACCTGCTGCGGAACATGGAGACGATTATTGGGATCGGGTTATTGATATTAATTTGAATGCACCTTTTATACTAGCACGTGAGTTTGGTAAGAAGATGATTGAGCAAGGCTCAGGCAAGATTATATTCACAGCCTCCCTTCTTAGTTTTCAAGGCGGAATCAATGTACCGGGCTATGCAGCAAGCAAAGGAGCCGTTTCAAGTTTAATAAAAGCCCTGGCCAATGAATGGGCCTCAAAGGGAGTGAATGTGAATGGTATTGCACCGGGTTATATTGCAACCGATAATACCGCAGCGTTGCGCGCCGACCCCGTAAGAAGTAAAAGTATCTTGGAAAGAATACCGGCAGGTCGCTGGGGTACTCCCGACGATCTAAAAGGAGCCGTGGTATTCCTCGCATCAAATGCATCCAATTATGTAAATGGCACCATCATCACTGTAGACGGTGGGTGGATGGGCCGATAAACTACGATCATCATGGAAATTCGTTTCGCGCAAAGCAAAAAGGAGACTGCTCAAATGAACACTGAAGAACTAAGAGAAAATTTCTTGGTTCAAGACTTGATGACTCCGAATAAAATAAATCTCACGTATACCCACTATGATCGTGTGATCATCGGTGGTGTAGTTCCAGTTGATACAATCATCGACCTGCCCAATCACCCTGAATTGAGAGCCGAGTATTTTTTGGAAAGAAGAGAATTGGGAATCATTAATCTAGGTGGAAAGGGTAGTGTAGAAGTTGATGGAATCAGCTATAATCTTGATAAGGCAGATTGCTTATACGCCGGAAAGGGCAGCAAAATAGTTCGATTTTCATCGGCAGATGCAAAGCAACCGGCTCTTTTTTATTTGCTTTCTGCACCGGCCCATCATAGCTATCCGGTTCAAACCATGAAAAAAGACGCTGCTGCGCCTGTTCAATTGGGAGCAGTAGAAACCTCTAATAAAAGAACAGTTTACAAATACATTCACCTCGACGGCATTCAAAGTTGTCAATTGGTAATGGGTCTAACAGCACTCGAGCCGGGCTCTGTTTGGAATTCCATTCCGCCACACACGCATACTCGTAGAATGGAAGTATACTTCTACTTCGATTTGCCTGAAGAACAGCGTATCTTTCACTTTATGGGAGAGCCGCAGCAAACTCGGCATATTGTGGTAAAGAACAACGAGGCCATTATTTCTCCTCCTTGGAGTGCGCATTTTGGCTGTGGTACCTCCAATTATGGTTTCATCTGGGGAATGGCCGGCGAAAATTTGGTGTACACAGATATGGATCCTGCACCGGTAATTGAACTAAAATAGAACATGAAAATATTTTGCTTTGGTGAATTGTTGTTGAGAATCTCACCCGCTGCTAATGGCGAGTGGATCAAGCAAGCTTCCTTGCCTGTTTTTGTAGGCGGAGCTGAATTGAATGTGGCAACTGCCCTCGCATCTTGGAATCAGGAAGTGGGTTACATGACTGCATTGCCCGACAATACACTTACTACTGATATTAAAAACTATATCCAATCAAAGAATATTGACAGCAGCCCTATTCACATCTCAGGCAATAGAATAGGAACCTATTACTTAACCCAAGGCGCCGATTTGAAAAGTGTTGGTGTTATCTATGATCGTGCTTATTCTTCTTTTTCCGAACTCAAGCCCGGAATCATTAATTGGGAAGAAGTGTTGAAAGGATATCAATGGTTTCATTTTAGTGCAATAAGCCCGGCTTTAAATCAGCAAGTAGCAGATTTGTGTGAAGAAGCCTTGATCGCTGCTTCGAAATTGGGGTTAAAAATCTCGGTAGACTTAAACTACCGTTCTCGATTGTGGAAATATGGGAAGGCTCCTGTTGAAATCATGCCAAAACTGGCAGCTTATTGCGATCTCATTATGGGGAATATTTGGAGTGCAGCGGAACTCTTAGGTACAAGCATTGATGCGGATATTCATCAAAACGCTTCAAAAGAGAAATACCTATCACACGCCACTAAAACTTCCGTTGAAATAATGAGCAAATTCCCGAAATGTGAAATGGTGGCCAATACTTTTCGGTTCGATGAAGCCGATGGATTGAAATATTATGCTTCATTGAATAACAAGAACGGACAGTGGGTGTCAAAGCAATTTTTCACCAATTCGGTGGTAGATAAAATTGGAAGTGGCGACTGTTTTATGGGTGGACTCATCTATTCATCGGTAAACAAGCAATCGCACCAAGATACCATCAATTTTGCTGCTGCGGCTGCATTTGGTAAATTACAAGAAATGGGGGATGCTACAACCCAAACAGTTGCCGCAGTTCTCGAAAATTTGAAACATGGAGAATAGACTCATCATACAAAAAGTAAAAGAACAGGGAATCATTCCACTCTTTTTTCACAGTGATCTACAGGTAAGCATCAACGTGATCGATGCTTTGTACAAAGCAGGAATTCGAATAGTTGAATACACAAATAGGGGAGAAGCTGCACTAGTGAATTTTACGGCCTTGGTGAAAGAGAAGAAAACACGGTGGCCGGAATTGCTGTTAGCGATTGGAACCATCAAAACATCGAAAGAAGCCGATTCGTTTATAAGTGCCGGGGCAGATTTTATCATTGCACCGGTGGTAACTCCGGAAGTTGCCTATACGGTTCATGAAGCCGGTAAGCTCTGGATACCGGGTTGTATGACTCCAACTGAAATTGCAACAGCACATGGTTTGGGAGCTCGATTCGTAAAACTTTTTCCGGGAAACATTTTGGGTCCTGGATTCGTTTCGGCAATCAAGGAATTGTTTCCCGATATGCTATTCATGCCAACAGGGGGAGTAGAATTAACTGAGAAGAATTTAACTGAATGGTTCAGCACCGGAGTGATAGCTGTAGGTTTAGGATCTAAACTTATTACGAAAGAAGTACTAGAATCTCAACAATACGATCAATTGACAGCATTAACACAAAAAGGATTGGAACTCGTTCGGTCCATTAAACGATAAAAAATTGCCATGCAAACTGCCATAGGAAAATTTAGATGGACGATATGCGGACTCTTGCTCTTCGCCACTACTATCAACTACCTCGATCGTCAGGTATTGAGTTTGTTGAAGCCGAGTTTAGAGGAAGAATTTCATTGGAGTAATAGTCAATATGCAGATATAGCCGCTGCCTTTCAATTAACCTATGCCATTGCATTGCTTTTTGCAGGAAGGATTCTGGATAAATTAGGAACGAAAAAGGGATATACATGGGCCATTATCATTTGGTCCTTAGGTGCTATTGTTCATGCCTTGGCGATTCCTATGGGAAATGCATTGATGCCGGTATTGGGATGGTTTGGAATTGTAAGTGTTCCCGTCTCTGTTTTAGGATTTATAATTGCGAGGGCGGTGTTGGCGGTTGGCGAATCTGGTAATTTTCCGGCTGCCATAAAGGCTACCGCTGCCTATTTTCCGAAGAAAGAAAGAAGTTTCGCAACCGGAATCTTCAACTCCGGAGCAAATATTGGAGCCATTTTAGCGCCCCTTACAGTGCCTTGGATGGAAAAAAACTGGGGATGGCAATCAGCTTTCATTGTAATTGGTGCAATTGGGTTCATTTGGTTGTTGTTTTGGTTGAAGCTGTATGAAAATCCAGACAAACAATTGAGACTGTCAAAAGCGGAATTGGATTATATCAATAGTGATGTTGAAGAGGCTGTGAAAAAGGATGAGCCTCAGGAAAAACTCTCTTGGGCAAAAGTGTTGGGATATCGCCAAACTTGGGCTTTTACCATTGGGAAGTTCATGACCGATGGTGTTTGGTGGTTTTATTTGTTCTGGCTGCCAGGATATTTGAAAGATCAATACCACATGACGGGAACAGAAATCACTTTCCCTTTAGCTATTTTGTATACCTTAACCATGGCCGGTAGTATTGGAGGTGGTTATTTTCCCACTTATTTTATGAAGAAAGGATTGAATCCTTATGATGGGCGAATGAAAGCCATGTTTATCATCGCGTTGTTTCCATTATTAGTGCTTGCTGCACAACCTTTAGGTGATATCAGTTTCTGGGTGCCTGTCTTCTTTATTGGTATAGGCGCCGCTGCGCACCAGGCTTGGAGTGCGAATATCTTTACAACAGTAAGTGATATGTTTCCAAAGAAAGCCATAGGTTCAGTTATTGGCTTAGGAGGAATGGCTGGCGGACTTGGTGGCGTGATCATTACAAAAATTGGCGGCTCTTTATTCGATCATTACAAAGCACTCGGGCACATCAATACCGGTTACACCATTATGTTTGCCTATTGCGCGGTAGCGTATTTCATAGCTTGGCTCATTATGAAGTCATTGGTGCCCAAGTACAAAGTCATAACCGATTTATAGTTCCTATAGAATTCAGAATGAATTCTATAGGAAATTTACTTGATTTCAATTTTGTATGAGACATTCATTAGTGATTCATAAAATCATCGCCTCGCTTATAGTGCCATTTATACTTCTTTCGGGTAGGATTCCAAGCGAGCACTACAATCTCGTATATACGATTTCCTTTCTTTTGTTTGGCGCGAATGCGCTGCTATTTCTTTATCGAAAGCCAAGATTCGAAACTGAAGAATAGAGAATCAACATCGTAGTCTCGTCAGATCACCGAATTTCAAAACCCATCCCAATTGCGTCTATTCGCTTTAAAGAGTAGCCTATAATTCACACTATCACAACCGAGGGTTGCATTCCTCCGACCCCAGCGGGGTCGTATATGCGTAGCAGGTTAAAATATTTGGGAACAATCGACCCTGAAGGGGTCGCATATATTTAGTCAAAAGCTGAAAGGGTCAATCCAACTGAAAACGCCATCCTGTTTCAAACACCTCGATCCCCATCCCGATAACATTTTCAAAACAATCAATCCTGACACCATGCGTCCGACCCTGTAGGGGTCGCACATCAGTAGCCAGAATCGAGAAACAGGGCAATCGACCCTGAAGGGGTCGCACAGAATGTTCGTCAAAAGAAATGAAAATAGCGCCTTGCCCAAAACGTTTCCAAAATGTATTCGAACCTAAAGGCGTCACAAATCGCAGCAATCAATCCTGAAACAACGCATCCGACCCCAGCGGGGTCATATGTGCGCAGCCTGTCGCATCTGTCGCCCCAAAACGCGTGCCCCCCATTTATCCAATCCATCTGCCCCATACATTGATAACCTATATGCATAAAAAAAGCGACCGATATCATCAGTCGCTTCTTCTTTCGTAGCCCGTACGGGATTCGAACCCGTATCACCACCGTGAAAGGGTGGTGTCCTAGCCCTTAGACGAACGGGCCATGTTCTTAAAGGGAGCGCAAAGATAAGCCTACCTCCATTTCCCTCCAAACATTTTTTCGATTTTTTTACACCCCAACCCCCATTAATTTCCTCCTACTCAACCCCTAATAACCCCTCCCTTACAATTGTTAGTTATCTGAAATCCAATCTCTCACATAAATTCAACACTTGTTTATTCTTTTTTTATAACTTCGCCACGCATTTTTAACCTAAAATACTCTTGTATCATGAGCAAAGTAAAAGTTGCTATCAATGGTTTCGGTCGTATCGGTCGCCTCGTATTCCGCCAAATCTATAAAATGGAAGGCATCGATGTTGTTGCCATCAACGACTTAACCAGCCCCAATGTGCTCGCTCACCTATTAAAATATGATAGCGCACAAGGTCGTTTCGACGCCACCGTTACTGCATCTGAAAACGCCATCCAAGTAAACGGTGAAGAAATCAAAATTTATGCTCAGAAAAATCCCGCCGATATCCCCTGGGGTTCTCATGGTGTAGACGTAGTGCTCGAATGTACCGGTTTCTTTACCGATAAAGATAAAGCCGCCGCTCACTTAACCGCTGGCGCAAAACGCGTTGTAATCTCAGCTCCCGCTACCGGCGACCTGAAAACAATCGTGTTCAACGTGAACCACAACACGCTCGATGGCTCTGAAACCATCATCAGTTGCGCATCATGTACTACCAACTGCCTTGCCCCAATGGCGCAAGTACTCGAAACTAAATTCGGAATCGTTAACGGTTTGATGACTACCGTTCACGCATATACTAACGACCAAAATACTCAAGACGCACCTCACCCTAAAGGTGACCTCCGTCGCGCTCGCGCTGCCGCTCAAAACATCGTGCCTAACAGCACAGGCGCCGCTAAAGCAATCGGTCTCGTTCTCCCTAGCTTGAAAGGTAAACTCGATGGTTCTGCTCAACGCGTTCCAACACTTACCGGTTCATTAACCGAATTAACAGCCATCCTCGGTAAGAAAACAACCGCAGAAGAAATCAACGCTGAAATGAAAGCCGCTTCTAACGAAAGCTTCGGTTACACTACCGACGAAATCGTTTCTAGCGATATCATCGGTATCAGCTACGGTTCTTTGTTCGACGCTACTCAAACAAAGGTTCAAAACGTAGGCGATACTCAACTCGTTCGCGTGGTTTCTTGGTACGATAACGAAATGAGCTACGTTAGCCAACTCGTTCGCACCGTTCACTACTTCGCTACTCTTATCAGCAAGTAATCGCTTCAAGTAATATCGTAACAGGCAGCTACCACTGCCTGTTACTTTTTAATACCATAACCAACCGCTCTGGCTACCTACAACAATATCTGGAAACATCGCTGGGCCATCGCTAAACGACTGGCTTGGAAAAAATACTACCGTTTCCTAGGTAATGCCAACGCCTCCAAACAACCTCTCAGCCTCTATTCCATTAAGCCCGGCTATCGGCACGCAACTACCGTAGAATCGTACGATGCAACTCACACCAAAGACGAATGGCAGAAAGAAGTGTATCAATACGCCGCTCAATGGATGGAACAACAGCAACTTCAATCCATCATCGACCTTGGCTGCGGTTCCGGTTATAAAACGGTTCACTACCTGGGCCAATACCAAACCACCGGCGTTGAAGTTGATCCAACCTATTCATGGTTAACAAAAACCTATCCCGATAAAAAATGGTTGCTTTTCGATAACCTGAAACCATCAGAGCTCTCTTGCGACCTTATCGTTTGCTCCGACGTCATCGAACACATCGAACATCCCGATGATCTCCTCGATTTTGTTGCTGAAATGAATTTTAAACAGGTTATTTTTAGCACACCCGATCGCGATCGCCTCTGTGGGACCAAAGATTTTGGCCCGCCGGAAAACACTTGCCACTACAGAGAATGGAATCACATAGAATTTAAGAACTATCTTAGAGGCTGGTTCGATATCATCGATACCCAACTCATTAATGATAAAAGCAACACGCAACTCGTTATTTGCCAAAAACATAAAAAGACCAACACATGAGCAAGTTCAGCCAACATTCATTTAATAACCAAAAAGCATTGATCCGTGTGGACTTCAACGTTCCACTCGACAAACAAACTTCTGCCGTAGGTGATGATACCCGTATTCGAGCGGCGCTCCCAACTATTAAAAAGATTCTAGCCGATGGCGGTAGCGTTATCTTAATGAGCCATCTTGGACGACCAAAAGAAGGTCCTGAAGAAAAATCTTCACTTAAACATATTATCAATCATCTTAGTGGTTTGTTGGGTGGATTGCCTGTTCAATTTGCCAACGATTGTATTGGAGAAGAAGCTATTCAAAAAGCGGCATCCCTTAAACCGGGTGAAGTTTTGTTATTGGAGAACCTTCGTTTCTACAAACAAGAAGAAAAAGGTGATGAAGGATTCGCTGAAAAACTAAGCAAACTTGGCGATGTTTATGTAAACGACGCTTTCGGAACCGCACACCGTGCACACGCTTCTACTGCTGTTATTGCAAAATTCTTCACCCCGGAAAATAAAATGTTCGGACTCTTGATGGAAGGTGAAGTGAGCAGCGCCGAAAAAGTATTACACAAATCTGAAAAGCCCTTTACGGCAATTATAGGCGGCGCCAAAGTGAGTGATAAAATTTTGATCATCGAAAACCTATTGGAAAAAGCAACCGATATCATCATTGGTGGAGGTATGGCTTATACCTTCATGAAAGCAATGGGCGGAAAAATTGGCAACTCTTTGTGCGAGGACGATCGCTTGCAAACAGCACTCGACTTACTAGAAAAAGCCAAAGCAAAGGGAGTGAACATTCACCTTCCTTCCGATTCTGTAATTGCAGATAAATTCGACGCAAATGCAAATACCGCAGTAGCACCTTCAAATAATATTCCTGATGGATGGATGGGATTAGACATTGCAGAAAATGCCTGCGGTCAATTCACCAATGTTCTGCACCGTTCAAAAACCATTCTTTGGAACGGCCCAATGGGCGTATTCGAAATGGTGAAATTCCAACACGGAACAAAAGCAATCGCGCAAGCAGTAGCAGACGCTACTTCAAATGGTGCTTTCTCATTAGTAGGAGGGGGTGACAGCGTGGCCGCTGTTAATGAATTCGGTTTCACAGATAAAGTAAGCTATATCTCAACCGGTGGAGGTGCCATGCTCGAATACTTCGAAGGAAAAGTTCTTCCCGGTATCGCCGCTATTAAATAAACACACAATAAAGCATAAAAAGAGAAAGGAGCAACTGGCTCCTTTCTCTTTTGTATTAAACTCAAAACTTATAACTCAAAACTCTCATCACCATCCCCCACTGGCACCACCGCCACCACTGCTACCTCCTCCAAATCCTCCGAAGCCGCCGCCACCGCCGCCGCTCCATCCACCACCGCCACCGCCACTCCATCCTCCGGAATTCCAGAAGATAGGCGAATTGATGCCACGGTATCCTCTTCTACTCATAAATCCACCACCGCCACCACGGTTGATATTAGAAAGTACAATAATGATAATAATGATTATGATAATCATTCCCAATATACTTCCCCCATCTTTATCTTGGCGTCTATTAGCATAGCCCTGTGGTGCAGTATATTCTCCTCGAGTTGCTTTAATCAAGTGTTCTGCGGCCGTTGCGAAACCTTCATAAAAGTTTCCATTCCTAAAATTAGGAGCGAGGTCTTCCTCAATAATTCTTTTACTTAATAGGTCAGTTACCGCACCTTCCAAGCCATATCCTACTTCAATACGCATCTTTCGATCGTTCTTCGCCACAAGAATAAGAATACCATTGTTGGTTTTCTTGTTTCCAATACCCCACAACCGATATTGCTTATTCGCAAATTCCTCAATCGGATAATCATTCAAAGTAGGAATGATCAGAATCGCAATTTGATTAGAAGTGCTATCGTCATAACTCACCAATAATCGCTCGAGTTTATTTACTTCATCAGTACTCAGCGTATTGGTTTTATCATTCACTAGCCTTGGTGGATTGGGCACCGGAACCAGATCCTGTGCCGCAATCATTCCTGTTATTCCGATAACAGTAAGAATTACCAGTAAAAATCTTTTCATACTCATTGTCCAAACACGATTTCGTCAGGTAATTCATTTTTGTCTGTATTCGGATCGTATGGAAACGCTTCTTTCAAAGTGTTTCCAATTTTGTCGATCACTTTCACTAACCCATGCGCAACACCTTCTTCCTTTATGTAAGAAGTCATTTCATTCACCGACTGATTCCAATAATCATTTCCAAGTTTTGTGTAAATGCCATTGTCCGCAAAAATCGCAAACTGCTGATCTTTGATGGCCACATAAATCAATACGGCATTGTATTCGCCCGTACTGTCCATCTTCAGTCCCCAAAAAATCTCTTCTGCTCTGTGAATCGGATTCACAAAGCGACACCTGCTTTCTACAAAAACACGTACTTCTCCACTGGTTTCTTTCTCCGCGCGTTTAATGGCGGCTACAATTGCCTCCTGATCAGATGCAGAAAAGAAATGTTTGCGTTTGAAAAATGGAATCAACGACATTCTTACAATATTAAATTTAGAATTTAACTTTTGGAGCATTCTCAGCACCCGGATCAGCCTTGAATCCTTCTTTGGTATGGAATCCGAAGAAATTGGCAAAAATCACATTAGGGAATCTTCTAGCACCGGTATTGTAATCTTGCACGGCTGTGTTAAAATCATTACGTGCTACTTTGATTCTATTTTCTGTTCCTTCTAATTGAGCCTGCAAATCACGGAAGTTCTGGGTAGCCTTCAAATCGGGATAGGCTTCGGCAACAGCCAACAATCTTCCCAAGGCTCCACTCAAACCGGCTTGTGCTTGTTGAAACTCAGCCAATTTTTCTGGAGTAATGTTGGTTGGGTCAACCTGAATTGAAGTGGCTTTTGAACGTGCACTGATTACAGCTTCCAATGTTTCTTTCTCGAAATTAGCAGCGCCTTTTACCGTTTCAACCAAGTTTCCAATCAAATCATTTCTACGTTGATACTCACTTTGAACATTCGCCCATTTGGCTTTTACATTCTCGTCTTTCGAAACCAACCCATTGTAGCTGCTGCAGCCACAACCGCCTAATATCAAAATCAATCCAAAAATTGCAATCAAAGCAATGTTACGTGTACTCATTTTCTATTGAAGTTTTATTTTATGAATTTTTAATTCCTTGTCAAGATACTACATTATTAGTTGCAGCTTTTCTTCGTTCATTACATTTCCGATACGGCTTTTTTATTGCAACCCTGCTTCATTTATCTTTTCTACCCAAAAACCTCTTTAATCAGCATTTAACGCTGTTAAGACGGGTAAAGGCATAATTTTGGTTGTACCTGTAAAAACAATTCGTATGCTGAAGAGAATGCTCTATACTTCCTTGGTCCTGTCCTCCCTAATTCTTGCCGCAAATTGCAGCAAGTCGAAGTCTAACACAGGCGGAGGCGGTACAACCGATACCACTACTTCTCCAGTCGTTTTAAGCGATAAAATACTTTCTTCCGGACTTACCATGCCATGGGATCTGGTTTGGGCTCCCGATAATACCATCTGGTTTACCCAGAAATCCGGAATCATTTCGAAAGTAGACCCAGCCAATGGCACCGTTTCCAACTTACTCACTATCAGCGATGTAGTGGTTCGCGGCGAAGGCGGACTTCTTGGGATGGCTTTTCATCCCTCTTTTGCTTCCAATCCCTACTTATACGTGGTATATGATTATCTTAAAGGGTCCGCATATAGAGAAAAAGTGGTTCGTTACACTGTAAGTGGCAACAACCTTTCAAGCCCGACAATCATCTTTGACAATATCATTGCCGATAATAATCATAATGGCTCTCGATTAGTGATTGTAGGCGATAAACTTTTCATCTCAACAGGTGATGCAGTGGAGACGTCATATCCGCAAGATCCCA
Source organism: Endoryza foliicola (assembly GCF_050589245.1). Taxonomy (NCBI): domain Bacteria; kingdom Pseudomonadati; phylum Bacteroidota; class Chitinophagia; order Chitinophagales; family Chitinophagaceae; genus Endoryza; species Endoryza foliicola. The sequence goes on along the minus strand of NZ_JBOBEW010000003.1, from coordinate 444,795 downwards.
ACTCTGTAAATGGAAAAATCCTTAGAATTAACCTCGACGGGTCCATCCCTTCCGATAACCCGGTTTCCGGTAACCCTTACTGGAGTTTCGGTCACCGCAATCCACAAGGCTTGGTATATGCCAATGGTATTCTCTATTCATCTGAACATGGTCCCAATAACGATGACGAGATCAATATCATTGAAAAAGGCAGAAACTATGGATGGCCAACTGTAATGGGATTTTGCGACAACTCATCCGAAACAGCCTTCTGTTCGTCAAACAATGTAAAAGAACCCATCAAAGCATGGACACCTACCATTGCAACTTGTGGTTTGGATTACTATAACAACGCCAAAATACCGCAATGGAAAAATTCTTTGTTGCTCGCAACATTGAAAAACTCACGCTTGTATCAACTTAAACTCAACGCTACTTTTAATGCCGTTACGGAAACAAACGAATTCTATAATGGGAAATATGGACGTTTGAGAGACGTTCTAGTGGCCCCCACAGGGAAAGTATACCTTTGCACCAGCAACGGCTCAGATGATAAAATCATCGAAATCAGCGCACCCTAAAAATTGAATGATCTACATACAAAAAGGCCGCCTCGATCAGTTCGAAGCGGCCTTTTTGTATGTAGATATGTTCTAGCAAATGTATTTTGCTATTACATCTTTGACTTAATATAGTCGATCTGCTCTTGTAAACTTGCTTTGTCTCCTCCCTTCTCTTTCTGCGCCTCTTTCTTCGTTACTATGCCTTTCAAGAAATTATTGATCACCGGTGTAATTCCGTACTGCTCTGGAATTGCTTTTCTGAATGCAACTACCAAATCAACTCCTTCTTTCAGTTGCTTAGTATCAGTAACCTTCGCAAGCATATCACACAAAGCCTGTGTCATTTCAAATTTGTCTTGAGAAATTGGCATGTTTTTATAAGCCAAGGCTACTGTTTCGAATACGGAAGGATCGCCTGACTGGATCAAAATTTTCACTCTTGCCGCTTGAAGTCTTCCCTTAACCGATTCAGGAACTTTTTTAGCTTCCGCCAATCCTAGATCGGGATCAATACCATACAATGCTTCCAAAGAAGCACCGGCTACAGAATAGGAAGAATCGGAGAGACCCTTTTGATACAAAGCTTTATAATCCGGATTTTCTGTTACCGACAAGAAATCAATAGCAACAGCTTTTACTGTTGTTTTCTTGTCGTTCTTCGCCATATCTTCTACAATTGGTAAAGCGCTGCTACGAATGCTCTCCTTTTTAATGTCCAATCGTCCTAGTGTAAATCCGCGAAGATCACTTGATGGATCTTTTAATCCCAATGATATGATCTCCCATGCTTTCGGCTCCGATTGTTTCTTCAATGCAGCTTCGATCGCTTCTCTTCTATCCATATAAAGCCCTGCATTCTTCATTTGGAATAAATACTGGTCCAAGGTTTTATTGTCTTTTTTCTCAGCCAACAAGATCTTATCGCCGTCAAAATTGATCAAATCGGGACGAGTACTGTATTTGAAAACAAACGTATCGTTCTTATCATCGATCCATACATTCTTGCGTTCTTTCTTTGATCCATAATAGAGATCAATAGCTACAGGCAGTTTGAAAACTTTGTCTCCCGCTTGAGTTTGTTTTACAATCACCGCTACTTCTTTTCTGGCTTCATCGTAAATATAATCAACACTCAATTTTGGATGACCGCTTCCGTAGTACCATTGGTTGAAGAACCAATTCAAATCCTTTCCGGTAACTTCTTCAAAGGCCAATCTTAAATGATGTGCTTCTGCAGCTTTGTACTTGTTGGTAGTTAAATACAAATTCAACGCCTTGAAGAAAGCACTGTCTCCCACATAGTTTCTCAACATATGTAAAATACGTCCTCCTTTATTATAGCTAACTGCATCAAACATGTCTTCACGATCTGCATAATGGAATCGTACCAAATCCTTTTTCTCACTACCACTGCTCAAATAGCCCACCATATCGCTGTAGTTGTGTGCATCTGCAGCATCTTTACCCCATTTGTACTCGTACCAAAGCACTTCACTGTAATTAGCAAATGACTCATTTACGGTAAGGTTGCTCCAACTCTCTGCTGTAACATAATCGCCAAACCAATGGTGAAATAATTCGTGGGCAACAACACCTTCCCACTGATTCCCATCAACTAGTTCTCTAGCGTCTTGCTGAGCCGATTCTCCATGTAGGGTAGTGGTAGTGTTTTCCATCGCACCACTAACATAGTCTCTGCCTGTAATTTGAGCATACTTTACCCAAGGATAATCTATACCAGTAATTCTGGAGTAAAAAGCCATCATTTCCGGAGTTAATCCAAAGATCTTTCGTGCTACTGATTCGTATTCTTTCTCTACATAGTAACTGATTTCTTTTCCTTTGTAACTATCTTTTACAATTGCGTAATCGCCAACACCAATGAAGAATAAGTACGGAGAGTGTGGTTGATCCATCTTCCAGGTATCAGTTCTGGTACCATCGCTATTCTTCTTTTGTGATACTAACTTGCCATTTGAAAGCGAAACATATTTTGCAGGAACCGTTAAATTAAACTCCTGGGTACACTTTTGATTCGGTTTGTCGATAATAGGAACCCAAACAGAAGTTCCTTCTGTTTCACCCTGTGTCCAAATTTGCGTTGGCTTAGTTTTATCTTCTCCTAAGGGATTGATAAAGTACAGCCCTTTCGCATCTGTGATCGCTGCACTTCCTTTTGCTTTATAATCATTGGGCTTTGCGATATAAGACACATAGATGGTATAGGTTTCTTCTTTTTTGTACGATTTATCAAGTTTAATGCGCAACTCCAATCCATTGTAATCGTAGTTGAGTACCTGGTTTTTATTGTTTTTAACAACTGCTACTTGTTGAATTTCCATACCCTTTGCATCCAATAACAAAGAGTCCGTAGCATAAAAATGAGGCTTGAGTTGCAGCCACACTTTACCAATGGCCTGACTTTTTGAGTAGTCGAAACGAATGTCCAATTTGGTGTGAATGAGATCGTTGATTTTGGGACTGGATTCACGATAGATCTTTTCCCAGCTGGTATCAGCAGCTTCTTCTTGTGCAAACGCTCCGTATCCTATGAGAAGGAGGGCCGCTGCTGCAATGACTTTTTTCATAAATAGATTAAATATTGTTCGGGCTAAAGATAAGAGAGCCTTTTCTTAATATTTATGAAAAATTGGATAAATTGACGTCGGCTCAATGCAATTAGTTAGTTTTGTGTACAGTAGAAATCCATTCCGGTTCATGAAAAAATGTACGTTTCTCGCCTTACTGTTAACCCTTTCGGCCGCTGTATCAGCGCAGCAAGACTATTTCTTCGCCATCGAAGCAGATAAAGCACAACCTTTTTCAGTTAGAATTCAAGATAAAAACTTCAGTTCCTCAGCCGACGGATATTTGTTGATCGGCAAATTGAAGGATACGGTTTATGAACTTAAAGTCAATTTCCCTAAGAACTCTTTTCCGGAGCAAACATTCAAAGTAGCCGTCAATAGAAAAGACAAAGGTTTCCAGTTGAAGAAAACGGGAGATCAAACCTGGTCGCTTTACAACTGGCAAACCATGGAATTGATCGCAGCCCAATCTGCTGAAGAGGCTGCTACAGTAGTGAAAGCAGAAGCTGCCAAACCCAATAAGCCCGCAGTAAATGGTTTTGCAAACATGATGGCAGCAGTGGTAAACGACAACGACGTTTTAAAGGATCGAACCAAAACAGCTGCTCCCACAACAGAAACCCCGAAGCAAACGACTCCCCAAAATCCACCTACTCCCGATGTTACCGTTGCCGAACCGGCCAAGCCTGTAGCTAAAGTAGTACAAGTTACCCCAGAGCCTGTTAAGCTTAAAGACTCGGCAGAGGCAGCACCGGCTAACCCAGTTGTGAAAACGAGTACTCCAACTCCTGAATTGGTTACTCAACCAACAAAAGATAGTACTATAGCCGCTCCTGTTAAGCCCGTTATTCAGCAACCAACAGCAGAAAATGCCGGATTAGTACCTAAAGACAGTTTAGTAGCCGCACCCGCAAAGCCTAAAATTGAAACGGCAACTCAAACGCCGGAACCGGTTGAAACACCGAAAAAACCTTTGCCTTCAATCCAAATTATTTCCGACAGAACCATTGATAAAGGCCGCGAAATCATCTATAAAGCAGGGGACGAGGATTCCATTACTGTGATCATTCCATTAGAAGATGCTCCAAAACCTAATGTAAAAACCGGAGTTGACTCGGCCTTGTCTGCGAAACCTACAGTTGATTCCTCAGAAAGAGCTGATAAAAACACCGGTCTTCTCATTGCTACAGACTTAGACTTAGATAAACTTCGTGTGCAAATGATGGAAACAGCTACCACCGATCAACGATTATTGGTGGCCAAGAAGGCGTTTGCCCTTAAATCATATTCAACAAAGCAAGTAAAAGGCCTCACCGAACTATTCTATTCCGAAGTATTTAAGTTTCAATTCCTTGAATCGGCCTACCCAACCATCACTGATAAAGATGCTTTCAAAGAGTTGGTTGGGCTGTTCTCACAAGACTATTACATCCGCAAGTTCCAAGAATTGGTAAAATAGGAACCCGTATTTTCGCTCTATGACACGTTATTTCATGGAGTTGGCCTATATGGGTGGCCCTTTTGCCGGTTTTCAGGTGCAGAACAATGCTGTTACTGTACAGTCAGAAGTTGAAAAAGCACTCCACACTTTTTTCCGACACGAAATTGCGCTAACGGGTTCATCTAGAACTGATACAGGTGTTCATGCGCGACAGAATTACTTTCATTTTGATTTTGAGGGTGGTATTTCCGAGAAAGCCGTCTATAATTTGAATGCAATTGTTCATCCGGCCATTGTAATTAAGCGAATTGTGGCGATGCAGCCATCAGCACACAGTCGGTTCGATGCAATAAGTAGAGAATACGAGTATACGGTTTTATGGGGCAAAGATCCATTTCGATCAGATAGAAGCTATCGATATCCTTTCCCATTAGAGCTGACTTTATTGAGGGAAGCAGCGGAAATAGTGAAGGGGTATTCCGATTTTGCAAGTTTTTCTAAACGGGGGTCGCAGGTACGTACTACTATATGCAGTATTGAGCGGAGTGAATGGGAGGAGATAGAGGGTGGTTTTGTATACCGGGTAAGGGGCAGTCGCTTTTTAAGGGGGATGGTTCGTGGATTAGTAGGAACGATGTTAAAAGTGGGGCGTAAAAAGTGGTCGATAGAGGAGTTCAAAAGCATCATTGAAATGAAAGATGCTACCAAAGCGGATTTTTCTGTGCCGGGACATGGGTTAAGTTTGATAAAAGTGAATTATGAAGAAGGGTATTTTGAGAGAGGAGGCAAGAAAGTTTAAAAAATATTTGGAGCTACAATGCAGTGTGGGAGAGGGTTTCAAAAATGAACAGCAAAAAAGATTCAAAATAAATTTGTTGGGAAGTGAATGCTCCTTATCTTTGCGGCCCGCTTTACAAAAAACGGGTAGTTCTTAAAGTGATTGACGCGAGAAAGTGACGAAAAAAAAGTTTAAAAAAAACGCGAAAAAAATTGGTGGTGAATGTGAAACGGTCTATCTTTGCAACCCCTTACAAAACGAGGTAGTTCTTACGATAGAAGTGATTGAAAAGCGAATAAAAAAACTTTAAAAAAATCACGAAAAAAGTTGGCGGTGAAAATAGAGTTAACTATCTTTGCAGCCCGCTTTTAAAAAGCGAAAGTTCTTCAAAAAAAGTACTGGTTAATGAGAAGAAAAAATCTTCGAAAAAAATCAAGAAAAATTTGGTGGAAATAAAAAAGGCTCTTACCTTTGCAACCCCAATCAAAAATGGGGCGGCAAAATAAAGCCGAAAGATCTTTGAAAGTTTGGAAGCAACAGCACGTAAATCAATGATTTACGGTAAGGTTTAGCGACATTTAATTATTAGACACAAACGTTATTTTTCCGAGAGAAAATTTAACGCCAACGGTCAAAACTCATTTACAATGGAGAGTTTGATCCTGGCTCAGGATGAACGCTAGCGGCAGGCTTAATACATGCAAGTCGTGGGGCAGCACAGTGTAGCAATACATGGGTGGCGACCGGCAAACGGGTGCGGAACACGTACGCAACCTTCCTTCAAGTGGGGAATAGCCCAGGGAAACTTGGATTAATACCCCGTAATATTTCGGAGTGGCATCACTCTGATCTTATAGCTACGGCGCTTGAAGATGGGCGTGCGACTGATTAGGTAGTTGGCGGGGTAACGGCCCACCAAGCCTGCGATCAGTAACTGGTGTGAGAGCACGACCAGTCACACGGGCACTGAGACACGGGCCCGACTCCTACGGGAGGCAGCAGTAAGGAATATTGGTCAATGGACGCAAGTCTGAACCAGCCATGCCGCGTGGAGGATGAAGGTCCTCTGGATTGTAAACTTCTTTTATTTGGGAAGAAACCCACGGTTTCTACTGTGGTTGACGGTACCAGATGAATAAGCACCGGCTAACTCCGTGCCAGCAGCCGCGGTAATACGGAGGGTGCAAGCGTTATCCGGATTCACTGGGTTTAAAGGGTGCGTAGGCGGGCAGGTAAGTCAGTGGTGAAATCTCCGAGCTTAACTTGGAAACTGCCATTGATACTATCTGTCTTGAATACTGTGGAGGTAAGCGGAATATGTCATGTAGCGGTGAAATGCTTAGATATGACATAGAACACCTATTGCGAAGGCAGCTTGCTACACAGAAATTGACGCTGAGGCACGAAAGCGTGGGGATCAAACAGGATTAGATACCCTGGTAGTCCACGCCCTAAACGATGGATACTCGACATCAGCGATACACTGTTGGTGTCTGAGCGAAAGCATTAAGTATCCCACCTGGGAAGTACGACCGCAAGGTTGAAACTCAAAGGAATTGGCGGGGGTCCGCACAAGCGGTGGAGCATGTGGTTTAATTCGATGATACGCGAGGAACCTTACCTGGGCTAGAATGCTGGGAGACCGTGGGTGAAAGCTCACTTTGTAGCAATACACTGCCAGTAAGGTGCTGCATGGCTGTCGTCAGCTCGTGCCGTGAGGTGTTGGGTTAAGTCCCGCAACGAGCGCAACCCCCATCATTAGTTGCCATCAGGTAAAGCTGGGAACTCTAATGAAACTGCCGTCGTAAGACGCGAGGAAGGAGGGGATGATGTCAAGTCATCATGGCCTTTATGCCCAGGGCTACACACGTGCTACAATGGAGAGGACAAAGGGCTGCCACTTGGCGACAAGGAGCTAATCTCAAAAACCTCTTCTCAGTTCAGATCGTAGTCTGCAACTCGACTACGTGAAGCTGGAATCGCTAGTAATCGTATATCAGCAATGATACGGTGAATACGTTCCCGGACCTTGCACACACCGCCCGTCAAGCCATGGAAGCTGGGTGTACCTAAAGTCGGTAACCGCAAGGAGCCGCCTAGGGTAAAACTAGTGACTGGGGCTAAGTCGTAACAAGGTAGCCGTATCGGAAGGTGCGGCTGGAATACCTCCTTTTTAGAGATTGCGAATCTTTTTGGTTGTTGCTTCTACTTACTTTCAATTTTTTTAAGTTCTTTACAACTCTTCAATGTAAACCCGCTAATTAGTGGGCTGCAGAAACAGATCCGTAGCTCAGCCTGGTTAGAGCACTACACTGATAATGTAGGGGTCAGCAGTTCAAATCTGCTCGGGTCTACCAAAACCAAAACGGGGGGTTAGCTCAGTTGGCTAGAGCATCTGCCTTGCACGCAGAGGGTCATCGGTTCGACTCCGATATCCTCCACAAAAAGTTCTTTTTATTAGGTAATGCCTGTGAGGCTTCCAATGGTTCGAAACCATATTATCTGCTTCGTTTCTATTGTTCATTCAGTAGTAAACATAGCTCTTTGACATATTGGGATAAATTTTTAATAAGTTGTAAACGACGAGTAACGAAAGTAACTCTTTTAAAGCACTTAAGGGCGTATGGTGGATGCCTTGGCTCTGAGAGACGATGAAGGACGTGGTAAGCTGCGATAAGCTACGGGAAGCTGCACACAAGCATTATATCCGTAGATCTCCGAATGGGACAACCCGGTACACTGAAGGTGTATCATCCGAAAGGAAGTCAACCCACTGAACTGAAACATCTAAGTAGGTGGAGGAAAAGAAAACAATAGTGATTCCCCAAGTAGTGGCGAGCGAAAAGGGATTAGCCCAAATTCTGGCAGCGTGCTGCCAGAAGGTTGTAGGACCACTTTTAGAAATTAACTTCAAGCTGAATCTTCTGGAAAGTTGAGCCATAGCAGGTGATAGCCCTGTAAGCGCAAATAGTTAAGGACGTGTGGTATCCTGAGTAAGGCGGGACCGGAGGAATCCTGCCTGAATCTGCCAGCACCATCTGGTAAGGCTAAATACTCCTCAGAGACCGATAGTGAACCAGTACCGTAAGGGAAAGGTGAAAAGCACCCCGAATAGGGGAGTGAAATAGTACCTGAAACCGTACGCCTACAAGCGGTCGGAGTCCTTCGGGATGACGGCGTGCCTTTTGCATAATGAGCCTACGAGTTGCTCCTCACTAGCGAGGTTAAGTTCTTAAGTAACGGAGCCGTAGCGAAAGCGAGTCCAAATAGGGCGTTTAGTTAGTGGGGGCAGACGCGAAACTTTGTGATCTATCCATGAGCAGGTTGAAGTTCCGGTAACACGGAATGGAGGACCGAACTCATTAACGTTGAAAAGTTATGGGATGACTTGTGGATAGGGGTGAAAGGCCAATCAAACTGAGAGATAGCTCGTTCTCCCCGAAATGTTTTTAGGAACAGCCTCGGATATAGACGTTTACTAGAGGTAGAGCTACTGATTGGGCTAGGGGGCTTCACCGCCTACCAAACCCTGACAAACTCCGAATGCTAGTAAATATCTCCGGGAGTGAGGCTGCGGGTGCTAAGATCCGTGGCCGAGAGGGAAATAACCCAGATTAGCAACTAAGGTCCCTAATACATAGTTAAGTTGATCAAACGAGGTGGGACTTCTATAACAGCCAGGATGTTGGCTTGGAAGCAGCCATTCATTTAAAGAGTGCGTAACAGCTCACTGGTCGAGAGGTCCTGCACGGAAAATAATCGGGCATCAAACTATGAACCGAAGTTCTAAACAGACTACTAGGTAGTCTTGTGGTAGGGGAGCATTCCCATCTGCTGCGAAGGTGTATGGCGACGTATGCTGGAGCGTTGGGAAAAGAAAATGTAGGCATGAGTAGCGATAAAAGTAGTGAAAAACTACTTCGCCGTAAGTCCAAGGTTTCCTGATCAACGTTAATCGGATCAGGGTTAGTCGGGTCCTTAGGCAAACCCGAAAGGGGTAGTTGATGGCAAACTGGTTAATATTCCAGTACCGGCTATAGTTTCGACGGGGTGACGCAATAGTGAAAGACCCGCCCTCTTACGGATTAGAGGGTTAAAGCGTGTAGATATATTTTCTGTAGGTAAATCCGCAGAGAATGTCGAACGTGATAGTACCGCAAAGCTTCGGCAGCGTGGATAGTGGTCCTAATCAAATTGCCGAGAAAAACCTCTAAGGTTAGGCTATAGCTGCCCGTACCGTAAACCGACACAGGTGGACGAGATGAATATTCTAAGGCGCTCGGGTGAGCCGCGGAGAAGGAACTAGGCAAATTGACGCTGTAACTTCGGGATAAAGCGTACCCACTTATGGTGGGTCTCAGTAAAATGGTTCAACCAACTGTTTAACAAAAACACAGGGCCCTGCAAAATCGAAAGATGACGTATAGAGCCTGATACCTGCCCGGTGCCGGAAGGTTAAGGAAGGATGTTCGGAGCAATCCAAAGCTTCTGACTGAAGCCCCGGTAAACGGCGGCCGTAACTATAACGGTCCTAAGGTAGCGAAATTCCTTGTCGGGTAAGTTCCGACCTGCACGAATGGTCTAATGAGTTGAACACTGTCTCCTCCGCGAGCCCGGTGAAATTGTAGTATCGGTGAAGATGCCGGTTACCCGTCACGGGACGGAAAGACCCCGTGAACCTTCACTACAACTTTGCATTGATTTTGAGCAACCGATGTGTAGAATAGTTGGGACGCTTTGAAGCGGAGCCGCCAGGTTTCGTGGAGCGGTCGTTGAAATACCAACCTTCGTTTGCTTAGAGTCTAATCCCTAACGGGAAACAGTGCATGGTGGGTAGTTTGACTGGGGTGGTCGCCTCCTAAAAAGTAACGGAGGCTTGCAAAGGTTCCCTCAGTACGGTTGGTAATCGTACGTAGAGCGTATCAGTATAAGGGAGCTTGACTGTGAGACAGACCCGTCGAGCAGGGTCGAAAGACGGCTGAAGTGATCCGGTGGTTCTGCATGGAAGGGCCATCGCTCAAAGGATAAAAGGTACTCCGGGGATAACAGGCTGATCTCCCCCAAGAGCTCATATCGACGGGGAGGTTTGGCACCTCGATGTCGGTTCGTCACATCCTGGGGCTGGAGAAGGTCCCAAGGGTTCGGCTGTTCGCCGATTAAAGTGGCACGTGAACTGGGTTCAGAACGTCGCAAGACAGTTCGGTCCCTATCTGTGATGGGCGTTAGAATATTGCGTGGACATGACTTTAGTACGAGAGGACCGAGTCGTACGGACCGCTGGTGTATCTGTTGTGCCGCCAGGTGCAGTGCAGAGTAGCTACGTCCGGCCAGGATAAACGCTGAAAGCATCTAAGCGTGAAACCTTCCACAAGATGAGTATTCTTTTAAGGGTCGTCATAGACTATGACGTTGATAGGCTATAGGTGTAAAGTTGGTAACAGCAAAGCCGAGTAGTACTAATTGCCCGTAAGCTTTAATTTTTTTTAATGATTTTTATTAAAAGACTTCGTTAACGTCTTTACAACTTCCCAATATGTAAATTATTTGCCGCAAGGCTCATATTCTTATGGTGGTTTTTCCAAGGGTGTTCACCTCTTCCCATACCGAACAGAGAAGTTAAGCCCCTTTTGGCCGATGGTACTGCACCACAATGCGGGAGAGTAGGTAGCTGCCATATTCTTTGATCCCGATCAGAAATGATCGGGATTTTTTTTGCCCCTAACTCATCATTTCACCTTTTTCCTCGTTTCCTAGTTTCCTCTTTTCCTCGCCTCCTCGTTCCTCATATCTTCGTCTCCTCGTTTCCTCCTCTCCCCAACTTATCGTATCTTCCATCTCTCAACCAAACTAACATGAGATCTCTATTCCTCTTCTGTTCACTGCTTGTGATCACTCTTCACCTAAACGCTCAAAAAAAGACAGCCTCGAGAAATGCCAATCCTCCAATCCCGAAATACGACTCCATTCTCGAATTGAAGAAGTGGAGAAACATTGGCCCCTTCCGAGGCGGAAGAGCCAACGCTATTTCAGGGGTTTCCAATAATCCTCTTGTTTACTATACCGGCTACACCGGTGGAGGTGTTTGGAAAACAACCGACGGTGGTAAACATTGGATGAATGTGTCCGATGGATTCTTTAAAGTAGGTACCATCGGAGAAATAGCAGTAGCCCCTTCCGATCCTAACGTAATTTATGTTGGAACCGGAGAGCATGCAGTTAGAGGAGTAATGACCTCCTTCGGTGATGGAGTCTACAAGTCAACAGATGCCGGGAAAACTTGGAAAAATATCGGATTAACGAACTCTCGGCATATCGCAGATATTGTTATTCATCCTTCAAATCCAGATGTTGTACTCGTGGCAGCTCAGGGACCTGTTCACGGCACAACCAATGAACGTGGTATTTATAAAACAGTTGATGGTGGAAAAACTTGGAAGCAAGTTTTATACGTTGACTCAGCAACAGGTGCGAGTAGCCTCGTGGCCGACCCAACCAATCCTCGCATACTGTATGCCGCTACCTGGGATCATAAACGACTTCCTTGGAAAGTGATTAGCGGCGGACGTGGCTCTTCTTTATGGAAAAGCACCGATGGCGGCGAAACATGGAATAAGATCAATAATGGGTTACCCCCTTCTCTCGGTAAAATGGGAGTTTCAGTTTCAGCAGCCAGTCCGAATCGAATTTTTGCGATTGTTGAAACTGAAAAAGTAAAGTCGGGATTGTATCGATCCGATAATGGAGGTGAATCTTGGAGATTAATGTCCAACGACGCAAACATTACATCGCGCTCATGGTACTATATGGAAGTTTTTGCGGATCCTAAAAATGAGAATACAGTATATGTTCTCAATGCCCCTATGATGAAAAGTATCGATGGTGGCAAAACATTCAGTTTTGTTCCCATTGCTCACGGCGATACACACGATCTTTGGATCAATCCAAATGACCCCAATAATATCGCTTTAGCCGACGACGGAGGTGGACAGATTTCGTATGATGGCACCCGTAGTTGGAGTACTCTAATGAACCAACCCACTGCACAGATTTATCGAGTGAATGCCGATAATCGTTTTCCATATTGGGTATACGGCGGGCAACAAGACAATACTTCCTTAATGGTGAAAACCAGAAACAACAAACAAGGATTGGACGAGAAAGATTGGCTGACAGGACCCGGTTGTGAAAGTGCCTACATTGTTTTTGACCCTAATAACCCTATTGAGTTCTATGGTGGATGTTATCAGGGATACATCGAAGTATTGAATGGTAAAACCGGTGAGATAAAAGACATCCAAGCATACCCCTCACTCAACTTAGCGGTTGAACCTAAAAAAATGAAATACCGTTTCAATTGGAATGCGCCAATTGTTGCTTCTCCTCATGATCCCAAAACAATTTATCACGGCGGTAATGTTGTACTGAAAACTACTGACGGGGGCTTAAATTGGTCTGTAATAAGTCCTGACCTAACTAGAAACGATACTACTAAACAAGAACAAGGAGGAGGACCGCTTACAAACGAAGGAGCAGGTGGCGAAAACTACAACACCATTTATTACTTGATTGAATCTACATTAGAGAAAGGACAAATTTGGACCGGTAGCGATTGTGGTAAAATTTACATAACCCGCGATGGTGGAAAAACATGGAACGATAAAACACCGGCAGGACTAGAAGAAAGTTTAATTCAATCTATTGAACTGTCTCCATTCGAAAATGGTACAGCCTATGTTTCTGCAACAAGATATAAATTCAATGACTTCAAATCTTACACTTATAAAACTACTGATTTCGGAACCACTTGGACGCTTATAAACACCGGGGTTGCAGAAGATGATTTTATCAAAGTGATTCGAGAAGATAAAACAGTGAAGGACCTGTTGTATGCCGGAGCGGAAAGAGGTTTTTATATCTCATACAATGGCGGAACAAATTGGTCAAAACTTCAGTTGAATTTACCCGTAGTACCCGTAACCGACTTAATCATTCACGATAATGACTTAATAGCAGCTACGGCAGGACGCGCCTTTTGGATATTGGATGACCTAACTTTGATTCAACAAGCAAAGGAGATTACTGCTGAAAAGCAAATCAAATTGTGGGGCGCAAAACCTACTGTACTTTATTCCGGAGCTCCGGAACTAGGTGGTGCCAATGAACAAGCGCTTGGTCAAAATCCATTAGAAGGAGTGACTATTTATTATCGCTTGCCTAAAATATCCGATTCAGCGAAATTGAGTTTACAAATTCAAGATGTTAACGGTAAAACAGTAAGATCTTATTCCAACAAAAAAGATTTGTCGTACAAACCTTTTCCGGGTGGCCCACCTCCTGCAGTTGTAATGAGTTCAACTGAGGGTTTGAATGCATTAACCTGGGATTTTAGAGCTGATATGATCAGCCCCGCAATTACCGATGCCTTTGTTTATGGCGACTATTCTGGTTATTTATTGAAGCCCGGGAAATACAAAGCTGTTTTGAAGCTTGATTCGCTTTCAACTGAAGTAGGCATCGAAGTAAAACAAGATCCCAATATATCAGCTACTGAGGCAGATTGGAATGAGCAACAAGCGCTGTTAGAAGATATTCAGCAGTCAATTAAATCAATGCACAGTGCTGTAAATAAACTGAGATCTGTAAAAAAACAAATTCTGTTTATTAGTGATAATTTGAAAGAAAAGGCTGATTACAAAGCTGTGGTTGATTCAGGAAAATCAATCATTAAACTGTTGGAAGCATGGGAGTCAAATATTGTTGAAAGCAGACAAAAGAACTTCCAAGATGTGATCAACTGGCCAAGCAAATTAAATGCTGAATTTTTTAACCTAAAGACACTGGTGAATGTATCTGACCCTAGAGTGACAGGTGGTGCGAAAACACGTTTGAAAGACTTGAAACAAGAATGGGCGAAGTATGAAAAGGAGATGAATGAAGTGCTTTTAACAAAGATCAAGGAATTCCAAAGCTATTATCAATCAAAAGGAGTACCTGTTTTGGTGTTCTAACGAATTAGATATATAATCGAAATGAAGGGATATAAATCGACCGTGGTTTATATCCCTTCACTGTTTAAATGCGATCGCGTATATTTGAAAGCAGTTCAATTAATTCGAAACGAATTGACAATACATTCATTTTTTCACCGTAACACTCGTTTACTTGCGCAAATATCTAAGCTGGCTCTTCTTGATTTTTCTAGGTGTTACTACTTCTTTTCAAACATTACAAGAGGAGTGGAATGAGTATAAGTGTTCCGGAAAAGCGCAAGGAACTTCCTACTCCATTATTTATTATCACACAGGTCTTGCGGTAACACAATTTGAAGTTGATAGCATTTTTCAAGAAATCGACAACTCCCTTTCTGTATACAATCCGCGTTCTTTAATTAGCAAGTTCAATGAAAGTACAAAGGGCCTCGAAGTAGATGCTCATCTTTTCAATATATACCGATACTCACTTCAAATTAACAAAGCTACCGGTGGAATTAGCGACCTCACGATTGGACCCATTACAGCAGCTTGGGGCTTGGCTTCGAAAAAAATGACCAATCCACCTTCGGCAAGTGAAACTAAGAAGCTGATGACATGTGTTGGTATGGATAAAATTTCATTGAAAGGAAACTTACTTATTAAGAAAAAGTCTTGTGTTAAGTTAGATCCCAATGGTATCGCTCAAGGTTATACGGTAGATGTATTGGCTAATTTCTTTCTGAAGAAAGGAATTGAAAATTTTCTAATAGAAGTGGGAGGGGAAACGCGATGGAAGGGTAAGAAAATGACCTCCAATAAACCTTTTATTTTAGCCTTGGAATCTATTGATAGTGATGGTTGGGAAATACAATACAAGAAAGTTGAATTGCAAGGAGAAGGTGCTATCACTACCAGTGGTAATTATCGAAAGTTTAAAGAATCGGCGGGAAAGCTCCGTTCGCACGCCTTCGATGCTAGAACCGGACAGCAGTCGAATAATGAGCTGATCGCTGTTACTTTAATGGCGAAGGATGCGACTACAGCGGATGGCTACGATAATGCAGTGTTAGCAATGGGACTAAAACAGGCACTGAAATTTCTAAAAACTCATACTTATTTGTCTGCTCGGTTGATTTACACAACCAGAGATGGCCTCGTTTCAGATACACTTGTGAATCGGTTTCCCGAACCATTGGCGAACCACTGATTTTGTTTAGATTTGGCTTACAAACTTATTCTATTGTCTAGACGAATTGCCATAGTGTTGAATCAATATGCGGGTAGCGGTCGCTCGGTTGCATATGCTCAAGAACTCCATCAGAAATTGACAGACAAAGGGGTTATGTCAACCATTATCCCTTCTCCTTGGCCCGATTCATTAAAGGAATTCTCCGAAGCCTGGATTGTTGGCGGCGATGGCACGATCAATGTTTTCTTAAATCAATATCCTGATATTGGTATACCGCTTATGATTCATAAAGGGGGATCGGGAAACGATTTTTTTGATTTATTGTATCACGATGCCAATTTGGATGCCATGTTGGAAATTGGTTTGAAAGGGGCTACCAAGCGAATTGATGCAGGCCTTTGTAATGGTCGGATATTTGTAAATGGAGTGGGAGCAGGCTTTGAAGGATGGGTGGCGAAAACACTGATTTCAAAAAATAAGAAAGTAGGTATTGCTGCTTACTGGTGGACTGTGATCAGAGGAATATTTACGTTTAAGGAAAACTATTACGAACTAAGCGGGGCTAACGTAAATTACAAAGGAAAAGCTTTGCTTCTTGATATCATGAACGGATATCGAGCCGGTGGAGGTTTTCAAATTGCCCCAGGAAACAAACCCGACGACGGCTTATTTTGCTGGGTGATTATGAAACCAACCGGACTCGTCGGCAGGTTCATCAATCTTCCTAAAGTGGAGAAGGGAATCCATTTTAATTCATCCAATTTCATTCATGGATTTGGAAATGTGTTCACTCTTTCCAGTAATGAAACCATTCACTATCATACCGATGGTGAATATTTTCAAGCCCAGCAATTACAAATAACATTGACCCCCGGCAGATATCTTTTTATTTGTTAAGCCACTTCTTGACCCAAGGATGCTTGCCAAAGCTTAAACCAATCTTCTCGATCCATTATAACTTTACTCGCTTTTAAAGCGCCCTGAATGCGCTCCACTTTTGATGTACCCAATACAGGAACAATGCCGGAAGGATGTTGACAGAGCCAAGCAATCAATAATTCATCTAAGGATAGCTGGTACTTTTCTTGCAAAGAAATGGCTGCTTCTTTTATGCGCTTTGTTTCGTCATCCGGATTTTCTGAGAATAACAAACCGCCTCCAAGTGGACTCCAAGCCGTTGGAATGATATTTTTTTCAAGACAAATATCTAAAGTGCCGTCAATAAAGGGCTCTCGATGTAAAATAGAAGCTTCTATTTGATTGGTCGCCAATGGAAATCGGCTGTGCATCATAGTGAACTGTGAAGGCGTAAAGTTTGATACGCCGAAGTGAAGCACTTTACCGCTGTTTCTCAACTGACTAAAAGCTTCAGCTACTTCATCGGGGTGTAGAAGGGGATCAGGACGATGAATCAATAGCAAATCAATATAGTCGGTCTGCAAGTTTTTCAGTGATTGTTCTGCAGAAGTGATGATATGTTTTTTTGAAGCGTCATATGATTTGATTTCATGTGAAGGGCGATTCGGTGTGATCATTCTGATACCACATTTGGTGATCAGTTGAATCTTTTCACGAAGATGTGGTACTCGTTTCAGTGCGGCACCAAATTCGGCTTCGGTTGTATAATGTCCGTAGATATCGGCATGATCAATAGTAGTTACTCCTAGTTCAACACATTTTTCGAGGATACTTAGGTATTCTTGGGTGTTAAAGGCTGAACCCCAAATACCCCATTTCATGGCACCGGCAATTACGGGACTGAGTTGAATGGATGCGCTCATAGTACAAGCATTTGATTGGTTAGAATAGAGTGCTAAAATAGCGGAAAGAGAATTAATAAGTAATAAATAAAAATTAGGAATTAAAAATTAATAATTGGGGTTCTTTGGTTGGGCGGATGTGGTCAGGTTAAAAAGACAGCATTTGTTTCTTTAATAGTCTTTAAATAAATGTTCGCTGAAACTGTACATCAGATAAAATAGAGAAGTGATGTGAAGGGTGCGCTGCTTTTTCTGCATTAGTATTGTTTACAAGGCAATTCTACTCTCTGTTCTCGTTAATCACGCAAATTGCTAGATAGCTCGGTTGCAACAACAATTCAAGCGTTTCCTAGAACCCCGTGTTGTGTATCATATTGGTAGCAACAGGGATTAAAGAATCACCTACTACCCCGAAGAGGTTTGCACATTGGCAGCAACAGTGTTTCAAGCGTATCCCACAACTCTTTGGTAGATTTCAGATTGGTAGCAATAAAGTTTCAAGAGTGTTTTACAACCCCGAAGGGGGTTGCCGCTTGGTAGCAACAAAGTAGCAAGCGTGTTATACAACCCCGAAGTGGGTTGCACATATTGGTTACAATAAAGTTTCAAGCATGTCCTAATACCCCAAAGAGGGTTTCACATTGGTAGCAACAGTGTTTCAAGTGTGCATTTCAACCCCAAAGAGGGTTACAGATTGGTAGTAATAATGTTTCAAGAGTGTTTTACAACCCCGAAGGGGGTTGCCGCTTGGTAGCAATAAAGTAGCAAGCGTGTTATACAACCCCGAAGTGGGTTGCACATATTGGTTACAATAAAGTTTCAAGCATGTCCTAATACCCCAAAGAGGGTTTCACATTGGTAGCAACAGTGTTTCAAGCGTGCCCTACAGCCCTAAAGTGGTTTGCACATGGGTAGCAACAGTGTTTCAAGTCTGTCCCACAAACCCATAGCGGGTTGCACATTGGTAGCAATAGAATTGCAAGTGTGCCTTTCAACCCTGAAGAGGGTTGCACATATTGGTTGTAATAAAGTTTCAAGAGTGTTATACCACCCCGAAGAGGGGGGCACATTGGCAGCAACAGTGTTTCAAGTCTGTCCCACAAACCCATAGCGGGTTGCACATTGGTAGCAATAGAATTGCAAGTGTGCCTTTCAACCCCGAAGAGGGTTGCGCATATTGGTTGTAATAAAGTTTCAAGCATATCCTAATACCCCAAAGATGGTTGCACATTGGTAGCAATAGAGTTGCAAACGTCCCCTACAACCCCGAAGTGGGTTGCAGTTATTGGTTACAATAAAGTTTCAAGCATGTCATAATACTCCAAAGTGGGTTGCACATTGATAGCGACAGTGTTTCAAGCGTGCCTTACAACCCCGAAGAGGGTTGCAGATTGGTAGCAATAAAGTGGCTAGCGTGTTATACAACCCCGAAGTGGGTTGCACCTATTGGTGAGCTGTAACAAAACAAAAAATCCTTCTGATTGCTCAGAAGGATTTAATAAATATTGTTTATCGGGAAGAATTAGAAATCTCTGCCTCTGTCGCGATTGAAACCACCGCCACGGTCGCCACGATCGCGGTTGAATCCGCCGCCGCCGCCGCCTTTGCGATAGCCACCGCCACCGCCGCCGCCGCCGAAGCTTCTTTTCTTGAAACCTCCGCCGCCACCACCTTGTGGTTTTGGTTGAGCTTCATTCACGATGATTTTACGACCCATTACTTCTGATTCGTAAAGGCTGGTTAAAGCATTTTGAGCTTCGCTGTCTTCGGGCATTTCTACGAAACCGAAGCCTTTGCTGCGTCCGCTTACTTTGTCCTTAACAATTTTAGCTGAAGTAACTGAGCCATACTGCTCAAACAGGGCCTGAAGATCCTCATCGGTCATTTGCCAGGAGAGGTTCCCTACATAAATGTTCATTGTCAAAAAAAATTTTAATGTTCTGAAAACCGGTTAAACGACGATAGTTACTGCAATGAACTGAGATACCAAGTAAGGGTAAGACGCTTCAGAACATGAGAACTAAGTACATTATCCTCTATGAAGATAAAGGATAAATTCTGGGAAAACAATAAAAATTCCTTTTTTACAAACAAAAAAGCATCAGAAAGGCGGAAAAATAGGGGTTTTTTGAGCCAACTCAATCGTTTGACTTGTGGACGGGCACGAAAAAAGCCCCCAATTGGGGGCTTTAGGTATCTTTTGTAGACTTCGCTTATTCAGCAACAACTTCGAAAGCAACTTCTGTTGAGCGGCCATTACCGAAATCGATAGTAGCTTTATAAGAACCCAACTCTTTTACTTCATCAGCGATAGAGATCTTTCTGCGATCGATCTCATATCCTTTTTGCTCACGAATAGCGCGGCTAATTTGCAATGATGTAACGCTACCGAAGATTTTGCCGGATGTACCGGTTTTAGCACCCAATTTCAACGCACCATCATTCAGTTTAGCAATAACTTCAGTGATAGCGGCCAACATTTGGTCTTCTTTTTTCTTCAGTTGCTTTCTTCTTTCTTCCAATTGTTTCAAGTTAGAAGGACTAGCTTCTACAGCGAAACGCTGAGGAATTAGAAAATTGCGCGCGTAGCCATTACGAACTTTTACTACCTCGTGGGCAGCGCCTAAATTGTCTACGTCTTGAATTAAGATAATTTCCATGATGTATCCCTCCTTACTTTAAAAGATCAGTTACATAAGGCAATAACGCCATCTGACGGGCTTTTTTAACAGCCTGCGCCACTTTACGCTGGAACTTCAAAGAGTTACCAGTGATACGACGGGGTAATAACTTGCCTTGTTCGTTAAGGAATTTTTTCAGGAACTCAGCATCTTTATAGTCGATATAACGAATGCCCATCTTCTTGAAGCGACAATACTTCTTACGAGGTTTCTCCGTTTTTATCGCGGTCAGATACTTAATTTCATTTGCCTTTGCCATAAATTAAGCTTCTACAGTTGAGTTACCAGATGATACACCACTTCTCTTTCTAGCATTGTACTCGACGGCGTATTTATCGAGTGCAGTGAACATGTGACGAAGTACGTTCTCGTCACGTAGCAACTGAATCTTCAATTGCTCATTGAGGCTGGATGGCGCAGAATATTCCAATACCCAGTAAAGACCGGTAGTCTTCTTGGCAATTGGATACGCCAGTGATTTCAAACCCCAGGGATTTTCGTGCAAAATGCTACCGCCGTTATCTTTGATAAAAGCAGTGAACTTTTTCTGAGCCGCTTTGAAGTCGTCTTCAGATAGCACAGGGGTAAAAATCACCATCAATTCATAATTGTTCATGATCCCTGTTTGATTGTTTAAAATTTAGTTTACTTTCCCAAAACCCTCAAATCCTTACGGTTCGTGAATTTCGGGCGGCAAAGATACCAAAATCCGGCATTACAGCCAAATAGCAGTGGAGATAATTTTAAGGTATAGTAAGGTGTTGATAAACAATTCTTTAAGTAATTTTTCGGTATTCATCTCTTTGTATTCTTTCATATTTTACCGCAGCGGCGCAGCGACCGCAGCGATAACGCAGCGCTTCCTGCCCCACCTCCGGTTCTTCCTCTGTATTTCATTTCCAAATGCACTTATCCTCAAATTCACCAATTTTCTTCCTCATTCCAGCGTACCACCTGCCCCTCCTCCTGTTCTTTCTCTCTGTATTCCGGCTGTTCCATTATTAATTAACCCCGCCATTTTTTCAGTCCCTCCCCCCATGGCACCCCTTTTGATACCCCCTTCCCATTCAAACACATTAATTCGATCAACATATGCAGAAAGGAAGTATCAGAGTTCAAACCGAGAACATCTTTCCCATTATCAAGAAATTCCTCTACAGCGACCACGAGATCTTTTTGCGCGAACTCGTAAGCAATGCTGTTGATGCCACCCAAAAACTGAAAACCCTTTCTTCCCTCGGTGAAGCAAAAGGTGACCTGGGTGACCTGAACATCGAAATCAAACTCGATACCACTGCCAAAACGATCACTATTTCCGACAAAGGGATCGGTATGACAGGCGAAGAAGTAGAGAAATACATCAACCAAGTTGCTTTTAGTGGTGCAGAGGAATTCGTAAACAAATACAAAGGACAAAACGAAAATGCCATCATCGGAAAATTTGGATTGGGCTTCTATTCCGCTTTCATGGTAAGTGAAAAAGTAGCCATCGAAACCAAAAGCTTTAAAGATGGTGCGGCCGTACGCTGGGAATGCGATGGCAGTCCCGAATACGCTCTTACCGAAACCACCAAAGAAAACCGTGGCACCGATATTATTTTATACGTAAACGAAGAAAGTAAAGAGTTTTTGGAAGAAGGACGCATTGAAAGCATCCTCAAGAAATTCTGTCGCTTCTTGCCGGTTCCTATCACCTTCAATGGCGAGCAAATTAACAACCCAACACCTGCTTGGACCAAGAAGCCTTCTGAATTAACAACAGAAGACTATCAGAATTTCTATAAAGAGCTCTATCCCTACAATGAACCACCGCTGTTCTGGATTCATTTAAACGTAGATTATCCGTTTAACCTGACAGGCATTTTGTATTTCCCGAAGATCAAACAGAGTTATGAAATACAAAAGGACAAGATTCAATTGTACTGTAATCAGGTTTTTGTAACGGATGAAGTGAAAGACATTGTTCCGGAATTCTTGATGCTATTGCAAGGGGTTATTGATAGTCCGGATATTCCACTCAACGTAAGCCGTAGTTATTTACAAGGTGATCCCAATGTAAAAAAGATCAACAATCATATCACGAAGAAAGTAGCTGATAAATTAGAAGAGATATTCAACAAAGAAAGAGCCGAGTTTGAAAAGAAATGGGAGAGCTTGGGATTGTTTGTGAAGTACGGGATGATGACCGATGATAAATTCCTCGATCGTGCTACTAAGTTTCATGTATTTGAAGAAGTGCCTACTGCAGGTGAAGCAAAAGAACCGAAGTTTTATACATTGGAAGAATACCGTTTAGCAGCCGAGACTTTGCAGAAAAACAAAGACGGAAAATTAGTAGTGCTATATACTACTCAACCCGTGCAACAAGATGCATACATCAAAGCTGCTCAAGCCAAAGGATATATTGTAGTGAAGATGGAAACTTTGGTAGACGCGGCCTTCATCAATCAAATGGAAATGAAATGGTCGAATGTGAGTTTCACACGCGTGGATGCCGATATTGCCGATAACTTGATTGACAAGCAAGAAAACAGTGATACCGTTCTAAGTGCAGAAGAGCAAGAAAAACTAAAGACGCTTTTCGATTTAAAACTGCCCGATTTACAAATGACCGTTGAAGTGAAAGGACTCAGTCCGGAAGCAGCACCGGTTGTTGCCACTCGTCCGGAGCTTATGCGCAGAATGAAAGACATGGCGGCGGTAAGTGGCCCCATGGCGAGTTTCTATGCCAACATGCCCGATGAAGTATTACTCACCGTAAATGGCAATCATCCGCTCTATCAAAAAATCCTGAAGCAAGAAGACCTTGTAGTACAAGAAAAGACTGTTAAGAACCTAGCAGATCTTGCCTTACTATCTCAAGGCCTCTTAAAAGGATCTTCTTTGACGGAGTTTATTAATAGGAGTGTGGAGATGATGTGATGGTAGGAGCGAGGAAATGCAGAGAAAGAACAGGAGGAGGGGCAGGGGGAAATGCAGAAATGTGGAGACGAGGAAAAGAGGAGCGAGGAGGTGAGGGAGGTAATAGGGCTAGTAGGAACTTTCAATGACGATCCTTGTTTTAATTGGTAGAGCAATGCGGAGGGTGAACCCTGAGCGAAATCCGGAGCGAAGCGATGGATGAAGTTGAAGGGCGACTCGATGGTTCAACTAGAGACCCTAAATTAATCTACTGGAAAAAAAGATGATGCTATCCTATTCGTATTATTTATAGTTTTCACGCCTATAAAAATGTAAAAAGAGCGAAGAATAGTCTTCGCTCTTTTTATTGATTTTTTATGTTTAACTGCTAAGAAATTCACTTTCGAGCCCCCTCTTCTTCCTCCTGCTCTTTCTCTTATCCTCGCTCCTGTTCTCATCCTCTCCTTCTTCTCACACTCGTCTTCCTCCCCACCACATGTCCATTTCTACCTCTCACAGTAGTAGTTGTTCTTTGATAGCGGTTGCCTCTTGGACCAACAACAGTTGTGGTTTTGCGGTTCACGCGGTAATGATTCACTGCTACGGCATGACGGTTTCTAACTACAACGGAAGTAGTGCGAATTGGGCTGTACACGCGATGCGCATATGTTAAGCGAACAGCGGGTGCATATGCGTAGTAAGGGCGGTAGCGAACGCAATAGGGGTGAAATACCGACCAACGAACCGGACGCCAAGGACGCCACCAAGCTGGGTAAGCATGCCATCTCCAAGGGCTTACCCACAAGCGATAGCCCGGAGCATACATGAAACGAACGCTGGGCCAAAGCCACACATTCACGATCACACCGGCGGGTTGTTCATCGAGGTGTGACCAGTAAGGGCCACCCGGCGTCTTTTCATCTTCCCCTTTAGGTTCTACTACTACTTCTTCTCCAAAAATATCTTCATCACCAATGATTTGAATCGAAGCAGATTCGGCCCCGTTTTTTTCTATTTCAATAACTGCGATGTCTTGATTTTCATTTTCATTCACGGGTACTTGTAATACCAACACCTGTGCATCGCCGTCTTTCTTATTGATGACTTTGATATAGTCGATATCTCCATCGCCATTCAAATCGAGGTTGTTGACATGGTTCGACTCTGTATTCAATAATTTTTCAAATTCTTCAGGGCTTTGCGCCTGTTTGAAAAGGTCGAGGGCACCCTCGAGGCTAAAATGATCGCCCGGAGTTCCCGTAGAATCTTCATTGGCATCCTGTGCAAAGCTGCTTAAGGAAGCGCCACCAATAAAGAGGGTAAGCAATAATAAAGTCCGTTTCATGGAAATAAGTTTTTTATGAGACCCTATAATATGGGCAAAGTTTATTCCGGGTTTTAAAACTGTTACTCGGATTGAATTATTGTGTTGAAAATCAGGATACAAGTACAAAAGGTTTTTACAGTTTGTATCCCAGTTTAATGCCTGCGAGAGTATTGATGTCTTCGGCGGTGTTATTAGAAAAGTCGAGTCGGAAGCCGGCTAAGAATCTGGGAGATAAGTTAAATTCAAGTCCGGTTGAAATGCGATAGCCGAATGTAAAGCGATTATCGAACCTTAGAGTGGAAATACGAGTTGCGTATCCAGTGATGTCTACCTGCCTGCTGGCTCGTGCTTCGGACGAAACATAGGAATATCCGAACGTGGGACCTATTTGAATATTAAATCCTTTTAATACTTGTCTAAAAGGATAATAGGAAGCCTTTCCCCATAAAACAAAGTCCGAATTGTGTTGGAACCAATCATTAAAAAACTCGTTTGTGCTAGGGTTCTCTACTTTAGTAGTACGGGAGCCATTTTCAAAAATCAACTCGCCGCCCAAAAGAAGTTGAGAAAGTCCTGGTCTGCTTGATTTAAGAATGTTGGTGGAAATATCAAATGCTAAGGACGATCCTATAACATCGCCTGTACCATAGACTACCCTGCCGCCAGATAGTTTGATGTAAGTGTCACTTTTTGAATTCGATTGAGCCAAAGTTTGGTCGCATAGTAAAGTAATAAATAAAGCAGTAATGTAAAGTTTTTGCTTCATAAACATGGTTTTGACGATTAAAAGGAGATGGTTCAATAAGCACATCCTTAGGCTTAAGCCATGAACGTTTGAATGTGATTCTACTAAAGTAACTAATACCTGTAATCGAAAAAAGTTAAAAAAGCGAATATTAAATGTATAGATAAGTTAAAATATTTTATTTCAAGTCCTGGTTTAATAGGTCAATTCCGTATACAACAAAAAAGCGCTCAGAATTTCTTCCTTGCGCTTTTAATCCAAAGGTTCGTACTTATGAAAATTTATTAGCGTCTTCTTCTAAATCCGCCACCACCACGGAAGCCTCCATAGCCACCACCGTAAGAGCGCGGGGCAGCACGGTATACAGGGGCCGGAGCAGTGCGAACACGCATGGGCGCAGCTCGCATGGTTCGGTAATTATTGATCACAACGGCATTGTGTGAACGAACGTAGAACGAACGCGTGCGATAGGGTGCGTATATGCTGTGCGCATAGGTTAATCGCACCGCTGGGGCGTACACATACAAAGGACGATAGCGAATAACGAATGGATAAAATGCCGAATAACTCATGGGATACCAAGGATACCACCAGTCGGGGTAGAAGTCCCAATTCCAAGGCGAAACCCACAGGGAATAGCCGGGAGCATACATGAATTGTACACTGGGCCAAAACCATGCATTTACAAAAATACCACTGGGGTATTCGTAAAAGTCAGGCGACAATGCAGGTCCCTTACTGTCGTTTTCCTCGGCTTTGGGTTCTACTACTTTCTCTTCTCCATACAAATCCTTATCTCCTACAATTTGTACGGAAGCAGTAGCATCTCCGGTTTTTTCGATTTCTATGACAGCAATGTCTTGACGCTGTCGCTTACTGATAGGTGTTTGTAAGATCAATGCGTGAGCATCGCCTTTTTGTTTATCAATGACGCGGATGTAATCAATCTTGCCGTCTTTATTCAGGTCGAGGTTGTTTACATGATTCGATTCGGTATTGAGCATTTTTTCAAAGGCTTCGGGCGACTTAGCCTCTTTGAACAATTCCAATGCTCCTTGTAAACTAAAGTTGTCACCGGGCAGTCCGGTTGAATCCTGTTCTCCACTTTGAGCCCTGGCTCCAATTGTAGTGCCCATTACAAATAGTGGAATCATTAAATATGTCTGTTTCATGGGATCACTTTTTCTTATTAGACGAAAATGGAAAGAAGAAGTTTACTAAGAGTGGGGTGGGGGCGTGTTAAGCTAGTGTGAATGGGGGGAGGGTGGTGAGTTTTTGAGTTGTAAGTTTTTGAGTTATTGAGTATGGAGCAGCTGCGCTGCACAATTTGTCACAAAGGGCATAAGTTAAGGAAGATTTATAAAGTATTCTTTTGTTGTTTTTCACCGCGTAGAACGTAAAGAGCTCGGAGATGTCGCGAAGGGTTTTTGAAACCACTGATAACTCAGATTTTAAATATAGATACCACAGATTAGAGTCCGTTATTCGAAGTGTATAACAGAATACTCAGCCCCTAATCTGTGGTAAATCTGTCATAATTTGTGCGAATCTGTGGTCAAAAAAAATATTCACCGCAAACATAGGAGAGCGCAGAGATTCCCAAAGAATTCGCAAAGCGAGTGTTGATTTTTTTAATAAAAAGGTGGCGGAAGAAATAAAGGACGGGGGAAGAAGAGACTTCGCTATCTCTTGGCGGTCTGCGCGGCGAACTTAAAAACTTAAAACTAAAAAACTCAAAAACTTATAACTCACATCTCTCTACTCTCCCTCACATCTATCACCTTCATTTGCACCGACTTCACTCCGTTCCATTCGTTCTCATCCAACGTAAACACCACATCCACGGGATTGCCGGAACTTACTAGCGGGAAAAAATCTTTCATTCCAAATCCAATGCCGCCAACAATAAATCCGTCTTGTTTGAATTGAACTTTGAGGTGGTCACCTTTTACTAAAGCCGACTTACCCGTATCCGTTACCTTTCTACAAACAAAAACCGGTTTGTTGTTCTCCGGACCAAAAGGCTCCATTTGTTGTAAGATATTATAGAAATTAAGGTTGATGTCTTTCAGCGTAATTTCTGAGTCAATCACAATTTCGGGTATCAATTGCTCAGGCTTAATGGTAGACGCCACCTGTTTCTCAAATGCTTCCCGAAAAGCATCAATTTTTGTGGCTTCTAAGGTCATGCCTGCAGCTGCATAGTGACCACCATATCCTAGTAAATAATCTTTACATGCATGGATGGCTTCGTATAAATTGAATCCGGGTACACTGCGAGCACTTCCCGCCGCATATTCGCCCGATTGGGTGAGTACAATGGTGGGTCGATAATAAGAGTCAATCAGTCTTGAAGCTACAATACCCACCACACCTTTGTGCCATGTGGGTTGGTACACTACCGTTGATTTACGGTCTTGCCATTCCGGATTCGATTGAATCATTTGTAGAGCTTCGTCTGTGATCGACTTATCGGCTTCTTTTCGATCTTTATTATCGGAATGCAATTGTTCTGCATAGTGCTTTGCTTCTTCCTGCGTTTCGGCAATGAACATCATGACAGCTTTTCTTGCATCGTCCATTCTACCGGCCGCGTTCACACGAGGCGCAATCATGAATACCAGATCACTGATCACTAGATCGTTCATACGGGCGCTGAGTTCTTTTAAAGCGAGTATGCCAACATTGGGGGTCGTATTGGCTTTCACCAATCCATAGAATGCCATAATTCGGTTCTCTCCGGTCATGGGCACAATATCTGCAGCGATGGCAGTTGCCACCAAATCCAAATATTGTTGCGCTCGTTCAGCAGGCAAGTTCATTTCTTCGCAAAGTGCACTGATGAGTTTGAAACCTACGCCGCAACCGCATAGCTCTTTGTAGGGATATTCGCAGTCAGACTGCTTTGGATTCAAAATTGCCACTGCAGGCGGCAAAACAGAATCGGGAAGGTGGTGATCGCACACCACAAAATCAATAGCTAACTCTTTTGCATAGCCGATCAAGTCGACAGACTTAATGCCGCAGTCGAGCGATATGATGAGTGTAAATCCTTCTTGTTTAGCAAAATCGATTCCTGCTTTTGAAATGCCGTATCCCTCACGATAACGATGGGGAATGTAGAAGTCAAGTAAGTTTTTATCGTACACTGAGCACAGGAAGCTGAACATGCAAGCAACAGAGGTGGTGCCGTCTACATCGTAATCGCCAAACACCAGTATTTTTTCTTTTCGTTCCATGGCCAGCAGAATGCGTTTTACGGCTTTCAGCATGTCTTTCATGAGCCATGGGTCGTGGAGGTCGTTGAGTTGAGGTCGAAAATAGTGTTTGGCTTTTTCATAGGTACAAATGCCTCTTTGCGCGAGAATGGCGCACAAAATGGGATGAATTTTCAGGCTGGCCTGCAATTCTTTGGCTAGGGCATCGGGTGCCTTCAGTATATTCCATCGTTTCGGCATGCAACAATATAGATCAGGGTATTAATAGGAACGGTCTGTGGTAAAACGGACCAGCTCTTCCATGGCTTCACGTACTTCTTTGTTATCGAAGCTGTGAAGGATGGCCAGCGCTTCATCACGGAAAGTAATCATTTTTTGAGTAGCATATTCAATTCCGCCTTTGTGTTTTACAACATCAATTACCTGCGCCACTTTTTTAGGGTCTTTGTTTTGATTTTTGATGATGTAAATAAGTTCTCTGCGTGTTTTGGGATCGCAGTTATTGAGCGTATAGATGAGTGGTAGGGTCAGTTTTTTCTCTTTGATATCGTTTCCTGTGGGTTTGCCTACATTGGCTTCGCCGTAATCGAAAAGGTCATCTTTAATTTGGAAGGCCATGCCCACTTTTTCACCGAAAACTCTCATTTTTTCGGCTTGCTCTTCATTTTTAGTGCTTGAATAAGCTCCGGCGGAGCAAGCTGAGGCAATCAGAGAGGCTGTTTTGCCCTTGATGATATCGTAATACACCTGTTCGTTGAGGTTTAGGGTCCGGCTTTTTTCGAGCTGCAAAAGCTCTCCTTCGCTCATTTCACGAACGGCGCGGGTGAGTATTTGGAGGATTCTAAAATCGTCGTTGTCAAGGGATAGCAAAAGACCTTTGGCCAGCAAATAATCGCCCACCAACACCGAAATTTTGTTTTTCCAGAGGGCATAGGTCGAGAAAAAATTGCGTCTTTCGAGGGATTCGTCCACCACATCATCATGAACAAGAGTGGCCGTATGCAATAGTTCTACCAGAGATGCCGTTCTATAGCTAGCTTCGGTAATTGATCCGCACAGTTTGGCCGATAAAAGAACGAACATTGGCCGCAGTTGTTTACCCTTCCGATTCACAATAAATCTCATGATCCGGTCCAATAGGGGCGTCTGGCTTTTAACAGCCTCCTTGAATTTTTTGTCAAATTCCTGTAATTCGTCCTGTAAAATGGCCTGAGCTAATTTCATCCGGTTGAGATATTGTTTGGGGAAACGGGGGCAAATTACTACTAAGATTTTTAATAACCGAGCATCATTTTTGGGAGGTAACCTGTCTTAATTGCATGAACTACAATTCACTATTTAAAATTGGACCCTCAAAAAAATTTGTAATTTAACAATCAATTTATAAATTTGCACCAACTTAGGTTTTTAGGCAATCTTAATCCTTCATATAAAAAACAGTTATGGCAAGTAAAAAGTTTTCGATTTTATTAGGGGTACTTTGCCTGTCAGCATCAGGTGCTTTCGCCCAAATTGGCGGTAGCTACGATGTACAGGACTCCTCCGTAATCCCTTCCAAGAGGTTACCTCAACACACAGAATTTATGGCGCACAACTACGCCTTCCCTGCTCTTCCAAGAAATCAGTGGGAATTAGGTCTTAAGTTGGGTGCATTCTCCGTTTCAGGCGACGTAAGAAGCCGTTTCCCAGGGTTTGGTGCAGGTTTGCACGTTCGTAAAGCCCTCGGATATGTATTTTCATTAAGAGGTGAATTAGCGTACGGAACCACTAAAGGTTTGAACTTCAGCCCTTCATACGGCTACAGAAGAAACCCGGCCTGGTATCCTACTTATAATGCTACTGTTCCTGTATACTACAACTACAAAACCAGTGTTTGGGATTTGAGTTTACAAGGGGTAGTAACCATGAATAATATTCGTTTCCACAAATCGAAGACCGGATTTAATATCTATGGTTTCGGTGGTATCGGTGGTTCTATCTACGATACTAAGATCGATGCATTGAATGCTCAAGGAAACCCTTACGATTTTTCTACCATCCCTGGTGGTGGTTACAGCAACCGTAAGAACATCCGTAAAGCATTGAAAAACTTAATGGATGGTAACTACGAAACACAAGCTGAAACTGACCCCTTACAACCAAAATTGTTTGGTAAGTCATTCAAGCCAGCATTCGTTTCTGGTGCCGGTATCCAAATTAAATTGAACAAGAAATTGAGCTTGGCGTTGGAAGATCGCTTTACTGTAATCAAAACTGACTTGTTAGATGGTCAGCAATGGCAAGAAGGTGATGTGAACGCTCCTGCACAAACAAGAGATTTCGATTCATACAACTTCCTTTCTGCCGGTTTAAACATCGCAGTAGGTGGTAAATCAGTTGAACCTTTGTGGTGGGTAAATCCTTTGGATTATGCTTACAACGAAATCAACAAGCCTCGTCACATGCAACTTCCTAAGCCAGTATTGGATGATAAAGATGGTGACGGTGTAACTGACCAGTTCGATAACGAACCTAATACTCCTGCAGGTGCTCCTGTTGACTCTCACGGTGTAAGCCGCGATAATCATGGCTAAATTAGAAAGCGGTGAATACGGAAAAAAACAAAAATGTGATATCGGTGCATTACCTAGCATCACATTCAAAGGCA
This sequence comes from Endoryza foliicola, assembly GCF_050589245.1. NCBI lineage: Bacteria > Pseudomonadati > Bacteroidota > Chitinophagia > Chitinophagales > Chitinophagaceae > Endoryza > Endoryza foliicola. The sequence goes on along the minus strand of NZ_JBOBEW010000003.1, from coordinate 414,006 downwards.
AAACTGTAACACTGTCTAATGATGCAAAAGCTTTGTTGGCAAGCGTAGCTCAGAAAATGAAGCAAAGTGCAGATTGTAAAGTAGCTGTAGTAGGTTACTGCAATTCTAGCAAAGCTGAACAACAATTGAGCTGGGATCGCGTGAACGCAATCATCAACTACCTCGTTGAAAAAGAAGGAATCAGCGATAGTCGTTTTGTGTTCAAGTTCGGTCAGGAAGGTGGCGACTGCAACACTGTTGACCTGCAAGATGGTACCGGTGAAGAAGGTCCTAACACAGTTCCTGCTCCACACCCCAACTTACGTCGCAAAGGTTAATTCCTAACTGTTTTTAGCATATATAAGAACCCTCCCCTTGCCGGGAGGGTTTTTACTTTATATTAACGCTCTGATTTTGGACATCTTAGGGAATCCTTCCATTTTTGCCCACAATCCCTTAACTTTGTGCTCCTTTATGAGATTTTTAACCATCCTCGCATTTGTAGTTTTTGGCCTCACTTCCTGTACCGAATTTTCGAAAGTGCAGAAGAGTACGGATTATGATTATAAACTCCGTATGGCCGATAAATACTATGTAAACAAGAAATACAATTACGCTCAGCAGTTGTACGAGGAGTTATTCCCTCTTTTGAAGGGCCAGCCTCAATTTGAGGATGTGTTTTATAAGTTCGCGTACTGCTCTTATTATTTAAAGGATTGGCTTCAAGCTGAAAGCTTGTTCAAGCAGTTCACAGAAGTGTTTCCAACCAGTATTCGTGCGGAGGAAATGGAGTACATGAGAGCTTATACGTATTACCGCCAGAGCCCCAAGCAAGAACTGGATCAAACCAATACGGCAAAAACCATAGGTTTGATGCAAACTTTCATCAATACGCACCCCGCCTCTACAAGAAACAAAGAAGCCAACGAGATCATCGATCTTTGCCGTGCTAAATTGGAACTGAAAGAATTCAAGAGTGCGGAATTGTATTACAATTTGGGACATTACCGCGCAGCTGCGATCGCTTTTTCGAGCCTCATGGAGAAATTCCCTGATTCGGAGAAAAGCGAAGATTACAAGCTTCAGGTGATCCGTGCCTATTATTTGTTTGCCAGCAATAGTATAGATGAGAAAAAATTAGCTAGATTTGAGCAAGTAGTGAATGAATGCAACGATTTTACCGATCGTTTCCCCGATAGCAAACTAATTAAAGAAGTAGAGCGTTATTTGAATCAATCACAAAACAATATTAAAGCCATACAAAATGAGCCGGTTACGAAGACAAATTAGTGCCAATACAGCCAATGTGGCTGAAACAAAAGACCTCAACGTTATTAAGGGTAAAACTGGTAACGTATACGAGTCTATTTCGATCATCGCTAGAAGAGCGAACCAGATCAACGTTACGTTGAAAGAAGAATTACACAATAAGTTGGAAGAATTCGCAAGCCATACCGATAGCTTGGAAGAAATCCACGAAAACAAAGAGCAAATTGAGATTTCAAGAGCTTATGAGCGTATGCCAAACCCAGCATTATTGGCTACTCAAGAGTTTTTGGAAGACAAGATCTATCACCGCAAAAACGAAGAAGATCTTTTCAGTTAATTCTTTCTGAAATGTATTGCAAGCGACAATGATCATCATTGTCGCTTTTTATTTTTATACCCTGACATCAAACCACTAATTTTATTCCATGAAGTTTCAAGGGAAGAAAATATTGATCGGTATTTCCGGAAGTATTGCTGCCTACAAGATCATATTATTAGTTCGCGCTCTTGTAAAAGAGGGGGCAGAGGTAAAAATTGTAATGACCAAGGCCGCTGCAGATTTTGTTTCTCCTTTAACCCTTTCTACACTGTCTAAAAATCAGGTTGTAACGGAGCTTTTCTCTGATGCGGCATGGTCGAATCATGTGATGATGGGGCGTTGGGCCGATGTGATGTTGGTAGCGCCTTTGAGCTGTAATACCCTCGCAAAAATGGCTTCCGGGCTCTGCGATAATATGTTAATGGCAACCTATTTGTCGGCTACTTGTCCGGTTTGTGTGGCTCCTGCCATGGACGAGGACATGTGGCACCATCCAACTACCAAGCAGAATTTGAATAAACTAGAATCCTTTGGAAACGCCATTATTCCTGTTGGAAAAGGCGAATTGGCCAGTGGTTTGCATGGAGAAGGTCGAATGGCTGAACCCGAACAAATAATGGAATTTATCTACAATCGATATTTTGGGGAGAAAGACTTGGCGGGTAAGAAGGTGTTGATCACTGCCGGACCCACTTATGAATCCATTGATCCTGTGCGTTTCATTGGCAATCATTCCTCCGGAAAAATGGGCATCGCTATAGCCGATGAAATGAGTAGAAGGGGAGCCGAAGTAACATTGGTGTTAGGGCCTAGTTCGCACAAGCCTCGTGAGGCATCAGTAAAAGTTCTGGCGGTTCGTTCGGCGGAGGAAATGTACCAGGCCTGTGTGGGAAGGTTTGAAGGTGTAGATATCGCCGTAATGTCGGCAGCTGTAGCTGATTACACTCCAGAAGAAGTGTCAGAAGAGAAAATTAAAAAGAAAGAGGGTAATTTAACGCTAACGCTCAAGAAGACAAAAGATATTTTAAAGTCATTAGGAGGCTTAAAGAAGCCCAGTCAGGTTTTGGTAGGGTTTGCTTTGGAAACAACCAATGAACGCGCCTATGCGCAGGAAAAGCTGGTTTCCAAGAACTGTGACCTCATTGTCCTGAATTCCCTGAATGATTCAGGCGCGGGATTTGGTCATGATACCAATAAGATCACCATCTTTGCAAAAAACGGCGCTGAATGGACCTACGAGCAGAAATCGAAGCAACAAGTAGCCGTTGATATCGTTGATAGAATTGTAAACATCCAATAAATGAGAATCCGATTTTTGATCGTATTGTTGATGAGCTTTGGCTTGACTGCCTCATTGCAGGCCCAGGAATTGAATGCCCGCGTAGCAGTGAATGCTTCGTTGATTAGCTCACAAACGGACAAGAAAGTATTTCAGACCCTTCAAACAACCCTGAACACTTTTTTGAACAACCGTAAATGGACCAATGATACCTACCAGCCTCAGGAAAAAATCAATTGTAATTTTCTGATCACCATCAAAAAAACGGTGGCCGACAATGTATACAGTGGCACATTGGTGGTTCAAGCGGCTCGTCCCATTTTCAATTCCAGTTACCAATCGCCTCTCATTAATTTTCAAGACGAATCGTTTACATTCAAATATGTAGAATACCAGCCGGTGGAGTTCAATGAGAATCGCGTATCTGGCTCCGATCCACAAGTATCGAACCTGTCTGCAACTTTGGCGTATTATGTATATCTATTGTTAGGGCTCGACTATGATTCGTTCTCGTCAAGAGGTGGAGATCTGTTTTTTCAAAAGGCTCAGCAAATCGTAAACAATGCTCCTGATGGCAGAGACATAACGGGTTGGAAGCCATTTGACAGTCAGCGCAACCGGTATTGGTTAGCCGAAAATTTAGCCAATAATAAGTATGCATTGATTCATGATATCATTTATGGATATTATCGTTTGGGTTTGGACATGATGTATGAAAACGAAGAGGAAGGACGCAATGCCTTGCTTAATGTGGTGAACTTGATCAATACTTTAAACACCGATAATCCGAATTCGATGATCGTACCTTTCTTCTTTCAAGGAAAGGCAACGGAGATCGTAAAAGCATTGAAGAAAGCGGATCCTGAAGCAAAAACCAGGGCGAGAGACATTTTAGCAAAGATTGATATAACCAATTCGAATCTGTATAAACAAGAATTAAAGTGAGACTAGGCCTTGTAATGATGGTATTATTGTTGATCGCTTGTGGCGAATCTAAAGAAGTTCCTAAGGATGTAATTCCTCAGGAAAAAATGCAATTGATTTTGTGGGATATGATTTTAGCCGACCGGTATTCCAATCAATTTCTGATAAAGGACACCGCAAAACTGGATTTGAAATTGGAAACATTTAAGCTTTACGACGAAGTGTTTCAGGTACATCAGATCGATAAAGAACGTTTTGTAAAGAGTTATAAATTTTATTTGTCGCGCCCCGATTTGTTAAAAGCCATGTTCGATACTTTATCGGTGCGTGCGAATAAAGAGAAGGAAACGCTGTACAAGCCAACTCCTTCAACGCCGGCCCCAAAGCCGCAATAGAAACGAATTAAAGCTTGCTTGTTATGAATAAAGTAGTGTTGAACGCCGCTGCTGCCATCGCCGATATCAAAGACGGCGATACCTTGATGCTCGGAGGCTTTGGTCTCTGTGGTATTCCGGAAACTAGTATTGCAGCACTTGTTGAGAAAGGCGTAAAGAATTTGACTTGTATCTCCAATAATGCCGGAGTCGACGATTTTGGATTGGGTCTTCTCCTCCAAACCCGGCAAATCAAAAAAATGATGAGTTCATATGTGGGTGAGAATGCTGAATTCGAGCGTCAGTTGTTGAGCGGTGAATTAGAAGTAGATTTAATTCCGCAAGGAACTCTTGCCACCCGCATTCAAATGGCGGGAATGGGTATCCCCGCTTTCTTTACTCCTGCCGGCTATGGAACAGAAATAGCTGAGGGCAAAGAAGTACGCGAGTTCAATGGAAAACATTATTTGATGGAAATGGCGCTGCATGCCGATTTCGCGATCGTAAAAGCCTGGAAAGGTGATACCATGGGCAACCTTGTGTTTCGAAAATCGACCCGCAACTTTTCAACCTCAATGGCAAAGGCTGGCACCATCACCATTGCTGAAGTGGAAGATTTGGTAGCGCCGGGAGAACTCGATCCCGATCAAATTCATGTGGCCGGGATTTATGTTCACCGCATTTTCAAAGGCGGTCCTTATGAAAAGCGCATTGAGCGCAAAACGGTAAAAAAATAATGTTTACTTCAAATTGAATGGTATGTCGCTCGATAAATTTCAAATAGCACAACGGATTTCTCAAGAGTTAAAAGATGGAATGTATGTGAACTTAGGTATTGGTATTCCCACTCTTGTTGCGAATTATGTTCCTACCGGAATGAGTGTAGTGTTTCAAAGTGAAAATGGGATTTTGGGTACGGGACCCTATCCTGTTGAATCGGAAGTAGATCCTGATTTGATCAACGCCGGAAAAGAAACGGTAACGGTATTACCCGGTGGTGTGTTTTTTGATAGTGCAGAAAGCTTTGGAATGATCCGTGCAGGCAAGGTAGATTTAACGGTACTAGGCGCGATGGAAGTTTCAGAAAACGGAGATATTGCCAATTGGAAAATTCCGGGTAAGATGGTAAAGGGTATGGGCGGAGCCATGGATCTCGTAGCCAGTGCCAAAAATATCATAGTGGCGATGATGCATACCAATCCGGCAGGAGCTTCAAAATTACTCCCCAATTGTAGTTTGCCACTTACTGGTGTGCGTTGTGTAAAGCGCATTGTGTCGGATTTGGCGGTAATGGATGTTTTGCCCAATGGGGCCGGGTTTCTATTGGTTGAAAGGGCTCCCGGAATCAGTATAGAATACATTCAAGAAAAGACATTGGGAAAGTTAACTGTACCTGCAACAGTTCCAGAGATGCGGTTTGCTTAATTCAATTCGTTGGTATCGGGTTTGCTCCAAACTCCAATCACAAATAAGATCCATTGTAATAAGTACGACAGCCCTATTACATAGGTAAAGCTTTCTTGTATTTGAGGAAAGTTAGGATAGCTGAAATACAAAGCAGCATACACCAGCAGCATCAAATGATGGCAAAGTGCTCCCATTGAAATCCAAAACCAAGATTGTTGGAAGGGGAAGAAATAGCGTTCCTTGATGGCTTTCGCCCAAGTGATGAGAACCCCTGCAATTACAAGTCCGGAAACAATGAGGTAAATTCCCGGAATGTTCAATTTTTCCGGAGCAGCCCAAGTGAGCGTCAGAAAAAAAGAAAGCACCATGGCAAGTATGGTTTGATACAATGCGCCGGCTATTTTAAAGTTCCAATGCAAGCGTAAGGTAAGAGCAGTAAGAAATGCTCCGGTAATATAGAAATGTGTGTTGGTGGAATTTAATGTCCAATTATACTGCTGCTTAAATCCCAGTAAAAAAAAGGGCAGTAAGATGGTATAAAGTGAGAGGGCGAAAAAGAGCCAGGTACTCATTGGTTTCTTGGGTTGACGCAATAGCAAACCCGTAACGGCAAATACCGCCAATAGAGACGCAATGAGATGAACGAACAGAAATGATATGAAACCGGTTGTATCAGTCATATAAAACAAAACCGGTTCTTCAGGGGTTGGACGCGCCGCTAAGGTACTATTAATCGATCAGATTATTCTTCACTACATAGAACACCAATCCAGCGGTGTTTTTAGCCCCAAATCGCTCCATTAGGCGGTCTTTGATGGCTTCCACAGTACGTGGGCTAACATCCAATTTTTGCGCAATTTCTTGAGCTGTGAATTCCATACAAATGTATTTCATTACATCTCTTTCACGATCGGAAAGGGCCGTATCTGTAGTGAGGGTAGGTGCGGTACGTTGACGGGAGTGTGATTTTTTCAACAAGATTCGGTTAACGAAATTGTTGAGGTAATAGCCTTTGGCCTTTACTTCCATGATGGCCTTTTTGATTTCTGCCGGGTCGGCGCTTTTCAACAAATATCCATTGGCACCAATTTCCATCATGTGACTTACGAAGCGCTCGTCTTCATGCATGGTGAGGGCAATGATATGAATATCGGGGTATTGTTTGGCAACGAACTTAGTAGTTTCTATACCGTCTTTAACGGGCATGCGTAAGTCCATGAGAATTACCTCCGGTTTATCCTCTTCCGGTGCGGTTGCGAGTTGGTCGATCAGTTCTTGACCGTTCTCTGCTTCCATTATGAATTTCAAGTTGGCGTACTGTCTTAGCGACAGGATTACCCCCTTGCGGAAAATTTTGTGGTCGTCGGCGATAGCAACTTTAATTGGTCCCATGGTAAACGATATTGGAAAATAAAAGTACTGAATCTCAACTAGTTAATTGACAGGGAACTGTCAATTTATTTTGCCGGTATTCCGTCTTCTATTCTTGGTACTTCAATGGTCACTTTATAATAGGTTTGAGAAGCATCTTTTTCGAAAAAGATTTTCCCGTGTAAAAGTTTGAGTCGGCTTTGAATGTTTTTAAGTCCTAACCCATTTGCGCTTTTGTTCAATCGGTCGAAATCTTCTTGTGTGAGGCCTTTTCCATCGTGGTGCATTCTCACGTAAAGTTTATCGCCGCTAATGTTTTGGGTAAGGTGGATAAAGCTGGAATTACTGTGTTTCAGGATGTTGTTGATCAATTCTTGGATTACACGGAAAACGATCAATTCGTCTTCGGGGTCCATGCGGGTGCGGTAATCGTGGAATCTGCAACTAGCGTTCATGCTGCCGGAGGCGCTGATTTTTTGGAACAGGTCGTTCACGGCACTCTCTAAACCGAAGTTTTTGAGGGTGGGAGGCATCAAGCTATGGGAGATATTGCGGATCAGTTGGATGGTATCATCGATGATCTGCTTGGCATTGTAAATATTTTGGAGCTGGGTTGTTTTGTCGAGGTTTACCAGGTTTTCGTTCAGGTAGAGTCGGGCGGTAGCCAACAGCGGACCGGCGTCGTCGTGCAGATCGGCTGCGAGGCGTTGGCGTTCTTCTTCCTGGAGGCGGATAGAGGCATTGAGGAACATTTTTTGCTGATCTTGCTCCATTTTTTGGAGTTGGAGCTGATAGCGAATGACTTTCCGCTGGTGGAAGATGATGAAAACGATGAGTCCGATTGTGAGCACGAGCATTCCCACGGTACCGAAAAGGAGTACCAGCGAGGTGGAGCTTGTTGTACCGGTTTGTAAAAAGTACATGTTTAGGGTGCTTACGGGTTTAAGTTAGGTTTTGGTTAAACGGAATTTCTTCTTCTTTGGTGCCTCGGGCTTGTAAATAAACGGCTACACCGAACAATAAATTTTTCAGGATATTGAAAAAATAGTTGATCGCCCAGTAATCTACCAGTTCTTTTTCTGAAAGATTCATCGAATAGAGAAAAATAAAGAAAGTACCAGATAGATATATCAAAATACTTGTTACCACCCAGAAATTAGGAGTCGAGTATATAAATAGATTTACTGGGTTTTTTATTTGCTCAAAATAAAACATTACACAGAGTGGCATTATTACTAGGGCTTGAGAAACAACAGGTATTGTGTCAAGATTTGCACCATACTTGGGCAAAAAGAACCAATTAACTATGCAAACGGGGATAAAGATAAAAATGGCAAAAAGTGCGACTTTTGTAGATATTGGAGATTTAAGCGCCTTACTTAAGAAAAAGGCGAAGGATGAAAATTCAATAACTGTAAAAATACTTAGGAGTAGGTTTGTAATGTTTTGCGCATTCTCACCTTTTAAGAATGTACTTGATGCAGTCAATAAAATATCAATCAAAAAAGCAAGTATAGAATACAAAAAAATAACCACCAGTTGACTGTTTTTTTTGTCTTTTAACAATAAAAACAGCACCAGTGGTAATAATGGGCTAATTAAGCTAATATTTTGGAGAAACTTATCTATTTTGTTGATTTTCTCAAAAATAGCTAAGTTTCAATAATATACAAAAATTAGTCGTTTGTTACGCCCCAATCATCAGCGTCAATTCCTTCTGTTCTAATAGGCTTAATTCTGTCAGCAACGATACCTTTTGTTGTTTCGAACTCACCTGTAGTGGTTACAGAAGTAACTGTGATGATAGCAGATTCGTTGGCGTCTACACCAACATAAACGAGCGTTTTTTGACCTAGCTCGTTATAAGCGTTGTAGAAACGGATGCCTACGCAACCGGGTTGAGCCAAAATTTGCTCGAGGATGTTTCTTCCGATCAAATAAGCGCTTACGTCGGTAGGATTAGCGTCTTGATAAGCCTTAACCATTTGCTTACCTAAATCCAAACCAATTTCTTCACCAATTGCAGCGATGTTTTGGGTTTTGATGGTAGTCTGTGTCATATAAAATTCTTTTTTGAAGAGGTTTTTAGCACCGAATTCAGAGTAAAAGACCACCAAAAAAAAAATCTGGACAATACCTAAAACCTTGATAAAAAGGCGTAATTTGGACGAAACTTAGATCAGACGTAGCTTTTCGGTGATTTTTATCGTAAACCTACTAGGTAAAAATACGTAGTTGTACGCTAAAAAATTAGTAAAAATACGGTGAAATATTCGTAGACTTACGATGAAAAACTACGATTTTTTGAAGTTTATGCACAAGTGTGAATAAACCTGAAAAAGCCGGGTAGTTGGAATTTGGAGGAAATACGGAAAAAGGCAATTTTTCGAGTAAAAACACGTTAATGGCCTATAATTTGAAGTACAAGGATTTCAAAACGGGGAAGAAGAAGTTGACTGATAGTGGATCTCTCTGATGGTCTTTCTTAGGATTTTTGGAAACTTTTTACTGGACGGTATTCAGGACATTGGATGATTTGGAGAGGTTGCATACCTACATCAATCAACTTCTAGACAAAAGTACCGGTTGTTGAAAGTAAGAACAAGAGCGCATTTGCTCGATTTTGTAGATAGGGAATTAAGAAAGCAATTTCGTATAACTACGAATTCAAACTCGAAAAAAAACGAAGGATTATCAAACCTATAAAAGAACCGCTGCAATATGAGTACAGAAATGGTGATAAAAGTAGCCCTTGCCGATGATCATAAGATTTTTCGCGATGGAATAAAAATGGCGCTCAAAGGAAAAGAGTACTTGAAATTGTTATGGGAGGCCGAAGATGGAAAGGATCTGATGCATAAAATGCAGTTGAAGAAACCCGATGTACTGTTAATGGATATCAGGATGCCGGAGGTAGATGGAATCAACGCCATTGGTATCTTGAGAAAAGAATACGACGATCTTAAAATCATTGTGTTAACGATGTACGACGATCAAGAGATGATTAGTAAGATGTTGGAGCTTGGAGCCAATGCATACCTCACTAAAACCTCTGATCCGGATGAAATATACCAGGCAATTCTCACTTGCATGAATGATGATTTTTATTTCAATGATCTCGTAAACAAGGCAGTGCTGAGCAAATTGCAAACAAAGAAGCAGGTTCGTCAATTTTACCCCAATCCGGTAAAATTCTCTGAAAAGGAAATCCGCATATTAAAGTTATTGGCTGAAGATAAAACCACCGAAGAGATATCGAAAGAAGTGTTTTTAAGTCCTCGAACAGTTGAAACCATTCGTCAAAACATGAAAACCAAAGTCGGCGCCAAAACCATCGCTGGTTTGATTATGTATGGTATGAGGAATAAGTTGATAGATTAAGTTTATTAGATAGTATTTTTTGTGAAGCCAGATACCTTTTTGGGGTTATTCTGTGTACGGGTTGAATAATTCAATATCTAAATATGGACTAGACCGTTTTTGATAGCAAAAAGAGCTAAGCCTACTCTGCTTTTTACTTCAAGTTTTTCAAATAGTTGATCTCGCATGTGATCTACATTACGAAGTGTAATTCCCAATGTGATAGAGATTTCTTTATAAGTTTGATCCGTTGCAGTTTGTTGCAAAAAAGTAACTTCTTCCTCCGATAGGATTGTTTTGTTGAATATGTCTTCTTTATTAAGTCGAAATATTGTTGCGAGTCTATTGATAGATGAATTTGTGTAGTAATATCCAATTTCATTTACATGAATTAGTGCTTGTTTTAATTCAGTTGGATGAATGTCTTTTCTCAAAAAGCCTCTTATTCCTGATCTTAATAGTCTAATAAGGGCGGCCTCAGCATCATACATTGTTAGCATTACTATCTTAATATCTGGGTAATTAGAATTCAACCATTTGGATGTATCGTAACCGTCTAATTCAGGCATGTTAAGATCCAATATGATAATATCTGGTAAACTGTTAGATTTAATACTTTTAATAAGTTCTTTACCATTTGAAGCTTCTATGATAACCTTAAAGTCCCCAAAGTTATTAATAAGATTTACTAATGCAATTCTTAGTAATTGGTGGTCATCAACGAGAGCAATTTTTATTGGAGTCATGGTTTCTTAATTTTAAAGAATGTTATATTTTCATTTTCGGTAACTAAAGATTCCAATTGAGAATCTAATAACTTCAAGCGATGTCGGATATTAATCAATCCTGATGTGTTTATCTTTGGGGTACTATGTTTAATTGGATCTCCATTGTCGACAATTGATACTTGCATACATTCTGCTGAATACTCTAATAGGATTATTATTTTTTTCGTTTGAGAGTATTTGATTAAATTATTTAACAGCTCTTGAATAACCCTAATAATAGCAATTGAAAAGTCGTTCGAGATTTGAAAAGGCGTGCCGATTACATCATATTCAACTCGTTTTGATGTAAGTCTGTTTATTCTCGAGACTTCATTTTCAACAGAGTGATGGAGACCAAATTCACTAATTAAATCACTATTGATTCCCATAGAAATTTCTTTTAACTCTTTAATGGCATCGGTGATTGTCTGTTCAATATTGGCGAAATCGTTCATGACGTTAGGCGGCAGCTTACTTACTGTGCTATTTAAGGTTAGCTTCGCTAATGTTAGAGTAAGTCCAACCCTGTCATGTAACTCTTTTCCGACGTAATTCAAGGTGCTTTCTTGAGCATGAACTTCCGATTCTGACAGTTTATATTCATAAACAGCACTAATCAATTTGTCTTTTTCTATTTGCGTGATTCTTTGTTTTCTTGATTTGTTAAATGCGCTTAAGAAAAAAATAAATAGGATTAGGAAAGCAAAGGTTGAAGCGATTATAGCTGTATAGATATATTGAACCGAGTCTTGCATTTTAATGTATGAATTACTGTTATAAGAAATAATAAATAAGAGAAGTCATTGATTGAATATAATGTAAAGAATACTTCTTTGTTGAAGTTGAAAAGAAAGTCATGAAGCGAGTATAATGGAATCGTTATTGTATACATAAAAATGTTTGCCACGAAATATAAAGTTTTAAAATCTTGTATAAGATTGATATTCCGTAATTCATCATTTCCAAAGTAAAGCACTAATGCAGACAGCGTTACGATTATTACTGATTGAATTGTATATAAAAGCGTAAAGTCTGTGGTTTGACTTGAATTGAAAAAATTGAATATGATATATAAGATTTGAAAAATACTAACTAAAAGTGGAATATTCTTGTGTTTTTTTAAAGCAAGAACTGACCTAACTATCAGAGTAAATGAAATTATTTCGAATAATAGATATAAATAGATACTTAAAATAAATAGTGGAGTCAATCTATTCAGAAAGGATACTTCAAGTGATGGTAAAAAAGAGAGAGAGCACTGAATAGCCCCAGCAATCATTGTCATTACTAATGGTTTAAAGTATCCAAGCTTTTTGAAATGCTTGATCATAAATACAGTTGCATATATGTAAGTTAATAGCATTATAAATGCAGTTACATCTTTTAACAAGTAATACATTCTCTGATAAGTTTTGGTACCTAAAATTTCAAACTTCTCGTTGGATAGAAAAAATATTTTATACGTTTTTTTGTGTTTTTTTTCTCCTAATTCCATGGTGTTTTCCTCATGGTTGATTTTGAATGGTTTATGAAATTTGCTCTTCCTGTATGGAGCAGGAGGGGGTAGCCGAAAACCATTTTAGAGTAGGCATCTATTTTTCAAAGCCATGAAAAAGTATTTTGTAATTGCAATCCTCGCTGTGATTGCCACCAGTTCCTACTATTGTACGAAAAAGAGTAATGAGCCGCTTGTTGCAGATCATGAAGAACATCTTGAGATTGACAAAGCCGCAACCGGCAGCGGATGCACGTGCCCTGCCGGGTATGCAAGTTGCTCGGCCGATTGTTGGTTTAGTGACTGTTGCATTTGTTGGGACCCCAAGCGCGAAACCGGCGGATGCGGTTGTTGGTTAGGTGTGTCAAGCTGTAAAACCGCACCTATTGGTTCTACGTCAGGTGCTTCAACCGCTGTAAGAACCATAAGATTTTATCCTGACCGGTTCTCAAGTTATCTTAATTACTTAAAACAATTTGGAGTAAGCACCACTGCACTATCCAATTCAATAACTACCATGAGCGCAGCCGGTCAATCCGGAGTCAATGCCAAAGGCAATTTTGTGCTTGTGAAGCCAGGAGATTACGATCAGTTTTTTGCCGCCTATGAGTCCTATATAAATACGCTTTCGAGAGAACAACAATCCGCTGTTAGCAATTATATCGCAACATTAAAATAAACATCATGACAACTACTGCTATTACTATCCGAATTAGGTTAACAATTTTGTTTTGTATTCTGTGTGCAGCACTGAATTCACAAGTTGTACTAGAAGGGAAAATCAAAGTTAAGAATGATTGGCGCCCCTATATCTACGTTGAAGAACAGGGACAGTTCAATGCGCCGCTTTTTCCGGTTGATTCTATTCGTGTTAGTAGTAGCGGTAGTTTCCATTATGTTGTGCCTCAAAACAAGATCAAATCCAGAATGATCAGATTAGGGGTTGTTCCTTTGAATTCAGGATATCAGTATTTTAAGGAAGGTATTGAGCAGAATGTTTTTTCACTAATCCTACCGCCAACTGGTAAAGTAACTATTTATGCTAACGCCGATAGCTTTTACAATTCTTCTAAAATATCGGGTGCTTCCTTGTTGAAAGACTGGACCGAGCTTCGGAGCATGAAAAATACGTTCAACCTTATTGGTTCAGAATTTATGAAAGAGAGTCAAAAGAAAATATCTGAAGAGGCAAGACGCAATTTGGTTGGTAAGTATCAGCGTAAAGTAATGAGTTTTCTACCCGAATATTCGGGAAAACTCAAACAGAAGATCATTGAAGGAAATGATGATTATCAAAAGCTTTTAGTAATGAATGATTACTATGTTACCACAATGGGTAATTTAGATTCGCTTTTCTGGTCCGATCATCTTTTGAGAATGAGTGATACCTCTATTAAAGCTATTCGTGTTTTGTTTTATCAGCTGAGGAATGTTCAATTTACACGGATTGGCATGAAACTGCCAAAGATATCAGTAAGGGATTCTAGTGGAAAGGAGTATTCAATAAGTAGTCAATTGAAGAAGATTAATATCATTGATTTCTGGGCAAGCTGGTGCAATCCCTGCCGCGTTTCAATTAGAGAACGATTACCACGATTGATTCGAAAATATTCCAGTGATAGTATCCAGTTTATTGGTATTTCTGTTGACAAGTCGGTAGAAAGTTGGAAGAAAGCTTTGATAAAAGACAAACCTTTTTGGAAACAATTAATTGACAATCAAGCGGGGCTTAGTTTTATGGAACTTTTAAAATTGAACGCATTTCCAACCATAGTGGTAGCAGATGACCAGGGCGTGATAATAAAGCAACCTGTGAATGAAGTTGAGTTGGAGGATTTTTTAGAAGAATGGATTTCAAAATTCAAAAAACCTGCCCTTCCTTAGCAAGGAACAAACGATACTAATTTCAAAACCAACTGCAAAAGGCATCGATTGTTCGGCTGGACGTCTTGCGTTCGGGTTGGGCAGGTTCTTATATTGTCCTGAAAAAAATTGCTGTGATAAGGTATAGGGCGGAGTGGTTCGGCAAAAACGGGCGCACTTTTCAATAAAATAAGGCGGTAGTTTTCAAAGGACGCGATTCGGTGTGGTTGTATCAGAGTTGGGTTCAGTTCCCAGGGTGCGTGGTCAAAAAGAAAGAAAGTTGATTGATATTGGACTTTGCCGGTTTCATAGAATATTGAAATTCTTTATTGGACGGTTATTAAAGGACATTGGACGGTCTGAGGTTGCTAATCCTTATCAATCAACTTTAGAATACAAATTTACGGGCACCCAAAACCCTGAACAAGAGCAGATTTGCCCTATTTTCCCCTTTCGGATTTTGCCCTTTTTCTCGTAAAACTTCTTGCCCTTTTTCGAAAAAGCACGCAATAAACCATCGTAAAATCCCGTTTAAAAATAGGTAACCAGTATATTCCGAAATAGTATAATTTCGTAAATCTCCTATGGTAAACATCAGAGATTTTTACCATTTTTAACGGCAAATTTTAAAACCAACCACGAAAGAAAAGCAAACCTCATGAAACGACCCGACCAGGATCCTATCATTAAAGTGGCCATTTGCGATGACCACACCCTCTTCAGAGCCGGTGTGAGAACCGCCCTGTCCGTTAAAAAGGACGTGGAACTAATTGCAGAAGCCGATAACGGTATGCAACTGCTGAACCTGCTGAAACACATCGAACCCGATGTAATTCTACTCGATATTCAAATGCCCATCATGGACGGCATCCAAACCCTGCCCGAAATTCGCAAGGTTCGCCCCGATGCCAAAGTGATCATGTTGTCGATGTACAACGACCACTCCATGATCAGCAAACTGATGGAAATCGGCGCCAATTCTTACTTAACCAAGAATTCCGACTCCGAAACCATTTACCAGGCTATCAAAACCTGCTACGAACAAGAATTCTTCTTCAACGAACTCACCAATAAGGCCCTGCTTTCCGGTATCCGCACCAAACGCAACGAACCGGTAGGCATCCAAGAAGCCAATTTGAGCGATAAAGAAGTACGTGTGCTGAAACTGATGTGCGAGGAAAAAACAACAAAGGAAATTGCAGACATCGTAGACATCAGCCCCCGCACCGTAGAAGCCATCCGCGACAAACTCAAGGTAAAAACCGGTTCAAAAAGCATGGCCGGGTTGGTCATGTACGCCGTGAAGAACGGACTGATCGATGAACCGAATTAAGTGGTAAGTTTTAAGTTTTTAGTTATAGGAAGGCCGAAGCGATGCTTCGGCTTTTTTTGTTTTGGGTGATGTCTTTTTTCTTCTCGTTCTTTGCAGCATGTCTTCCTTCATCAATTTCAACGGAGATTTACTAGCTGCCGATACCCCCATAGTAGGAGCGGCCAATAGAGGGTTGCGCTACGGCGATGGATTGTTTGAAACCATTTTGTGGACGGAAGGGGGCATGCCCTATTTTGAATTGCACCTGAACCGCTTGTTCGAGGGCTTGCAAGCCTTTCATTATACCATTCCTGCTCATTTCGATGCTCATTATCTGGAACAGCAGATCCATCGCCTCATACGTAAAAACAAATGCAGCGGGGCCGTTCGCATCCGCCTCTCGGTGTTTCGTGGTGATGGGGGCGTGTACGATCCGGTGAACCTCAACCCCAATTGGGTGATAGAGACCTACCCAATGGCTTCCCATACCATTGAACTCAATGAGAATGGTTTGATCGCCGGCATTTATTCCGGTGCCATCAAAGCAGCCGATGCCTTTTCCCAATACAAATCCGCCAATTACCAACCTTATTTGCTGGCCGCTTTTCACGCCAAACAACAAAAATTGAACGAGGCCTTGGTGTTGAACCAATGGGGCCGTATTTGTGATGCCAGTATCGCCAATGTGTTTTGGGTGGAATCGGGACGAGTCTATACCCCAGCACTGAGCGAAGGAGGCATTGCAGGGGTGATGCGCGCTCACTTGATCAAACATTCGGGCACCATTGAAGAAGAAATATTGCCGGTAGAACGCTTGATGAATGCGGAAGCCGTATTTCTGACCAATGCCGTGCGTGGCATTCGATGGGTTAAGCAAGTGGGCGACCGAGAATACGCGTTGAATGATTTCTTGAAATACTATTACAAGCTTAAACTTTTGCTCTAGTTTAATTGTTGTAAAAGCATGTCGAAATTGGCTATTTTTTGGTTCCGCAGAGACCTGCGTTTGGAAGACAATGCCGGTCTGTACCATGCCCTAAAATCGGGGCTTCCGCTTCAACCCATTTTTATTTTTGATCGAGAGATTTTAGACAAGCTAGAGGATAAAAAAGACGCGCGCGTGCATTTCATTCACCGTGTCATTACGGAATTGGACGCGCAGTTGAAAGCTTTGGGCTCCTGCTTGCGGGTGTACTATGGCAGTCCCTCAACAATTTGGCCCGAGATTCTGAAGGAGTTCGATGTGGCCAAAGTGTTTACCAACCACGATTACGAGCCTTATGCTTTGGAGCGCGATGGCTTGACCCGTTCATTGGTAGAAAAAGCCGGGGCAAGTTTTCATACGTTCAAAGATCAGGTGATCTTCGAAAAAGATGAGGTAGTGAAAGACGATTGTAAGCCCTACACTGTTTTTACGCCTTACTCAAGAAGATGGAAGGCGGCACTTAAACCTTTCTTCCTAAAATCATATCCCACTAAAAAATATTTCGAGGCCTTTCATACAGCCAAACCAACAAAGATCCCAAGTTTGGCCGACATGGGATTTGAGCCTTCGGAGATCGACATACCACCCACCGATTGGAAAGCGGAAGTGATCAAAAAATATTCGGAGCAGCGCGATTTCCCGGCAGTTCCCGGAACCTCAAGATTGGGTGTGCATTTGCGTTTCGGAACCATTAGTATTCGTCAACTCGCTCGTGAAGCCGGCGCATTGAACGAGACTTATTTGAATGAATTGATCTGGCGCGATTTCTATCATATGATTCTCTGGCATTTCCCACGCGTGGGAAAGGGCTTGGCTTTCAAACCGGATTATGATCAAATACAATGGCTGAACGATGAAGCGGCTTTTGAGAAATGGTGTAAGGGTGAAACCGGCTATCCCATTGTTGATGCAGGTATGCGCGAATTGAATGCAACAGGATATATGCACAACCGCGTGCGGATGATTGTTGCTTCTTTTCTTACCAAACACTTATTGATCGATTGGCGCTGGGGAGAAGCTTATTTCGCTCAGAAATTATTGGACTTCGATTTGGCCGCTAATAATGGTGGCTGGCAATGGGCTGCGGGCAGCGGTTGCGATGCGGCTCCTTATTTCAGAGTATTCAATCCGCAACTACAAACGCAAAAATTCGATCCGCAATTAAAGTACATACGCAAATGGGTACCCGAATTGGACTCCTTTAATTATCCAAGACCCATTGTGCAGCATGAGTTAGCGCGGAAGCGTTGTTTGGAGACTTATGCGGCTGTATTGAAGAAAGACTAGTCGATGTAATGAACGGGGCTAATGGTGAGTCCCGGATTGTTTTTCTGATAGATCTCAATTAATTGGTTGACTGCGGCTTTTCCTGAACTGCCGAGGTTGAGGGAGAAATTATTTACATACAAATCGATGTGTTGTTTCATTACATCCGGTTCCATTTCTTGTGAATGGGCTTTCACATAATCGGCCGGAGCGGGGTAGTGGTGGGCATAAGCGTATTCAATACTGGCTTTGATTTGAGCGTTTACTTTTTCCATCAATGCTGTATCCAAGCTGTTTTTTGCAACAATGCCACCGAGTGGAATGGGATTGCCGGTGGTTTCTTCCCAATAGTTACCAAGGTCTTTTATTTTGTACAATCCTTTCGATTGATAGGTGAATCGATTTTCGTGGATGATAACCCCCATGTCTGTTTTACCGGTCAAAACGGCATCTTCAATATCTGAGAAGATCATCATTTCTTTTTTAGAACATTCAGGATGAGCAAGGGAAAAGAGGAGATGAGCCGTGGTGTTTTGTCCGGGTATGGCCACTGTATATTCGGAAAGATCTGATTTTGTTAGCAGGTCGGGATTTTTAGTGATGAGCAAGGGTCCTACTCCCTTACCCAAGGCGCCGCCTGATGATAATACTTTATAAGTAGTAGTAAGCAAGGGCATTACGCCGTAACTGATTTTTGTGAAATCGAGTTTGCCTTCGAGGGCCCATTTGTTCAATTGTTGAACATCGGCCAATACCACTTCAAATTCGAGATCGGTATCAATTTTTTTATTGACCAAGGCATCGAAGATAAAAGTATCGTTGGGGCAGGGTGAGAATCCGAGCGTATATTTCTTCATAACGATTCAATGAATTTGTAGGATACAGAACTTAGGTTTTCAAGACTGGATTTAAAATCCCAATTGGCTTTGTTGCGATCACCAACTTGGTTGGAAACGGCTCTGAGTTGAAGAAAAGGGATGCCTTTTTTCAAGCAGGCGAAGTGGAAGGGGGCGCCTTCCATTGATTCAACAATTGGGCGGTACAATTGGTTCCAGGTTTGAATGTATTTGGGGTCGGTGCTAATTTGATTAACGGTTATCGCAGGTCCTTTTTGTAGGGTGTTTAAGAATGGAAGTTGAATAGGATTGGGAAGTAGTCCGTTTACATAAGGAGTTTGATTGGCTGCAAACAGGTTGAGGTCGGCTAGGGATTTAAACGCATTGTTTTCCCAAACGCCCTGGTCGGCCACTGTATCAGATTCAATCCAAACAACGGATCCATTACGTAATTGGCTATCGAAAGTGCCGGCGATACCAATTTGAAGGGCGAGATCGGGTGAATGGAGGTCCAATAGTTTTGCGATTTGGTAAGTGGATTCCATAATACCAACACCGGTTGTGTGAAACCGGATGTTGTGTGTTAAAGAACTTGTAGAAACCTTTGAGCGCAAAGGACTTAGTTCAAAATCGGTGGCGGCTACTACAAGAATATTCATGGTGCAAATATCGTTGTTTTGGGGCAGTTGTAGTTCGGGGGTGTGAAATGATATTTTTGTTTTAATTTCGAAAAGTCGAACAATTCGACAAACGTACTGTTATTTATCTAACCCACGATTTTTAGGCAACTTGGACGGCACACTTCCGTATCAGTTGTTTGACAAAACAATGTTTCTCATCTTCTTAGTGTGGTAGTAAAGAGAGAAGAAAAAGTTTCAATTGTAGTGGATAAAATTGGTAATCATGAATAAAAAGGTGGCTGTATACCGCAGAGAGCATTTCAATGCGGCGCATCGCTTGTTCAATTCTGCTTGGAATTTTGAGAAAAATCAAGCGGTATTTGGTAAATGTAATAATCCGAATTATCACGGTCACAATTATGAATTGGAAGTGAAGGTTGTAGGAGAGGTTGATCCGGAAACGGGTTATGTGATTGATATAAAAGTATTGAGTGATCTGATAAAAGAGGAAGTGTTGGATTTGTTGGATCATAAGAATTTGAATTTAGATGTACCTTATTTTTCAACGGTGAATCCGACAGCGGAAAATATCTGTATTTATATCTATGATTTATTACGAGCAAAGTTGAACCAATCGCAGGATTTGTTTGTTCGTTTGTACGAAACCGATAGGAATTACGTGGAGTTCCCAGTTCATTAACAACCTTGAATATAATTGATTATGGCATATAGAAAAATTGAGCAGTATGATGAGGCAACAACCAAGGGGTTGATTGAGCATTATACGAAAGCATTAGAATTATTAGGTGAAGACCCAACAAGAGAAGGACTCTTGAAAACACCGGAACGTATGGCAAAAGCCATGCAGTTTTTGACGCAGGGTTATGTATTGGATGCGAAAGAGATTTTGAATTCTGCAAAGTTTCATGAGAATGTTAGTGAAATGGTGATTGTAAAAGATATTGAGTTGTATAGTATGTGCGAGCACCATATGTTACCATTTTACGGTAAGGCGCATATTGCCTACATTCCGAATGGTTATATCACGGGTTTGAGTAAATTGGCGCGTGTGGTGGATGTATATTCAAGAAGATTGCAGGTTCAGGAGCGTTTGACATCGCAAATTTTGGAGGCGATCAAAGAAACACTAAACCCTATTGGTGTAGCAGTGGTGGTAGAAGCATCGCATTTGTGTATGATGATGAGAGGGGTTCAGAAGCAAAATTCAGTGACAACGACGAGTGCATTTGATGGAGAATTTCTAAAAAATTCTACCAGAATGGAGTTTTTGAAGTTGGTTGGCGTAAAGTTGCATTAACAACCATAAAATTTGGGTTAGAAGCCACAAAGATTTTGTTAGTTTAAAGTCTTTGTGGCATTTTTGTTGACTCTAAACTTTGGTAGCACTATGAAGCATGCATTTGTGTTTCCGGGACAAGGTTCTCAGTTCCCGGGTATGGCGAAAAGCTTATATGAAAATAGCGCGTTTGCGAAGAAATTGTTTGAGCAAGCAAATGAGATTTTAGGTTTTAGAATTTCTGATGTAATGTTCAATGGCAGTGAAGAAGATTTAAAACAAACAAATGTTACGCAGCCGGCGGTGTTTTTGCATTCGGTGATTGCGTATAAATCAATTGAAGGGGCGCGTCCGGATATGGTAGCGGGACATTCATTAGGAGAGTTTTCGGCATTGGTGGCGAATGGTACCTTGAGTTTTGAAGATGCCTTGCAATTGGTTTCCATTCGTGCAACGGCCATGCAGAAAGCATGTGAAGTTACACCGTCTACAATGGCGGCGGTATTGGCATTGGCGGATGAGAAAGTAGAAGAGATTTGCAAGAAGGTTTCTGAAGAGACGGGAGAAATTGTGGTTGCTGCGAATTATAATTGTCCGGGACAATTGGTGATCAGCGGATCGTTGAAAGGGGTAGAAGTAGCCTGTGAGCAGATGAAGGCGGCGGGCGCGAAAAGAGCATTGTTGTTGCCGGTGGGAGGGGCGTTTCATTCGCCTTTGATGGAGCCGGCGAAGGAGGAGTTGAAGGCAGCGATCGAGAAAACAAATTTTCATCAGCCTACGGCGCATATTTATCAGAATGTAGCTGCGAAGGCGGTGTATGATAGAGATGAGATCAAACAGAATTTGATTGATCAATTAACCGGTGCCGTTCGATGGACACAGAGTGTTCAGTCGATGGTAAAAGACGGGGCCACCAAGTTTACGGAAGTGGGTCCGGGCAAGGTGTTGCAAGGGTTGGTTTTAAAGATCGATAAAACGATGCAAGTTGAATCGGTAAATTAATAAAAAATAAAACCGTCGGAAACGACGGTTTTTTTATTGGGTGGTATTGGTGGGTATGTTTTATCGGAACGGTTTTATTGAATACGCAGATGCGACCCATAGCGGGTCGATTGGGATTGCACGTCGTTGATTGGTGCGACTGATGTGCGACCCCTACAGGGTCGTACCTCAGTGGTGCGTGATTGTAGTTACTACTGATGTTCGACCTCTACAGGTTTGTGTTACATTATTGCGTGAAAGAGTGCAACTTGTGGTGGAATTGGTTGGTGTCAATAGAGATACCACATGCGACCCCTCCGGGGTCGGGATTAATTGTTGCATTAGCTTTCTAACAACATATGACCCCTGCCGGGGTCCAGAATATGACACAGTTGGTTTTAGCAAGGTTGTTTCTTTCTTCTTACATAAGTGGCAAGGAGTTTAACAAATCGCCAATTCGGGTATTCATATTTCCGTTTCTTTAAATTGAATTGTACTTGTAATGCAACATTGATGATCAAGTTTGTTGTTTTGAATGCCCGACCCTAGAACGGTCAAATGTTGGTGGTAGCAAAGACAAGGTGGATAATTTCGACCCCTACAGGGTCGCGTCACACTCTTGCGTGATAGTGGCAACTTGTGGTGGAATTGGTTGGTGTCAATAGAGATACCACATGCGACCCCTCCGGGGTCGGGATCAATTGTTGCATTAGCTTTCTAACAACATATGACCCCTGCCGGGGTCGAGAATATTATACAATAGGTTTTAGCAAGGTTGTTTCTTTCTTCTTACATAAGTGGCAAGGAGTTTTACAAATCGCCAATTCGGGTATTCATATTTCCGTTTCTTTAAATTGAATTGTACTTGTAATGCTCCTTTGATGATCAAGTTTATTGCTTTGAATGCCCGACCCTAGAAGGGTCAAATGTTGGTAGCAGCACAGACAAGGCGGATAAGTTCGACCCCGGCGGGGTCGAATGTGTGTTTTGTATTGCGAAAAAGGATTCGCCGTTCAATTTTCAGATTTAAATTGAATTGTTCTAGTAATACACCTTAACTGATCAAGTTTATTGCTTTGAATGCCCGACCCTGGAAGGGTCAAATGTTGGTAGCAGCACAGACAAGGCGGATAAGTTCGACCCCGGCGGGGTCGAATGTGGGTTTTACATTGCGAAAAGGTTTCGCTATTCAATTTTCAGATTCCGGTTCTTCAAAAAAATCAAATAAATATCCTTCTTTAAATTCAATGTCAAATTCTTTCAGTTGCCTTTTGAATTCTTCTTTGAAATTTTCTTTTGAATGATGTTCTTTCTGATTCTTAATATAATTAATTACTCGATCACGGTCTTTTCTTGAATAAGAGAAGGCTCCATATCCTGATTGCCACCTGAAATGCTTTTTCGAAAGTCTTCTGTCATTAACAAAATTCGTAGAAGATTTCTTGACTTCGCGAACGATTTCTGCGATTGATAAATCACCTGATAAGCTCAAAAAAATGTGAATGTGATCCTTGTCGCCGTCAATAGCTAGCATTTTTTGATCTTTGTTTTGTACAATACCGGTTATGTATTTGTAGAGTTCCTCATCCCAAGAGTATTCAATCAAAGCATCGCGGTATTTCGTAGCAAAAACCAGCATGATGTCAACTTGCATAAATGTATCTGCCATATGTGTATTTTTGACAAAACTATTATTTCTCCTTCGGCATTTTTGGCTTTGAAACAACTCTAGGTTGTGTGTTACAACGAAAAAGCGAGCGCCTGAGAGGCGCTCGCTTTTTCGTTTTGGATTGTAATGAATTAAAATGAAATGGTGCAATTGATCCATTCAGGATCGAATTTGGTGGGGAACTTTTTGTAGAAATTAATGGCCGGTTCGTTCCAATCTAATACTTGCCACATCATTCCGGAAAATTTCTTTTCTTTCGCTTCTTCTATTAATCGATCGAATAACAACTTTCCAATTCCTTTCCCACGCGCTTCATTCGTAACCAAAATGTCTTCTAAATACATGCGCTGACCTTTCCATGTGCTGTACCGAATGTAGTACAGGGCAAATCCTTGAATGATCCCGTTTTCTTCGGCTACAAATGCCCACCAAACTGGATTTTCGCCAAATCCACTTTCTTGGAAATGCTCTAAACTTACCGTCACTTCTTGAGGCGCTTTCTCATAATCCGCCAATTCCTGAATCAATTGCATGATTCTCGGACAATCTTCTTTTCTTGCTCTTCTAACTGTTATGCTCATGTTTATTTTGATTTATATCCCGGTCCTCTTAATGCTTTGCCCGGTCTTTTTCCGGTGTGCTCATTGTTTCTCAATACGGCTACTCCGTTCACCCATACATCACTTACTCCTTCTGAATACTGATGTGGCTTGTCGTAGGTAGATTTGTCGTTCACTGTTGCAGGATCAAACACCACTACATCGGCATAATATCCAACTTTTAACAATCCTCTTCTCTGCAGTTTTAAATTTTTGGCCGGCAAACCAGACAACTTGTACACCGCTGTTTCCAACGGAATCAATTTCTCATCTCTCGTATATTTTCCTAATAATCGTGCAACGTTTCCATAAGCCCTCGGATGCGGATTCGCCTTCAAAAACACTCCTTTCGTTGAATACGATCCTTCATCACTTCCGAAACTTACCCATGGCAATTGAATCTGTTTTCTAATATTGTCTTCATTCATTAAGAAATACGCAACTCCCACTCTCGTGCTGTCTTGAATTATTAAATCCATGGCCGTGTTCTCCGGACTCGTGCCTCTTATTTTGGCAACCTCGGCCAATGTTTTGCCTGTGTATTTTTTTAGCGAATCTTGTTTAAATGCCAATAATAATACATGCTCGGCTCCATTCGCGCCATAGTATAAATTCTCCCAATCGGTAGCGTTAGTATTCATCGCTTTCGCCATCTCTGCACGAATCTTTGGATCTTGTAAACGTTCTCTTAATTTACCAAATCCACCGTCTTGCAATGAAGGCGGAAACGACGCGGTCATTCCCGTTGCACCTGCCGTATAATTGTACATATTAGCACTGATATCAATCCCGGCTTTACGGGCATTTTCAATCATTGCAATCACTGTATCATATTTGCCCCAATTGTCTTTTCCCGCCATCTTCAAATGGTACAATTCGCCGTGACAATTTGCGTAGCTGGAAATTTCTATCAACTCATTCAATGCTTTTTCAATATTGTTGCCCTCACTTCTCATGTGACTAATATATGAACCGCCGTATCTCGCCGCTTCTTTGGTCAACTCTTTTAATTCATTGGTGCTTGCAAAAAAGGCTGGTGGATAAATCAAAGAAGTACCGATTCCCAACGCACCTTCTTCCATTGCCGCTTTAACCAACATCCTCATGGTATCCAATTCAGCCGGAGTAGCTTGTCGATTGTCTTCTCCAATAACATAATCACGTACGGTAGTAGCTCCCAAAAATGAAGCGATATTGCAACTCACACCTCTTTTATCCATAAAATCGAGGTATCCTCCGAAGCTCGTCCAATCTACTTTGTATTTGATATCACCTTGTGAATTCTGTTCACGTTCTTTCATTTTTGGACTCAAAGGGCCCATACTGCTTCCTTCACCAAATACTTCCAATGTTACACCCT
This sequence comes from Endoryza foliicola, assembly GCF_050589245.1. Classification (NCBI taxonomy): domain Bacteria; kingdom Pseudomonadati; phylum Bacteroidota; class Chitinophagia; order Chitinophagales; family Chitinophagaceae; genus Endoryza; species Endoryza foliicola. Next base: position 388,674 of record NZ_JBOBEW010000003.1, on the reverse strand, counting down.
GACGAATATCACTTTCACTGTTCCCGTCTTCAATTAAGGACTCAACAGCCCAACTTAGCATATTGATGAAACCCGGACTCACTGCTTTCCCTTTCGCATCAATAGTTTCTTTTGCAGTAGCTTGTGAAAGATCGCCGATGAAAGCGATAGTGTCGGCATTGATCCCAATGTCACCTTTAACAGGCGCCGCGCCAGATCCATCATAGATCATTCCATTCTTGATAATTGTATCGTAGGTAGGTTTCGATTCGCAACCAATGATCAGGCATACAAAGGCTGCGAGAAAGAGTGAATTTCTCATGTGAAGTTGATTGATTGTTGTATAAAATGTGGCGTTATCTTAATGCCTGATCAAGATCGGCCAGAATGTCTTGCACATTTTCCATCCCAATACTCATTCTGATCAATCCATCTGTGATACCATATTTCTCACGTTGTTCTTTCGGCACGCCTGCATGGGTCATGGATGCAGGATGGCAAAGCAATGTATCACATGTACCCAAGCTTACCGTTCGGGTACAGAGTTTTAATTTATTCATCATTTTCACTCCTGCTACCAATCCATCTTTCAATTCAATGCTCATCATGGCACCCGGATGGCGCATTTGTTTCAGTGCCACTAAATGATCAGGATGCTCCGGTAATCCATTATAGTTCACTTTTGCTACAGCATCGTGAGACTGCAGAAAATGAGCAACTGCCATGGCATTATTGCAATGACGCTCCATGCGCACTTCCAATGTTTTCATGCCATTCACCAACAAGAAGGCATCGAATGAATTACTATTGCCGCCCAATAAACGATGAATTTTAGTAGCATGCGTTTTCATGAACTCAATGTTCCTACCTAATAGAATTCCTCCAATGATAGTGCCGTGCCCATTCAAAAATTTTGTAGTTGAGTGCACTACGAAATCAACTCCAAATTTGAATGGTTGCTGAAGATAAGGTGTAGCGAACGTGTTATCGCAGGCTACTATTTTCCCGTATTTTTTAGCGAGTTTAGTCAGTTCTTCAATATCTACACATTGAATGGTAGGATTGGCCGGTGTTTCCAGATACAGCATTTTGATTGCCGGATCTTGTTGAAGGGCTTCTTCGGCTTTGTTCAAATCGCGAAGGTCTACAATAGTAGATTGAACGCCTGTTTCAGGCAACAAGCGATTGAGGATTTCTTGAGTGCCGCCATAGAGTGAAAAATGGCTCAGCACTTTATCACCTTGTTTCAGATTGGCTAGAAAAAGTGTTGATATTGCGGCCATACCCGATGCGTGCAAAATTCCTTTTACTTCAAAATCGAGTCCAAAGGTTTCCATTGCGGCAATTTTGTCTTCTGCCTCTGTCATAGTGGGGTTGCCCCATCTGCTATAAATGTATCCTTCTTCTTGTCCGCTGAAACGTCGCATTCCTTGTTCTGCCGTATCAAAAACATAGGTAGAGGCTGCATATATGGGTGTTAAATGCGCATAGTTGGGGTCCTGAACATGTCCGCCATGAATGGCCAAAGAGCTAAAGCCTGAAATTGGAAAATTCTTATCCATAGTCACTGTTTTTTTGCCGATATTTAGTAAATCTAATCTGCTACCAAATTTAACCTATTTCGATTAGTTGCCATCGAGAATAAATCCACAGTTTTAAAGAAGCAACATGAAAGAATTATTAGAAAATTATTCGGCCTATAATGTTTGGGCCAATCAAAAACTAACCGAAAAAATAGGGTCTTTATCTCCCGAACTTCAAACTAAAGAGATGGTCTCTAGTTTCCCAAGTTTGCATAAAACCTTGCTCCATATGTGGGACGCTGAAACTGTTTGGTGGCAGCGCATTCGATTGGTTGAGCAACCTGTTTTTCCTAGCGTTCAATTTTCGGGCGACACTAGCGAGTTGATGCAGGCGCTTAACGCTCAATCGAAACAATGGCAGCAATGGATTCAACATGCTAGCATGGCGGCTTTGCATCATGTAATTCTCTATCACAATGTAAAAAGGGAGCCGGTTAAAATGCAGGTGGGGCAAATTGCACAGCATGTGATGAATCATGGAACTTACCATCGCGGTCAACTCGTTACAATGCTTCGAATGTTGAATATAGAGAAGCTACCTCAAACAGACTATTCGCTGTGGGTTCAAAAGTTTCGGAAATAAAAAAGCTCCTTTTCAGGAGCTTTTCGTTGATATTCTTTAAATCGACCATTTAATTAGTGTAGCACCCCAAGTGAATCCACCACCAAAAGCAGCTAACACAATTTTGTCGCCTTTTTTCAATTGATTTTGCCATTCCCATAAGCAAAGAGGGATGGTAGCAGCGGTTGTATTTCCGTAACGTTGAATATTGAGCATTACTTTATCTTGACTCAAGCCCATTCTATTGGCTGTAGCATCGATAATTCTTTTGTTTGCTTGGTGAGGAACCAACCAGGCAATGTCTTCTCCCGTTAAATTGTTTTTTTCGAGCAATTCAGCGGCTACATCGGCCATTCCTTTTACTGCGAATTTGAATACAGATTGACCTTCTTGGTAAGCGAAGTGTTCTTTATTGGTAACGGTTTCAATAGAGGCGGGGCGAAGTGAACCACCGGCTTTCATATTGAGGAACTGACTTCCGCTTCCATCAGTCTTCAAGATGCTATCGAGAATTCCATAACCTTCTTCGCTGGGTTCCAACAGAACGGCACCGGCCCCATCTCCAAAAAGTACACAAGTATTTCGATCGGTATAATCTACAATGGCACTCATTTTATCGGCACCTACAACTACTACTTTTTTAAAGCGACCGCTTTCAATTAAGGAAGCACCTGTGGTAAGAGCGAACAAAAAACCGGAACATGCTGCGGCCAAATCGAAGCCCCAAGCATTTTTTGCCCCAAGTTTATGACAGGTGAGATTGGCTGTTGCGGGGAAAACCATGTCGGGGGTAACGGTGGCAACAATCAAGCAATCAATTTCTTCGGCACTAATACCCCGTTTTTTGAGAAGTTCTTGAACAGCCGGAACTGCCATATCGGAAGTGGCCAATCCGGGAGTTTTCAAAATTCTGCGTTCTTCGATACCTGTTCTTGTGCGAATCCATTCGTCGTTGGTATCAACCATTTTCTCTAAATCGGCATTCGTAAGCTTGTCTTCCGGAACATATCCACCCACTGCTGTAATGGCGGCTGTAATTTTTTGGCTCATGCAGAAATACTTTAGATTGGGGCACAAATTTAGTTTTTAATATCGAGATTTGAGAATATTGGCATTAATTTGGTTTACAAGGGCTTATCTCTTTTTAGGAGATAAGCGAATCAAATTCGCGCGAACTACTTATTTTCGTTGGTATGATTGCATTTGTTAAGGGAAAGTTTGTTCAAAAAACTCCAGCCCATTTGATTGTTGACGTACAAGGTGTTGGTTATGAGTTACATATAAGCCTCAACACGTATGAAGCCATTCAAGGTAAGGAAGAAGGACTACTCTATACCTATCTACAAATAAAGGAGGATGCACATGTTTTGTTCGGTTTTTCGGAACCGGCTGAAAAAGAGCTGTTTATACATTTGATAAGTGTTTCGGGAGTGGGTGCAGCAACGGCTAGGATGATGTTGTCTTCGGTTAAGCCTGACGAATTGATAAAAATCATCGTACATGGCAATACCGCGCAGTTGGAAAAGATCAAAGGGATCGGTAAAAAAACGGCGGAAAGAATTGTGTTGGAATTAAAAGATAAGTTGGCCAAAATGGGACCAACAACAAATATTTCTCCATTGATAAACAATACATTGGATCAAGATGCGTTAAATGCATTAGTCGCTCTTGGCATTGGTCGTTCGGCCGCTGAGCAAGCTGTAAAAAGGGTACTTACAGCCGAGCCCGGTAACAGCCAAGTAGAAGACATCATCAAGAAAGCTTTAAAACTAATTTAAGCCTATCGGAACGGATTTCTACCTAACTAATTCTAGGGAAAAGATTGTTTTTGACTAAAGAGATAATAGGATTGTACATACGGTATATGGCCGTGGTATGCCTGCTATGTACTGTTGCGTTACAGTCCAAAGCAGGTCATTTTCGTGATACCACCGATCCTAAGGGTGTTGATACACTGAAGTTTCCCATTCACGATCGTTTAGGCGATCCGTTTAGTAACCCCGGTAGAGGGCCCATTGATCTTCGCCGACCCGCAAACATCACCGATTCTATTGTGTACGACCCCACCACTCGTACTTACTATATCATTGAAAAAGTTGGTTCCAAGTACTATCGCAAACCTACTGCGATGAGTTTTGAAGATTTTCAACGCCTCCAAGCACGGAAAGCTGAGATTGAATATTTTCAGAAAAGAGCGAGTGTGTTGAGCGACTTGAACCGCAAAAATGCCCGCCCCAAATTAACAGCCTACCCAAGTTTGTTCAATCGCATGTTTGGGGGTGATGCCAATGGATTACCCAAAGTAGACATTCGCCCGCAAGGGGATGTGACCATCATTGCAGGTTATCAGGGGCAAAACATCAAGAACCCTGCACTTCCTGAAAGAGCTAGAAGAAACGGGGGATTTGATTTTGATATGAATGCGAATATCAGCGTACTCGGTAATATTGGCGATAAATTGAAGCTTCCTATCAATTACAATACCCAGGCGAATTTCAATTTTGAGAATCAATTAAAGCTTGATTACGCAGGTAAGAATGATGAAATTATCAAACGCATTGAAGCGGGTAACATCAATTTCGCAACCAAGAGTACATTGATACAAGGTGCACAACAATTGTTTGGTGTGAAAACCCAATTGCAGTTCGGTCGATTGTTTGTAACAGCAGCCTTAGCGAATCAAAGTTCTACCCGCCAAAGTGTGGCCTTACAAGGCGGTGCCACCAATTCTTATTTTGAATTCAAGGCAGATGATTACGAAGAAAATCGTCACTTCTTATTAGCACAGTATTTCCGTCAGAATTTTAATAAGGCCATGAAGGATGTGCCAAAAGTGAATGCACAGGTGCAAATCCTTCGTATGGAAGTTTGGGTAACCAACAGAAACGGATCTACTACCGAAACCAGAGATGTGGTTGGTTTGATGGACTTGGGTGAACGAAATCCTTATAGCCCTAGCATTACTTCACTAACAAATACGCCCTATCCATACAACGATGCGAACACACTTTATCGGAGCATTGTTAACGATCCCGGAAGCAGAAGTTCTTCTCAAATAGTAGGAAAGCTGAATGCACTTGGATTGAAACAGGTGCAAGACTTCGAAAAGACATTTGCCAGAAAGTTGAATCCTTCAGAGTATTCGTTCAATCCGTTGATCGGATTTTTGAGTTTAAATCAACCCTTGCAAGCAGATGAGGTTTTGGGGGTAGCTTTTCAATACACCTACAATGGTAAAGTATATACAGTGGGTGAATTTTCACAGGATGTAACGCCTGATACTACTGCGAATACCATTGCTACAGGTCAACAAAAGGTATTGTTCCTGAAATTATTAAAAGCCACCTCTCAGCGAACCAATTTGCCTTTGTGGGATTTGATGATGAAGAACGTTTATTCATTGAAGACCAAAGATGGAGGGATTCTTACCAATATTCAATCGGCAGATTTCAAACTGAACGTGCTTTATGAACAACCTAGTTTAGGACAAAAGCGCTATTTACCGGAAGGTGATAAGACCGGTGTTCCTTTAATCAATGTATTGAATTTGGATCGATTGAATACAAGGAATGATCCATTGCCCGATGGAGTGTTTGACTATTTGGAAGGATACACCGTGCAATCGCAACAAGCTAGAATCATCTTCCCTTTCCTGGAACCTTTTGGGCGGGATTTGGATTCAGTAGCGTTTAAGAACAGTCCTCAGTCGCTGAAAGATAAATATGTGTACTATCCATTGTACGATACCATTAAGGAGATCGCTAAAACCTTCGCCAATTTGGATCGATACATTATTAGTGGGTATGCGAAGGGAAGTGCGTCTTCTGAGATTTCGTTGGGTGCTTTTAATGTGCCACAAGGGTCAGTTACTGTAACTGCGGGTGGACAAGTATTAAAGGAAAACGTAGACTATACCATTGATTATAATTTAGGAAGTGTTCGAATCATCAATAGCGCTATACTAAGTTCAGGTGTTCCTATTAATGTGAGTTTTGAAAACAATGCCGGTTTTGGTATTCAGCAACGAAACTTCATGGGATTGCGGTTAGACTACAACGCCATCACTTCCGCTACTCGCAACTTAACCATTGGTGGTACGATTGAGCGTTTGGGCGAACGTCCTTTCTTTACAAAAACCAACTACAATGAGGATCCGATTCGCAACACCATGTACGGATTGGATTTCAATTACAATACACAAGCACCGCGCATTACTCGGTTACTTGATAAATTGCCGTTCTACTCTACAAGAGAGATGAGTACGGTTACCGCTTTTGGAGAAGTAGCCATGCTGAAGCCCGGTCACCCACCTCAAATTGGAAAAGGCAGTAGTGGATTGATTTTTATTGATGATTTTGAGGGAAGTAGAAACTCTATTGATCTTCGTTTCCCATTGGTGTATTGGGGATTGGCCAGTACGCCACAAAACAATGGCTTGTTTCCAGAATCAGCTTTGAAAGATTCTTTGGATTATGGGTTCAACCGTGCTAAAATTGCATGGTATAATATTGAACCTGTATTGCAAGATAGAAGAAATGCTAACAATCCTGTACGCACATACGAAAACTTCTTAGATCCACGTGTACGATCTGTAAACGTAACTCAAATTTATCCGAATAGAACTCCTGACTTTGGTCAAGCACAGTTAGTAACCTTTGACTTGGCTTATTACCCAACTGATAAAGGCCCGTACAATTTTGATTCTCGTATTGGCAGTGTTACTCCTGATGGAAAACTTCTAAATCCCAAAACCAGATGGGGAGGGATTATGCGTGGTATTGATCAGGTTGACTTTGAAACAGGTAACGTAGAGTACATTGAGTTTTGGGTACAAGATCCGTTCCTAATGAACCCAAGCAGCAGCGGTGGTCAATTGTATTTTAACTTGGGTAATATTTCAGAGGATATTTTAAGAGATGGTAAACGCTTTTTTGAGAATGGAATAAGTGGTGCTAATACAAGGGCTGCTGAAGATTCCACCGGAGTATGGGGAAAAGTGCCTGCCAATCCGTTGCAAGTAACACAAGCATTCAGTAATGATCCTGCAGATCGTCCTTTGCAAGATGCCGGACTAGACGGGTTGACAAATGAAGCGGAGTTAAGAAAATTCAAATCCTATTTGGACAAATTGGCTGCCAATTTTGGGGTTAACTCCAATATTTACAAAAGAGCGGCTGAGGATCCGGCTAATGATGATTTTAAGAATTATCGTGATGCAACTTATGATCAAAGTCAAACTAAGATATTAGGTAGATACAAAGATATTAATAGCCCACAAGGCAACTCGCCCGTAGCTACAGCCAATCAACAATTTGTAAGTGCTTTTACATTGTATCCTGATCAAGAAGAATTCAATAGGGACAATACGCTAAACGAATTAGAAGAGTATTTCCAGTATAAAATTGAGATGCAACCCAACTCAAGTCCTTTGATGCAGGTTGGTACCAACTTTATTACTGACAAGAGAGAATTTACACCAAGCGGTGGTAGTTTGGAAAGATGGTATTTGTTTAGAGTACCTATCAAACAATACGAGAAAAAAGTGGGTGATATTCCCGATTTCAAGTCCATTCGATTTATCCGTATGTTTTTGAGCGGTTTCGAAGATTCAGTGGTGATGCGTTTTGCAAAACTAGAACTCGTTCGAAACAACTGGCGGAAGTTCAACTATGAGTTGGATACTGCCGGTCAATACATTTCTATTCCGACCAACTCAACAACCAGTTTCAATCAGTTAGCAGTTAACATTGAAGAGAACAGCAGCCGCAACCCTATTGTTTATAAAACACCTCCGGGGGTTGTTCGTCAGCAACAGTTGAGTAATAATAACGTGAACGTGTTGTTGAATGAGCAAAGCTTGAGCATGCAGATTTGTGATTTGAAGCAAACTGAAGTACGTGGGGTGTTCAAAAATATGAACCTGGATTTGCGTCAGTATTCAAAGATGCAGATGTATTGGCATGCGGAGTCTAAGAACTCCAGTACCGACATTAAGAATGGTGACATGTATGCTGTGATGCGATTGGGAAATGATTTGATCAACAACTACTATGAAATTCGGATTCCTCTTACAGTTACGCCATGGAATACATCGGATGCAAACTTAATTTGGCCTGCTGCCAACGAGATCGATATTGATCTTTCCGTTTTAACATCTATTAAAACCAAGCGTAATAGTTCAGCGAATCCTTCTATTTACTATCGAGAGGTGGAGGCTAGTGGCCGTGAGATTGCTATTTATGGAAATCCAAACCTTGGCGAAGTTCGCGTATCTTTCTTAGGGGTTGAAAATAGAAAGCGCGAGTCTGTTTGTACAGAAGTATGGGTGAATGAGTTGCGCTTGAGTGGATTGAATGAATCGCCCGGTTGGGCTGCATTGGGCAGAGTTGATATTAAATTGGCTGATTTAGGTACCCTGTATATTTCAGGAAGTGCACACAGTGCCGGATGGGGTACCATTGATCAACGTGTGAATCAACGTTCAAGAGAAAATTACAACCAATTTGATGTTGCTACGAATTTAGAATTAGGCAAATTGGTTCCAAAAGAGGCCGGGATGTCAATTCCTATGTATGCCAGCGTTCAAAGAACCATGTCGTCTCCTCAATACGATCCATATGATTTGGATCTGAAGTTGAAAGATAAGATCAATGGCGCGCCAAGTTCGCAACGCGATTCAATTCGCAATGATGCGGTAGATGTGAAGACGATCAAGACCGTGAGCTTTACCAATGTGAAGAAGAATAATACGAATGGCAAGAAACAACAGATTTGGAGCGTCGAGAATATTGACGTTAGTTACACGTATTATAAAGAGGAGCAGCATAATCCGCTGATAGAAAGTAATGAAGTAATTCGTCATAGAGCCGGTATTGGATACAACTATACATCGAATCCCAAATTCTGGGAGCCTACCAAAAAATTGTTCAAGTCGAACAGTCCTTGGTTGAGTTTGATCCGCGACTTGAATTTCAATCCCAATCCATCCTTGTTAGGATTTAGGGCCGATATGAACCGTCAGTTCGGAACCTACCGTCCTCGAAATGTGGGTGGTCCGAAAGGTGGATTGCCGGAGACTTACGACAAATACTTCACTTTTGATCGAGTATACAATTTGCGTTGGGATCTAACCAAGAGCATCAACGTAGATTATACATCTACTAATAAGGCTTGGGTAGATGAAGATACCGGTAGACTAGACAAAGCAGAAAAGAAGAACATGTGGAGCAATTTCTGGAAAGGAGGAAGAACGATACTTTTCAACCAGAATGCAACTTTAAGCTATACTTTCCCAACATCAAAAGTCCCCATGTTGGATTGGACCTCTATTCGTGCAAGTTATAATGCCACCATGACTTGGACTGGGGCTTCTTTAATTGCTAGAGAATATGGCAATACTCTTGGTAATACACAGGCTAAAACCTTGAATGGTGAGTTTGATTTCAATAGATTGTATTCCAAGTCTCGCTGGTTAAGAGCCCTTGATGCCGATGCGCCGCCTCCAACGGGTGATAAGCCGAAATCAGATACAGCCAAAAAACGCAAACGTGATCCCAATGAACCGATTGAACTGAGTACTGCAGTGAAAATTGTTGGTCGATTCATTACTTCCATTAAACGGGTAACGGTAAACTATTCAGAGAATGCTGCAACCACTATCTATGGATATACTGATAGTACAAGAGCATTGGGTATGAACTTTAAATCGAATGCACCCGGATTTGGATTCGCTTTTGGCCAGCAGCCTGATAGTAACTTTATCAATAACCTCGCTTCAAGAGGACTATTGACAGGGGACCCTAATTTCAACTTCCTGAATAGACAAGATTATAGTCAGAAGTTGACCATAAATGCGCAATTGATTCCTTTCAGAGATTTTACGATTGATTTGAATTTGGAAAAATCATTCGGTAAGAGTTATTCTGAATTGTATAAAGATACATTAGGTTATAGCGGTAAGTTTTCTCGATTGAGCCCTTATGCAGGTGGTAGCTTTAGTGTTACCTTTATATCTTTTCAAACCTTGTTCCGCAAAACAGGTACCAATGAAGTGTCACAAACCTTTAAGGAGTTTGAAGCAAATCGTTCGATCATTGCTCAACGATTGGCTTTGTTGAATAAATATTCCCAAGACGCATTCGGTAATCCTATTTCCACGGGCGATGGTTATTATAAAGGCTATGGAAAATACTCTCAAGATGTAATATTGCCTGCGTTTATTTCTGCTTATACCAAGAAGGATCCAAAATCTGTTGCCTTGGTAGAACAGTCGAACCCAAATACGAAGAGCAATCCTTTTAAAGGATATTTGCCGCTTCCAAACTGGAGAATCACTTATAATGGCTTGACACGTATTCCTGGCATGGAACGCATTTTTAGTAATTTCTCTGTTTCTCATGGATACAACAGTACCCTGAGTATGAATAGTTTCAATTCTTCATTGTTGTTTGAAGATCCATTGAGAATTGGCTATCCGAGCTTTATTGATACACTCACCGGTAATTATATTCCATTCTTCTTAGTGCCAAACGTAACCATTAGCGAGCGTTTTGAGCCTTTGATAGACGTTGACATGCAGTTTACCAATCAGGTTACTGCACGTGTTGAATACAAGAAGTCAAGAACGCTGAGTTTAAGTATGATCGATTTCCAATTAAGTGAAAACGTTTCCACAGAAATTGGAGTTGGAGCAGGTTGGAGAAAGAGAGGCCTGTTCAGTTTCATTAAATGGAAAGGTAAGCCATTGGACAACGATGCTTCCTTCCGATTAGACTTTAGTGTCCGAGATGATGCTACCGCCAATAGCCGACTGGATCAAACTACTTCATTGCCAACCTCAGGTCAAAAAGTAGTATTTATTAACCCGTCAGTTGACTATGTAATCAGCAATCGTGTTAGTATCAAACTCTATTTTGAACAAAGAAGAGTAGAGCCGAAAATTTCTACTGCACCTCCTATTACCAACACAAAAGGCGGCGTTCAGATACGAATAAGCTTAGCACAATAGTAAAAACGACAAGGAGCTTGGTATGGGTGAAAAGTTCTTGAGTTGTGAGTTGTTAAGTTATTCATTAATCGGAAGCATATGTTTTGCGATGTTTGCATCTTTGATAACAAGTGGGGCAAGCCTCAATTGGTGCTTGATGCATTGAAACTAAGAGAAAGGCGCAAATTGGGAATCAGTATAAGTGAAATCGCGGATCGATTCAATTAGAATTGTTTTCTCTGAAGACAATTGAAAGTGATTTCAAGGTAAATTATTCTACGACCGCTTGGGTTTGTAAGGCTGCTTACTGTTGAACTGTTTTCTTCAACAACATTACATAACCACAAAGTTTTTTCTTGTTCTTATTAACCTGTACAGGTTTGATCATGTGGTATTCGGAGAATTTAGGAACGTAGGAGTAGCTAATAACATTACCGTCAACATCGCCCCACATGTTCTTTTTGTAAACCACTTGCTTTTCATTCCAATCGTACATTCTTACTTCATACAAACGAGAAGTGGGATCTCCAATAAATACAAATTGATACAAGGTTCCTTCGGTCATAGGTAAAATGATGGGCATCTCGTATTCGCTTTCCATGGTCATGGAAGCTTCTCTTAAAACAATATAACCTTGCGCGCTGTAAGCTTTTTTGATGCTATCGATGGTGGAAGAATAAGAAGCGATATCGCAACCTTGTTGGCGTAAGTGATCGGTTTGACCTATGACAGTGCCGGCTACAAATTGTAAGCAGGTGACAATCAGTGCTAAACACAAGGTCTTTCGCATACGTGGGTTTTTTCGGATATCGGGATTAAAAACGTTCGACTGCTAATATATGCAATTGACCTGTAAGTTCAAATACTTGATTGTCAAATAACTTAAATCTTAATATTAGGCACCTTTATAAGTATAGAATGAATTTGCCTGAGCTAGGGAGGTTACAACTAAATCGTTGATACACAGATGGCTAGGTAGGGAGCTGCAATAGAGCGCAATTTTGGCGATATCGTCGGCGGTCATTGCTTGATATCCTTCGTACACTTTAGCGGCTTGTTCGGCATCTCCTTTGAATCGAACCAAAGAGAATTCGGTTTCTGCGGCGCCGGGGTTGATGCAGGTTACTTTTATTTTGTGTCTTAAAAGGTCGATGCGCATTGATTGCGACAAAGCATTCACGGCAAATTTCGTTGCGCAATAGGCATTCCCTTTTTCGTACACTTCTTTTCCGGCTGTTGAACCGATATTGATGATATGACCTTTTTGGCGAGCGATCATGTAGGGCAATACTGCTTTTGTAGTATAGATCAGTCCTTTCACATTCGTATCAATCATAGTTTCCCAATCACTCAAAGATGCTTCGTCAAAGTAATCCCGACCGGCTGCCAAACCTGCATTATTGATAAGAACATCAATGGCTCTCCATTCTTCCGGAATGGATTCAATGGCTTGGAAACTTTCTTCCTTGTTTTGTACATCGTACGACAAAATCAATGATATTGTATTGAATTCAGTTTTAAGACGAGCTGCTAGGGTTTCCAATCTGTCTTTTCTTCTACCTGTGATAATGGTTTTGTATCCGGCTTCTGCATAATTCAAAGCCATTGCTTCTCCAAATCCTGATGTAGCTCCTGTGATCAATACAATCTTACTCATTTCCTGAATTTTAAATTGGATACAAATTTGGCACAATGTGATGAATCGAAGAAAATTATCTGACTAAAATGGCGGTGCCTTTTCGAAGTATTTTTTTGCCTGTATAATCGATACCTCCGGCAACCCATACATAAGTTCCACTGCCTTGTAGGTAACCACCAATGGTGCCGTCCCAACCGTAGGATGGGTTTGAAGATTGAAAGACCAATTGCCCCATTCTATTATAAACTCTAAAAAACTCGAATTGGGCGATACCAACAGGAATTGGGCGTAAGACTCTGTTCTTGCCGGAAGGAACAAAGGCATTGGGGACAAAGATATCCGGCCCTGTTTTAAAGAGTTTTATACGAATTGTATCCAATGCAAAACATCCCTCTTCCGTAAATGCCTTTAGAATATAAGTCTGATTGTCGGACAATAGGGCTATGGGGTTAGGGATGCTTGAGTTAGAAAGATAAAGCGCAGGCGACCAACTGTACAAATCTGCACCGCTTGCGTTTAGTTGCAGAGGTTGACCAATGACCACTGAAGTATCATTACCTGCGAATGCCAATATTTTAGGACGAACTGTAACTTTTACTTGGTCAACACCGGGTTTGGGGCAGCCCAAGGTATCGTAGACTAGCAAATTATACACCGTAGTAGTGAGCGGATAAGCAATAGGCTTTAAGGTGTTTGCCCCGGAAAGGGAACTGACAGGAGTCCATGTAAATCGGATTCCTTTGATGTTCGCGTGTAACTGTGCGGTGTCATCGTAACATATCACTGTATCGGCGCCTGCATTGGAAAAAGGATAGGGAACCGTATTTATGGTTACTTCATCTTGTTTCGAACATTTTCCGATGCTTGCCAATAAACTATAGGTTGTAGTGCTTGATGGAAAAGCTAATGGGTTTTTGCTTGTCGGATTTAGTAAGGTGGAAGTGGGTGTCCAGCTGTATTTCAAGCCATCGGTAGTTGGATTCAAACGAATAGTATCAGTCAAACAAATAGTAGTATCGGGGCCTGCCGAAAGAGTGACTTCATCCACTACTCGAATCTTTACAGAATCATTATTGATACATCCGCGATCATTCATGGCCACATAATATGTAGTGGTTGATTTCGGGTATACGAGTGGGCTTGCTACACCAGGATTGATGATATTATAAGCCGGGGTCCATTGATAGTTGCCTGGGCCGTTGATTACCAATTGCAAAGTGTCGATACTACAAATCAAGGTGTCGCGAAATCCTAGATTCACTATGGGTTTAAGTTTTACTTCGATGGTGGTGTCAATAGTGGCGGTACAACCTTTGCTGGAACTAACCGTGAGAATCACATTTTTGAAGCCGACGGTTGAATAGAGCCAAGAATCATTCTTTTTAGTTGATACATCATCAGCACTTGTTTCGTCTCCGAAGTTCCAGTTCCAAGAATTGATAACTCCGTAACGAGCAGTACTCAGGTCAGAATAAGTGTAAGGCGTTTGAATGCACGCACCTTGAACATTCATTTTAGGAAAGAAGCCCGGGTAGATTCTTACTTGCGTAGTGGCTGAGTCGGAACATTGTTCTCCTCTGTTGATGATCAGTTTTATGGTATAAGTGCCTGTATCTGCATAGGTGTAGTTTGGAGCAGACTGGGTGCTGGTGTCTGAATTCAATCCGGGCACTCCAAAATCCCAAAAATACGTATGGGTTAATGTGGAAGGTGGCGCTTCGTTCTGGAAAAATTGCAGGTAGTTGTCGCAGTTGGTAATGTTTGGGGCTAGAGATGCTGCAGCGAGATCGCAGAATTGATCCACTTTTAAATTGAAGTCTTTGCGATGTTCACTTAATACTTTACCATTTCTCCATTCCTTCACGCAAACACTTATTACATAATCTCCGCCACCGGGCGCGATACCTGAAATAAGGCCTGTCTTTGGATCGATCCGAACACCGGCCCCCATTGGAGTAGTTCCGTCAAATCCGCCTGAATAGTTCACAAAACCAATTTGACTTGGGGGCACAGGGGTGATGGCTCCACCTTGACCATTTTGAAGTGCTGTATATGCATCACAAAATTCGTAGCTTAATGAATCGCCATTTGTATCAGTAGCACTGAAATCGAGTGTGAAGGGTCTGTATTGACAGATCAGCACGGTATCTTTGATGGCAAAAGCCGGACTTGAATTACTGCCGATACCTAATACATCAGTGCCTCCCATTTTACACGTGTAAGAAGAACCCACATTTGTATTGGGTGATAGATTTACCAGTCCATTAATGCGGCAGCAGCGTTGAAATACAAATGTGTAACCCAGTTCTGTTTTTGTGAGTTCAATTTCACGAGAATAGGTTCTGAGTCGGTAACAAACAGGAGAGGGGTTGTTAATACATGGATTGGGAGCGGTTAAATTAATAAATTCATCACCGGTAAGTGGGAAAGAAAAAGGCGAGCCACTTACTGCAATCTCGTCACTATTTCGAAACACTCCAATATTTGCTTCAGCATCCAATTGGTTTCCGGAAGCTCCACATTCTAAGAAAAGCCTTAAGGTTACTTGGTAACGTTCTGAATTAGCGGTCGACCCCGGACCAATGTACTGATAGTTGATTTCTCCGCCTTTAATGTGGCGTGCTGAAGCTACCCAAGGCAGCCCAAGAATCAGCAGCAGTCCGTAAATTATCCGCATGAGATAGTTGTACTAAAAGATACGGATAAAAAAGGTAAAGGGTTGTGGTTTTAATGTACCAATTCGATGGTTGGTAGATTTGAGGAAATAGTGCTTAATAAGTTTGGTGTGTTAGTTTATTTTGAATTGGTTCTCCTAGTATTCTGTTACTAACTCACACATTATCAAATCATCACATTAATGTATAAGTGTAGCGGTTCCTTTTCTGAATACCTTTCTTCCGGTATAGTCCACTCCTTGTGCCATCCAAACAAAGGTTCCCGTGTCTTGAGTTTTGCCGCCGATGGTACCGTCCCAGCCATATGCAGGATTGGAAGTTTGGAACACCAACTGTCCCCAACGATTGTACACTCGGAAGAAGTCGAATTGCGCGATACCTACCGGTATGGGTCGAAGCAAACGATTTTTTCCTCCCGGAACAAAAGCATTCGGAACGAAGATATCAGGAAGTGTTTTAAATACTTTGATATTGATTGTATCATAAGCTTCGCATCCTTCGGGCGTGTAAGCGCGCATGATGTAAGTGAAGTTATCTGATAATATAGCTATCGGATTTTTTATGGCAGCATTGTTCAAATTTGTGGAGGGCGCCCATTGATACAAGATTCCACCAGATCCGTTTAGTTGTAACGGTTGTGAAATTACCACTGAGGTATCGTTTCCTGCAAAGGCAATGATCTTGTTTCGAACATTCACTGTGATTTGCGAAATACCGG
This sequence comes from Endoryza foliicola, assembly GCF_050589245.1. Lineage (NCBI taxonomy): Bacteria > Pseudomonadati > Bacteroidota > Chitinophagia > Chitinophagales > Chitinophagaceae > Endoryza > Endoryza foliicola. The sequence continues at coordinate 372,532 of NZ_JBOBEW010000003.1, read as the reverse complement.
GTTTGGGGCATCCCAGCGTATCGTAGGCATAGAGCGTATAAGTAGTTGTAGTTGTTGGGAATGCCAACGGATTCAATATCGATGGGTTTGACAACGTAGACGTTGGAGACCATACAAACCGCGACCCCACAATACTTGCATTCAATTGCGCCGTATCGTCGAAGCATATCGTAGAATCGGGCCCTGCAATAGAAGTTGGATACGGCACTGTTTTTACGGTAAGGTCATCGTCTTTTCTACATTTACCAATAATGGCTGTTACTTTATAAACGGTTGTTGTGCTTGGAAATACAATTGGGTTTTTGACATTCGCATTTGATATAGCTGTAGCAGGGGTCCATACAAATTGAAGGCCGTCGCCTGATGGGTTGAGACGTATGGAATCTGCTGCACAAATAGTGGTATCGTTACCTGCAAATAGTGTAACAGTATCCACTACTCGAACTCTTAAAGAGTCATTGTTTACGCACCCATTCTCATTCAAACTTACATAATACCAAGTTGGCAGTTTGGGAAAGACAGACGGAGTAGCCGAATTCGCATTGATGATATTATAATTGGGCGACCAAGAAAAAATACCATTACCGGAAGCATTGATTTTTAAAGTATCAATGCTACAAATCAAAGTGTCTTTGAAAGGCAAATTGATAGGGGGCTTGTCGCGTACTTCAACTTGAGCAGTGGCGGTGTCTATACATCCTTTGGTGCTTTCTACAATCAACTGTACCGTTTTGAATCCGGTTGTAGAATACTTCCAGGATGGGTTTTGTTGGTGAGAAGTATCTGCCGTAGTGGTTTCATCACCAAAATTCCATGACCATTTTGAAGCGGCACCGTATCGAGATTTTGTTGTGTCTTGAAAGGGTATCGGAAATAGAATGCAAGTTCCTTGCGGGATAAAACCGGGATAGAAGCCGGGGTATACTTTGGCGCTGGTGGTTGCAGAATCAACGCATTGACCACCTGCTAAAATTACTTTTAGTTTTACGGTATAAGTTCCTGAATCGGCATATTGGTGAGTTACGGCACCCGTTGGGTCCAAGGTAGTATCGGCCTTTGAACCGTCACCATAAGTCCAGATATAACTAGACCCGGCGGGGTTGATTTGATTGTTTTTGAATGACACTTTCAAATCATCACAAAAAACATAGTTGGGGTCAAGGTAGGCTTTCAGTGGAATACAGTTCGAAACTGCCACATGTATATCTTTTCTATGAACGTTGATTAAAACTCCTTTTCTGTATTCGTAGGCGCAGGCTGTAATTACATATTGACCTGTAACTCCGGGTGCAATTCCGGTTATTAAACCGGTAACCGGGTTTATAGTAGAGGACGCACCCAAGGGGGAGGTTCCTGAAAATGGAAATTGATAGTTTAATTGCGTGTAAGGTGGCTGAGATGCTATAATAGGAGCCGGGCTTTGAGTGCTACCTCCTGTATACCCCCCACACAAACTGTACGATAGGGAATCGCCATCAATTTCAACCGCAGCAAAACTAAACGTGAAAGCGCTATTGGCGCAGATTGCCGCAACATCATTGGTTACAAATTGGGGGCTGTTATTTTTGTATGCCTCAGGATAAACAACCGAACCTGGTAATTCAGCTGTATAGGTACTTCCGGCATTTCCGCTTGGGGATACAAGGTTAACGATGTTTGCGACGCGGCAACATCTTTGATAGGCGATGGTGTATCCATTGTTATTTATTGGAACAACAACAATGGTCGTGAACCATCTAATTCGATAACACACATCGGTTGGAGCGTTGCTAATACAAGGATTGGAGGCCGGATCGAAATTAATGAATTGTTCTTTCGCTAAACGAGCCAAGGCCGTATCCCCGTATTGTTGGCCATTGTCCTTATTAAAGACTGTAAAGGGAATTGCCGTGTCTAATTGACCCGGGCTGGTAGCTTTACAATCGATATACAATTTGAGGGTAACGGTATATGAGTTTGTGTTGGCTGTTGGGCCTGGACCATTGTAGGTATAATACATTTCCCCTCCTTTAATGTGTTCGGCCTTCAAGAGTCCTACACAAAAAAGGGTACTGAATAAAAATATGACTGCCTTTTTTACCATTCGCTTCTTCAATAACGTGAATTTTACCCTTGAATTTCAATGTTCTGTAAAAAAGTTTTCACAAAAGTGATCACTTTTTGAGGCTCTTCAAACATCCCCATATGGGCAGTGTTTTCGAGTATCAGAACATGGGTTTCTTTTGCCAAATAGCTTTGTTCCAAGCCATCAACATAAGGAACCGCTTTATCGTGTTTTCCGATGATCATAAGTATCGGATAATCAGCGCTTTTTAGTATTGCCGTTCGATTAGGCCGATTGATCATCGAATTGTAATAGTATACGAGTGCTTCCGATGAAAAGTTGGAATTTTCTTCAACAAAACCGGTGATGAACGAAGCATTGTTTTGAGTAAACCCTACTGAGAACAGATTTGGAGTAGTTTGTTTCAAAAACAGCGCCGGTCCATGTTCTTTTATAAAAGCGATGCTCTTGGTTCTTGCTTCCACTTTTTCTGGCGAATCTGCGTAGGCGGTTGAATGAAAAAGCCCTAATGCTTTAATTGCACCGGGTTTTTGTTCAGCCATTGCCAATCCAATATATCCTCCCATACTGTGACCTATAATAACAATTGGGGCTGTTACACTCAGGGATGCTACTAATTCCCAAAAGTCTGATGCTAAATGATCGATCCCCGGTTGGGTGGGGTCTATTAATTCTGAAGCCCCTGATCCCGGAATGTCGGGAATAATGAGGCTGGCATTTTGATGGATGCTTTCAGCGAGTTGATTAAATATAGTGTGATCTTCTCCAAATCCATGCAAAAGCAAAACAGGCAGTCCCTTGCCCTGTACAGTATATGAAATGCTATTTCCTCTAGTTGTTTTAAAAAGCGCCATGATTTATTAATTCGACTTCTCAGCGTAAACACGATACGATTTGAATGCCAAGTATAGTGCAACCGGTAATAGGGCTAAGTTCATGGATTGCGGTAACCAAGCCCAATTGATGACCATTAATAGGTTGATCAAAAACACCACTTGAAAATAGTAACGGGTTTTTTGATTAAAAGGGATGAAACAGGCAATTAAATTGGTAGGAAGGGCCCAAATCAAATTCATATTGTTGGCGCACATATAATGATCTGTTCCAAACCACATGAATACTAATAGTACTCCCAACGTACCGGTAACAAAGAGTACTAGTCGGAAGACTAAATTGTTAAAGGTTCGAGCCTTTCTTGATTTCATGAAATTCAGGAGAATTAACAGAAGGAAGATTGAACCCAAGGTTATTGAAGGAATCCATTTGTTATTGGCAGTTCGTTCAGGCGCGTTGAGCAGTTCAGTTCTGGCTGCTACAAGCGGTTGATTCCTGATCTTGGTTTCATTTAAATCGTTCATTAACTGCGCCGGTAGAAATCTAGTTTCTGCACGGGTCATTTTTCTGTCGAGGTGAGCACCTAAAAGGATATCGATGCCCAATTTGCTCCAAGCAAACCCTCCATTGTCGAGGTCATGGTGAATAGCAGTTCGGAAACTGTAGGGTATTGGAACTGATTTGGGTAGATCAAATTGATTGCCCACTGTTTTGTTAAGAATATCGAGTGCTCGAGTGGTACAATTATCAAAAGTGAAGTCGTATTTGTAGAATTTATTTTCTTCTCTGGCATTTACTCTAAGTGCTTCCAAGATGGCTTGTTTTTCCGCGCATTTAAGCCCAAGGTCTTGTTCATAGATGGATCTTTTCTCATAAGTATAAGCCATTTTAAAATCGCTCATTCTTTCAACGGAAAGGAAATAGGGAAGTTTACCTCTAACAAATTTTGCTAGGAAATTTGGGTCTTCGAATTCGAAAGTGCCGTAATTGAATACAATATCGAAATTGGGAGTTTGAACTCGGATGGCGGTATGTCCGAAACTGCTGTACAGCTCGTCGCCGGGCCCACAGGTAAGCAGACTGATCTTGGTTTGGCAGTAGATATCGGCGCTGTCCTGTTGGGCAATGGCGATTTTAAAGCAAAACATTGCCAACAGTAACAAGGTTTTTCTAAGCATAATTGTACTGTTTCCGTGGAGGAAAGATACGAATCATAATTGGGATTTGGGAGTGGTGAGTTTTGCAAGTAATTACGAAGTGTATTGGGATAAAAAAGCCGGTGCACCTTTTCAATGCACCGGCTTTTTAATTCTTAAATAATAATTATTAATTAAGAATTGCTTTCATTAGCGACTGTAATTCGGCGCTTCTTTCGTGATCTCAATATCGTGCGCATGGCTTTCTTTCATGCCGGCATTGGTAATACGAACGAATTGAGCTTTTTGAAGGTCTTTGATGGTGCGAGCGCCACAATATCCCATACCTGCTCTCAATCCTCCGGTGTATTGGTATACAATTTCGCTGAGGTTTCCTTTGAAAGCAACACGACCTTCAATTCCTTCGGGAACAAATTTCTTGATGCCGTCTTCTACATCTTGGAAATAGCGATCGGCGCTACCTTGGTTCATGGCTCCAATAGATCCCATACCGCGGTATTGCTTGAATTTTCTTCCTTCATAAATGATGGTTTCACCAGGGCTTTCTTCAGTTCCGGCAAACACGCTACCCATCATCACTACATTCGCACCGGCGGCCAATGCTTTTACCATATCGCCTGTATAGCGAATACCACCATCGGCAATTAATGGGATGTTTAATTTATGCAGTACGGAAGCTGCTTCCATTACTGCCGTTATTTGAGGCATCCCTGCACCAGCTACAATACGAGTGGTACAAATAGAACCGGGTCCAATTCCTACTTTAACCGCATCAGCACCGGCTTCTGCCAAGGCTTTAGCACCTGCAGCAGTACCAATATTTCCGGCAATTACTTGAAGTGATTTAAAGTTCTTTTTTAAATTTCTCAGCGCATCAATTACACCTTTGCTATGACCGTGTGCGCTGTCGAGCGTTACCACGTCTACACCAATTTGTTGCAAGGCGGCGGCTCTATCAAGGAGGTCTTTTGTAATTCCTAAAGCAGCACCCACCACCAAACGACCAAAGCTGTCTTTTACAGCATTAGGGTGAGAGTCTAACTTTTGAATGTCTCTATAAGTAATGAGGCCGGTTAAGGTTCCGTCTTTTTTAATAACCGGAAGTTTTTCAATTTTGTAAGAGCTGAGAATTTTTTGAGCTTTCTTCATATCTGTTCCTGCAGGAGCAGTGATCAGATTTTCTTTGGTCATTACCTCGCTTACCAATTTGGTTTTGCTGGTTTCAAAGCGAAGGTCGCGATTGGTAAGGATGCCTACCAATCTATTGTTGTGGTCAACAATGGGAATACCGCCAATTTTATTTTCTGTCATAAGTAAAAGGGCATCGCCAATGGTCGCGTCTTGTCTGAGTGTAATGGGATCGATGATCAATCCGCTTTCACTTCTTTTTACTTTCCGAACATGTTCTACTTGCTTTTCTATGCTCATGTTTTTGTGCAGAATTCCAATTCCTCCTTCACGAGCCAAGGCAATGGCCAGTTTCGCTTCGGTAACGGTATCCATAGCTGCAGAAAGCAATGGAATGTTGAGCTTAATGGTTTTAGTAAGCTGAGTACTTGTATCTACGTCGCGGGGTAATACATCAGAGTATGCCGGAACGAGCAGTACATCATCGAAGGTCAATCCTTCACCAAAAAATTTAGAAACGGGAGATTTAACAGAGCGGGGAGTCTTAATTCTTGTTGCCATGTGCAAAGATAGCGCGTGCAACTAATTCCTGCCAAATAAAGTTTTCAAAAATGATTTTTGAGCTGACGTGAATCGCTGATTGTGAGAGAGTTAAATCCTAAGTTTGTAGTGCTTGCCCGGTAAACTTTGCACCAATTGTTTCAACTCCATCTCTAATAAAAGGGCCGCAATTTTTGAAGGAGAGAAGCTTGTTTGCGTTCTCAATTCATCTACATGCAACGAAGGCGTTGCGTTCAAAATATTGTACAAAACAGATTCATCCGGACTCAGATCAACAAATAGATTCGATTGAGGTGCAGGCGCATTTGATTGTGTTTGCCAACCCATGAAATGAAGCAAATCTGCAGCGCCGGTGATGAGTTGTGCCCTTTGTTGCTTGATGAGTTCATTGCATCCACTGCTTTTTAGGTCAATTACCCTGCCCGGGAATGCCATTACATCTCTATGATAACCGTTGGCTAATTGAGCCGTTACCATACTTCCTCCTTTTACACCCGATTCAATGATCACTGTTACATCACATAATCCCGCTACAATTCGATTTCTTGAAGGGAAATGATGACGCTCCGGATCAATGCCCGAACCGAATTCACTCAATAATCCACCACCGGAATAAATCATTTCTTTTGCAATTTTTTTGTGCGCATAAGGATAGATGGTATGAAGCCCGTGCGCCAATACGGCTACCGTTTCCATTTCTAGTTTCAAAGCTTTTTTATGTGCGATGATGTCGATGCCATAAGCCAATCCGCTTACAATCAAAGGCGAAACAGGCTTGAGTCCGTCTATCAATTGTTCGGTGAGTTCTCTGCCCAGTTCGGAATTCGATCGTGTTCCAATGATGGCAACTGCTTTAGAATTGTTCAGATGAGCCGTGCCTTTATAGTATAGTAAGGTGGGAGGATCGGTGCATTGAAGGAGTTTCTGCGGATAGCCGGCATCGCTTAAGAAAAGGGTTTGAATTTGAAATTTTTCAATGAATTTCAATTCTTCTTCCAACTCCTGAAAGGACTTAAAGTCGCGAATTTGTTTCGCACGCGCAGGACCGATCCCTTCTATTTTTTCTAATGTTGATTTCTTGCTTTCAAATATTTTCTGTGCTGATCCAAGTTCTTCAACAAGTAGTTTCGCTTGTACAGAGCCAATTTGCGGTACTTTGGTAAGGGCAATCTGATAGAGGATTTCGTTGTTCATACACTTCAATGAAGTGTAAAGGTAATCGCTCTACTTTACAGTAATAACGATTACCCTTGTACGAAACAACTATTGATTGATGACTTTCATTTCGGTTCTTCTGTTCAAGGCTTTGCCTTCTTCTGTAGCATTGTCTGCAATTGGAATGGTTGCTCCATAACCTTTGCTCAAAAGACGTTTGGCTTCAATTCCTTTTTGTGTGAGGTATTTTACCACTGCCATTGAACGATCTTGTGACAGCTTCAAGTTGTCGGCTGCCTTGCCTACATTGTCGGTATGACCTGCAATTTCAATGGTTAAGGTTGGATTGTCCTTTAACAACTGCACCAAACGATCTAGTTCAGAAGTGCTTTCCGGTTTCAATTCAAACGAATTGGAATCGAAGAAGATATTGCGCAACACAATGGCTGCATTTACTTCTAAAGGTTGAAGTGGAATATCGATGTGGTAAGTTGAATCGGGCGTTTTTTGCTTCAGCGAAAAATTTTCAGAATAGAAGAGGTATCCTTTTCTGTTTACGTTGAAGGCATAGTCTTTACCAACGGGTAGTGTAATGAGATAAAATCCATTCTCGTCGGTTTGAACTTTATTGGTGAGTTCTTTTGTAGACAAATCGGTGAGCTCTACTGCCGATGGCAAGCCTTTGGCTGTTTTCTTATCGTATACTTTTCCTTTGATCCAAAGTGTTTTTGCAGGACGAACTTCGTTTCTCAATTCGAAAGTGTACAAATCGAGGCCACCCATCCCTTCGCTTCGATCGCTGGCGTAGTAAGCAGTTTTCCCATCTGATGCAACAATCATGCTTCCTTCGTTTTCGATGGTATTGATGGGATAACCCAGATTGGCGGGTCTGCTCCAATATCCCTTTGGTCCTTTTTTGGCCATGAACAAATCATCACCACCATATCCTTGCAAACCATTGGAGGTAAAATACAAGGTTTGATTGTCGGCATGGATAAACGGACAGCTTTCATCTCCCGATGTATTGATGGCGCCTCCTAAATTCTCAGGTTTACCGAATTTTCCATTTGGCATTAAATGGCAAACATAAATATCACTGCCACCGTATCCATCGGGGCGTTTGGAGGCGAAGTATAAATCTCTTTTATCGGGCGACAAGCTAGGTGCCGATTCCCAGAATTCTGTATTGATTACCGGACCCAAGTTTTCAGGTGTACTCCATCCTACATTGGTTAAATATGAAATATAAAGATCACAACTACCATAGCCATCCGAAAAATTGCAACCCGTAAAAATCAACCAAGTGCCATCTTGCGAAAGCGTTTGTGCACCTTCGTTCTGCATAGTATTGATGTTTCCTGTTAGTGGGCCGGAGGGCAGCCAACCTCCTTCAGGATTTCTTTCTGCACCAAAAAAGTCCTCGTTGTAATTTTTGATCCTTCTAGTGAAGACCAACTGTTGGCTGTCGATGGTTAATGTGGGATAATATTCTGAAACAACCGAATTGATATTCGGTCCCATGTTTATCGGATTGAATAAATAGTTATCGAGTTGATGTTGTTTGCCATAGTCAATGGCGAACTGATACGATTTTTTTCGATACCCTGCAGAAAGAACACTTCTTTCATTGAGGTTAGGAATTTGCATGAATTCTTCAATAGTTTCCAATGCTTTTGCAAATTCACCTTTTCCTGCTAAATTGATAGAATAGGGAAGATTGTAATCTTTGAAATAATCTGCATCAATTGCTTTAGCTTGTTGATAGTAATAGATGGCAGAGTCGTATTTTTTCATTTCACCGAACATGCCGGCTATTGAGAGAAAGCCGTCGGCAAACTGAGGATCAATTTTAGTGGCGTTTTGGAGCAATTTAATTCCCGTCTTAAAATCGTCGTTTGAAGCTGCTTCCATTGCCTGCTCATATAATTTTGCTGCTTTCTTGTTCACTTTCTTAGGGTCGTATTGAGCCTGACTCACCAATCCAAGCAAGAAGCAAAATCCTAACAACAAACTAAGCTTTTTTTTCATGTATTCCTTTCTTAATGTGTCTGAGGTATATATAGGGTAAGACGGATTTCGGACACCTGGCGTTGCAGGTTCCTAATTAACGGTAAATCAGCGCCTAATGTTGTTAAGGTACGTTTATATATTTGTGCGATTGAATCGACAATTCCCACTGAGGGTTTCCCTTTATATAGTCAACAATAAGAGGGGTCATTTGATTTCTTTTCTCCCATTCCGGTTGCAAGAAAAGTTTGGTTGTTGGAGGTACTTGAGCCGCGAAGGATTCGGCCCATTCAAAATCGGATTTATTGAACACCACAATTTTCAGTTCGCTGGCAACATCAATCACTTCTTTTAGTGGTGCTTTGAACTTTTTAGGTGACAAACAGATCCAATCCCATTGTCCGGAAAGATGGCTGGAACCGGAAGTTTCAATATTGGTATAAAAGCCAGCGTTTTTTAGTGCAACAGTGAGTTCATCTAATGGATGCATGAGTGGTTCTCCCCCTGTGATCACTGCAATCACCGATTGTTGGGCCACCGGTGTTTCTTTTTTTGCTTTCTCTACAATTTCATCGATCGTGAACTGGGGGTGCTTGGATGCGTCCCAACTGTCTTTTACATCACACCATACACAACCAACATCGCATCCGCCCAAGCGAATGAAATAAGCTGCTTTTCCTTGATGGTATCCTTCCCCTTGTAAGGTGTAAAAGGACTCCATCACGGGAAGTTTTGAGGTTGTTATGGTTTCAGTACTAGACATTAATTCTTTTCGCTGCAAGCATGGAACGTGTTCTTCATTAAAGCCGCGATGGTCATCGGGCCCACTCCACCTGGTACAGGTGTAATGTACGAAGCCTTTGGAGCCACTTCATCAAATTTAACATCCCCTTTAATGGAATAGCCTCTCTTCTTGGTAGGATCTTCTACGCGGGTAATTCCAACGTCGATGATGATAGCGCCTTCTTTTACCATGTCTGCAGTTACGAACTCAGGTTTGCCCAAAGCAGCAACAATGATATCTGCCTGAAGACAAAGTTCCTTCAGGTTTTTGGTATGAGAGTGACAAATGGTAACGGTGCAATTGCCCGGATTGGTTCCGGCACTGAGCAAGATGCTCATGGGTCTACCCACGATATTACTTCTACCAATTACAACTGCATGTTTGCCCTTGGTATCAATTTTATAATGTGCCAACATTAACATAACGCCGTGCGGAGTTGCGGGAATAAAGGTTGGAAGTCCTTGCACCATTTTACCCACACTTACCGGATGGAAACCATCCACGTCTTTTGAGGCATCGATGGTATTGATCACTTTTTCATCTGAAATATGCTTCGGCAAAGGAAGTTGAACCAATATTCCGTCAATATCAGGGTCATTGTTCAATTCTTCAATAACACCCAAAAGTTTGAATTCACTAATAGATTCTTCTAAACGGATCAAAGTAGACTTGAATCCAATTTCTTCGCAGGTTCTTACTTTCGAACCTACATAGGTTTCGCTGGCTCCGTTCGTACCTACCAAGATGGCGGCCAAATGGGGAACTTTTTTACCCTCTGCTACTCTTTGTGCTACTTTGATTTTGAGCTCGTCGCGGGTAGCTTGCGACACCAGATTTCCGTCTAAAATTTGCATGGCGCAAAGGTAAGTTTACAACCTTATTTTCAGCACAGCGCTCAGTTTTAATTGTATAAATTTTATTCGACACTTTCCCACATTTAATTTTTCAGGCAAAAGTTGTATGAAGCAAGTTTTGTGGGTAGTAACGCTATTTTCTGCGCTCTCCTTAAATGGTCAGAAACTTCAATTGCCGGAAACCGCCGCCACCGATTGGGGGAGTTTTTCAGGCGATTCTATGCAGCGTAACTCCGGGTCTTTTCTGGATGCACAGGTAATATCGAGAACCGCCACTACGGCCTGGGTAGCTTCTCAATTGCCATTTGGATTTTCTGATTTACGTTTTATAGATGCAGGGTTAGTTGCTCCTTTCAAGCAGGATTCATGGGGGCTTCGATTCAAGCATTTTGGGACTGTTTTTTTACAGACCCAGCAATTTCGTTTGATGCTCTCCAAGTCTTTGGGAAAAATTTCGATTAGCGGAGCTATAAGTCTCGATCGATTGAAAGAAGTGGAGAAGAAAAGTAGCCAGTCGCTGGGTGCCGATATCGGTTTTTTGTGGGGCGAATCCAATGCGTTTCATTGGGGCTTTCAAATTGAAAGATTGATTTATTCGAATCGGAGTTTTCAACAACCTATCATAAAAATGGGTGCCGGATTTCGGCTTTCAGATCAAGTGTATTCTGAGCTAAGAGTTGTATCGGATGAAACCATAAAAGCGTACATGGAGCTTTGTTACCAACCTTACTTACAATGGCAAATTAGAATTGGCTACCGCTATCCTGAAATCGGCTACTGGTATGGTTTGACGTGGAATATCGGGCATTTGATCATCGAGCATCAGATGCTGTATCAACCGCTGCTTGGCTACAGTCCGGGCATTCGAATTTTCTTCACTCTGAAATCGAAAAAGGCATGAGAAAGTTGATGTTATTGGGACTATTATTATTCAACGGTTTGGCATATGCGCAAGTGGAGAATGAGCAAGCGATTGAGGAATTGAAAGAACGTGATCAAGAACCGGATGATTATTGGTTAGACACAAAACTTTATCCCAAGATCAAGTTGAACACAGTAGATCCACAAACCCTGGAACTATTTGATTTTTTAACTCCTTTTCAAAGGCTCCAATTTTTCAATTATCGGAAAACATTGGGGGCCTTTCTTTCTATTTGGGAATTACAAGCCGTACCGGGCTGGGATAAGGCCAGTTTCGATAAAATGCGTCCTTTTGTAAAAGCAGCATTGGGGGGACTCGACTTGTTGGAAGATGAAGGATTCTTCACAAAAAAGCGAACGGTGGTGTTGCAACGATTAGGGTTGACGATAAGTGGTTTGGGTGCAGCAAATGGAAAGAAGAGCTTGTTTATTGGACCAAAGCCTTTGAGAAGTTTGACCAGGGTAGATTTCAGTTTAAGTAAGAAGATAGAAGCCGGTCTTACTCTCGAAAAGGATGCCGGCGAGCCTTGGTGGAGTGGATCGGGTCCTATACGAGGGGTGGATTTTATGAGTTTTCGAATTCGGCTGCGGCCAATTGGTCGTTTAAAGTCGTTATATATTGGAGATTATACATTGAATATCGGGCAAGGCCTCACTATTTGGCAGAGTATGGCATTTGGCAAATCTTCAGCCATTGGGTCTATTAAGAGAGAAGGAGAAGTTGTTCGAGTTTACAAGGGGTCGGGCGAATACAATTTTATGAGGGGGATTGCAGCCCAGTTTGGAGGAAAGCGGGCTGAACTGAATCTTTTTGCATCGTTAAGAAACTTGGATGCGAACTCTAGATTTGATTCTGTAACCGGTATCCGTTCTATAAGCAGTTTTATTAGTTCAGGATTCCATGGATCGGCGGCGACATTGCAAGACGCGCGGCAGGTACGAATGTGGGTATTGGGAGCTGTTATGGGTTGGAAGTTTCCCAAGGGACGAGTGGGAGTACATATACTACAATATAAATGGTCGAAACCCATTCAAAAGCAAGCGGAATTGTACAATCTGTTTGCGGTTTCGGGTCGGCAATTGTTTCAAGCCGGACTGAGTTATTCTTATGTTTTTCGGAATCTTCAAATTTTTGGTGAATGGGTTCGAAGCCAAAGAAAGGGTGCCGCACTAGTGTTTGGTGGTTTGCTAAGTGTGGATGCGAAAACAGATCTAAGCTTTCTGTATCGAAAAATCAATCCTGAGTATCAATCATTTTGGTCGAATGCCTTTGTTGAAGCAACTCAAGCAAGCAATGAGCGTGGTCTTTTTCTTGGTTTGGAGCATCGAATGAGCAAAAAATGGAGGTTGGTATCTTTTGTTGATTCGTATGAATTCGATTGGGTGAAATATCGAATGGGACGTTCTACGGCGGGTACTGAAGCTGCTTTGAGCATTTTTTATACACCCAATCGAAAATTAAGTATTCAGGTGCAAGCCCGGTTGCGGAGAAAGGATGCCCCGGTAACCGGAAATGAAGCCATATTGGGAAAAACCGTGGAAGTTGTGCGTAATCAATTCAAATATCAATTTGATTATCAGATTGATAGTGTCTGGAAAACTAGAGTGAGGTTTGATTGGGTTGGACTGGGAGGGGCAAACAGTGGGTTTGTAGTTGGTACAGATTTGATTTACAGGCCATTAGGGAAATACTGGGATTTAGGTGTACGTTGGAGCCTATCGAAAGTAGGGAATTATGCATCCCGTGTTTACGTAACGGAGCGGGATGTTTTATATGCCTATTCGGTATATGTTTTTGATCAGAATATCAATCGGATAGCGATTAATTATCATATTAGAAAAATAGGTGGTTTTGAACGGAAAAAGGGTCGGGAAAACCAGGTTTGGATAAAATTTGCGCAAACGGTTGTATCAAAAAATAGCTCATATGTGGGGGAGCTCATTAACAATCGTGAAATCTTAGGTACGGAGTTGAAAATCCAATGGTTACAGATATTATAGATGTTAATTTTTTCTTAATGCAGCATACCGGGACCCTTTAATGTCTTTTTAATGGTCATTCTGCCCATTTTAACAATTTTTTTTGTTAAAGTGGTTAACGTACATTTATCGCCCATAATTCAATTAAACTAACAGTCTCATGAGAAAAATTCTATCCCTGCTCGCAGTGCTGATGCTCTGGACGGTATCAGTAATTGCTCAGAACCGGGTTATTACCGGACAGGTGAAAGATGACAAGGGAGATCCCATTCCCTTTGCATCTGTTACAATCAAGGGTACTCAAAAAGGTACTCAAACAGACGCTAATGGTAACTTCCGCATTGAAGCTAAAACAGGTGATGTTTTAGTTATTTCAGCGGTTGGTAGTAAAGAGCGTGAAGTTGCTGTAGGAAGCAGCAATTCTTACAATGTTTCCCTCGACAAATCAGGCGCTTTACAAGAGGTAGTAGTAACTGCCTTGGGGGTTCAGAAGCAACCTAAGGAATTGGGTTATTCTGTTGCTCGTGTAAAGGGATCTGACATTACTGAAGCCAAAGTAACCAACCTCCAAAACGGTTTGGTGGGTAAGGTTTCAGGTTTGAACGTAACAACTGCCAACAACGGTGTATTTGCTGATACACGTATCGTGTTGCGCGGTATTCGTTCTTTAACAGGTAACAACCAGCCATTGTTGGTAGTTGATGGTTCTCCAATCAACTTGAACTTCATCAACTCCATCAACCCTAACGATGTTGAAAACGTGAACGTACTGAAAGGTGCGAACGCGGCTGCGTTATACGGTCCTGAAGGTGTGAACGGTGTAATCGTTGTAACCACCAAAAAAGGATCTGGACGTTCTAAGCCTCAAATCAATGTAAGTAACACTACTTTGTTTGAGCGTGTAATGTTCATGCCAGACTTCCAAAGCCGTTTCGGATCCGGTTCATCTTATGATGCAAACGGAGACGGTGTGTACGACCCAATCGAGAACCAAACTTGGGGTCCTGCATTCGACGGTACTTTGAGAAGAATCGGTCGTGTTGATGAAAACGGAAACGAGCAATTGGTTCCTTATTCATTAATTAAAGACGAAAAATTCAAGTTCTTCAATGAGAGCAACGCAATGACGATTCAGAACGACGTATCAGTTAACTCTGGTGACGAGCGCTCTAACTTTTACCTCAGTGTACAAGACTTAAAAACTAAAGGTGTTGTTCCTGGTGATGAAAGAAGAAGAACTACTTTCCGTGCAAACGCCGGAAGAACTTATGGAAAAGTTCGAATCTCTACCAACTTGTCTTACACAGCTGGTAGCTATGATGCTACTTCTTCATTGGTTTATTGGTATGTTGCCAATACTCCTCAACAGGTTCCTTTAACGAGTTATAAGAACTTCTTGACAGACAAATGGTCTGACCACAACCACTACTTTAACGACTATTATCCGAACCCTTACGAGGATGCTTGGAGAAACAGACAAACAGGTAGATCTGATGATTTAGTAGGAAACTTTGAAGTTAACTTCAAACCTGTTAAATGGTTGAACATCATGAACCGTTCTTCTTTGACTTTGTCAAATACCTCTAACAAAAACTTCAGCCGTGCTATTACTTATTCTGATTTCGCGTTGCACAACAACCGTTTCATCAGTGGTAGCGGTAACGTAAGAGCTGGTGTTTCTGATGGTATGGGCTTAGGAAACCGTGTTCAAAACGAATTGATCTTAAGTGGAGATAAAGATTTCGGTAAGTTCAACGTGAAGGCTTTGGCCGGTAACTTGATTAGACAAACCTATTCTAAGTCAATCGGTGTTTCCGGTAGCAACTTGGTGATCCCAACTTTGTTCAACGTTGGTAACCGCACTGGTGAACCAGGAGCTAGTGAAAGCAATTTCCGCAGCCGTCTGGTATCTGCTTTCGGTAGTGTGAGCGTTGGCTATAACAACTTCGCCTTCATTGAATTTACCGGTCGTAACGACTGGGATTCTCGTCTTCCAATCAACAACAACTCTTATTTCTATCCTGGTGTGAATGCTTCAGTTTCTTTAACTGACGCAATTGAAAGCCTTGGAAAGAGCAAGTGGTTGAGCTATGCAAAATTGAAAGCTGCATGGGCTAAAGCGGGTAACGTTAACGTCAGTATCTATGGCTTGGAAAGTAATTTCGGATCAGGAAGTGGATTCCCTTATGGCAATGTTCCTGGCTATACTGCCTTTAATACCATTAACAACCCAACTATTCGTCCTGAGGTAGTTGAATCATATGAATTGGGTGGTGAGTTTTCATTCTTCAACAACCGTGTGTCTTTCGACGCGGCTTACTACTATCAAAATAACAACGATCAGGTAATCAATGTTAACATCTCACAAAGTACTGGATATGCAGCAGCTGTTTTGAACGCTGCACGATTCTACAATAAAGGTTTTGAATTTGATTTGCGTTTGACTCCATTGGTGAAGCTTGGCAAGTTGGTTTGGAATTTCAGCGGTAACTTAACTACCAACGACAGTAAAGTATTGGAAGTTTACGGTGACTTGAACGAATTGAGCATCGGTAACACTTCTTATGCAATCAAAGGATATCCTGCCTTCACTCACAAGTTAACCGATTGGTTGCGTGATGATCAAGGTCGTGTTATCATTGATGAAACAACCGGTTATCCTAAACAAAATACTGCTCAAACTATCTTCGGTCGTACCAATCCTAAGTACATCGTAGGTTTGAACACAGATTTGAATTATGCCGGTTTCACTTTGAAAGTAGTTGCTGAATACCGTGGTGGAAACTTCATCTACAACAACGTAGGTGCTGACTTAGGTTTCACTGGGGTAGACAGAATGTCTGCTATCAACAACCGTCAACGTTTTGTATTCCCTAATTCAGTTTATTGGGATGGTTCTAAGTATGTAGAAAACACCAGCATCGTTGTAACAAACGCACACTACGATTTCTTACAAGCTGGTCGTTTCCGCAATACTCAAACAAACTACTATACTAGCGCAGCCTTCTGGAAATTGCGTGAAGTAGTGTTGAGCTATGACATTCCTCAACGTTGGTTGGGTAGTGTGAAAGTTATCAAGAAAGCAAGTGTATCTCTTATCGGAAGAAACTTGTTGACTTTACGTCCTAAAACAAACTGGTGGACTGACCCTGAGTTCTCTAACACCACTGGTAACGCCGTTGGTACGACTACAATTGGTCAAACTCCTCCAACTCGTATTTATGGATTTAACGTAAACGTTACTTTCTAATAACAACCATTCCCAAAACATTAAATGATTATTGAAATGAAAAGATTTAATAAAGTGATGATCATGGGAGCACTTGTTGCGGCTGTTGTAGGAAGCGGCTGTAAGAAGTCTTTCTTTGACATCAATAAAGATCCCAACAACGCTGTTGAGAGCAATATCACCGCGGACTTGATAGCACCTCAAGCTATGTTAAATAGTGCTAACAGAACCGGTACAGGGTATGCCTGGTTGAACATGTGGCTCGGATATTGGGCACCATCAAGCGGGTTTGCCCCAGCAGTTGAAGAACAATCGTATAATATTAACACGGCTTTTGGAGCAGGTCTGTTCAGCGGCTTAATGGACAATGCATATGATTATCAGTTCATGGAGAACCAAGCAAAAGCAACTGGACAAGATTTCTATGTAGGTATTGCTAAGATCATGAAGAGCAATAATTTTGCGCAATTGGTCGATCTATACAATAACGTTCCTTACAGTGAGGCACTGCAAGGCTTGAAAGCTATCCGTCCAAAATACGATGATGCAAAGAGTATCTATGAGGATTTGATCAAACAAGTTGATACAGCCATTTCTTTGATTAAGAGTGCTGATAAAAACAAGAACGACAAAATTGCCACAGCAGATTTGATGTTCGGTAGTGACAAAACCTTGTGGATTAAATTTGCAAACACGCTTAAGTTACGTTGGTTAATTAATCAATCTAATAGAGCTGATCGTGTTTCCTATGTTACTGCAGAAATTGCAAAAATCGTGGCCGAAGGATCTGGATTTCTTTTGGCTGGTCAGGATGCGGCTGTTACCCCAACATACACAACTGATAAGCCCAACGCATACTATAATGCCTTTGGTTTCACTTCAGTTGGAAACCCAGCAACTTCTTACTATCGAGGAAACGTGGTAGCCATTAACTACATGAAAGTAATAAATGACCCACGTTTGACTTACTACTATAAGAAGATTCTTAGGGATCCAGCAGGAGTTTTAACAGAGCCATTGACAACATTACCACCTAAAAATGTGCGCGGTAATCAATATGGATTGCCCATTGATAATAATACTTATCCATATCAAGCGGGGGATTGGGTATCTCAGATTGGCGGGGTTGACTCACCAGGCGTATACTCTCCAACTGCAAAAGGTCTTGCAAAAGGGTACAACCAACCGATGTGGGTTATAACCTCAATTGAAAGTCTATGGTTACAAGCAGAAGCAACCGCCAAAGGTTTTATCAGTGGAGATGCAAAAGCGGCATATAAGAATGCAATTCAAGAGTCTTTTAGATGGCTTGCTATTCCCAACTGGTCTATAGAATTCAATAATTGGTACAATTCTCAGGTAGCTTTGGGGAACAAGAATGTTGATTGGGATTTGAATACAACTACGGCGGATAAATACAGATTGATCATGTTTCAAAAGTATTTGGCAATGAACGGTATTGATCCATTAGTAGTATGGAATGATTTCAGAAGAAGCACCGGTGGTGTTGCTCAGGTTGACCCAGAGCCAACAAAGTATGCCGGTGGGGTTGTAGGTGCAGGTACTTATCCCTATCTTGATCTTTCTTTGAACCCCGGTAGATCGTCACAAGTAATTCCTGTTCGTTTGTTGTATCCTCAACGTGAATTGGAATTGAACTTCGCGAACGTACCAACCGTTGGTGTGAAATCAGGAGATCAGTTCACAGCAAAAATCTGGTGGATGCCATAAGCGCTCCTAGGATGAGTATTTGAAAATCAAAAAACAGTTTGAAATGAAAAATATTTTTAAAATTGGTTTGTTTGCAACAGTGGCATCTACACTTTTTGCTTCTTGCTTAAAGGACACCCCTGTTACAGATTATTCTGAATCAGCTATTAAGCCGGTAGTATTGATTCCTAATGGGAATTACCCTTCTACCAACCAGGCTGCTATCATCGCATTTGAAGCAGCCGACACTCCTAGTACGCTCAACATTACTGTTCGAGTTTCATGGAGCAAGCCTTTGGGGAAACCCTTGACAGTTACGATCGCAAAAAACAGTGCGCTCATTACAAGTCATAACACTCAATTTGGTACCAACTACCAAGAATTGAGTGCAACTGCATGGTCTTTGTCTTCTTATTCAGTAACTATTGATGCCGACAAGAACGAGGCTACATTTCCTTTGAAGATCGCTACTTCTAAAGTGGATCTTTCTAAAGAGAACATGTTGGCTTTCACTATCACCGATGCTTCTGGTGAAACCATTTCTTCTAACTTCAAAAACATTCTTCTCCCTATTGGTGTAAAGAACCGTTTTGATGGAGTATGGGACTTAACTAAGAAGCAAGTTGGTTGGGCTGCCTATGGTATTGCCGATAACCAAACTTTCCATTGGGGTGAATATGAATTGATTACTGCCGGTGTAAACAGTGTTACTACATTCAACGGGTTCTCTAACTTGTTGGCTGCGTTCACTAGCTCTGGTGGTTTGACTCAGTTCGGAGCAACCGCTCCTCGTTTCACATTCGACGCAACTAACAAATTGGTTGCCGTTCAGAATGATATTCCGGATGATGGTCGTGGACGCGTGTTGGTGATGAACCCTGCTGTTACTGATAGCAGATTTGATCCAGCGGCTAAAAAAATCTACTTGTCTTACATCATGAAGCAAAACGGAAGACCTAACCAATTCATGTATGATACATTGGTTTACATTAGTCCTAGATAAGAACTAATCATAAGTCTATATAAAAGGGCGCTTTTAGGCGCCCTTTTTGTTAATATGCTGCATGCGAATTTGAAATTTTAATACATTTAACAATTGAGATTCGCAACTAATGTAGAGCTTCAGTAACTTCAAAAAAATATCGCAACATGAAAAAACTCTTCACCCTTATTCTATTAGCGGCAGCTGTTCAAACTACCTCTGCTCAATCTATTGCCGCTTTGCAGCAACAATACACTAATTTTATCATCAATGCTCATACGCAGTTTGGGAAATCAGATAAGGCTGATTTCGTGGACGGAAGTGACAATCGTTTTTTTGGAAAAGATTGGGTGAAAGGTGGTGTTGTGAACAACTATGGAAGTGAATTGTCGAAAGGCTTTGAATTCAACTACGATTTCATGCGTCAGGAATTGTATGCCAAATGGAGTGATACTGTAATTGTAGTAGACCCTCGCACAGTGAAATACTTCTATCTGAATACTCCCACCGGAACCAAGTACTTCGTAAAGAATTTTGAGTTGGATGGAAAAGGGGAGAAGTTCTATGAGTCGTTGGCTTTTGAAGATATAGCTACCGACAGCGCCGGTGTGAAGCTCCTTAAATTCAGATCTGTAAAAAGAATTCGTGCAAATAAGAACGATTACGCTGCTAATTTCTCGGGTGATTATTCCGACACTTTCAGCAATTCTTTTGATTATTATGTTATAACTCCCGACGGCAAGTATAAAAAAGTAAAGTTGACGAAGAAAGACATTGTGAATGCGCTTTCTGCGTATCCAAAATTAAAGAATGTGAATGTGGGTGCAGTTCCCGATCAACTATCTGAAGATGCGGCTGCCGTATTCATCGAAAAACTCAATCACTCTTAAGGAAATTTAGTTGAAAGATATCGAATGGCCGGTTTCATTTTTCCTTTGAAACCGGCTATTTTTGTATACTAAACTTTGTAACATGGATCAGGCCAACGAACAACAACAACTCAATATCGAAATATCGGAAGAAGTAGCAGAAGGTACTTATGTGAACCTTGCCATCATTACCCATTCGCCTGCTGAATTCATTGTAGATTTTGTGAATGTAATGCCAGGCACTCCAAAGAGCAAGGTAAAGTCGCGCATCATTTTAACTCCTCAACATGCCAAGCGATTGATGAAAGCCTTGGTTGAAAACGTACAACGCTACGAAGCAGCTCATGGCAAAATTCAAGAACTGGAGGAAATTGCATTCCCGATGAATTTGGGTGGAGTAGTGGGGCAAGCCTGAGACAAAAAAGAGTTGTAAATTATTGGTGATTCATTGATGGTCTAAAATGTATGTTTTCCTTGGATTTTCAAAAGGTTTATGAGGCCCTTAAATTAAATATACTAGATTTATTTGTTAACACAATGCACGAATAAACTAATTTGTTGATTAATAGGAATGTTTTCCCAGTTTGGAAGAGTTTCAATAGATACTTTAGTGATGAAATGTCCTATTGAACTTTAATGGTTGAAGTATGAGGATTTTTTTCTTCTCAGTGAAATTAAAACAAATTATTTTATTTCATTAAATCATACAACTGTCAATAGCTAGTAAGCTTTGAGAATACTGTTTGATTGAATATCCTTTTGTAGAGACCAGTTTAACTATGCTGAAAAAAGAATTTTAAAGTCAGAGGATAGATGTTTCGATTATAAGATTTAGTGAAGTTTGAACAGATTGAAAGAAAATATTGTTTTTATTCATGCTACAACAGACATATTTATACAACTGTATTCTGCAATTTTTTTTAAATTAATATAATTTTCTGCGGACAGGTTTGAACTGAAATTCTAAAATAAACAGGAGAGAAATTTTACTAGTAAAAGAATAAAAGAAGAAGTTGGGATTCGTTATCGTTTATGAAACAAGTTGCTTAGAAATGAAATGAGCTCGGTACAAGTCCGAGCTCATTTCATTTGCATTATTTTAAGCTTTTAAAAACACTAAATAAGTTTATTATCTATCATTAATTAATTTGCTGGATTCTTTACGCAGTTACATTTTACTGTTCTGGAGTCACAACATGCATAGTATCCAGCCTGACAAGTCACACTACATTTTCCTCCAATGGTCTCCTCAATGCTACATTCACTCGCACCTGCTCCTCCAGAAGTACAGTTTGGCGTTCCTCCACCTCCGCCTGTTAATGGAACAATATTCATTAATTGATTTGAATAGTCTAATTTATCAAACGCAGAAGAGAATTTGTTTGTTGTCAATTTCTCTAAATCCCACTTCCCTGTCAATACCGATATACCATATCCCAAAAGCGTTTCAGTATAGGAGTCTTTTATCAACAAATTTGAATTTAACAAGTCCTTTTTTTCTTGGCTTTCTTGTTCGTTTAATCCCACTAAAAATACTTTATTCTCAATTTCAGAATGTAATGCTATAGCTCTTTTGTCTGAAAAGAAGAACATGCTAGTTGTTTTAAGATCTTGATCCTTAATAGGGATATTAATTCCTTTGTCAAATGCCAGTATAATAATTCTATCTACCTGATTGGGTGTATTCGGATCTGACGATTGCAAAAGCATTAGCTCATTATTTTCAGTAACCTGTAATACAACTTTTCCATTTTTTAAATCACCTTTTTTATCAGCAAGCGTTTTGGTAATTTCAGTTTCAATTGATGTGAAACTTTGTTTTTTGGAGCAGCTAACAAGGACAAAGCATACTAAAAAGTAATAGAATGATTTTTTCATTTTAAAAAAATTTAGGTTTAAAATATTGTAATGAAATTAGTTGATTTTTGGGATATTAACACAATATTTATCATTATGCTATTATTTTTTTATTTGTTGCAAGTTTTTCTTTTTAGTTCCTAATTTTCTTGTCAGGATTTGTCCTTGTCTCGGTATTGAAACAAAACTTCTTTATTTCGAAGACTTCATAGTCTTTATACATATAATTTTATAAAATTCCTTCATCTGCAAAGCTGTAATACCCGTCTTGACTCACGATGATGTGATCCATCACGCGGATGTCCATGAGTAACCCTGCATCTTTAATTTTCTGTGTGAGCATTTCATCGGCCTTGCTGGGGCGTAAGTTTCCGGAAGGGTGGTTGTGGCATAAGATCAGGCTCACGGCTTCTTGCTCCAATGCTTTCTTTAAAATGATTCTTGGATCGGCAACGGTGCCGGTGATCCCACCTTGGCTGATGATTTCATAATGAATGATTCTATTGGCGCGGTTGAGAAAAACGACGGAAAACACTTCATGTCCCAAATCTTGTAGTTGGTCTTTCAAAAAAGTGGCGATTTCTCGGCTATCGGTAATGGATTTTTTAAAAAGGGTAGTAGAGCTGCTGCGCCGGCGCCCGAGTTCTAAGGCGGCCGCAATGGTAATGGCTTTGGCTTCGCCGATGCCTTTTATTTTCATGAAATCGTGTGGGGAGAGGCGGCCTAGTTCCTGTAACTCATTGTTGCTCAATACTAAAATTTCTCTAGCGAGGTCGATCGCTGTTTTTTCGCGGTTTCCATGGTTGATTAAAATGGCGAGAAGTTCGGCATTGGAAAGCAGGGAAGGACTCGATTTTAGTAATTTTTCGCGGGGCCTATCGTCAATTGCCCATGTTTTTATTGAGTAAGAATTCGCTTGCATTCTTGGGTTACGATTTATATTTTTATTAGGAAATGGGGCACTAAAAAGCGCGACAGCTCGTTTTAGGCTCAGTTACGTGAAAACTTTAATCAATATCCAAATGAAACGTAAAACCACTTTTTCTGCAATTGGCGGCTATCAGCCATTTTTATTTGCCATCGGCATGTACATTGTAGCCTTGTTCTTCTCTATTTTCATCTGTTCAGCTATTTTTAATGTGTTGCATCCAAAGAAGTCTGTTGCTTCAACTGAAACGGTAAAACCAAGTACCGAGAATGCAAATATATTACTGACAGTAGCACAGAAATAATATCTAACTGAAATTCAGGTTGTTAGAAACAAATTGAGTTTTTACACTTGTTGAAAAAAATGAGTGTTAGTGGATATTTTTTGACCCCTATATCCCTGCCTTATTTTATCTTCGCCGCTCATTCAACGCGGCATGCAAAACACAGCAAAAGTATTCTCGGGTACTGGTTCGCAGTACTTAGCAGAAAAGATTGCGCAGCAATACGGCGCATCACTCGGAAAGATTACCATCAATAGGTTTAGTGACGGCGAAATTCAGCCGGTATTTCAAGAGAGTGTACGTGGAGACATGGTTTTTTTGGTTCAAAGCACCTTCTCTCCGGCGGAAAATCTCATGGAATTGTTATTAATGATCGACGCGGCACGCAGGGCATCGGCTTACAAAGTGGTTGCTGTTATCCCATATTACGGATATGCCCGCCAAGATCGTAAAGACAAGCCTCGTGTGGCCATCGGTTCTAAATTGATTGCCAATATGTTAGAGGCAGCCGGGGCCGATCGTGTGATTACCATGGACCTTCATGCCGCCCAAATTCAAGGGTATTTCGACATCCCTGTTGATCATTTGGACAGTTCGGCAATTTTTATCCCTTATATCGAGCAATTACAACTGGAAAACCTTACCTTTGCGGCCCCTGACGTGGGAAGTGCGAACCGTATCAGAGAGATTGCCAGTTACTTTAATGCTGAAATGGTGATTTGTGATAAGCATCGTAAACGTGCGAATGAGATCGCGAGCATGGTGGTAATTGGTGATGTAACGGATAGAGATGTGGTATTGATTGATGATATCTGTGATACCGGTGGAACGCTAGCAAAAAGTGCCGGTTTGTTGAAAGAGAAAGGGGCTAGAAGTGTAAGAGCTTTGTGTACGCATCCGGTATTAAGCGGCAATGCTTATGCGAACATCGAAAACAGTGTGTTGGAAGAATTAGTGGTTTGTGATACAATTCCTTTGAAGCAACACAATCACTCTAAGATTAAGGTGTTGAGTGTTTCTGAATTGTTTGCAGTAGCTATTCGCAATGCGTATGAAAACAGAAGTATCACAGGATTGTTTATTCACAGCAATCAACGTAACAAGTAACTGATACAACCGTTCAAGAGCGTTTAATTTAAAACACATATACAAATGAAATCAATTACAATTGAAGGTCAACTGAGGACCGAAACCGGGAAAAAAGCCACCCGACAAGTTCGCTCTCAGGGACTCGTGCCTTGTGTAATTTACGGCGGTGCACAGGAAGTTTCTTTTTCAGCTCCTTTGCTGGCTTTTAAGCCGCTTGTTTATTCACCCGAATTCCAAGTTGCAGAAATTAAAGTGGATGGTAAAACTTACCGTTGCATTTTGAAAGATCGTCAATTTGATAAAGTAAGCGATATTTTATCACACGTTGACTTTTTGGAATTGGTAGAAGACAGAAAAGTAGTAGCTACCATTCCTTTGAAGTTCGTAGGAACCTCTAAAGGGGTTAAAGATGGTGGTAAATTGATCACCAAAATCAAGAGTTTGAAAGTAAAATCTTTACCAAAAGATTTGAAAGAGAATATTGAGGTTGATATTACCAACCTGGAGATCAATGGAAATATTCGTGTTGAGGACGTTAAAGAGCCTGCATACGAAATTTTGAACTCTCCCCGTATTCCTATTGCTTCTGTGGTAACAACGCGTCAGCTGAAGATTGAAGAAGCGGCGGCTCCTAAGAAGTAATCCATACTTTATAACACGTAAGATGCCTCGGCCTTTGGGTCGGGGCATTGGTGTTTAAAAAAGGAGGGAGGATGAGAGGAGACGAGGATAGAGGAAATACAGAGAAAGAACAGGGAGGGAATACAGAGAAGGAAGAGGGGGAAGAACAGGGGGGAAGAGAGGAACGAGGATGAGAGGAGACGAGGGACGAGGAAATACAGAAAAAGAACAGGGAGGGAATACAGAGAAGGAAGAGGGGGAAGAACAGGGGGGAAGAGAGGAACGAGGATGAGAGGAGACGAGGGAAGAGGAAATACAGAAAAAGAACAGGGAGGGAACACAGAGAAGGAAGACGGAAAACAACAGCTAGGAAGAGAAGAACGAGGATGCGAGGAGACGAGGGACGAGGAAATACAGAGAAAGAACAGGGAGGGCATACAGAGAAGGATGAGGGGGAAGAACAGGGGGAAGAGAAGAACGAGGATGCGAGGAGACGAGGTACGAGGAAATACAGAGAAAGAACAGGGAGGGAATACAGAGAAGGAAGAGGGGGAAGAACAAGGGGGAAGAGAAGAACGAGGATGAGAGGAGACGAGGAGGGAGGAAATACAGAGAAGGAAGAGGGGGAAGAACAGGGGGGAAGAGAAGAACGAGGATGCGAGGAGACGAGGAGAGAGGAAATACAGGAAAGGCTGCTTATTATTCAGGCACAAGCTTACGCTTGCGCCAATAGCAGATTGAAATGAAACACTGATTCGATTCTTTAGGAGTCGCACATTAGTAGGCAGAGTTGTAATATTGTAGAAAATACTACTAAGTGGGTATAGTTGATTTAAGCAAAATAAAAGAGCTTTAGTATGTCGAAGTTTTTAATTGTGGGATTGGGAAATATTGGTGCAACGTATGTAAATACCCGGCACAATATCGGGTTTGATGTGGTAGACGCTTTTGTTGCGAAACACGAAGGCAGTTTCCGTTCGGATCGATTGGCCGATGTGGCAGAGATCAAATACAAAGGCCGTAACCTAACTATCATAAAGCCAACCACTTACATGAATCTAAGTGGAAAGGCTGTAAAGTACTGGATGGACAAGGAAAAGATCCAACAAGATCATATATTAGTAATTGTAGATGAATTGGCATTGCCGCTCGATAAAGTAAGAATCCGCCCTTCAGGCAGTGCTGCCGGACATAACGGTCTTTCTAATATTCAAGAATGCCTCGGATCAGATCAGTACCCTCGTTTGCGTTTTGGCATTGGAAATCAGTTCCCAAAAGGTGGGCAGGTCGATTTTGTACTTGGAAAATGGAATACCGAAGAATGGCCCCTTGTGAAGCTTAAAATTGAGAAATCGGTGGAAATAATAGAAACAGTGGTGTTTCGAGGCCTAACTGAGGCCATGAATCAGTGGAATAAAGTGGTGTTTACCCTATGATTTGTAAAATCAAATCTTTATTTTCGCACACATGATTCTATGTATCTGCATATTTTGATATTCAATACACCTATGTAAAGCGTACCCCAGGTCTTTTTAGGCCTATGAAACTTGAAAACAAAATTTTGATTTAAACCCTTTATTGAATATGAAAATATTCTGTGTTGGCCGTAATTATGTGGCTCACGCTTTAGAACTAGGAAATGAAGTGCCGGACGAACCGGTAATCTTTATGAAACCGAAAAGTGCTTTACTTCAGGCTCATACTCCTTTCTATTATCCCGAATTTACGAATGAACTTCACTACGAAGCTGAATTGGTATTGCGTATTTCTAAGAATGGAAAATACATTCAAGAGCGATTTGCGTCTAAATACTACGATGCAGTAAGCGTAGGTATCGACTTTACAGCTCGCGATGTACAAAATGACCTAAAGGCAAAAGGGTTGCCTTGGGAAAAAGCAAAAGCATGGGACAATTCGGCCGTTGTAGGCAAGTGGATCCCTTTGCAAAACATTAAAAACAAAAAAGACATCAATTTCAGTTTGAAGAAAAACGGGGAATTGGTGCAAGAAGGAAATTCAGGATTGATGATCAATAATTTTGATAAGGTTGTTGCTCATATTTCTAACTATTTTTCCGTTAATATTGGAGACTTGATTTTTACCGGTACACCGGCAGGTGTAGGTGAATGTGTGGTGGGTGATGAGTTGGAAGGGTTCATCGATCAAGAATCTATGTTTCAAATCGAGATCAAATAACAGTTATAGATCACTACAAGGGAAAGCCATTTACCATTTGTTTGGTAGATGGCTTTATTTTTTTCGCAAAGGAAACGAAGCAAGCGAAGGTTCACAAAGGATAATCCCACCATTATATTCCAAAGTACCTAACCCCTAAAACCTAAAGCCTAAGGCCTAACGCCTAACACCTAAAGCCTAACGCCTAACACCTAATTAATTCCCCCAACCTAACACTTATTAGTTATTTTTGCGTTATTGTAGTTGAACTTGCTTGTTATATTATGGTTACCAACGAATTATTGATACGCGCCTATCGGAACATGTGTTATGCTCAAGTGATGGCGCATACTTACGAACAAAACCGATCGGTTTGTAAATATGTACACTCCACGTCCCGAGGTCATGAGGCAATTCAATTGGCCGCTGCTTTTCAATTGTTGCCTTGCGATTATGTGAGTCCTTACTATAGAGACGAAAGCATGTTGTTGGGTATGGGATTCACACCCTACCAATTGCAACTTCAATTGTTGGCTAAGGGAGCCGATATTTTCTCCGGAGGGCGGTCTTACTATTCTCATCCCAGTTACAAAGGACCCGATCATCCGCAAATCATCCATCAAAGCAGTGCTACCGGAATGCAATTAATTCCAACTACCGGTATTGCACAAGGAATTCGATACCTAGAACGCCATTTACAAGAGCGACTGGTAAAAGGTCCTAATGGGGAACTACCCATTGTGCTCTGTTCGCTCGGAGATGCCAGCATTACGGAAGGGGAAGTGAGTGAAGCATTGCAATTTTCAGTTTTGAAACATTTGCCTATTATTTATTTGGTTCAAGACAATGAATGGGGCATCAGTGTTAGTGCATCCGAGGCCCGCGCGATGGATGCTTATGAGTATGCGAGTGGCTTTAAAGGCATGGGGCGTTTTAGAATTGACGGCAGCAATTTTATTGAGGCTTATGAAGCGATGAAAGCCGTGGTTGATTATGTGCGCGAAAACAGAACACCTTTTTTAGTACAAGCAAAAGTGCCGTTATTGGGGCATCATACCAGTGGGGTTCGCAAAGAGTTTTATAGACCGGAAGATGATTTGGAAGAGGACCGCAAAGACGATCCGTTTCCAAAACTTCGCAATTATATGAGAGCAGCGGGCATCTCCGATGAAGTGGTGCACGGCATTGAAGAAGAGGCGGTGAGACGGGTGGAATCTGATTTTGCGGCAGCAATGGCGGCTCCTGATCCTGAACCGGATTCGGTTACAAAGTATGTGTTTAAGGAGGAAGCGAGGAAAATGGGAAACGAGGAGACGAGGAAGCGAGGAGACGAGGAGCGAGGAGGGAAGAACGAGGAAGAGAGGAAAATAGGAAACGAGGAAGCGAAGAAGCCGATTGTAATGGTAGATGCAGCTTTGTATGCCATTCGAGAAATTATGGAAGATTTTCCGGAAGCCGTTTTATATGGACAGGACGTGGGATATCGGTTAGGCGGTGTGTTTAGAGAAGCTGCAACATTGGCTGATCAATTTGGGAAACATCGGGTATTCAACACTGCTATACAGGAAGCATATATTATTGGCTCAACGGTGGGAATGAGTGCGGTTGGATTGAAGCCGATTGTTGAAGTGCAATTCGCCGATTATATCTATCCCGGTTTCAATCAATTGGTGACCGAGATCTCAAAGAGTTGTTATTTGAGTAACGGAAAGTATCCCGTTCAAACCTTGATACGAGTGCCTATTGGAGCTTATGGTGGTGGCGGCCCCTATCATAGCGGATCGGTTGAGAGTACCTTGCTTTCGGTGAAAGGAATTAAAGTAGTGTATCCGTCGAATGCAGCTGATATGAAGGGTTTAATGAAAGCTGCTTTTTTGGATCCGAATCCGGTGGTAATGCTCGAGCACAAGGGATTATATTGGAGCAAGGTTCCCGGTACGGAAGGAGCCAAACGAATAGAACCAGATAAAGACTATATTGTTCCGCTGGGCAAAGCTGCTGTTGTGTTGCAAGCCGACGAACACGCTGTTACCAATGGAAATTCATGTTGCATTATTACTTATGGAATGGGCGTGTATTGGGCATTGGGCGCTGCGGAATCTTTTCCGGGGCAAATTGAAATTGTGGATCTGCGAACTTTGTATCCACTTGACGAGGCTTGTGTATACGAAACAGTGCAAAAGCATGGAAGATGTTTGTTGCTAACAGAAGAACAACAGTCGCATTCCTTTATGGAGAGTTTAGCGGGTCGTATTTCGCATGCCTGTTTCCGTTATTTGGATGCGCCGGTAGAGGTGTTGGGAGCGCTTGATTTACCTGCCGTTCCTTTGAATGTAGGATTGGAGAAAGAAATGCTTCCGAATAAGGAGAGGGTGGAAGCGGCGGTGAGGAAGCTAATTATTAATTAATAATTAAGAATTAATAATTAAACAGCCGGCAGTCAGGTTGATTGAATATTAAAAGCTATTCTGGTTAAACTGTTCTAATCTGTGCCGTCGGTGGTCAAGAAAAGACTAACACCTAAAGCCTAAGGCCCAATGCCTAATATCCTTAACTCAAAACTTACAATTTTCCTTATCACGCCAGAATTAATTGTTGCTCATTAATTATTAATTATTCCGTATATTCATTTCGGATTCTCTCGTATTGGAAACCAAATGAATTTTCTATGGGAGCGGCCTCACTGATTGTCTTGCTGATAGCAGCCATTGCTTTTTCTGTAATAGCAATGCTGGTATCGAAAATATTAACCAAAGCTACGCGCAACCCACAAAAGGGCGAGCCGTATGAGTGCGGTATTCCCAGTACCGGCAGGGCTTGGACACAAATGCAAGTGGGTTATTATCTTTTCGCTTTATTGTTTTTACTTTTTGATGTTGAACTGGTATTTCTATATCCTTGGGCCGTTGTGGTGAAGTCTGCAGGCTGGTTAGGAATGATTGAAATGCTCGTCTTCTTTTTCATATTATTTATTGGATTTCTTTACGCCCATAGAAAAGGCGCATTGAAATGGGTGTAACCAAAAATTATTGAATAGGTGGCAGGAACGAATTTACAAGATAGTTTTCCGGGCTCTGTGCATCCAACAGCAGATGGTGGCATCATGCTGAGTAAATTGGATGATATCATTAATTGGGCTCGCTCCAATTCATTGTGGCCGCTTACGTTTGCCACGTCTTGCTGTGGCATTGAAATGATGGCCACAGCGTCTGCGAAATATGATTTCTCCAGATTTGGATTTGAAGTGGCCAGGGCTACTCCTCGTCAGGCCGATGTAATAATCATCGCCGGAACCATCGTCAATAAAATGGCTCCTGTACTCAAACGTCTTTACGACCAAATGGCCGATCCAAAATATGTTATTGCGATGGGCGCCTGTGCCATTAGTGGAGGCCCTTTCTTCTACAATACCTATTCTGTAGTGAAAGGAGCCGATCATATCATTCCGGTGGATGTGTATGTAGCGGGTTGTCCACCACGACCAGAAGCCTTGCTCCATGCACTGTTGAGCTTGCAGGAGAAAATTAAGAGAGGGGAGACGAGGGAGCAGGGTTAATTAATAATTAAGAATTAATAATTAAAAATGGAACAGCCGGGAGTAGTTAATAATTAATAGGTAATAATTAATAATGGAACAGCCGGGAGTAATTAATAATTAAGAATTAATAATTAATAATGAAACAGCCGGAGAACAGGAACGAGGATGAGAGGAGACGAAGAGCGAGGAAATACAGCGTAGAAGATATTTATGAATAGAAGGGATGATTGTAGCTGAGGTCCGCCGTCGATTTATCGCGTTGAATGATGAGAGGAGAAAACACAAAAACGACGAGGAAGAAGAACAGGAGGAAACAGGAGCGAAATTGGGAAGAAAGGGGAAATACCGAGAGCCTGCCAGCGCTGCGAAAACGCTGCGATCTCTGCGCCACCGCGGTTAAGGAAAAGAAAAAACAGGGGGAGTTAATTAATAATTAATAAGTAATAATTAATAATGAAACAGCCGGAGAACAGGAACGAGGACTAGAGGAAACGAGGAGCGAGGAAATACAGAGAGAGAACAGGGGGAGTAACAAGTATATAACCTATTAGATACTAAATGACAGAGGAAGTAATTGCATACTTGAAAGAGCAGTTGAAAGAAGCAACTTGGGAGGAAGGGACAGCCTGGCCTACGGTGGCGCTGCAACCACTGCTTTTCAAAGAGCAGATGCAATTGCTTCGTTCTGATGAAAACTTGCAGTTTGATTATCTATTCAATGAAACCTGTATCGATTGGAAAACACACCTAACGATGGTGTATCATCTTCGTTCGATGCAGTACAAACATCAATTGGTAATTAAATTGGTCGTTGATAGAAATCAACCTGAAGTGCCTACATTGAGTGATGTTTGGCAATCGGCTAATTTCTTGGAAAGAGAAGTGTATGAAATGTTTGGCGTGAATTTTATCGGTCACCCCGATTTGCGACTCTTGATTCTTCCCGATGGTTGGGAAGGAAAGAACCCACTTCGAAAAGATTTTGAAGACCCTATTAATATGATTCGCTTGTAAGATGCAAGAAACGATTGGACATAGCACTACCGGTGATCTCGTGATCAATGTAGGACCTCAACATCCTGCTACCCATGGGGTATTGCATTTGGTGATTCATTTACAAGGCGAAACCATCACGAAAGTAGAACCACACTTAGGTTATATCCATCGTTCCATTGAAAAGATGTGCGAGAGTTTGACTTATCGCCAATTCATTTATGTAACGAGTAGGATGGATTATCTTTCTGCTCATATTAATAATCTAGCTTGCGCACTTTGTGTAGAGAAGGGGTTAGGTGTTGAAATACCGGAAAGAGCTCAAGTGATTCGAGTGTTGATGAGTGAACTTACGCGCATCGCTTCTCATGAGTTGTGGTGGGGAGCAATGGCAATGGACTTAGGAGCATTCACTCCTTTCTTTCATGCTTTCAGAGAGCGTGAAAGTATCAACGATATTATGGAAGAAACCTGTGGCGCCCGTTTGACCATGAACTATATGGTGCCCGGTGGTGTGATGATGGACCTTCATCCTAATTTTCAAAAAAGAGTAAAAGATTTTTTGCAACTGTATAAATCTAAAATAGATGAATACGATGAAATGGTGACAGGCAATATCATCTTTCAAAATCGTATGAAGGGCGTGGGGTATTTATCAAAAGAAGATGCCATCAGTTTTGGTTGCAGCGGTCCTACCGCTCGTGCCAGTGGGGTGAGTTGTGATGTGCGAAAATGGTATCCTTATGAAATCTATTCAAAATTAGATTTTGAGGAAGTGATTGAAACAGGAGGCGATTCCTTGGCCCGTTACATGGTACGTATTCGGGAAATGAAGGAATCAATAAGAATTGTAGAACAATTGATTGATGCCATTCCGGAAGGGCCGTTTCAAGCGAAGACAAAAGCAGTTTTGAAACTTCCGAAGGGAGAGTTTTATCAACAAGTAGAAACAGCACGTGGCGAATTGGGTGTATATATTGTTAGTGAAGGAGGCACCACACCTTATCGAATTAAATTTAGGTCACCGGGTTTTTCAAATCTCTCTGCTTTGGAAACCATGGTAAAAGGCTCGAAGATTGGCGATTTGGTAGCTGCTATGGGAACATTGGATTTGGTAATACCGGATATAGATCGTTAGATTATTATGAGTTTATCATCACTTGCACAACAAATTCATCTATGGTTGCTCGGACATATGTCGGAGCAATGGACATTGGTGCTAGAGATGATAATTGCAGGCATTTTGGTGATCAGCTTTTTTGCAGTGCTCGGATTGGTGCTAGTATATATGGAACGTAAAGTATCTGCTTGGATGCAAATTCGATTGGGGCCTAACCGAGTTGGACCAAAGGGATTGTTGCAATCCTTCGCAGATACACTGAAGCTATTGATCAAAGAAGGACTCACGCCGGATGGTGCCGACAAGTTTTTGTTCAATATTGCACCCATTGGAGCCATTATGGTTTCAATGTTGTTGATGGCCCCCATTCCTTTTGCAAAGGACTTTCAATTGTGGGACATTAATATAGGAGTACTGTATGTATCTGCTGTTTCCTCTCTATCTGTGATCAGTATTTTAGTGGCAGGTTGGAGTAGTAATAACAAGTATTCTTTGTTGGGTGCCATGCGCAGCGGCGCACAAATAGTGAGTTATGAATTAAGTGCGGGTATGGCAATTATGACAATTGTAATTCTATCAGGGAGTTTGAGCTTAACAGAAATCATTCAATCGCAACAGAATGGCTGGTGGTTGTTTAAAGGGCATGTTCCCGTAATCATTGCATTTGTAATATATATCATTGCTGTTACGGCAGAAACCAATAGAGCACCTTTTGATATGGCCGAAGCAGAGTCGGAATTAACCGCAGGATTTCACACCGAATATTCAGGGATGAAATTTGCCTTATTCTTTTTGGCGGAATACGTGAATGTGTTTATTGTGTGTGCAATTGGTGCGATTTTGTTTTTAGGCGGTTGGATGCCCTTGCATATTGGTGAGTGGACGGCCTTCAATCATATTATGGATTATATTCCATCCAGTATTTGGTTTATGGGAAAGACTTTTGGATTGATTTTTTTGATCATGTGGTTTCGGTGGACGTTTCCAAGATTGCGTGTGGATCAACTGTTGAAATTGGAGTGGAATTATTTATTACCCATTAGTATGGTAAATGTGGTGTTGGTAACAGCACTCGCTATTTTAGGATGGTATTTTAAGTAAGATGTTTTTGATCAACTATATAAAAGAAGTAGCTGCGGCCATCGGATCTCTCTTAAAAGGGATGCGGAGAACGGGTTATTATTTTACGCATCACAAAGAGATCATTACGCAACAATATCCCGATAACCGAGATCACTTGAATTTACCGGAGCGGTTCAAAGGAGAAGTGGTAATGCCGCATAATGAAGCCAATGAACATCGTTGCACAGGGTGTACGGCTTGCGAATTGGCCTGTCCGAATGGAACGATCAAAGTGATCACGAAATTCGATATTACACCCGAAGGAAAGAAGAAAAAGGCCATCGATAAATTAGTGTATCATTTGGAACTCTGTACGCTTTGCAATTTGTGCATTGAAGCTTGTCCCAGTGATGCCATTAAAATGGCTCAAACTTTTGAACACAGCGTTTTTGATCGTTCGCAGTTGACAAAAATTTTAAACAATCCGGATTCTAAAATAATGGACGGCGTAGAATAATGGGGATTGAATTCAGCGATATTATTTTTTACTTGTTGGCCTTTATGATGATAGGCTTTGCAGTGTTGAGTGTTACAACCAGACAGTTGTTTCGTGCAGCCATCTACTTATTGTTTTCGCTGGTATCGGTGGCTGGAATCTATTTTTGGATGGAAGCCAATTTTGTGGCGGCTGTTCAAATTATTGTGTATGTTGGGGGTATTGTAGTGTTGATCATCTTCTCTATTTTATTAACTCAGCAAGCAGGAGCCGAGATGCCCAAACCTTCTCTCTCAAAAAAGTTATGGTCTTTTTTGGCTGCAGGGTCGGGACTGGGAATCCTTCTTCTTCAAATCCTAAAATTACAATTAGGAACGGTGAATGCCAAGGGGGCTTTGTTTGATGTAAAAGCGATTGGCAGGGAATTGATCGATATTGATACCCATGGTTGGGCCTTGCCTTTTGAAGTGGTAAGTATGTTGTTATTGGCGTCAATGATCGGATGTATTGTTATTGCATTGAAGCCCGGAGCTATTATTAAACACGAAATGAAAGAATCCTGATGCAAATAGGATTGACACATATTTTGGTGCTAAGTGCAACCCTCTTCTTTATAGGGGTCTATGGCTTTTTGACCAGAAAGAATTTGATCTCGATGCTCATGAGCATTGAGTTGATGTTGAACAGTGCCAATTTGAATTTCATCGCCTTCAATAAATATGTGTGGCCAAACAAATTAGAGGGTTTGTTTTTTACTTTATTCATCATCGCTATTGCAGCAGCAGAAGCAGCTGTTGCTATGGCCATTATTATACAGGTGTATCGACAATTTAAATCGGTAGATGTAGATGAACCTACCATCATGAAAGAATAATGAACATACCGGTTGCCATATTGATCCTTTGTTTGCCGCTCCTAAGTTTTGTGCTAGGAGGATTAGGAGGTGCATTCTTCAAAAGAATGCAACCTTGGGTAGGCAGCTTACTGGTATTGGCGGCGGCAGTGATGAGTTATCAAACTGCTTATTATTATTTCTTTGAACACAGTTCCCCGTATGAAAATGAAGTGATATGGTCGTATAGCTGGCTCGATTTAGGAAAGCTCGGTATTATTACGATCGGTTTTGAATTGACTCCGCTTTCAACCATGATGTTGGTAGTGGTTACTACCGTTTCAAGTTTGGTGCATTGCTACAGTATCGGCTATATGAAAGGAGATGAGCGTGTTCACAAGTATTACGCCTTTTTGGGATTGTTTACTTTTTCAATGTTGGGATTAGTGGTGGCCGATTCTATTTTCCAAGTCTATATTTTTTGGGAATTAGTGGGTGTGTCTTCTTTTTTACTCATCGGTTATTTCACGCAAAGAGTGCAGGCAAGGGCTGCTGCTTTAAAAGCTTTTGTAGTAACTCGCTTCGCTGATTTCTTCTTCTTGATCGGGATTTTGATTTTATCGAGCACCGCAGGCTCTTTTAATATTGATCAAATTGTTGCGAGTTTGAGTTCACGCTCTTCTTCTTCGGATTTGATGTTCCTTGGATTCAGCACGGTGAGCATTGGTTTGGCATTGGTGTTCATTGGTGGGGCAGGTAAGAGTGCTTTGTTTCCATTGCACATTTGGTTGCCCGATGCCATGGAAGGCCCTACACCTGTATCTGCATTGATTCATGCTGCTACCATGGTGGTAGCCGGAGTATTCTTGGTAGCCCGTTTCTTTCCAATTTATCAAACAAGTCCGGAACTACTGGAAGGCATCGGCTATATCGGCGCTATCACTTCTTTGATTGCAGCGCTGATTGCTTGCACACAAACGGATATTAAACGGATATTGGCGTACTCCACCATGTCGCAAATTGGTTATATGATCGCCGCATTAGGTGTGGCCGGTACTTCTCTAGAAGCCAATCATGGTTATACCGCTTCTTTGTTTCATTTGTTTACACATGCCTTTTTTAAAGCCCTGCTGTTCCTTTGTGCAGGAACGGTTATTCATGCGGTTCATAGCAATGAGGTGAAAGATATGGGGGGATTGCGTAAAGAACTACCCCTTACCCATTTGAGTTTCTTGATCGGGTGTTTAGCTATTTCAGGAGTCCCCTTCTTGTCGGGATTCTTCAGCAAGGAAATGATCTTGTCTGCTGCTTATGAACACTTGATTCCCGTGTACTATATTGAATTGGCCGTTTCAGGATTGACCGCCTTTTATATGTTCCGCCTGTATTTCTTGATTTTTTGGAATCAACCTTTCAAAGGTCATGCGCATGATGAAGGTAGTTGGGCCATGAAACTCCCCTTGGTATTACTGAGTATTGCGGCTATTGGTTCCGGCTATATAGTTTTTAGCAACTATGTAACGGCAGATGGAAAGCCTTTTGAAGAACATTTGTCGCTACTGATGAGTGTACCTCCGGTCCTTATCGGGTTAGGAGGTATTGTAATGGCTTGGTATCTCTATAAGAACGTCAATGGAGTAGCAGATTTGTTGGCTCAACGTTGGGGCTTTTTGTATCGATGGGCCTATCACAAGTTTTATATCGACGAATGTTATCGATTCTTTACGAGAGTCTTGATATTTACCGGTGCTGCTAAATTGTTGAATTGGATTGATACCAATTTTATTGACGGATTGGTACTACAAGCCGGGGAGAGTACTGAACAGACTGCAGAGCGGATCAAAAAGTTCCAGAGTGGAAGATTGCAACAGTATGCTTTCTGGTTGGTAGGAGGTGTGGTGATCTTGTTAGCAGTTTTATTTTTTCTTTAATCATTGATTGAAAGTTAAGGAATGACGATACAATTGATTTTATTGATTCCGGTGTTGGTAATGGTGTTATTGCTGTTCGTAAAGAACGGCAAGGGAGTCAATTGGGTGTCGTTCATCGGATCTTTAATTCAATTAGGCTGGATCATTCATGTTGGAGTAGAAGTGATGATAGCGCAAGCTCAGGGTAAAACAGGGTTTATATATGAAGAGCGGTATCAATTCTTACAGTCTCTTCAAAGTTCTTTTCATTTTGGAATTGATGGACTTAGTTATGTGCTATTGTTGCTTACTGCTGCTGTTGTGGTGGCGGGGGTATTGATGAGTTGGAATGAAAACAGACTCAGCAAAGAATTTCATTTTCTATTATGGCTCCTAAGTTTTGGGGCTTATGGTTTCTTCTTGTCGCAAGATAGTTTTGTGATGTTCTTGTTTTTAGAAGTTGCCGTATTGCCGAAATACTTGTTGATCAGTAATTGGGGATCTGGCAATAGAGCCAAAGCCGCCAACAAATTAGCGTTGATGTTGATGTTGGGTTCCGGGTTTATTTTGGTTGGATTGTTAGGACTCTATTTTTCGACTCCGGGTCCGCAGCGCAGTTTCGATTTGGCGATATTGGCGCAGCAAGCTTTTTCTCCTGAATTACAAGGATTGTATTTTCCTTTTCTCTTTATTGGATTTGGCATCTTTACCGCTCTGTTTCCCTTTCACACTTGGGTGCCTGATGGTCACTCGTCAGCACCTACAGCGGGATCGATGTTCTTAGCGGGTATTTCTATGAAAATGGGTGGATATGGGTGCTTTAAAGTAGCTATTTATTTGCTTCCTGAGGGTGCGAAACATTATGCACCTTGGATTGTAGGCATTTCGGCTATTGGTATCCTTTATGGTGCATTGGTCACCCTTCGACAAAAAGACCTGAAGTACATGAATGCATATTCTTCTATTAGTCATTGTGGGTTTGTATTATTGGGATTGGGCAGTTTGAATGCAACTGCTTCCACAGGAGCGGTATTGCAATTGATCTCGCATGGATTGATGACAGCTTTGTTTTTCGGTGTGATAGGAATGGTGTATTCCAGAACACATACACGTGAAATTGCCGCCATGAGTGGTCTTCAGAAAAAGATTCCGTTTATCATTACATTATTATACATCGCAGGTTTGTGTTCTTTGGGATTACCCGGACTGAGTGGCTTTGCTGCAGAGATGACCATCTTTAATGGAACTTGGGCTGCGGGATATAAATGGGCTACCATTGTAGCAGCTTCTTCAATTGTAGTAACAGCGGTGTATATTCTCAGAGCAGTAACAAAAATTGCGATGGGTCCGGCAAGTACGGATGAGCATTTTACAGATGCGAGTTGGCAAGAAAAACTGGGAGCCTTGGTATTGATCTTTTTTATTTTGGCATTGGGCATTTCTCCCAATTTATGGGTGAAGCTGGTGCAAGTAGATATTGTGAATTTATTAGGTAGAATGAATTAATATGAATGTAGCAAGTTTCTTTTCATTGATGCGATTTGAGTTGGTGATCACACTGCTCATTTTTGTGTTACTGATCGCGAAGATTGGAAAGGGATGGTCGTCGGCTACTGTATTGAATGTAGCTACTATTGGAGTGGCAGTGGCATTGGGGTGTATGGCATTGGGAACCATGAAAGGAAATTTATTTGCTTCGATGTTTCAGATGAGTGCAATGGTGATGGTTGAAAAAGTGATTTTATTGCTTGCGATGCTGGTGTTTTTAGTATTGAACAGAAGTTTTATTGGTTCGCAAGATAACGTGGTTGAATGCATTGTGTTGTTATTGTCGTCATTATTGGGAATGTTGTTTTTAGTAAGCAGCGGACATTTCTTGTTCTTTTATTTGAGTTTGGAATTAGCTACGATTCCGTTGGTGGCTTTGTCGAGTTTTCAATTGCAATCGCCCCGCAGTGCTGAAAGCGGCATCAAGTTTTCGTTGAATGCGGCATTTTCATCTGCGATCTTGCTGATGGGCATTTCCTTTTTATATGGCGCCACAGGCACTTTGGTGTTCAGTGAATTTGCATCGGTATTAACCGTTAATGCGTTTACCATTATGGGCTTTGTGGTGTTTTTCTCGGGGTTGGCATTTAAGATGAGTGCCGTTCCATTTCATTTATGGACAGCAGATGTATACGAGGGTGCACCGGTACCAGTCACTTCTTTTTTAGCGGCGCATTCCAAAGCAGCGTTTGGTTTTGTGTTGATTCCGGTATTGTTTACTTTATTTGGGGCGATGCAAGTGCAAGTGCTCTTGGTATTGAAGATCGTAACCTTGGCTACTATAATTGTAGGGAACTTGTTTGCATTGCGACAAAAAGATGTGAGTCGCTTTTTGGCTTTCTCCTCCGTTTCACAAGCGGGGTATATTCTTTTAGGGTATATGGCGGGTTCTGATCTGGGTAATACCGCGGTTGTGTATTTTCTGTTTGTATATGTGCTGGCCACTATATTAATCTTCGGAATTGTTGGACTAGTGCGTTTGCAAACCGGCTATTTGGATTTGGAAGAATACAAGGGTTTCTATCATAAGAATAAGACACTAAGTGTTGGCTTAATTGTTGGCTTGGCTGTATTGGCGGGGATCCCACCCACAGCCGGTTTTTTCGGGAAATTGTATTTGATAATGGCCGGTGCTACATCGGTGAGTGTGGGCTATATTTTAGTAGTAGTCATGAATTTGGTAATTGCACTGTATTACTATTTAAGATGGGTGCGTTTGATGTTTGTGTCGGATCATGAAACAATTGAAGTAAAGGTGCCGGGAACAGTGCGTTGGGTGATTGTTGTTTTGAGTGTGGTATTAACGGTAATGGGTTTCTTTGGAGGATTGTTTGATCATTTCTTAAAACTCTGATATGGCGATCAATAAGAATCATGAATTTGAAGAATTGAATGGAGTGAAATGCGGCATCGTGGAACGTGGCGTATCGGAACAGCGCATGCAGTACTTAAGAGACCTATTAGAATTCAATAAGTACGAAGTGATTGTTGTATCGAAAGGCGAAGGCGATGTTCCCATAACCTATACTGTAGGAGTAACCGATTATACTTTTAATCCGATGAATGCAGTATTTGGAAGGGTGTTGAAGAATAGGAGGGGTGAGGTTGTGGGGATTGAGGAATGGAGAAGTAATTAATAATTAATAAGTAATAATTAATAATGAAACAGCCGGAGCACAGGAACGAGGATAAGAGGAGACGAGGAACGAGGAAATACAAAAATAAAAGGTAAGAAGAAGGAAATACAAAGAGACTGCCAGCGCTGCGATAACGCTGCGATCGCTGCGCCGCTGCGGTGAAAAGAAAACGCTAATTAATAATTATAACGCCGGCAGTCAGGTTGATTGAATTACGGAGGCTAATCTGTGTGAATCTGTTTTAATTTGAGTTATCTGTGGTCAAAAAGGAAGTTTGCTACAGCCTCTCTTTGTGTAACTTTTCTCCCTTCTCTACCCTTTGTGAATCCCAAGCAGCGCAGCTGCGTAAAACCTGCAATTCACTACTTAAAGTAATTTCCCTTTTTCCCCGTCTTCTCTATAAATCATACTTTTACGCATGCTATCAGTATTTGGGAAGTTGCCTCAGGGCGCTGATTTAGAACGCATTCAACAATCGCCGAACTATAAAAATGGAAGTTTTCAGAACTTGAACGATACGCCGATGATGGCGCCGGACGCGAGTTATTGGAAGCTAACCAAAATGTATTTTAAGAAGCAGTTAGATCCGGTTCCTTTGGAAGCGGTACCCTCGGTGCAAACCAATTTGCGTCAATTGAGTGAAGAAGCGCAGCTGGTGTGGTTTGGACATTCTTCTTACTTATTAAAAGTACAGGGTCTTACATTCTTATTAGATCCTGTATTCAGTGGATCGGCTTCTCCTTTTTCTTTCCTGGTAAAAAATTTCAAAGGCGCCAATGTATACAGCGTTGATGAAATGCCCGATATCGATTATTTGGTGTTGAGTCACGATCACTACGATCATTTGGATTATAAAACGGTAAAGGCGCTCAAGAGCAAGGTGAAGAAAGTGATCTGTGCGTTAGGAGTGGGTGCGCATTTGAAGCATTGGGGATATGAGGCTTCGAAGATTACGGAGCTCGACTGGTGGGATGAATACCAAGATGAGAATGGAGTGAAGTTAACGGCCACGCCGGCACGCCATTTTTCGGGTCGTTTGTTCAAGCGCGGTCAAAGTTTTTGGAATTCGTATGTATTGCAATTGGGAGTTTCTCAAATTTATATTGGAGGTGATTCAGGCTACGATGAGCATTTCAAGATGATTGGAGAGCGTTTTGGATATTTTGACGTTGCGATATTGGAATGCGGTCAGTACAACAAAATGTGGCAGTACATTCACATGATGCCGGAGGAAGTGGCCCAAGCAGGGATGGATCTAAAGGCTGCTTTTGTGATTCCGGTGCATTGGGGGAAATTTAAGCTGGCCTTGCACCCTTGGCAGGAACCAATTACGAGATTAAAGGCAGCTGCGGAGCAGCATAGTGTGAGAATTGAGGAGCCGGTGATTGGGAGGCCGATTGTGATAGAAAGCAAGAGGTAATTAATAATTAATAAGTAATAATTAATAATGAAACAGCCGGAGCACAGGAACGAGGATAAGAGGAGACGAGGAACGAGGAAATACAAAGAAACTGGCAGCGCTGCGAAAACGCTGCGATCGCTGCGCCGCTGCGGTAATGAAGCACTCCAAATATTCAGTCTTTTCCCTCTACCGCAAAGAAACAAAGTACGCAACGGTTCGCAACGAAAAGCTTTGTGAAGTTTCTGCGCACTTTCGGTGAATCCGCTTTGAATACCAGAGGCTAACAATGGGAATCTTTGGTAAAAAATAGTGCTTCTCTAATTAATTAGGAGTAGTTTAACCCGCTGATCAACAATAATTTACCAGAAAATTGCAAACAATTTCATCAATTCATTAAGATGCC
Source organism: Endoryza foliicola (assembly GCF_050589245.1). Taxonomy (NCBI): domain Bacteria; kingdom Pseudomonadati; phylum Bacteroidota; class Chitinophagia; order Chitinophagales; family Chitinophagaceae; genus Endoryza; species Endoryza foliicola. The sequence goes on along the minus strand of NZ_JBOBEW010000003.1, from coordinate 330,402 downwards.
TTATTTTTGCCGCCCATTGGCGGGGTAGCTCAGGTGGTTAGAGCGTTGGATTCATAACCCAAAGGTCTCGGGTTCAACTCCCGATCCCGCTACCAAGAAAAGGAACTTTCGAAAGAGGGTTCCTTTTTTGATTTTAGCTCTGTATAAAGAATTGAAAACAAGAGCATTATAGGATAGTTTACAAGTGGCCACTCGAAATAGCTTGATAGATCAGGCCAAGCAGGTTTCAAAGCCTCCACTAATTTAATTTTCCAACCGAGGCTAATTCACTTCTCTAAACGCGGACTTTTTTTGGATTTGTTAAAGTGGACAAACATGTACACAATTGTTTACTTTTTATCAGAGAATCGAGCAAATACTGCAATTGACACCTAAAACAGGATCATTATTGTCTCATTTTAGAGTCAATAGCAATTGTAAAAATGACAATTATATACAGACATTATGAATAGGTTTATTGAATAATGTTATTCAATGAGCTGTAATATAATACAGTAAAGCGTTTTGCTGAATTGAGTGTTGTGTAATAAGCTAAGCGAAATGCCTAATTGTTTTTTAGAAAATTTAGTATGTAGGGTTAGTGGACTGATTTTGTAGGTTAAAATTTGCGCGAAAAAGGTGAAATTTTTCCTCAAATGGGGTTTACGAAATCCTTTTCGTAAATAAAGTAGTTCATCTTTAAAAAAATGTGAAAAAATAAATCCATTTTGCTTTTAATAAACTCGATTGCTATGGGTCAAGCCAACCAACCATTCACTGAAAAAGAGAAGAATCCTCTTGCGAGCTTGGATCATTGGGAAGACGACTTACTGGAACGTTATCCGGATCCCGAAGCCATTGCTACCTCAAAATCTACTGAAGAATACCGCAATTACGAAACTCCCGGCAGAGATACCGTAAAGGAATTCTACCGCCTCAATCATACTTATCAGACTTACGATTTTGTTCAAGAGAAGAGAAACGAGTTTCTCCAATTCAACCGTAAAGAAATGACGGTTTGGGATGCGTTTCAGTTCCTTAATCAGTTGGTAGATGATTCCGACCCCGATACCGACCTCGACCAATTGCAACACTTGTTGCAAACTTCAGAAGCCATTCGTAAAGATGGTCACCCCGATTGGATGGTACTCACCGGCTTGATGCACGACATGGGTAAAGTTCTCTGTTTGTTCGGCGAACCACAATGGGCCGTAGTGGGAGATACCTTCCCTGTAGGTTGTGGTTATTCCGATAAAGTAGTGTATCCTGAATTCTTCAAAAACAACCCCGATTTCAACAATCCTGAATACAATACTGAATTAGGTGTATACAAAAAAGGCTGCGGTTTACGTAATGTAGACATGAGCTGGGGCCACGACGAGTATGTGTATCAAATGATGAAAAATTACATACCCGAACCCGGATTGTATATGCTTCGCTATCACTCATTTTACGCCTGGCATAGAGAAGGTGCGTACGACTATTTATTAGACGACCACGATCGCGAGATGCTGAAATGGGTAAAACTCTTTAATCCGTATGATCTTTATTCCAAATCTCCCGAGCCACCCGATTGGAATAAGCTGAAGCCCTATTACGAAGATCTGGTTATTAAGTATTTGCCAACAACATTGAAGTTTTAAAAAGATTTTCCTAACACAAAGGATCAATAGGCAAACTCTGCTGAAAAGCGGGGCTAGGGATCTTTTGTGCCATAAAAGAGCGTAAACGATCATTTATTAACAACCTAAATTTTAAAACGACTGCTATGCAAGAGATGTATCTTCTCGTGAAAAAAAGGGTAGTCAACGCTATTTTCCTCCTTTTACTATTTCCTGGAATGCTGATGGCGCAGGAATTAAAGACTGTAACCGGGAAAGTTACAGACGGTAGTGGCAATCCGATTCAAGCGGCTTCCGTGAAAGTGAAAGGTGCGAAGGGCGGCACTACCACCAACGCATCCGGTGTCTTTACCATTAAAGCCAAGGATGGTGATGTAATTGAAATTTCTGCTGTTTCATTCGGAACCAAAGAAATTACAGTTGGATCACAAACAAATTACAATGTAAGCCTGGAAGCTTCCAGTACTAACCTGAACGATGTGGTGGTAGTAGGTTACGGTAAAGGTTCTAAGAAAACCTTGTCGAGCTCTATCACCAGCGTAAAAGCAGAGGAACTGAACCGCGGTGCCATTTCAGACGTAGGTCAGTTGCTGCAAGGTAAAGTGCCGGGTTTGAACATCACTGCCAGTGGTGACCCTAACAAAACAGCGGCTGTTATTCTACGTGGTGCTTCTACATTGAATGCTGGTGCCGGTGTTTTCTATGTAATTGATGGAGTTCCAGGTGCAGACATTGCAACGGTAGCACCGGATGACATCGCTACCATCGATGTACTGAAAGATGCGGCGGCTTCTGCGATCTACGGTAACCGTGCGTCTAACGGTGTTATCATTATCACTACCAAAAAAGGTAAAAAAGGACAAGCTACTGTTTCTTATAGCGGTTATGTTGGTATGGAAACTGTTTCAAATAGACTCGATGTAATGAATGCTACCGAGCTTCGCAACTTCGTAAGCAAAAACGGTTTGGCTTTTACACCGGCTGATGATAAAGGTGCAAATACCGATTGGCAGAAAGAAATTCAACGCAGCGGCGCCCTTTCTCACAACCACAATATTGCTGTGAGTGGTGGCGGTGAACACAGTACGTATTTTGCTAGTTTGAACTATTTCAAAAAAGAAGGTATCATTCAAAAAACTCAACTAGAGCGCGTAATTGCGAAATTGGGAATTGAACAGTCTGCCTTGAACGATAAACTGAAGTTTGGTTTCAATGTTACCAACTCTATCAGTACAAACGATGATGTTCCTTATTTGAATACCATCATTCTCCAGTCTGCCTTGTATTTACCGGTAAACCCTGTGAAGAATGCTGATGGCAGCTATTTCGAGAATTTTGTGAAATCGAATTATTACAATCCGGTTTCTATGTTGAATCATGCTACCATGCAAACCAAGTCGAACTTGTTGATTGGAAGCGCTACCGCACAAGTGAAATTACCTTTCGGTATCACGTATGATTTGATTGTTTCTTATCAAAAAACAAGTCGCCTGTTTGGTTCTTATTTGGATAAATATTTTACAACCAATTACAATGCAATGTACGACAACCCTGATCCCGGCTATGGAGGTCATGGTTTGCAAACATTCGGTAAGAACGGACAAGCAACTAGAAGTTCTTATGAAGACACCAGAAAGGTGTTGGAAACCTTCTTCACTTGGGACAAGCGTTTCGGCGACCATTCTGTGAATGCCGTAGTTGGTTATTCTTGGCAGGACAATATTCTTGGTAATGGCTTCTCTGCTACTACCAGCAATTTCCCTGTAGACAATATTTTGTACAATAACCTTGCTTTGAGTAATCCTACAACCTACGGTTCAGGTTTATTTTTCAGTGGCGATGGTGTTTACCAACGCACTCGCTTGATCTCAGATTTCGCTCGTGTGAAGTATAATTACAAAGAGAAATACTTGCTACAAGCTTCTCTTCGTCACGATGGTGGTTCCATGTTCGGATCTGCGAACAGATGGGGTTATTTCCCTTCAGTAGGTGCTGCATGGAGAATTGGTGAAGAGAATTTCTTAGCCAAACAAAATGCGATCACTGATTTGAAATTAAGAGTGAGTTATGGGGTAACAGGTAATGCTGCCGGTTTCAACCCATACACTGCGCAGTTCTTATTGGCCGGTAGAGGAAACTACTACTATAATGGTTCTACTGTTAGCGCCATTGGTGCTGCTCAAACAGCGAACCCTTACTTGAAATGGGAAAAAACAGCGATGAGCAATATTGGAGTTGACTTCTCGATCTTCAAAAAGAAAATCAATGTTGCAATTGATTTGTATGAGAAGAAAACAACAGATATGATCATTGGTTATGCTGCAGACCCAATGTTGTTACCAAACGGTGGTATCACCGCTAACGGTGGTGCAATGACCAATAGAGGTATTGAATTGAACATCAGCGGTACAATTGTAGATAAGAAAGACTTCTCTTGGACTACCAATCTTGGTTTGGCCAGTAACAAGAACACGATTGATAAGTTAACCAACCCGATCTTCATTGGTGGTGACTCTGTAAGAGTTGGTTTCCCTGAAGGTGGTGGCCAGTCAGGTCGTTCTATTCAGTTGTTGAAAGAAGGCTATCCTTTAGGTCAGTTCTTTACTTTCAAGTATGCTGGTAAGAATGCTCAAGGCATTTCTCAGTGGTATAAGAGAGATGGAACACTCACAACTTCTCCTCAGAACGGAACAGATTATTTCTACTTGGGAAATGCACAACCTAAGCTAATTGTGGGTTTTGCTAACACCCTTAGATATAAGAAGTTTGATTTGAATGTAATGATTCGTGGTGTGTTTGGTAACAAGATTATGAATGCAACAAAAGCAGACTTGTTCCGTCCATCAACTGCCATGAGTACGAATATCTTAAGCTCTGCTGCAAATGAAACTGCTACAGATGTGATTGCGTATACTTATTCAGATCGTTTCATTGAAAGTGGTAACTATGTTCGTTTTGATAACGCAACATTGGCTTACAATTTTGGTAAAATGGGCAACTATATTAAATCATTACGTGTATACTTAACCGGAAACAACTTGTTTGTTATCACTAAGTTCACAGGTGTGGATCCAGAAGTTAACCAAGGAGGAATTGCTCCAGGTATCGATTATAACAACTTCTATCCAAAAACTAGAACTGTGATGTTAGGTGTAAACGTTAGTTTTTAATCTAGAATAAAATAACTTATAATGAAAAAGATATTTAATAGACTAGCAGTACTTTTTATTACAGCAAATGTGTTCATTGGCTGTCATAAATTGGATGTGCCCATCACAACGCAGGTGACTCCATCTGTATTCCCATCCGATTCTTTGGGATTCATCCAAACGGAGTTAACGCCTTATGTTGCGTTGAATGGATACATGGTTCAAGAATATGCGTTTCAACAACGCTTTAGTACCGATGAGGGCATCATGACCGCTCACGGTGGTAACTGGTTCGATGGTGCGCAGAACATGCAAATGCACTATCATACATGGACCAAAGACAATGGTTATGTAAACGGTAACTGGGGATGGATGTCGGTAATTGTGAGCTCTGCTAACCAAGCGATCTCCATCTTACAAACTACCATGCCTGAAGGTGCCAACAAAAGAATGAAAATTGCTGAATTGAAATTGGTTCGCGACTATTCCTTCTTTATGTTGATGGACAACTATGGAAATGTTCCTTTGGATACTGTATATGGTGATTTCAGAACGCGCCCGAATGTTCCAAGAGCTCAGATCTTTGCTTTCATTGAGCGTGATGTGAAGAGTGTATTACCTGACTTAAGTACGGACGTAAATACGGCTACTTACGGAAGATTTACTCAATGGGGTGCCTATGCATTATTAGCTAAAATGTACTTGAATGCGGAAGTGTATACCGGTACAGCCAGAACCAATGATTGTATTGCTGCTTGTGATGCGATCATCAATTCAGGTAAATTCAAAGTAGCCAATCGCTCAGAATACTTGCAAGCGTTCTATCCTACCAATGGACCTACAGCAGTAGGAAGTAAAGATGAATTTATTTTTGCTGTTCCCTATGATGCAACAGGAGTGGGTTGGTATGGTCGTTCAGCCTCTTATCCGGCTCGCTACGATGTGCCACGTTCAATGGGTAGAGTGGCTACCGGCGCAGGTTTCAACTTCTTTAATCTTCCGTATACACCAGGTGGACCTGCCAGTACCTTACCAGAATTCTATGCTATTTTTGATGATCCCAATGATATCAGAAACAAGCAATGGTTAACAGGTTTGCAATTCAGACCAGATGGCGTTACTCCCATTACCATTACTACAACCAATAAAGGATACGATCAATACTACAGTGGTCCAACACCCGGTGGTGCGTATACCTTCCAATTGGATTTGAAACCAAACATTGTTTTGAGACAAGACATTGCAAACGGTCAAGATCCTTACAACGGAGTTACCAATGGTTTCGACGTGGGTAATGATGAAATTGCATGGACTATGGGATACCGCAATATTAAGTTCTATCCCGATGCAACTTCTGCAAGTAGAAACCAAAACAATGACTATCCTATCTTCCGTTATTCTGATATCGTTCTTACAAAAGCAGAAGCTATTTTAAGAGGCGGAACTGCTACCGGTGGTGCAACAGCGTTGAGCTTGGTAAACAGTGTTCGTGCAAACCGTTCTACCAGCGCTCCTTGGGCTTCTGTTACCTTGGAAGATTTGTACAAAGAGCGTGGTCGTGAGTTGGCTTGGGAAGCATGGCGCAGAAACGACATGATCCGTTTCGGTAAATTCGAAGGTTCTTGGGGTTACAAAACCAATAAAGATACGTATCGTAGAATTTTCCCAATTCCGCAAAGTGCACTTTCTGTGAATCCTGCATTGGTGCAGAATCCTGGATATTAATTGATGAATACTTATCAGGCATAATGGATTGATTAGTTACGCAAGGCCCTCTCGTAGGGCCTTGCTCTTTAAACTTAGATTGAATGAATGGCCGTTTTTTATTGCTGTTAATGGCGCTTTTGTTTACCCAAATTCTTGGAGCGCAAACTGTTTTGTTTGGAAAGAATCAACAGGCACCTGCTGATACGGTTCCAAAGCGTATTGATAAAGCCTTGAATTTTCTTGCGTTTGGAGATTGGGGACGAAACGGCGCTGATCATCAGATACCTGTAGCTCAAACCATGAGCAAAGTAGCTGAACAACTGCGTCCTTCTTTCTATGTTGTTACAGGAGATAATTTTTACCCAAGTGGTGTTGTAAGTGAGAAAGATCCTTTATGGACATATTCACTGGAAAACATTTATAGTGATTTTGTATTTCAATGGGACTGGTATCCTGTTCTGGGTAATCATGATTACAAAAGCAATCCGGGTGCTCAAGTAGCCTATTCAAAAATTAGTAGAAGATGGAAAATGGAGAGTCGCTACTATTCTAAATTATTCCCCATCAACGACGATACCACGCAGCAAGTACTGATGGTATTTATTGATACCAATCCATTGATCGCGGAGTTTTATAAGAATAAAGAGTACGGTCCAAATGTAAGAACGCAAGACAGTACAGCGCAATTGAAATGGATCAAAAAGCAACTCAGCATTTCCAATACAAATATTAAATGGAAGATCTTGGTGGGGCATCACCCGATGTACTCGGCAGGAGGAAGAGAGAATGGATACGATACCAAATCAATTCGGGGAACGTTGAAGCCCTTGTTCGATAAGTACGGCGTTGATCTCTATATCGCAGGACATGAACACAGTTTGCAATATCTGCACGATTCACAAGCGGTAACGCATCATTTTATTAGCGGTGCCGCTTCTGAGTCTACACCAGTTCATAACACCGATATGGTTCAAATGGCAGCTTCTGCCTATGGTTTTATGTTTTTCTCTATTCAATCGGGAGTGGTTACTATTCAAACTATTTCTGATTCAGGAAAGCTGATTTCATTCAATCAAATTCTTAAAAAATAAGTGACTCAAATAATTCCAACTTCACAGCCAAGTATAAAAGCGCCGCGATTGCAATCTTTGGATGCATTGCGTGGCTTTGATATGTTTTGGATCATTAGTGGAGAAGGAATCTTTCACGGCTTTGCCGATGCCATCAAAGAAACCTATTCGCTCACTCGAAATACAGAAAATTGGCAAATTGCTATTGACGGACGCTTGAGTTTTTGGGAGCGCTTGTTGGTTCAAATTAGCAATCAGTTGCACCATTCTCCTTGGAATGGCTTTACTTTTTACGACCTTATTTTCCCCTTGTTTATATTCATTGCGGGCGTAAGCATGCCTTTTTCTTTTGGATCGAAGCTGAAGGAAGGCGGTACTTGGGATAAATCGGCTGTTTACAAGGCACTCATTAGAAGAACCCTTCTGTTGATTTTATTGGGTACCGTAGTAAATGGCGCGCTACAGTTCAATGGATATCATGCCACGCGCTTTGCCAGTGTGTTAGGCAGAATTGGACTGAGCTGTTTTTTTGCTACTTTAATTTATTTAAACTCCGGATTTCGCGCTCGTTTGATTTGGGTGCTGGGCATCTTAATTGGATATTGGCTTTTTATGATCTATGTTCCTGTGCCCGGTGCACCTAATGCGGCTCTTAGCCCGGAATGGAACTGGGTCGCTTTCTTAGATCGATTGTTTTTACCCGGTAAATTACACCGCATGGTATATGATCCGGAAGGACTGTTGTCAACTCTTCCTGCCATTGTAAGTTGCCTATTAGGGGTATTTACGGGAGAATGGCTCAGAAAGTCTGATCAAGAATACGGTGGAATGAAGAAAGCAGGCATTTTGTTAGGTGCAGGATTGCTCTTATTGGCTATCGGTGAAATATGGTCCTTTGCATTTCCGGTTAATAAAATACTCTGGAGTTCCTCTTTTGTTTGTGTGGCCGGAGGGTGGAGTGTTGTTTTATTGGCTATCTTTTACTTTGTTATTGACGTGAAGAAAATTCAAGTATGGAGTGTTCCTTTTGTTTGGATAGGAATGAACTCGATACTCATTTATATCGCGGCTCATGGATTGGTGAATTTCTATTCCAGTTCTGAATTTCTATTCGGTGGCTTGGTGAAGAAACTGCCGGAGATCTGGCAAACTGCTTTTCTATGGATCGGCGTATTGATTGTTCAACTAGGATTGCTGTATTTTCTTTGGAAGAAGAAAATATTTTTGAAACTCTAACGACTTAAACTATTTGTTGTATGAAGAAGCTTAGCTGGGAAGACTATGTTGTCTTTCTGATTTATTTTATAGCCATTACTGCCTATGGCTACTATATTTATAAGAAGAAAAAGACAAAAGGAGATTCAGCTAAAGAGTTTTTCTTAGCCGAAGGATCTTTGACATGGTGGGCGATTGGAGCTTCTTTGATTGCATCCAATATTTCGGCTGAACATTTTATTGGAATGAGTGGCTCGGGTTTTGCCATTGGTTTGGCAATCTCTACCTATGAGTGGGCGTCGGCCGCTACTCTAATTATAGTGGCTGTTTTCATCATTCCAATTTATCTTAAAAACAGGGTATATACCATGCCCCAGTTTTTGGCACAGCGGTATAGTGATAAAGTAAGCTCTGTTATGGCGGTGTTTTGGCTGTTAGTGTATGTGCTGGTGAATTTAACTTCCATTGTTTATTTAGGGGCATTGGCTATTTCTTCTATTTCAACCATCTCATTTGAAGCAGCCATTATTGGTTTGAGTTTATTCTCGGTTTTGGTGACACTGGGAGGGATGAAAGTAATAGGTTATACGGATGTGATACAAGTAATTGTTTTGATCATTGGTGGTTTGATCACAACCTATCTAGCGTTAACATTGTTAGCTGATAAATTTGGATACAACGGCGATATCTGGAAAGCTTTGGGCATTCTGAGAAAAGAAGCACCGGAGCATTTTCACATGATCTTAGACAAATCGAGTCCACATTATCCTGAGCTTCCTGGCTTGTCGGTATTAATTGGTGGAATGTTGATCAACAACCTCGCTTATTGGGGTTGCAACCAATACATTGTGCAACGTGCTTTAGGCGCGGATATGAAAACGGCTCGAAATGGGATCATGTTTGCAGCTTATTTGAAGTTACTCATACCTGTTATTGCCGTATTGCCGGGAATTACGATGTATGTATTGCATCAGAATGGCATGTTTGCCGCTGAAATGAGTGTAGACGGTACTATTAAGCCCGATCATGCCTATCCTACTTTGATGAACTTGTTACCTCCCGGTTTGAAAGGGGTAGCTTTTGCGGCTCTAACGGCGGCAATTGTAGCTTCTTTGGCAGGTAAGGCGAATAGTATTTCAACTATTTTTTCGCTTGATATCTATAAAAAGTATTTCAATAAAGATGCTAGTAATGATAAAGTAGTGAAAGTGGGAAGATGGACCGTGATCATTTCAATGTTGATCGCTGCTATAATTGCTCCTGCGTTGAAGTCATTGGATCAGGCCTATCAATTCATTCAAGAATATGTAGGGTTTTTCTCACCGGGTGTATTGGCAATATTCTTATTAGGAATGTTTTGGAAACGCACCACCGCTCAAGCAGCGTTATTAGGCGCTGTACTTACCATTCCAATTTCAACGGTATTGAAATTCTTGCCGAAATGGACAGGCGGAGCCTTCCCTGATTATCCATTTCTTGATCGAATGACCATCACGTTTTTTGCTGTGGCCTTATTGATGATTGTTTCCAGTTTAGTGAAGCCGGCTCAGAAGGGGGAGAATAATCAGATTGTAGTAGAGACCTCCTATTTTAAAGTAAATACAGCTTTTGTAATTAGTTCAATAATTATTTGCGGCATTCTGGCTGCTTTGTACACTATATTCTGGTAATGCGATGAAAAGACTATTAACCTTTACTGCTTTTTTGTTTTCTGTGAATGTATTATCGGCGCAGTCTGTTGTTGATGAATCAACCGCGTTGTTGAAAAGGGTCGTGCCTGCACATGCCGCCCAATTTATAATTGAACTATCGGCGGGTATTGATGGCGATGGATTTGAAATTGGTAGTTCAAAGGGGAAGATTCTGCTCAAAGGCAACAATGGTGTATCTATTGCATCTGCGCTTTATTATTATTTGAACGAGTACTGTCATGCACAGATAACTTGGAATGGAGTGAATTTAAAACTTCCCAAGCTATTGCCAAGGCCAACAGGGCAAGTTGTTAAAAAGTCTCCGTACAAATATCGATACGATTTCAACTATTGTACGTTCAACTACAGTATGGCTTGGTGGGATTGGAATCGTTGGGAGCAAGAAATTGACTGGATGGCCTTGCACGGCATCAATATGCCACTTGCAATTACCGGTGAAGAATACACATGGTATTTGGTTTACAAGGAGCTTGGTTTCTCAGATGAAGACTTGAAAGGGTTTTTCTGTGGTCCTTCTTATTTCTCTTGGTTTTGGATGGGGAATATTGATGCTTGGGGAGGTCCATTGCCCATGACCTGGATGAAGTCGCATTTTGAATTGCAGAAGAAAATTGTGAACCGCCAACGTGCGTTGGGTATGAAGCCTGTGTTACCTGCATTTACAGGTCACGTGCCATTGGCCTTCAAAAAGAAGTTTCCTCATGCCAATTTGAAGTCAAGTAATTGGACCAATGGTTTTGCTGATACTTATATTTTGGATGCAAACGATTCATTGTTTGCTATTATAGGGGAGAAGTTTTTAAGAAAGCAGACCGAGTTATTAGGAACCGATCATTTGTATTCGGCTGATACTTTTAATGAGAACGAGCCCGCTTCTGATGCGCCGGAGTTTTTGAGTCAGTTGAGTGCGAAAGTGTACGAGGGCATGCACAATGCAGATCCGGAGGCCGTTTGGGTGATGCAGGGATGGTTGTTTTTTACCGATCGTAAGTTTTGGAAAGATCCGCAAACCGAAGCTTTGTTGAAAGCTGTGCCTAATGATAAGATGATCATTCTTGATTTAGCGACAGAAATAGAACCGGTTTGGAAGAGATCCAATGCGTTTTATGGTAAGCCTTGGATTTGGAATATGTTGAACAATTTTGGAGGCAATACCAATTTGTTTGGAAGGATGGAAACTGTGGCAGCGGAGCCTGCAAATGCTTGGAACAGTCCAAACAAAGGTAATATGGCCGGAATTGGTTTAACAATGGAGGCTATTGAAACCAACCCTGTGATCTATGAATTGATGATGCACCATAGTTGGAATGATCAACCAATAGATTTAAAGGATTGGTTGCCCAAATACGTGCGAAATAGGTATGGAGTGGAGAATAAGGACGCTCAGAAAGCATGGCAGATCCTTAAAGAAACCATTTATACGGTACCGAAGGATAAATATATTAGAGATGGCGCAGAGTCTATACTGCAAGCAAGACCCACACTCGATTCTTTAACACGTTGGACCAAGACCAAATTGAACTACATTGAATCCGATTTATGGCCGGCTTGGGATGCGCTGATCAAAGCATCAACGGCTTGTAAGTCGAGCGATGGATTTCGATATGACTTAGTAGATGTTACCCGTCAGGTATTGGCCAATCATGCCCTTACGCTACAACAAAAATTTGCAGTTGCCTATAAGAAAGGCGATCGCTTCTCCTTTAATGAATATAGCAGAAGATTTTTGGAATTGATCGATGATATGGACAAGCTTCTGGGAACACGCAAAGAATTTTTATTGGGCTCTTGGGTGAAGAACGCGCGTGCTTGGGGATTAGATGAATCTGAAAAAGCCTTGTATGAGTTCAATGCGAAGGATTTGATCACCTTATGGGGCGATAAGAATTGTCCTTTGAATGAATATGCTTGTCGCCAGTGGAATGGATTGCTAAAAGATTTTTACAAACCTCGTTGGGAACAATACATTGCTCAGTTAAATTCGAATCTTAGTACGGGTGCTGTTTTAGACCAAGCTGCTTTTGTGGCGAAGATCAAAGATTGGGAATGGAATTGGGTGAACACAAGAAGAGATTACGTAACAGAAGTAAGTGGCGATGCAGTGCTTGTTTCAAAGATGTTGTACAATAAGTATAGGGTAGGATTGGGTAAGTAATTGTGGATAGGTTTTGTAAGATGCTTGGTTTTTTTTGATTGAATTGATTTATACAATTTCAACTCTCGTGTATTTCATACATCAAAGCTGTTAAAACACAAAAACTTATAACTCACAACTTAAAAACTCAATAACTATTTTTTACAGTTCATTCTCAAAATAGATCTTATAGTATTTACGTCCATCGGCTTCAATGCCTCGTTCGATGAGGGTTTTGTCGCCATGAATATAAATGTGAAAATTGCGATCGAGCTTTAAAACGCTTTTAAAAACGCGGGCTTGTTTTTTTACGGCGATCGGGGAGATGTCGAACTGATCCCCAATTTCAACTTCGTTTTCTGTTCGGTATTGTTGATCGAAATTTCGAAAGGAACTGATCATTTCAGGGAAGTGGAATACTTCTTCTTCAAATTCATTTTTATCGAAACTTTGATGTGTTTTGAAGTATTCGATGGAACGGTTCAGTAAGTCAATTTTGTCGGTCTTGGATACATCAAATTCATCGGCCAGTTGTTTGGTGATATAGTTTTTAGTGATGGAAAGAATTTCGTTTGTTTGGGTAAACTCGGTACTGATCAAAACAACGGTCAGAAATTCGTCCATCCAATATTTGGTTTCTTCTCCTTTGCTTTGTTTGTCGATTACCACAAGTTCATACCCATTTTCTTTTCCATAATTGAAGATCAGGCAGCCCTTATCGAATTTATTGATGTCGATCCCTTCTTTGTAATTTAATCCGAATGATTTTGATTTCTCTAGTACTTCTAAATAGCCTGATTTGTCTTCTGTTTTATATAATCCAATGGCATCGATAATTTGATTGTTGTATTCAATGTTTTCAAATCGAACTACATGAAACTCGCCTGCTTTGATGTTAGGGTGTATTGATTTTTCATAAAGATGAGTGGCGATGTTTTTCGATTCTTCAACAAAATTTTCCGGATTCTCAAAAATAGCACTCACATAGTTATACACTTCATTGTATTGAAGAGAGGTAACGTGTGAGAATTTGTAACGATCGGGGATGGTGAAAAACTTATTCAAATAGAAAGGGGTCAGTTTTTCTTTCAGGTCATCCGATAGGTCTGTCAGTTCTTTTGAGGGAGCAAATCTTCCTTCAATTGATTTATTGCCAATTTGATGCAGGGTATGTTGAGCAATGGTTGCGTTATTGAGTATCATAGAAGCGATTGAGGCGCAAAACTAAGGGAGAAAGAATAAAGAATTAATAATTAATAATTAATAATGAAACAGCCGGGAAGCGAGGAAATAAAGGAAGATGGCCAGCGCTGCGTAGTCGTTGCGATCGCTGCGCCGCTGCGGTAAAAGATGGTTTAGTAAGCAACTTGAGATTTAGTAGTTATGTTGGAGTACTTTATATTGAAATTTATGCTAACTATCAGTCTGAAAATCAGTACTATTGTATCTTCTCTAAACACCTTCATTCCGAAATACTAAGCAAATGAAACAGCTCCTAATTGCTTTTTTGATTTTCAATATTGGCTCTTTAATGGCGCAGTCGGGAAAAAGCGACCGTGTGTATTGGTTGCAACAAATGGACAAAATGGCAAGACCGGTGATGGAGCAGTTGGCGGCCGATCGGCTAAAAGAATCGATGGCTGTAGAATTGGCTCCTAATATAGATAACAAAGAACACCGATTGAAAGTAGCCTATCTGGAAGCTTTTGGAAGAACATTTTCCGGTATTGCACCTTGGGTAAATGGAGAAGGTGGAAGCACCGAAGAGCAATTGCTCCGAAACAAGTATTTTGAATGGAGCACGAAGGCTGTTGCCAATGCTGTTGACCCCAATGCGAAGGATTATATGTATTGGGGTCAGGGACAACCTTTAGTAGATGCGGCATTTTTAGCCTTGGGATTCATTCGGGCACCCAAAATTTGGATGGCATTGGATTCCTCAGTGAAAACCAAGGTTGTCAATTGTTTTCGCTCCACGAGAGCCATTACTCCTTCTTATAGCAATTGGTTGTTGTTCTCTGCCATGATCGAAACCTTTTTTCTGAAATATGGATATGAATACGATTTAACGCGCATCGATTTTGCTGTGAAGGAATTCTCCAATCATTGGTATGTAGGTGATGGGTTGTACAGTGATGGCATGTTATTTCATATGGATTATTATAATAGTATCGTGATTCATCCTTTCCTAATTACTATTGTAAAGGAAGTTATGAATTTGAGTAAGCGATATGAATCTTTTCTTCCTAAGATGGAAAAGGCGGCGGCGCGGTATGCAGAATTGCAAGAACGTTCTATTAATGCCGATGGAACCTATCCAATTATTGGAAGATCGATTACCTATCGAACGGGTGTTTTTCATCATTTGGCCTTTATGAGTGTAATGAAGCAACTGCCTGCCTCGCTTCATCCGGCGCAAGTTCGTTGTGCACTAACGGCTACAATTGGGAAGACATTGGGTGTTGCTGGTTCTTATGATGCTAAGGGATGGTTGCGAATTGGGGTAAGTGGTTTTCAGCCGGGGTTGGCTGATTTCTATATAACAACAGGCAGTCTGTATATATGTAGCGAAGTTTTTCTTCCATTAGGGTTACCTGAAACGGATTTGTTTTGGAGCGCACCGGCACAGGCATGGACTTCAAAGAAACTGTGGGCGGGTGAAGATGGAAATGCGGATCATGCAGTGGATCTGTAATTTGTTTGTTAGGGTTGCTGTGGTTTATTGGTGCTACCAATATGCGACCCCTCCGGGGTCGGGTTGCTCTTTCATTGCTTTTTCTGCTACGAATATGCGACCCTTCCAGGGTCGGTTGTTTCAACGCGCGAATGGTGTTTTTGTCAATGTGCGACCCTTACAGGGTCGAATGCACTGAAAATTGATTGTTGGTGCTACTGATGTACGACCCCTACAGGGTCGAATGCACTGAACATCGATTGTTGGTGCTACTGATGTACGACCCCTACAGGGTCGAATGCACTGAACATCGATTGTTAGTGCAACTGATGTACGACCCCTAAAGGGTCGTTTGCATTGTTCGCGTTCATCGCTGTTACCAAAATGCGAGCCTTTGTGGTATCGATACGATGATTTTTGCGAAAGATTTTTTGGTGTCGGAGCGAGCGTGAGCTCGCGGGTTTCTTTTCAAGCGTAAGCTTGAAATACCAAGACAACATTAGTTGGCGCAAGCTGCCTGTCCCGAGAGCGCAGCGATTCGGGATAAGCTTGTGCCCAAATATTTCCGTGGCACTAGCTTAGCGATTCTGGAAAAGCTTGTGCCCAACATTAATTCGATTAGGAGAGAGGTTTGAAATTTAATCAGACAGATACTGCAACCAAATTATTCTGTCTAGAAAAACCACATACGACCCCTCTGGGGTCGGGTTGCTCTTTCCTTGATTTTTCTGCTACGAATATGCGACCCTTCCAGGGTCGTGTTGTTTCATCGCACGAATTATGGATTTATAAATGTACGACCCCTACAGGGTCGAATGCACTGAACATCGATTGTTGGTGCTACTGATGTACGACCCCTACAGGGTCGTTTGCATTGTTCATCTTCATTGCTACTACTGATGTGCGACCCCTCCGGGGTCGGGTTGCTCATACTTTGATTTTTTCTGCTACGAACATGCGACTCTTCCAGGGTCGGTTGTACGATTGTATGAATGATTGATTTATTAAGGTGCGAATCCTGCAGGTTCGATTGCCGGTAGGAAAATCGTTACGTAAACAACACAATAAATCCTTAATCAGATAACGCGATAAATCGCTATTGAAACAACGCGATGAATCGCGTTGCTACATGAGAACAAATTAAAGATGCCGCCGCGATAAATCGACGGCGGCGCACAGGTGTAACACACTAATAATCTACAAACATTTGCTCCTTTTCATATTTAATTCCATCGGTTACGTACCCCACCAATTCCCAAATCCACTAATTTCCCAATTAGCTCCCGGCTGTTTAATTCTTAATTCTTAACTCCTAATTGCTTTTTAAGCTTATCTTAAGTTATATCTTGATAATCAATGTTTACAATCTGTTAAACATCGTTAATGGTTTGCAATTCGCTTGAATTGTTCAATGTTTTGAATCACATTTGCGTTAGGAAATTTGTTGACATACGTTAACAAGCTATATATAACCATGAAGAAGCTACTGGCATTCATACTACTCTTGTCTCACCTAAACACTTCGATGTTTATTCCGCAAACGGAAGAGCAAGACATTAGCTTTAAGAACGGTTTTCAAAAAGATGATATCAATAGTGTTGTTGAATACATTGAAGTGGCCTTGGGAAAAGATAAAACCTCCGACGACGAAGACGACGATCAAGGCCAAGTGTTTCACATCGTTAAACTAACCCATAGTATATACGAACCTGTTTTTAATGAAATAGAAACAGAAGTTCCAAGCCCTGAGAAAGTACAGCAGTACCCCCCTTACAAGGTACCTGCTTTTACTTCTTTAGTGACCGATATCCAAACGCCTCCTCCCGATTTGATTGCAGCCTAGTGAAACGCGCATGTTAGGTTCTAATTAGGCAGAACCCCTCATTTCCTATTTCTAAATATTATTTTATGTGGTCTTCATTGAAGAAGCCTTACAGCCTTATTGCTGTACTGGGCTTGCTGTGTCCCTTTTTTGGATCGGCACAAGACAGTTTACGAATTAGTTTACCCGAAGCAGAAGCACGATTTCTGAAATCAAACTTAACAGTGTTGACTGCTAAGTACGATATCCCTATCGCAAGCGCTTTGGTAATGCAGGCGAAATTGTATCCCAATCCCAATCTTCAAGTAACGGGTGGTTTGTACAATCCCGATCTGAAGAAATTCCCTGATGTATCGAATCAAACCGGTCAGTACACTTTCGATGTACAACAGCTCATTATCCTGGCCGGTAAAAGAGCCAAGCAAGTGAAGATGGCAACGCTGAATATGGACATGGCTCAAAACCGTTTTTATGACCTACTTCGCAATTTGAAGTATGCCTTGCATTCTGATTTTTATCAGATTTATACCGGGCTGGAAGCCATTAAAGCCTACGATGCACAAATTGCAACGCTTCAGTCGCTTGTAGAGCAATACAAAGCCTTGGAGCAGAAAGGGGTGGTAACCGGAAAAGATAGAATACGGATCCAGTCACTCTTGTATGGCTTGCAATCGTCTCGCCAACAAGTTCAACAAGACATCACCGACGCTCAAAGTGATCTGCAATTGCTTCTTCATGGTAATGGAACTTTTTTTGTTCCGGTTCCGGAACTAGACAAATGGAAAGCAATTTCAGTTTCAAGTTTGCCATTGCAGAGTTTGGTTGATAGTGCCTACAACAATCGATTTGACTTAAAACTAGCACAAACCAATGTTCGCTATAGCGAGCAAAATCTTGCGCTGCAGAAAGCTATGGCCGTTCCCGATTTAACGCTCGGAGCACAATTTGATAAAAGAGGCAGTTATGTGAACAACGCTAATTTCTTAACCCTTGCTATTGACTTGCCTTTCTTCAATAGAAATCAAGGAAATATCAAAGCTGCGAAATTGGGTGTTGAGCAAGACAAAATGCGTGCAGATATTCAAAAAGAATCAGTAGAGAATGATGTGATGAAGGCCTATGCTCAAGCCTTGAATGCAGAGAAAACACTTCAACAGATTGATGGAAGTTATTTAGCGAATTATCAAGAGATCACCGCTAAGATGTTAGAGAATTTTCAAAAGAAAAACATCTCCCTTCTCGAGTTGACCGATTTTCTGGATTCATATAAGGAAAGTATTCTACAAATGAATCAGTTAACCACCAATCGTTTTCTGGCAGTTGAAACACTCAGCTATGCCGTTGGTACCCCATTATTCAATTTATAACCTAGTATATGAAATCATTATTTTTTAGTCTAGCATTGATATCTGTTTTTGGAGTGGCTTGCAATCATCAAGAAGCTGCTGCTCCTCTTGATGCCGGTGTAATTCCCGACAGTGTTCTCAAGAATCTCTCCATTGTACCGGTAACAAGTGAGGCCATTACCGATGTCATTCGTTTGAATGGTAAAGTACAAGCCAATGAGTCTAAGCAAGCGAAAATCTATGCACTGGCTAGTGGTAGAGTGGGAGATGTGAAAGTAGAATTGGGCGATTATGTGAACCAAGGGACATTACTCGCCGAAATTAGAAGTGCAGAAGTGGCCGGTATTACAGGTGACCTGAGTGCTGCAGAAGCAAATCTGAATTTGGCAAAGAAAAGTTTAGAAACTACACAAGATCTTTATGCTAGCAAATTAGCAACTGAGCGCGACTTGGCTGGCGCACAAGCCGATTATAATAAAGCAAAAGCAGATTTAAACAAACAACAACAACTGTTGCAGATATCAGGTGGTAACAACAGTAACTATTATTTCAGAGCGCCGATTAGCGGCTACGTGATCACTAAGAACATTTTTAGTCACTCGGAAGTGCGCCAAGATAACAACAATGAAATATTTACTATCGCCGATTTATCCAATGTATGGATCATGGCGAATGTTTACGAGGCTGATATCAATCACGTTCATTTAGGTGATACAGTAACAGTGGCTACTCTTACCGATCCTCAGAAAACATATGTCGGAAGAATCGACAAAATATACAATGTACTCGATCCTGTGAACAGAACCATGCAGGTGCGTATCAGTATGAATAATCCAAACAATGAGTTAAAGCCTGAAATGTTTGCTACTGTTGAAGTAAAAACAAGATCAGCTAGACCTGTTGAGTCCATTCCTGCGCAAGCGATCATCTTTGATAATAGTAAGAACTATGTGGTTGTGAAAAAAGGGAAAGACCTAGTAATTAAGCCGGTTGAAGTTATTAAAAGAGTGGATACTAAGGCTTATGTGAGTGGGTTGAACGAGGGTGATGAAGTAGTCGCTAGCTCACAAGTATTTATTTATCAGGCATTGATTGCTCGTTAGTCGCATTGTTCACACTAATATTATTTGTATGAGTAAGTTTTTAAAACGCGTGATCGCGTTCTCCATAAAGAACAAGTTTTTTATCATGCTTTCGACCCTGATTTTAATTATCTGGGGTTCGTTGGCATTCAAAAACATCCCGATTGAAGCCTTTCCGGATGTAACCAATACACAAATCACTATCATCACTCAATGGCCGGGTAGAAGCGCAGAGGAAGTTGAAAAATATGTAACCGTTCCATTGGAAGTAGCCATGAATCCGGTGCAGAAGAAAACATCGGTTCGTTCAACTACCGTTTTTGGTTTGAGTGTGGTAAAAGTAATTTTTGATGATAATGTAGACGACGCATTTGCCCGTCAACAGGTTAATAACCTCATTCGTGATGTGAATTTGCCGGATGGAGCTGATCCCGATATTCAACCACCTACTGGTCCCACTGGTGAAATTTTTCGCTATTCCTTGCAAAGCATGTCGCGCTCCGTACGCGATTTGAAAACCTTGCAAGATTGGGTTATTGAACGTCAAATATTGGGAGTTCCGGGTGTGGGAGATGTAGTGAGTTTTGGTGGTGAAGTAAAAACTTTTGAGATCAAAGTAAATCCGGTTAAACTCGCTTCTTACAATATCACTCCCTTAGACGTAA
Organism: Endoryza foliicola; assembly: GCF_050589245.1. NCBI lineage: Bacteria > Pseudomonadati > Bacteroidota > Chitinophagia > Chitinophagales > Chitinophagaceae > Endoryza > Endoryza foliicola. The sequence goes on along the minus strand of NZ_JBOBEW010000003.1, from coordinate 310,225 downwards.
GTACTGCTATTTCAAAAAGCAATATCAATGTTGGTGGAGATGTAATTGTTGACAATTCACAAGCCTATGTAGTGCGAGGTATCGGCTTGATCAACAATGTTGAGGAAATTAAGAATATCATTGTTGACGATATCAATAATACCCCCATTCTAGTAAAAGATGTAGCAACAGTAGAAGTTTCGAATTTGCCAAGACTCGGTCAGGTTGGTCGCGATAAAGAAAATGATGTGGTGGAAGGGATTATTGTGATGCGCAAGGGTGAGAATCCAAGTGAAGTAATCAAAAAAGTACAAGCGAAAATCGATTACCTAAATGAAAAAGTGTTGCCGGGGTATGTAAAAATTAAAACCTTTTACAATCGTAACGACCTAATCAACTATGCTACCCACACCGTATTGCACAACATGCTTGAGGGTATCTTATTTGTAACCGTGATCGTGTTTTTGTTCATGGCCGATTGGCGCACTACGGTTATTGTTGCCATCGTAATTCCGTTGGCCCTTCTTTTTGCCTTCATCTGTTTAACCCTGAAAGGGATGAGTGCAAACTTGCTTTCAATGGGTGCCATCGACTTTGGTATCATCATCGATGGGGCCGTGGTAATGGTGGAGGGTATCTTCGTACTGTTGGATGCGAAGGCCAAGCAACTAGGAATGGAGCGATTCAATAAGCTATCTAAATTAGGACTCATTAAGAATACCGGTGGAGAATTGGGCAAAGCGATCTTCTTCTCTAAATTGATCATTATCGCCGGCTTGCTTCCCATTTTTGCTTTCCAAAAAGTAGAGGGAAAAATGTTCTCGCCACTCGCTTGGACGCTTGGATTCGCATTGTTGGGTGCGTTGATTTTAACGCTCACGTTGATTCCTTTGTTAAGTAGTTTATTGTTACGAAAGAATGTACGCGAACGTCACAATCCTGCAATTGAATGGTTGATCCACAAGGTGATGGGCATGTTCAAATTTACCTACTTACACAAAAGAATCACCTTAATAGTAAGTGCGGTACTGGTGGTTGTTGGATTGTTCAGTTTTAAGTTCTTAGGTTCTGAGTTTTTGCCGGAATTAGATGAAGGTGCGATCTACATTCGTGCTACTTGTCCGCTCAGTATTTCACTCGATGAATCAAGAGACTTGGCAAATAAAATGCGTAAGATCATCTTGACCTATCCGGAAGTGCGTCAGGTGATGTCGCAAACAGGCCGCCCTAACGATGGCACGGATGCTACGGGCTTCTACAATATCGAATTTCACGTTGATATCTATCCGAAAGCTGAATGGAAAAGTGGACTTACCAAAGATGAATTGATCGATAAAATGCAGCGCAGTCTCTCCGCATTTCCGGGAGTGGACTTGAACTTCTCTCAGCCCATTATGGACAATGTGGAAGAGGCCGTTTCAGGTGTAAAAGGTTCTTTGTGTGTGAAGATCTATGGAGATACTCTTGCTTATACCGAGAAGAAAGCCTACGAGGTGTACGAAGTAATGAAAGGAATTAAAGGGGTAGAAGATTTGGGTGTTATTAGAAATATTGGTCAACCTGAGTTGAGAATCGATTTGGATCAAGCAAAAATGGCCATGTATGGTGTAACCACGGCCGATGCGAATGCAATTATTGAAATGGCCATTGGCGGTAAAGCAATCTCTCAGATCTATGAAGGCGAACGTAAGTTTCAATTGCGACTTCGTTATGAAGAGAATTATCGCAATAATGCTGAGGCTATTAGTAACCTTTTGGTTCCGACATTAAGAGGCACAAAAGTTCCCATTAAAAACATCGCCTCTATTTCAAAAATCACCGGTGCTAGTATTGTATTCAGAGATGACAATAGAAGATACAGTGCTGTGAAATTCTCTGTGCGTGGTAGAGATATGGGAAGCACTATCGAAGAGGCGCAGGCGAAAGTGAACGAAAAAGTGCATTTAGACAAAGGAAATGAAATGCAATGGGCAGGTGATTTTGAAAACCAGCAGAGAGCTTCCAAGCGCTTGGCGCAAGTGGTTCCGGTGAGCTTGGTAATCATCTTCCTCATTTTATTCATCATGTTTGGAAATATCAAGGATTCAGGGATGGTGTTATTGAATGTTCCGTTTGCCATCATTGGTGGTATTGCAGCTTTGTTGATAACAGGAGTCAATTTCAGTATCTCTGCCGGTATCGGGTTCATCGCCTTGTTTGGTATATGTATTCAGAATGGGGTGATTCTAATCTCCGTTTTTAAAACCAATATTCAGAAGATCAAAAAAAGTGAATTCAATCATCATTCTTTAGAGGTTGCAATTCGAGAAGGAGTGCAGTCAAGGGTTCGTCCTGTTTTAATGACGGCGCTCATGGCCGCCATTGGATTGATGCCTGCTGCTTTATCACACGGCATCGGTTCTGAAACCTCTCGTCCACTCGCTATTGTAGTAATTGGTGGATTGATCACCGCTACGGTTCTTACCCTATTGGTATTCCCGCTGTTCTTTTACTTGGGGTATCGGAAGTTGGGGAGGAAGATGGAGTAAGAGGGGTAATGAGAAAGAAGAGGAGGAGGAACAGGGGGTGAAGAGAAAGAAGAGGGGGAGGAACAGGGGGAGAGGGAAGAGGGAGGAAGGAGGATGGAGGAGGGAGGATGGACGCAATGGTGCTTTCCTCTTATCCTCGTTTCCTCCTCATCAATCAAGTAGTTCTAGGTTATATATATATTCCCCCGTGGGTTTCTACTCGCGGGGCATTTTTATGAAAGGGAGTTTAGAGGCGAAATTGGTAACTTTCCGGACCGATTCTATCGGAAACTAATGGTAGTTAGCGAAAAAACGAGTTTTTCTTTAAAAATAAACGGGTTTTATTAAAGAAACTTCGGATGGATCGCTCGCTATTTGATGAAAAATCAAGATTTTTGCAGTTCTATTTAAAATTCTAAAAAATGAGTACTAGTCCTCGCACATTGTTCGATAAGGTATGGGACGCACACGTGGTTCAGCACATCGAAGATGGTCCAGATGTTTTCTTTATCGATCGTCATTTCATTCACGAAGTAACCAGCCCCGTGGCATTTTTAGGCTTGGAGCAACGCGGCTTGTCGGTTTTATATCCCGAGCGCACATTTGCAACAGCTGATCACAATACCCCTACCATCAATCAACACTTGCCGGTGCAAGATCCGCTTAGTGCGAATCAACTGGCAGCGTTGGAACGCAACTCAGCGAAATACGGAATTTCTCACTGGGGTTTAGGCGATCCAAAGAACGGGATTGTACACGTTGTGGGTCCGGAAAACGGCATTACCCTTCCCGGTATGACCATTGTGTGTGGCGACTCACACACTAGTACGCACGGTGCATTCGGGGCCATTGCATTTGGTATCGGTACTTCCGAGGTTGAAATGGTGTTGAGTTCTCAATGTATCATGCAACCGAAACCCAAGAAGATGTTGATCAATGTGAACGGTGAATTGAGCAAAGGCGTTACTCCAAAAGACGTAGTTCTCTATATCATCGCTCAAATTTCTGCGAGTGGTGCAACAGGATACTTTGTAGAATACGCCGGCTCTGTATTTGAGAACATGAGCATGGAAGGAAGAATGACCGTATGTAACATGAGTATTGAAATGGGTGCTCGTGGTGGTATGGTTGCTCCCGATGAAACAACTTTCAATTATATCAAAGGTCGCGATAAAGCCCCTAAAGGAGCTGATTGGGATCGTTTGTTAGAATATTGGAAAACACTCAAAACAGATGAAGGTGCTTCATTTGATGTCATTCTGAATTACAATGCAGCCGATATTGAACCGATGATCACTTACGGTACTAACCCGGGTATGGGAATCGGTATCAGTAAGAAAATTCCAACGGCTGCTGAAGTAGGAGGTGCGAAAGCTTCTTACGAAAAATCGCTCAACTATATGGGCTTCCACGAAGCCGATCCCATGATTGGAAAGCAGGTTGATTATGTATTCATTGGTAGCTGTACCAATGGTCGTATTGAAGACTTCCGCGCTTTTGCTTCCATTGTTAAAGGAAGAAAGAAAGCCGATCATGTCACAGCTTGGATTGTTCCGGGTTCTCACATTGTTGAACAGCAAATTAAAGAAGAAGGTATCTACGATATTTTGAAAGAAGCAGGATTCGAACTGCGTCAACCGGGCTGCTCTGCTTGTTTGGCTATGAATGATGATAAAATTCCTGCCGGTAAATATGCAGTAAGTACCAGTAACAGAAACTTCGAAGGTCGTCAAGGTCCGGGTGCCCGCACATTGCTCGCCAGCCCCTTAGTTGCAGCAGCAGCAGCGGTAACCGGTAAAGTAACCGACCCTCGCGAATTACTTTAATTAATTTCTTCTTTCAAACTTAACTATTATGGCTTACGATAAATTTACGGTGCTTCGCTCTTCAGCAGTACCTATGCCCATTGAAAACGTAGACACCGATCAAATCATTCCTGCGCGTTTTTTGAAAGCAACCGAACGCAAAGGCTTTGGTGATAATTTGTTCCGCGACTGGCGTTACAATAGTGACGATTCTCCTAAGCAAGATTTCGTTCTTAATAACCCCATCTATACCGGAAAAATTTTAGTGGGTGGTAAGAACTTCGGAAGTGGTAGTAGCCGTGAGCACGCAGCTTGGGCGATCTATGATTACGGCTTCCGTTGTGTAGTATCAAGCTTTTTCGCCGATATCTTTAAGAACAATTCCTTGAACGTAGGGATTCTTCCTGTAACAGTAAGTCCTGAGTTCTTAGATCAAATATTCAAAGCCATCGAAGCCGATCCAAAGGCTGAACTCGAAGTAGACCTTCCTGCTCAAACCATTACCATTGTTGGTACAGGTGCAAAAGAAAGCTTCGATATCAATGGGTACAAAAAGAACAACCTATTGAATGGTTACGACGATATCGATTTCTTACAATCAATCAAGCAAAAGATCGGAACCTTCGCTGAACAATCTCATTATTAATAGCGATTCCGAATAAGCAAGCAACATGGCTCCAGCAAAACGTACGGTTGAGATCATGGATACGACCCTCCGCGATGGCGAACAAACCAGCGGGGTTTCTTTCTCAGCCTCAGAAAAGTTAACGATCGCCCAACTTCTGCTTACAGAAGTAAAAGCCGATCGAATTGAAATTGCCTCTGCAAGGGTAAGTGAAGGCGAATTTGAAGCGGTAAAGAAAATTACCAAATGGGCGAAAGCCAATGGTATGATCAACCGCGTAGAAGTGCTCACATTTGTAGATGGAGATGTTTCTATTAACTGGATGATCAAAGCCGGAGCCAAAGTGATGAATCTCCTTACCAAAGGATCGATGAATCACCTCACCCATCAGTTGAAGAAAACCCCGGAGCAACATTTCAAAGAAATTGCTGAGGTCATTAAATTGGCAAAGAAGAAAGGAATTGACTGCAACGTGTATTTGGAAGACTGGAGCAATGGTATGCGCCATTCTCCTGAATATGTATATCAGTACCTCGACTTCATTACAAAGCAACCTGTAAAGCGTGTGATGCTTCCCGATACCTTGGGAGTACTTACACCCAGTGAAGTGTATCAGTATATTTCTGCAATCGTAAAAAAATATCCCAACACGCATTTCGATTTTCACGCTCATAACGATTACGATTTGGGCACAGCGAATGTGTTGGAAGGCGTTCGCGCCGGTGCACATGGATTGCATTTAACCATCAATGGTATGGGCGAAAGAGCAGGCAATGCTCCTTTGGCTAGTGCTATCGCTGTATTGAACGATTTCATGCCAGAAGTGCGCACCAATATTCCCGAGAAGAGTTTGTATTCGGTGAGTAAACTGGTAGAAACTTTCACGGGTTTCCGAATCCCCGCCAACAAACCGGTTGTAGGCGAAAACGTATTTACACAAACTGCCGGTATTCACGCCGATGGTGATAAAAAGAACCGATTGTATTTTAGCGACTTGATGCCCGAACGCTTCGGTCGTCAACGTAAATACGCATTAGGTAAAACAAGTGGTAAAGCGAATATTGAGAACAACTTGATGCAACTAGGGATTCAATTGTCTGATACCGATTTGAAAAAGGTAACACAACGCATCATTGAATTGGGTGATAAGAAAGAAGTAGTGACGCAAGCAGATCTTCCGTACATCATTTCCGATGTTCTTGATAGCAAGACCATTGTTGAAAAAGTACAGATCTCAAATTATGTACTTACACATACCAAAAACCTCCATCCATCGGTAACGGTTCAAGTTTCGATCAACGGAGAAAAGTTGGAAGAGCATGCGCAAGGTGACGGACAGTATGATGCCTTTATGAACGCCATCAAAAAGATCTACGCTAAGAAAAAAATAGCGATGCCAAGTTTGGCTGATTATGCGGTGCGCATTCCACCCGGTGGTAAAACCGATGCCTTGTGCGAAACGGTGATTACCTGGAGTCATCATGGTAAAGAGTTTAAAACCCGAGGCCTCGATAGCGATCAAACCGTATCGGCCATTAAGGCAACGCAGAAAATGCTCAATCTAATAACTGAATAAAGAACTTTCAAAAATAGAGTAATGGCAAAAAAGCACATTTTAGTGGTACCCGGCGATGGTATCGGACAAGAAGTAACTGCAGTTGGAAAAATCATTCTAGATAAAATAGCCGCCAAATACGGTCAAGAGTTTACTTATGATGAAGCATTGATTGGGCATGTGGCCATTGAAGCAACCGGTAGTCCGCTTCCAGACGAGAGCCTGGAAAAAATGCGCGCTTCTGATGCCGTTTTGTTTGGTGCGGTTGGTCATCCTAAATACGACAATGATCCGAGTGCAAAAGTTCGTCCGGAACAAGGGTTGTTGAAAATGAGAAAAGAATTGAGATTGTATGCCAATCTTCGTCCCATCAAATTATTTGATGAATTGTTGGAAGCTTCTAGCATCAAACCTGAAATTTTACGTGGTGCCGATATTCTTTTCTTCCGTGAATTAACCGGTGATATTTATTTTGGTGAGAAGGGAAGAAAGAACAATGGCGACACTGCTTATGATATTGCAGAATACAGCAAATACGAGGTAGAACGCATTGCTCGCAAGGCGTTTGAAGCTGCGCGTACTCGTCGCAAGAAATTGTGCTCTGTTGATAAAGCCAATGTAATTGAAACCTCTCGTTTGTGGAGAGAAGTGATTCAGCAAGTGGCGAAAGAGTATCCGGATGTAGAAGTAGAACATCAATTTGTGGATGCTACTGCGATGTTGTTGATCAAAGATCCGCGTCGTTTCGATGTAGTAGTAACGGCAAACTTGTTTGGCGATATTTTGACCGATGAGGCTTCTCAAATTGCCGGTTCAATGGGAATGTTAGCATCGGCCTCTATTGGTGATGGAACAGGTGTTTACGAACCCATTCACGGTTCTGCTCACGATATTACCGGTAAGGGTGTAGCCAATCCATTAGCTTCTATTTTGAGTGCTGCTTTGCTATTGGATATCTCTTTTGGAATGAAGGCAGAATCGAATGATATCATCAATGCGGTAGATGCGGTTTTGAAACAAGGATTTAGAACCCGTGATATTGCAGACGCTAGTACGCCTGCCGATAAAATTCTCGGTACTGCTGCCATGGGAGAAAAAGTGGCGGCTGCTTTGTAAACCATTTGCAGAAATACTTGTAATTATATTTGATGGCTGTGTTACATTTACACAGCCATTTTTTATTGATTTTTCCAAAAACTTGAGAATTATGTCGAATACGTTTGCTTATGCGGCTATGAGCCCCACCACGCCTCTAGTGCCTTACCAATTTGATAGAAGAGAAGTACGTCCTTCCGATGTTCAAATCGAAATTTTATACTGCGGTGTTTGTCACAGCGATATTCACCAAGCCCGCGACGAGTGGGGCGGTTCCATTTACCCAATGGTTCCCGGCCATGAAATTGTAGGAAAGGTTACAGCCGTTGGTTCCGCTGTAAAAGGGTTCAAAGTAGGCGATTTAGCCGCAGTTGGGGTAATGGTAGATAGCTGTCGAACTTGTAAGAACTGCCAAAAAGAAATGGAACAGTATTGTGTAGAAGGGATGACAGGAACCTACAATACCTACGAGCGTGATGGAAAAACCATTGCTCAAGGAGGCTATGCTTCTCAAATTGTAACCGATGAACGTTATGTATTTCATCTTTCAGAAAAATTAGACCTCGCCGGTGCTGCACCCTTGTTGTGTGCAGGTATCACTACCTATTCCCCTTTGCGTTTTGCGGGAGTGAAGAAAGGAACCAAAGTAGGAGTGATTGGATTGGGCGGATTGGGTCATATGGGTGTGAAATTCGCTGTTTCTTTTGGCGCAGAAGTGACTTTGATCAGTACCAGTCCTTCTAAAGCAAAAGATGCTGATCGTTTAGGCGCTCATAAGTTTTTGTTGTCAACTGATCCTGAGCAGATGAAGGCCCACGATAGTTATTTCGATGTATTGTTGAATACGGTTTCGGCTCCACATAACTACGAAAAGTACTTGAGTTTGTTGGATATGGAAGGTAGGATGATGATTGTTGGGTTACCGGCAGAAGATCCCAAAGTAAGTCCATTTGCATTACTGAAGAATCGCAGAAGCATTACCGGATCAATGATTGGCGGCACTAAAGAAACCCAGGAAATGCTGGACTACTGTGCAGAGCACAATATCGTTGCCGATGTAGAAGTGATTGCAATGAAGGATATCAACGAAGCCTACGAACGCATGATTAAAAATGATGTGAGGTATCGGTTTGTGATAGACCTGAAGAAGAATTAATAGTTAAGAATTAATAATTAATAATTGAGATCGCGTGGAAATACAGGTTAACGCACTGCAATAATCTTCCACATATGTTTGTTGTGAAGAGTTTGACTGGTTCATTTTTCACTTCTGTACAAATATGGATGATTGACTTTTAAAACGTTTATCTCTTTATAGTTGATCAAAAATAAAAGCGCGCAATCACTCACCTGTAGTTGATTGCGCGCTTTTGACTTTACAGACTATTTATCTTACATGGAGCAAAAGTAAATGCAGGATAGCAAATGCTTGAAAATTAGTATCTAATATGCCCTCTTTGGGGGCTGCTCCATTATTAATTCTTAACTCTTAATTCTTAATTAATTGCCCGGATCAGCAAAGTCTTTATTATTCAAAAACGTAGAATCTGTAAGGGTTGCTAAGAACGCTTTTAAGCGCGTACGATCGGCATTGGTTACTTCCAGACCGGCATTTTTGGTATAGTGTGTAAATACTTCGTCAAGGGTATTGAAACGTCCATCGTGCATATAAGGTGCGGTATAGAGGATGTTTCGTAAGCTAGGTGTTTTGAATAAATACAGATCGTTGATATTGCGAGTGATTACAAATCTACCACTGTCTTTTGCATCAGTTGGAGGCAATCCATTGATGTGAAACTTATTGTCGGTAAACAAATGTCCTTTGTGACAAGGGTCGCATTTCTTGATGAACACCACATAGCCTTCTTGCTCTGTAACAGTGAATTTTTCGCTGTTTTCATTGCGTTGTACGCGATCGAATTTAGAATTATAGCTATTGGCGAAGGCCATGAACATTCCTAATGATTTCAAGATTTTCACCGAGTCTACCACATCGGTGCCATATGCTTTATAGAACATAGATTTGTAGGTGGCATCGTCTTTGATCTTTTTCACCACATTGGCAATGCTCTCATTCATTTCAAGAGGATTGTGAATTGGTGAAATCGGTTGATCATTGAGATGAGTAGCACGGCCGTCCCAGAAGAAATCGGCATTCCAAGCCACGTTCATAATTGTGGTGGAGTTACGGATTCCTACTTGCTTGCGTACACCCGGACTCAGTGCAACACCGGGATCAGCAAAAGCGGCGCTGGCTTTATGACAAGATCCACAACTGATGGTATTATCGTCGGAAAGACGTTCATCGTAGAAGAGTTTTCTTCCCAATGCAAATCCTTCTTTTGTGGGTTGTTCGGTGGTGAAATTGTAAGTGGGCTCCGGTAGGTTGATGGGTTTTACAAATACCATCGGAGTAGGGTTAAAGCTTCCTTCGCCGGATGTTTCTTTTTTGTTGCAAGCCATACCCATTCCAAGTATGCCGGCAAAGATTAGGGCGGTTAGGGTCAATCGAGAATGTAACAGCATCATCAGTTTTTTACACAGGTTTCCCATGGGTTTTTCTTAAGATATTATAAATGAATGTTTTAGCCTCGAGAGCCTACAAACACATTTATAACAGTTGGATTGCTAAGGAAGTAACGCTGGAGAAGGGCAAAAAGTGTACCAAAGGGGAGGGGGTAATTAAGAATTAAGAAGTAAGAATTAATAATGGAACAGCCCGGAGTAATTAATAATTAATAAGTAATAATTAATAATGAAACAGCCGAAAACAGGAACGAGGATGAGAGGAGACGAGGAGGGAGGAAATACAGAGAAAGAACAGGGAGAGGAACAGGGGGAAGCAAACGAATGAGTAGGCTGGTTTTTCGAGGCCGTTGTGGGAAGGGAGAAGATATAGAGAAGGAAGAGGGGCACGAACAAGGGGAATATAGGAACGAGGATGAAGACTCTTTGCGACAACTTAGCGGGCTCCGCGCTCTTTGCGGTGAAGCCGCTTTGAATTTCAGAGGCTAATCTGTGAGAATCTGCATTAATTTGTGTTATCTGTGGTCAAAAAAAGCTAACACCTAAAACCTAATACACAGAACTCAACAACTCAAAACTTAATCGAAAGGTTTATAAACAAAACCCTCTGCAGTCATCAACTGTTACAGAGGGTTCTGATATAAATTAGATCCTATTGTTTCTTATTTCCCGTACACCTTCAATGCTTCCTCCAACACATCCATGGCTGCATTCAAATCAGTGGTGTTCAATACATAGGCCAATCTCACTTCATTCTTACCCAATCCGGGAGTTCCATAGAATCCGGAAGCAGGCGCCAACATCACGGTTTGATTGTTATAAGAGAAAGATTCCAATAACCATTGGCAGAATTTATCACAATCATCAATCGGCAGCTTTGCCATGGCATAAAATGCTCCGCCGGGGTTCGGACAAAACACACCCGGCATGGCATTCAAACGCTTCACCAACGTGTCTCTTCTTTTTTGATATTCGGCTTTGGGGGCTTCGAAATAAGAATCCGGTAAATCGATGGCCGCTTCACCCATAATTTGTGCAAGGCCGGGAGGACTCAAGCGAGCTTGAGCAAATTTCATCGCAGCATCGTACACCATCTTATTCTTTGTTACCAAAGCTCCCAATCTTGCTCCGCAAGCAGAATAGCGCTTAGAAATGGTATCCATTAATACTACATGGTTTTCCATTCCTTCCAAATGCATCGCGCTCACATATTCGCCGTCGTAGCAAAACTCACGGTATGCTTCGTCGCTGAACAAATACAAATCATGCTTTAGGCAAATGGTTTTCAAAGATTCCATTTCTGCTTTGCTGTACAAATAACCGGTAGGGTTATTAGGACTGCAAATGATGATGCCCTTTGTTTTGGGCGTAATTACTTTTTCAAAATCTTCAATGGGAGGAAGCGCGAAGCCTGTTTCAATGCTTGAAGTAATGGGAACAACTTTTACACCCGCAGCACATGCAAACCCATTGTAATTGGCATAGAAAGGCTCGGGTACAATTACTTCATCACCCGGATTGAAACAGGTAAAGAATCCAAATTGAATGGCTTCTGAACCACCGGTAGTAATGATGATCTGATCGTAATTAACGTCGATGCCTACCTTCTTATAGTATTGTGTCAATTTTCTTCTATACGATTCGTTGCCTGCACTGTGGCTATATTCCAACACTTTGATATCCGCGTTTCGAACGGCATCCATAATTGCAGGAGGCGTTTCAATATCGGGCTGTCCAATGTTTAAATGGTATACTTTGATTCCCTTTTTTTTAGCTGTTTCAGCATACGGAACCAATTTACGAATAGGCGAGGGCGGCATTTCGATCCCTCTGTTACTAATAGATAGCATAAGCAAGAATTGAATGTTCTATGAAGCGCAGTTTAAATAACCGCGCGGCGGATTTTTACTAATTGTTCTAATAAAGGTTCTAACAAGTCGAGTTGCAACATGTTGGCTCCATCACTCAAGGCCTTTGATGGATTCGGATGTGTTTCAATGAACAAACCATCTGCACCGGTAGCGATCGCTGCTTTGGCAATGGTGCCAATTAACTGCGGGTTGCCACCGGTAACACCTGTAGTTTGGTTGGGCTGTTGCAAGGAATGCGTTACATCCATGATAACCGGAGTTCCATGCTCCTTCATCCAAGGAATATTTCTGTAGTCTACTACTAGATCTTGGTAACCAAAGGTAGTCCCACGTTCTGTGAGCATTACTTTCGGATTGCCGGCTTTTTGAATTTTCTCAACGGCGAATTTCATTGAAGGTCCGCTTAAGAATTGCCCCTTCTTCACATTTACAATTTTGCCGGTAGCTGCTGCGGCTTGCAACAAATCGGTTTGGCGACACAAGAAAGCAGGGATTTGAAGAATGTCAATGTATTCAGCAGCAATCGCCGCTTCTTCATGAGCGTGGATATCGCTGGTAACGGGCAGATGGTACTTTTGACCAACTTTTTTCAATAATCCAAGTCCAGTATCATCGCCCAATCCGGTAAAAGAGCTCGCACTGGTTCTATTTGCCTTACGGTAAGAAGCTTTGAACACATAAGGAATACCCAAGTTTTTACAAGTAGTGGATACTTTATCAGCTACTTCCATTACCAATTCTTCACTTTCCACCACACAAGGGCCGGCAATTAGGAAGAAGTTTGAGGGGTCGTACGACTGACCTTTGAACAGGTCGGTAAGAAATGTATTCATGGTGCAAAGATAAGCAAGAAGATGCGTTCCTGCGAAATACGACCCGACCCCTCTGTTCACTGTTTTGGGAAGTAATTTTAAGGAGTGTAGGGCTGGATTCGGGATCGGCAAGCCTCTTGTAATCAATTTGATAGCAATAGTTTGGGCATTGAAGTAAAAACAAGTGGTGGATTTAGCAATTGCCCCTTAATTCCTTATGTTTGCGTTTCAGAATCGCTTGTTATGACCAAAGAGAAAATCCTTGTTATTGGCGCCAGTGGCCAAATTGGTGTAGAGTTAACGCTTGCACTTCGTAAAATATATGGAAACGCCAATGTGGTGGCTTCCGACCTTCGTGAGCAGAATCCTTTGTTGGAAGGCACCGGTCCCTATGTGAGTTTGGATGTGATGAACAAGGAAATGCTTCATGTGCAGGTGATTCGTCAGAATATCACACAGATTTATTTATTAGCAGCCATTCTTTCCGCTACCGGCGAAAAAAATCCCAATTTGGCCTGGAACCTCAATATGACCGGATTGTTGAATGTGCTTGATATTGCGCGCGAGGAAAAGATCCACAAAGTGTATTGGCCAAGTTCAATTGCCGTGTTTGGTCCTACTTCTCCCAAGCAGAACTGTCCGCAACAAACCGTAATTGAACCAACCACTGTGTATGGTATCAGTAAATATGCCGGTGAGTTTTGGTGCAATTATTATTTCCAACGTTATGGGGTAGATGTGCGGAGTTTGCGTTATCCGGGATTGATCAGTTACAAATCGGCTCCGGGCGGCGGTACTACTGATTATGCAGTGGAAATCTATCATGAAGCATTGGAAGAAAAGAAATACCAGTGTTTTTTAAAAGAAGACACCTATTTGCCGATGATGTACATGCCGGATGCCATTAAAGCTACGATTGAATTGATGGAGGCGCCGGCTAGCAAAATTTCCATTCGTACTTCTTATAATGTGGCGAGCATGAGTTTCTCGCCAAAAGAGATCACTCAGTCTATTCAAAAGATCATTCCCGATTTCAGTATCAGTTACAAGCCCGATTACCGTCAAAACATTGCGGATAGCTGGCCTCAAAGCATTGATGACAGCGTTGCACGCTATGATTGGAGCTGGAAACATGAATACGATTTAGATGCGATGAGCAAGGATATGATTGCGAATTTGAAAGGATAATACAGGATAAACAAAACTCCGCCTTTTAAGAATAACCCATTGTGCGACCCCTCCGGGGTCGTGCTGTTGGCGCATTGCTTATGCTGCTACGCACATGCGACCCTTCCGGGGTCAGTTCATTTATTGCACTGTTGTTGGATTTATAGATGTGCGACCCCTTCAGGGTCGATGGCACTGAACATCGGTTTTTGGTGCTACTGATGTACGACCCCTACAGGGTCGTTTGCGTTGAACGGTGATTTTGCGTGATACCGAATGGTGACCGTTACGGGGTCTAAAGCGCTGATATTATTTATTTTCTGCTGATGTGCGACCCCTCTGGGGTCGATGGACCTATCATATTTGCCTCCATTGTGTCTTATTATTTTTTCAAGCGTATTAATTCTTAATTCTTAACTCTTAACTCTTACTTCTTAATTCATTCTTCCTCATTCCTTTCCTGCTTTCAGTATCTTTGGTAAAACATTTTCTCACATGCGCGCATCCTTGTTTGTTTTATTGTTATTAGCGTCCGGAGTTTTGAATGCACAAAAAAGTTTGGTAAATGGAAACTGGAAAGGGTATTTGGTTAGAGAGGATAAGAAGGAAGTAGTGTTTACTTTCGATATTACAGGTAAGTTTCCCAAACAACAACTGATCATAAAGAACGGTACAGAACGAATTAAAATATCCAAGTTAACCTTCATAGGCGACTCTATTTATTTTGATATGCCGGTGTTTGAATCTTCGTTTAGGGTGAAAGCCACCAAGGGGAGCAAACTAGAAGGATGGTGGATCAAGGGAACCAGTGCAGCTCCACAAAAGTGGGCCTTTCATGCAGAACAAACCAATGCACCACGCTTCGAAGGAAGTGCAACACCCATTGCTAATATCAGTGGACGTTGGGCCATGTTCATTACCCGTCCGAATAAAACAGAACGCCCCGCCGTTGCAGAATTCAAACAAGTAGGCGACTACTTAACTGGTTCAGTGATTACACCATCGGGCGATTATCGCTTTTTGGAGGGAAAAGTTATTGGAGATAGTATGGTGTTGAGTGTTTTTGATGGTTCGCATGTGTATCATTTCAATGCAAAGATCGCCGATTCAGGGGCTATTAGAAAAGGAGTGTTTTACTCGGGATACAATACTACCGAAACATGGATTGCTTATAAAGATCCCAAAGCTGAGTTGCCCGATGTAGGCAATACCCCAATGGTAAGGCAACCGGAACGCCCGCTTGATTTTAAATTCCCTGATTTAGATAGCAACTTAGTTTCGATTACTGATGATCGTTACAAGGGCAAAGTTGTGGTAATTCAATTGATGGGTAGCTGGTGTCCGAATTGCATGGATGAAACGGCCTTTTTAAGTGATTTCTACAATAAGCAAGGAAGGGATAAAAAAGTGGAGATCATAGCGCTGGCTTATGAATACAGCACCGATTTTAAAAGAAGTGTTGCTAGTCTTACGAAATTTAAGAATCGGTACAATGTAAAGTACCCAATGTTGATTACACCTACCACGGTAATAGATACCCTAAGAACGGAGAAAACATTGCCACAAATAACAACCATACGGGTGTATCCTACCACTATTATTGTTGGTAAAGATGGCCGCATTCGTAAAATAGACACGGGCTTTGTTGGACCCGGAACAGGTGTTCACTACGAAGCTTATGTGAAGAATTTTATGGAGCTATTGGCGAGGTTGAATGAGGAAGAAAATTGATAATTAAGAATGAATAATTAATAAGCAATAATTAATAATGGAACAGCCGGTGAGATCAAGAAAGAACAGGAAGAAGAACAGGGGGCGCTGCGAATCCGCTGCGAGCTTGTCCTGAGCGGGCCGAAGGCACAGTCGAAGGACGCTGCGCCGCCGCGGTAAAAAAACTACAATAAAGAAGCGAGTAACCAGCTATCAAATTGATTGAATGCCGGAGGTTAATCTGTGTAAATCGGTTCTAATCTTTGTTATCCGTGGTCAAAAAAGCCTAACACCTAAAGCCTAATACACAGAACTCAATAACTCAATACTCAATACACCGCTCCCACACTTGCAATTCCCACATATTTACTGCTGTATTTTTTTCGCTGTTCTTCATTCCAGATTAATGGGTTCGTATGATTGAAATGAATCAGCACAATTTTGGTTTTGAGTGACGGCTCTTGTTGAAGCAAGCCAATAGTTTCGGGCACCAATGGATGTGGAATTTCATTGATATTTCTGTTCGGCAATTCAGTTGATGAAAGAAATGTGGCATCCAAGAAAGCGATATTCACCTGCTTTAAATAGCTTACCAACGGGGTTTTCCATAAACTCCATTTATCGGTATCAGGCACGAATAAATATTTTTTATTGGAATTGCCGATAATGAAAGCGGCTGTTTCTGAATACTCATCGCGGTGCGGAACAGTAAACGCAGTTGCTGTTAAGTTTGATTTAATTTGGGTACTACTGTCAGCAGTTAATGTTTGAATTTTGATGTTGTTCAGTTGTACGAGTTGCGACCAAGGTCCATTGTTTCTCAGGAATTGTGCCATTTTGGGAAGGCAATACACGGGGATGTCTTTCGTGTTTGCAGCTTCTCTCCCCAATTGCATTAAGCCGGTATAATGTCCCATATGCGCATGGGTAAGAAAAATTCCATCAGGATAATAGTTGAAAAAATTGCCGGTGGCTTTTTGGAAGTAGTCGAGTTGCTCTTTAATATTTGGACTCGCCTCTATCAAATACCATTGATGAGTGGCGCTGTCCATTACAGCCCAGGAAACTGGGAATGCTGCAGCCTGTTTTCCCTCTTTTACTTGTGCACAACAAATTTTTGAGCATCCAATTTGAGGATATCCTGCGTCTTGTGCAATTCCGAGTACCATAACGGAAATGGATTGCTGTGCCGTAGAAAAAAGGCAATTATGCAAGACTAGTATAATGAAAATAAGTTGTTTCATTAAGGTCGAATGTAGCAAAGTTCTTGGAGTTGTGGTGTAGATTGTTTTCTCGTGACATACAGCCCTATTGTGTATTAGGCATTGGGCCTTAGGCTTTTTTTGACCTCAGAATACACGAATTAGTACAGATTTGCGCAGATCATCATCCGATATTCGGAGTAGCTTCACCGCAAAGAGCGCGGAGCCCGCTAAGTTGTCGCAAAGAGCCTTTATCCTCGTTCCTATATTCCCCCTGTTCCTCCTCCTGTTCTTTCTCTGTATTTCATTCCCACATTTACAAACTCCCAAACTCACCAATTATTTCCCCGGCTGTTTAATTCTTAATTCTTAATTATTACCTTATTAATTACCCCCTCCTTTCATCCAATTCCCCTTTCTGGTTTCCACAAATCGCTTATCTTGACCTATAAACTAACTTAGCATGAGAAAAATATACCTCTCGCTGCTGGCAGTATGTGCGGTTCTTACAATTCAGGCACAAGACTACTCCAATGCCGCAGCACAGGCTACTAGACTTCAGGCGCTTACGAAAGCCTATCCCCAATTGACAAATTTGCGCTCCCTTACCAAAACCATTGGAGGAAAAGACATTTGGTTGTTGACCATTGGTTCCGGCAAAACCGAGTCGAAGCCTGCCATTGCTGTAATTGGCGGGGTGGAAGGAAATCACTTAATGGGCACCGAATTGGCCATTGGTTTTGCCGAACAATTACTCAAGGCTTCCGGTACCGATTCTATTAAAGCACTCTTGAACAAAACTACCTATTACGTATTTCCTAATATGAGTCCTGATGCCATGGAGCAGTATTTTGCAAAGTTGAAATATGAACGCACCGGCAACGCAAAAGAAACCGATGATGACCGTGATGGTAAACTCAATGAGGATGAAGTAGACGACCTCGATAACAATGGCAAGATCACTTGGATGCGTGTAGAATCTCCCATTGGCGATTATAAGCTGCACCCTGATGATCCGCGTGTGTTGGTAAAGGCTGATATTACCAAAGGCGAAAAAGGAAAATACCTTTTGTTGCAAGAAGGCATGGACAATGATAAAGACGGCAAACTGAATGAAGACGGAGCAGGGGGCATTGCGCTCAATAAAAACCTGACCTTCAATCAACGCATTTTTACGGCCGGAGCAGGTGATTTTCCGGTTTCTGAAAACGAAAGTCGGGCCTTGCTCGATTTTCTATACGATGCATTTAACGTTTATGCAGTGGTGAGTTTTGGTTCGAATAATAACTTGAGCTATGCCGTTAGTTATAATCCACAGGCTGCCAATCAACGCATTCCTGCGGGTTGGTTGGAGCAAGACGTGAAGGCAAATAGCGTAGTAAGCGATTTGTATAATAAGGCTACCAACTTAAAAGAGGCTCCCCGCACTGCACCTGCAGGAGGCGACGTGTTGAGCTGGGGTTACTTTCATTATGGTCGCTTGAGTTTTAGCACCCCGGGTTGGTGGGTACCAAAAGCAAAACCAGATACCACTAAGAAGGAAAAGGCTTTTAGTGTTGAAGACGCCACCGCTAACTATTTGCGCTGGGCTTCTCAACAAGGCATTAATAGCTTTACTGATTGGAAAGCTCTTCAACATCCCGATTATCCCGGACAAACGGTAGAAGTTGGCGGGGTAGATCCTTTTGCCATGCTGAACCCGCCTTATAAGTTTACAGTAGAAGCAGTAAAGAA
The DNA here is from genome assembly GCF_050589245.1 of Endoryza foliicola. Classification (NCBI taxonomy): domain Bacteria; kingdom Pseudomonadati; phylum Bacteroidota; class Chitinophagia; order Chitinophagales; family Chitinophagaceae; genus Endoryza; species Endoryza foliicola. The sequence continues at coordinate 291,637 of NZ_JBOBEW010000003.1, read as the reverse complement.
ACATACCGATTTCTTGGTGAAATTGGCTGCTTTGCAACCGGAAATAGATTTGATGAATGTGCAAGTTGAAAAACTTGGCAATGGGTTAACGCGTGTAACGGTTGAGGTGGTGAATAAGGGTGTGCTGAACACTCACAGTAAAATTGGCGAACGCAGTTATTTTGTGAAGAAATTGAAAGTTGGATTGAACTTGACCGGTAAACAAGAAGTGGTGGGCGGAAAGAAAATTCAACTCTTCAACAGTTTGGAAGGTGGTACCTCACAAAAGATTAGCTGGTTAGTAAAAGGCACCGGAAAAGCCAGTATTGAAGCAGGCTGCCCTACCGGAGGAACTAAGATCATTGATTTGAACTTCTAAAAAACGAAAAATGAAAAAGATTTTATCTATACTTACGATATCCTGCGGACTTGCATTTTCTACGCAAGCACAGCAGCCTGGTCAAATTTTCAAAGCTGCTGGAACGCCTGCCAATCCAAAAGTTGCAGCCAGTTGGAATCGTTATTACGATCATGCAGGAATTGGCGAGATCTGCAAGAAAATTGCGGCAGCCTACCCCGACTTGGCAAAGTTAGAATCCATCGGAAAATCCTTTGAAGGCAGAGATCTGTGGTGCTTAACCATTACCAATTTTAAAAAAGGGGATGAAAAGAAAAAGCCTGCGATGTACATTGATGGAAACATTCACTCCAATGAAATTCAAGGTGCAGAATTTGTATTGTACACAGCATGGTATTTAACAGAAAGCCACGCCGACAATGCATTTATTCAGGAACTTTTGGAAGACAAGGTTTTTTATTTAGTTCCTACTATCAATCCGGATGCGCGTGACAGTTATATGCACAAGGCCAACAGCGCCAGTACGCCTCGTTCCGGAGTTATTCCCGTTGATAATGATGGGGATGGTAGTGTGAACGAAGACGGTTTTGATGATTTGGATGGCGATGGAAATATCACATTGATGAGAAGAAAGAATCCAAATGGCCGTTGGAAGCTAGATCCAAGAGATTCGAGAAATATGATTCAAGTAGGGCCCGATGAAAAAGGCGATTATGAATTATTAGGGCAAGAAGGCATCGACAATGATGGCGATGGTAGAGTAAACGAAGATGGCTATACATTTGAATACGATCCTAACAGAGACTGGGGCTGGGGATGGCAACCAAACTATATTCAAAATGGCGCTTATAAATATCCCTTCTCATTACCTGAGAATAGAGCCATCATGGAATTTGTAGTGAAACACCCAAATATTGCTGCCGCGCAGAGCTATCACAATGCAGGTGGCATGATTTTACGCGGTCCGGGTGGACAAGAAGATGTTGGTACTTACAATGCACAAGATGTTGCAGTATACGATGCCATCGCTAAAAAAGGCGAAGAAATGATCCCCGGCTACAAATACTTGGTAGTATACAAGGATCTGTATTCAGCTTATGGTGGTGAATTAGACTGGTTCTATGCCGGTCGCGGTATCTATACTTATTCCAACGAATTGTGGACTCCATTCCTAATGTATATGAAAGAAGGGACAAGAGATCCTTTCGATAATAAGACCTATGAATTTGATCGCTATTTGTTGTTCAAGGACGCGTTTGTTGATTGGAAAGAATACAATCATCCTCAATATGGAAAAATTGAAATAGGTGGATTCAAGAAGAATTTCACCAGAGCACATCCAGGTTTCTTGTTAGAATCTGATGCGCACCGAAACATGGCCTTTACTATTTATCATTGTTATCATACGCCGAAGCTCTTAGTCAGCGAAGTAAAGGAGAAAGACTTGGGTGATGGTTTAAAAGAAATAACAGCTACTGTTTATAACGATCGTTTGATGCCCACTCATAGCAGTCAAGATGTAAAGAACAAAATTGAAGTACCTGATTACATTTCGATTTCTACTTCTGCTAAAGTGTTGGCAGGAATGATTGTTGACAATGAAGACCTGAATTTGTCGAGCGAACAAACGCAATCGCCTCAAACAATTGCTGTTCCTAATATTCCGGGTCTTGGCACTGTAACAGTGCGCTGGATTGTTCAAGGAAACGCAAAATATACTGTAAGTGTGGAGAGTAAGAAGGGAGGGGTAGCGGCGAAGAATTAATTAAGAATTAGAATTTAAGAATTAAGAATGGAGCCCTCGTTAGGGCTCTTTTCTTTGTAGTAAAGGTTAGTAGGGTGTTTGAACGTTTATATCTTCTGCTTTGCGAGATCTTTGTGCTGCGTTCGTAGGGGTGAATAAGAACGATCTTTACTCTTTCCTCTCCCCAATTTTTGCTAGCAATTCATTCATTAATTCAATTTGAATTTTTTGAATTTCGATGAGTTCCTGTTGCTCGTGGAGAATGAGATGATCGATCTTTTCATGAAGGTTCCGAATCTCCAGCTCTGATTTCAAGTTGATCATGTAGTCTTTCTTGGCTCTTTCCCGATCTTTTTCTTCCTGGCGGTTTTGGCTCATCATAATAATGGGGGCCTGCAGCGCTGCTATACAGGAGAGAATCAAATTTAGTAAGATAAAAGGGTAGGGGTCGTATCCTTTGTTGTTTAGCCAGAATGCATTTAAAATGATCCATGCAAAAAGAAAGCCCATGAACGATAATATAAAGGTCCAGCTACCACCAAAGTCAGCGACTTTATCTGCCAATTTCTGCCCAAAGCTAAGTGGAACGGCATCGTCGGTGCCGAGGGTATCGGTTAAAGTGGTATCCTTGTTCATTGACTCAATTACAGTGGCTTTCAGTTGATCTAGATTAGCGGCACTTTTGTCCATGAACCTACTGATATATTGTTCCCTGAAATAGTTCCATTCACCCACAGCACAGGAACTTTCTTTGCCGAAGTTGGGGTGTTCTTCCTGAATCATTTCCAGGATGGGTTTTCGGATGAATTTCCCCACAATTCGTTCGTTTAGAGGGAATTCGCGTTTGGAAATATCGCTGATAAAACTATCCATGGTGCATATTTGGCTTGAAGTTACGTGAAAAGCAAAACAATCGTGTGTTTGGGGAAATTGCAACTTCTTTGCGAAAAGATGCATCAAAATAGCCGGAATTTCGGTCTTTGAATTATATTGTCAGTTCATTTAATAGCCAGCCATATGAATCGTATTGTTTTTGTGCTTTTCCTGCTCGGAACAGGCATTATTTCGTGTAAAAAAGGAGATTCAAAAGAATCGGGAACCATATCGATTTACAACCTCTCCCAAGACCGCCAGAAAACCTCCTCTACTTTCAAATTTCAAGTATTGCTCGACAAGGCAGTGAATGCCGAAGTGAGTTTTGACTATACAACTGTAGAAGGAAACGCGAAGGCAAACACGGATTTTATTCCAAAATCGGGGACGGTTACCATTCCTGCGAACAGCACCGAAGCGTTTATTGAGATCACTGTTACAGGAGATAGTTTGCGTAGAGAAAGTCAGCTTTTTTATGTTCAGTTGAGTAAAGCCGTGAACGGAAGCTTTGTAAAAGATAAGGCTACCGGTACTATCGTGAATGAAAACTTATTGTATTATCCGGTTAGCAATACGGGTTATTCAACACCTACTACTTACCCCGGGTATACGCTGGTTTGGCAAGACGAATTCGATGGTACCGCTGTAAATTCAAATTTTTGGACTTTCGAACAAGGCAATAATAACGGTTGGGGTAACAATGAATTGCAGAATTATACCAATAGAACTGAAAATGCCTTTGTATCGAACGGTAATTTGATCATTGAAGCTCGATCAGAGCGTTACGGAAATTCAAACTACACTTCTGCACGCATGATCACGAAAGATAAAAAGACATTTACTTTTGGTCGTGTTGACATTCGCGCAAGAATGCCAAAAGGTCAAGGTATTTGGCCGGCTTTGTGGATGTTGGGCAATAATATTGATGTGGTAAGTTGGCCTGCCTGTGGCGAAATTGATATTATGGAATATTTAGGGCATGAAACAAATAAAGTACATGCTACTTGCCATTGGGGAAATTCATTCGCTACTCGTGCCTCTAAAACAACCAGTAGAATATTGACTACAGGTGGATTCAATGATGAGTTTCATGTTTACAGCATGATTTGGACGCAAGACTCAATTAAAATATATGTAGACGACGTGTTGTCTTTGTCGCTCGCAAAAACAGAAGTGAATCAAAACTATCCATTCAATTCTCCGTTCTTCTTCATATTCAATATTGCGGTTGGCGGTAATTGGCCCGGTGTGCCGGATTCTTCTACAACTTTCCCGCAGCGGATGATTGTGGACTATATAAGAGTATTTCAGTAATAGGAAATTTTTTCTTGACCACAGATAGCACAAATTTTAAACAGCCAATTTCACAGATTGGCTGTTGTTTTTTTTAAAACTATAAGAGAGCGGAGGCCAATCTGTGTTTATCTGTTGTAATTTGTGGGCATCTGTGGTCAAAAAATCATAAAACCAGTCTTTTGATGCCTTTTTTCAGATCTTTTTCTCCGAAATTCAAGATTAACCCCAATTTGTAGCCACCCAATTGCAAATAGGTGAGTGTTTGCGCAACGTGATTACGATGAATTGCTTCCACACTTTTTACTTCAATTACAACCTTGTTATTTACGAGTAAATCAATTCTAAAACCACAATCAAGTTTTACTTCCTCGGTAATTAATGGTATCGCGATTTCTTTTGAAACTGTCATCCCTGTTTTTTGTAAATGGTGATATAGAAGTTCTTTATAGACCGACTCTAGCAGCCCACTTCCAAATGTTGAGTGGATCTTAAATGCGACTCCAATGATTTTATAAGAAATATCGTTTTCAATCATGAATGCAAAACTACTTCTAAGGACATTTGGATGAATACTGAAATCGCTAGCAAGTTGTAAAATACAAGTACAACTTTGAGTAACTTCTTTACCTTCTTCCCCTTTGCGACAAAAAAAAAGTCAACACATTGTGTTGACTCCGTTTTAGCGTGTTGAAAATTATTTAAAGCTTCCGAATCCAAATATTTCTAAAGCTCACAGGATTGCCATGATCTTGCAAAATAATGGGTTCTTCTGGGCCATGTGCTTCGTAATTACCCACACCAATGTATTGAGTACCGCCTAATAAATGTGAATTGAATTGCACCAATACACCATTGTGAATCACGGTTATTTGAGCCTGTGATTTCACCGATCCATCAGGATAAAAACGAGGAGCCGTAAAAATAATATCATAAGTCTGCCATTCGCCCGGTCCACGACTAGCGTTTACCAATGGTGGAATTTGCTTGTAAATACTTGCAGCTTGCCCATTTGAATACGTACGGTTATTGTAAGAATCCAGAACTTGAAGTTCATATTTACCCATTAAAAAGATACCACTGTTACCTCTTCCCTGACCATCACCTTTAACTTCAGCAGGTGTTCTCCACTCAATGTGAAGTTGACAATCACCGAAACCTTGTTTGGTATGAATTTCTCCGGTACCTCCTACAACGGTCATTGCACCATTTTCAATTTTCCATTTGATAGGGCCACCGTCTTTTGCTGCGAATGCTGAAGCATCAGTACCATTAAACAAAACGATTGCATCGGCAGGTGCGTCTGCGGCAGTTTTACCTGGGGCCACCACACGTGGTTCAGGTGTCCATTGTTCCGTGAGTTTGGGGTCGCCGTTTCGAACAACTTGTTGTGCCGAAACAGTGAGGGTAGCTACAAAGGCTACCAAAAAGAGGGCTTGCTTCTTCATATTAACATGTTTAAGATTGGAAGGAACAAGTTAATACAAAGCGTGCTTTTTCAATAACTTTTTTTGTTAAATGGACTAACGTAAAATTTCGAAACGCTCAAAATCTCTAATAGGCGCATGAAATACGGCGCATTCTTCTACTTGGGCGGTAGGTGGCCCAAATTTGCACCACTCAATTAATTCAGACAAAACAGGCTCTTTGCCGGTTGCTGTAATTAATACAGAACCATCGGATTGGTTTTGAACCGTTCCGGTAATACCTAAAGCTTCAGCTTTTTCTCTGCAACTTTGTCGAAAAAAAACTCCTTGAACTTTACCTGCAACCTTAATAACTAGTGTTTGACGCATAATAATAAATTCTTCGACATTACTCATGTCAAGCAATCAAAAAATTAACTACGATAGGAAAGGTGAAATAGGAGGTTTGAGGGATAAGGTGCAAAGATACGACAGATATAAAATTCTAAGTCAGAAAAGAGTAAAAAAAAGGGAATGATTGCTCATTCCCCTAACTATACTTGCTACTAATGTTACACCTCTAAAATAAAAAACTGATAAGGAGGAATAATCAAGTATTCATGGTCTGGTCCTACTTGAACATCAATGTCGCGCCAATGATCATATAATTTACTAGGTGCAGCTCCGTGCTCTTTAAATGCAAACCATGTGAGATATGCATCACTATCGCTGAAATTAAAAACGCAGTACACTTTCTTGTCATCCTTACTTCTCAAATAGCCGGCTACATGGTTGTTGTGCGGGCTTAACCAAGTTAGGTTTTTGTAATCGCCAATTGCATCCAATTTTCTACGAATCGATATCAGTTTTTTGGTAGACTGAAACACCTGGTATTCAACACTGCCTTCTTCGCTTTTCTTGTTGTTTTTATTCCAATCAATGATTGGGCGATGCATCCAACGGTTGTCATAACTTTTGCCACTGTCTTGTAAATAACTATAGTCATTGGTATAACCAATTTCATCTCCGTAGAAGATCATTGGCAATCCACCCAAGAAGAAGCTATGCGCTTGCATCAAAAGTATCTTATTGATAGAACTGCGAATAGCTGCCGAGTCATTGCTATTAACGGCTTTTTCCAATCCACATAGAGAGGCTAGTGAGCCACTGATTCGAGCATCATTGGTTTTCGGATTTACAGAAAATAACGCTCCAACTGCCGGTGAATAGGAATGATTTCCTGAGTAGTATTCTTTCAAATATTTTCGATGTTCGAAAGCATTATAGCCTGATTGCTCGATCATGTAGTCATCATATCCAAGACCAATATCATCATGGCAGCGTGTATAGTTAATCCAAGTAGTTCCAAAAGGCTTTTGTAGAATTTCATGTTGTGCCGCCATCATCACTTTTGTTTCGCCTGTAGCGAGTGCATCCCATTGCAGGGCCATATGCGTTGCGTTATAGGCTACATCACATTCGCGGGCTGTGTACAAGCCGGTACCAAAGTATTTCATGATCTCTTTTGGCGCCACAATTGCTTCTCCAAGCAAAGCCATTCCCGGTGCCGCAACTTGAACGCACTGTTTGATGAGGCGCAAGAGACTGTGAGCTTGTGGAAGATTTTGGCAAGTGGTACCCAATTGCTTCCAAATAAATGCAGGAGCATCGATACGAAGAATATCAACTCCCAAATTTGCATAGAAGAAAACAGTATCCATCATTGCCACAAAAACAGCCGGGTTGGTGTAATTCAAGTCCCATTGATAGTTATGGAAGACCGTCATTACCCATTTACCCATTTCGGGATTAAACGTAAAGCTGCCCGGAGCTGATTCGGGAAAGATTTCAGGCATGGCAGCGTCGTATTGGTCGGGAAGTACTCTATCAGGGAATATATAGAAAAAGTCTTGATACTTGTGATCGCCTTGTTTGGCTTTCACCGCCCACTCATGCCGATGAGAAGTATGGTTCAACACAATGTCGATCATCAAATACATACCCTCTTTGTGCATGGCTTTTCGAGCTGTAGTTAAATCAGAGAGGTTACCAAAACGTTCGTCAACTTTTCTGAAATTGGAAACAGCATAGCCACCGTCGCTTTCACCGGCCGGGCTCTCAAAAATGGGCATGAGGTGAAGAAAGTTCACACCCAGGTCGTTGAAATACGGAAGCTTTGAAGGAAGTTGATCCAGTTTTCCGCAGAAACGATCAACATACAAACTCATTCCTGTAATATCATTGCTCAAAAACCAATTGCCCTTATCGAGTTTCGCTTCGTCACGTTCTTTTAAGATTTGCTCTCTGTTTTGATGGGCTGCGGCAATGGTTTCCAAAAGCTTTGGAAAATATTCGGCACCACGTGGATGGTTACCATACAGTTCATTGTACAGGCTTTGGATTGCCGTAGCATTTGCAATGAATCGAGTGAAGAACAATTGATCGGCACCGGCCAAGTCAAAGCTTTTTTCTTCAACTACTTGATTAATCAATTGGTGTAAGGAATGATTGTACACAAGTTTCGTTTTTAAAGAAAGATATCGTTGCTTAAATGTTTGAATGCTTCCATGGCGCCCATGTATTCACAAGTACGAGCACCTGCTTTATTACTGTTTTGAATCAATTTCACCCATTGCGCTGTGGGCATAGCGGCTCTTTCTGTTGCCGTAAGACCACTTAATTGATACAACAAGGCGCCTACAAAAGCATCGCCCGCTCCGGTAGTATCAACGGGTTTAATAGGGATGCTGGATATAATTTGAGTTGTTCCATTCATACCCAACAAGGTTCCTTCTTTTCCCAAGGTAATTGCAAAAACAGCGGTCGTTTTTTGAAGTAGTGCAGCTGCGGCATCCGTTACATTGTCTGTAGCTGTTAGCAACATCGCTTCTTCATCGCTCACTTTGAAGAAATCACATTGATTCAGGAAATGCCAGCTTTGCGCTATAAATGCTGGCTGAATATCTTTATACAAAAGATGTCTGTAATTTGGGTCGAAACTTACAAATACGCCGGCTTGCTTTGCTTTTTGCAGTAAAAGTTTGTAAGCCGATTGCAAGGGGCCCGGCAGAAAGGCGGTGGCCGAACCGAAATGAATGATCGAAAAATCGGTAACCGGAATTTGATTGATTTCTTCTTCCGATAAAAAACTATCGGCACCTCGGTTGAAATAAAAATCACGCTCACCGTTTTCCATCAAACTCACAAAGGCAAATGTGGTGAAGTGGTCTTTGTCTTGATGAACAAAATCGGTATTCACTTGAAACGACTGCATTACATCCATCAAATGTTTTCCGAAGGGGTCAATACCCACTTTTGCACTGAGCGATGCTTGCCCGCCCAAAGCGGCTATGGCGGCTGCCACATTGGTAGGGGCTCCACCCGCTTTTTTGAGAAAGTTGTTTCCTTCCGAAAGCGGCTTGCCCTTATCAGTGCAAATCATATCAATCAATGCTTCTCCTATACAAAGTATTTTCATAATGCTTTTCTTATTGTTAATGCCCACCCATACTCACCTTTGCATCGGCGCTTGCTTTTTGGTTTTTAATAAGCAAGGTACAAGCAGCTGCGAGCAAGATAAACACTCCTGCGAAAGTAACAGCCTGTCTGGGATCGTTGTGTAAATATTCTCTCAGAATATATCCAAAGCTCAAGTTTTGTAATATCATGGGAATCACAATCATCATGTTTATAACGCCCATGTATACCCCGTATCTTTCTTTAGGGATTTCATTTACAACCATTAAATAAGGGATACCCATCATACTTGCCCAAGCTACCCCAAATCCGGTCATCGGAGCAAAAAGCAGGTATTTGTCGTGGATATTTGGGAAAATTAAAAGTCCAACACCTGCCAACACAAGACATACCGTATGCACCCATTTCGCACCAAATTTTTTTGCCAGCCCTACAAGCCCGAATGCGCTTAAGAAGGTTACAATATTGTACCATCCATTAACAAGGCCCGTCCAACCTACCGCTTTCTCGAACAGCTCTTTATTTGAATCGGGGCTCGCATTCCAAACCGAAAGCCCGATACTTTTAGCGGCATTTTGCCAGTAGCAGAACAAAGCATACCATTGGAAAAGGTAAACAAGGGCCAGTTGCCACATTACCTTGGGCATGGTTGTAATGGCATCGATGATTTCAATATTTTGAGCGAAGAGTACTTTTGTTGAAGGGTGGCTCTCTAGGAAGTGCAAAAATTTTCTAATCAAACCTTTCACAAAAAGATTTGGAATCAGGAGTACAATAATAATAGCGTATGCTACAAGCGTAGAAAGTACAGAGAGCAAAAATTGGAACGCAGGATGGGGTAGACCTTCGTTTTTCTTTTCCAACTCTTTTAATTCAGCCTCGGTGGGAGGAATTTCAGGCGTGGTTTTTAAACTCCACCAAACAGATGTTATTGAGCAAACTGTTCCTAAAAAGAAGGAAGCATATACCCAATAAGGAAGAGATCCCCAATTTCCATGAATGTATGATTGAAATACAAAAAGCGAAACGTTGGCAAGGGTAATTCCCAATCCGGTGAAAAAGCTTTGCGATAAAAATCCGGTGGCAAATTGGTCTTCAGGCAGTTTATCGGCGATAAAAGCTCGATAGGGCTCCATAGCGGTATTATTGGCAGCATCCAATACCCACAATAGTCCGGCTGCCATCCACAAACTGCTGCTGAATGGATAAATAAACAAGCAAATGGAACAAAGCAAAGCGCCAATAAAGAAGAATGGCTTTCTTCGACCGTATTTTGGACTCCAGGTTTTGTCTGATAAAGCACCAATAATGGGCTGAATTAACAAACCCGTCATAGGGCCGGCTAAATTCAGAAGGGGAATTTCGTCGGGGTGTGCGCCCAAAAGGTCGTAAATAGGGTTTACCGCACTTTGTTGCAAACCAAAAGAATATTGAATACCGAAGAACCCGACATTCATATTGATGATTTGCATGAAGCTCATTCTGGGCTTGGGGATAGACATAGCAATCAGTTATTTGTGTAAAAGCAGCGTTTAGACTGGAAATTTACCGCGGAAATTCCACGATTTCTTCATTTTTCGTTGCTTTTTAGCTGCAAACGTTTGCAGCTAAAATACCCTAAATAAGCTTGTGTTCGTAGGCATATTTAATAAGCCCAATGACCCCACTGGTTTGGGTTTTGCGGAAGATATTCTTGCGGTGAGTTTCCACAGTTCGTTCGCTAATAAAGAGGGTCTCCGCAATGTCTTTATTGCTGAGCTCTTTTTCAATTAGTTTAATGATCTCTATTTCTCGATCGGTTAAATGAGCGGCCTCGTTTTCCTTTTTTCGAGTGCTGGCTTTGGTCATTTCGTGGAGCACCTCTTCGCTGAAATAGATTCCACCCGAGGCTATCTTTTCAATGGCCAGTTGCAACTCTTTCTTCCCTATATTTTTTAGTACATAGCCTGAGATGTCGGCTTCTTCGATCATCGTATTTACCAGATCGCCCTCTCCGTTCATTGATAGGGTCATAATTTTGATCTCCGGCCTTAGTTGTTTTACTTTTTTGGCCAGTTCAACCCCGTTCAGTTCCGGCATCATCACATCAGTGAGTAAAAGCTGAATATCGAGCGATGGAAGCTTCTGCAATAGTTCTTTCGGGGAAGTGGTGGTGAAACATACCTGCAAACCGGAATGCCCCTCTAATAGGGACAATAGACCATCTATTACAATTTGATGATCGTCTACAATTGCTAGGTTTAGTTTGGTGCTCATGGAGTAGAAGAAAGATAAGGATTAATTAATAATTAATGATTAATAATTAATAATTCGCCTTCGGCGGTGATTTAAAATCTTGGGTACTGAAAATGTGCTTCATGCCTATAAAAAGTGTTGTTCTTTTATGAATCTGAATTATCATTATCTAGAATTGTAAAAGGGGCTAAATGGGCTAATCATTAAAAATTCACATTCTCGAGCTGCCCCAATTCTTAATTCTTAATTACCCGGGATATGAATCGCCACCAAAGTACCTTTCCCAGGCTCCGAATTAAAGTCCACTTCACCTTTCAAAAACTCTACTCGGGTACGAATGTTCTTCAATCCAATTCCTTCGAATACATCCGTTTTTGAAGTATCGAACCCTTTGCCATTGTCTTCGATGGTAGCACTTATGCCATCACGGTCTTTAATTAACGAAATGTCTAAGTGATTCGCTTGTGCGTGTTTAATTACATTGTTGACACACTCTTGAATTACGCGGTACAATACAGTTTCCGTATTGATATCCAGTCGTTCATTCAATCCTTCACTATAAAGATCTACTTTAATAATACGGTCGTCTATTTTATCAATGAATTCACGAATGGCCGAAGCTAATCCCGATTTCAACAGTGCATTGGGCATCATGTTATGAGAAACGGTTCTTACTTCTTTGCAACTTTCATCTACCAATTGAATGATCTTATCGAATCGGTTTTTTTGATCCGTTCCCCTGAAAGCTATTTCCGGTTCAATGGAAGATAAATTCATTTTTGCAGCACTCATCATTTGACCTACCCCGTCGTGTAAGTCTTTCGCAATACGTTGGCGTTCTCTTTCTTCCGCTTCTAAAACTGCTCTGGTAGCCAGTTCTTGCTGTACGATCCGTTCTTGCTGCAATAACGTAGCTTGCTTTAATTGATAGCGTTTGTATCCTGAGTAAACTAACAAAAATGCCAATACCGATAACACAATAACCGCAACCAGCGTAATGTTCTTTCTTACAATTTCACTTTGCTGTAAACTGAGTTGAGAGTTTTGCAGCATAATTTGCTGTTCTTTCTTTTCTGTTTCATACTTCGTGTTCAATTCAACAATTTGTTTGTTTTTGTCGAGGTTGAACAATGAATCTTTTATCGAAGTGTATTGTTGATAGTATTTCAATGCAGATTTATCGTCGCCCATTGACGCGGCAATGGAAGACAATTCTCGATAATTGGCCGATTGCAATTCAGCATACTTAAGGGTAGCAGCAGTTTTATTACTGAGCTCAAATGCTTTGATGGCTTTTTGGTAGTCGCCACTGGCATTGTACAAAACTCCAAGATCGGTTTGAGTTAATGCCACTGCAAAACTGTCTTTTAAATTCTCACGGATTTTCAATGCTTCTAATAAGTTGACTTCTGCAGGCTTGAAATTTTTTTGAATCACTTGTACACCTGCAATAAAGCTTTTAGCATAACCCACGCCCACTAAGTCTTTTCGGGCTTCCGCTATTTTCAAAGATTCAGTATACCTGCGAATGGCTTCAGGAAAGTCTTCTTTGTATTCAAATACCACCCCCGATTCATTCCAGATCATTTGCATTCCTTCCGAATCGTTCATAGATTTGAACACGTCCATGGCTCGGTCGTAGTAACGAAGTGATTGATCTAGGTCCCGGGTTTTGCGGTATAGCTTTGCAATATCATTGAGCGTATTGCCCAGCTCTTTTTTATTCGAGCCTTCTTCAAACAAGTGAAGGGCTTTGAAATAATAGTCTGCGGCCTTATCGTAGTTTCCCTTGAAATAATGTCCTATGCCTACATGATGCAATACTACGGCATAGGCCGCCGAGTCTTCTTTTGATTTTACCAGTTTAGCCGCTTCTTCTCCAAGGGCGATGGTTTTGTCAAAGTCCTTTAAACTATAATAGGCAGCCAACCCCCCATAGGCTTTAAGCTTTTCAGATGTAGATGACCTATTGTTATTGATAATGGAATTGAGGCTGTCTGTTTGAGCAGCAAGCCTCCCCATCAATACAATACAAAAGAGAAGGGTTAAGGAACTTAATTTCATGTTCAATGATTATAGTCCAAGAACATCTCTCATATTGAAGATGCCTTTTTTGCCGGCAATAAACTCTGCCGCCAAAACCGCACCCGCCGCAAATCCTTTTCGATTGTGAGCGGTATGAGTGATTTCAATGTCGTCTATCTCGCTGGTGTAACGGATAATATGTGTGCCCGGGGCTGGGTCAATACGTTTGCTTACAATGCCGAGTTCGTCGGGATTGTTTGTTTCTTCATTTACCCATTTGTTTTTCGAAGGATAAGATGCCAATACGCCTTCAGCAAGGGTGATGGCTGTACCACTAGGAGCATCTTTTTTGGCAGTGTGATGCACTTCTTCCAAACTCACTTTGTATTCTGAATGAGGCGCCATTAGTGCTGCCAATTTTTTATTCAACTCAAAGAAGATATTCACGCCAACGCTGAAATTACTCGCCACTAAAAGAGATGTATTGTACTTTTTTGCAGCTGCTTCTGCTTCGGGTAGATGTTGCAACCAACCCGTAGAGCCTACTACCAAGGAGGTTCCTGTTTCAAGGGTTTTCATCACATTTTCAAAAGCACTTTCGGGCCCGGTAAACTCAATGGCCACATCTGCCGATTTTAGGTTTTCAGCATTCAGGTCGTTTTGGTTGTTCAGATCAATTTTCAAAACAATTTCATGTCCTCTCTCTAGAGCGATGGCTTCAATGGCTTTACCCATTTTGCCATATCCAATTAAAGCAATTTTCATGTACTTAAATCAATAAAAAATAATAGAAACAGGGCTTGCCCTTTTAACGCAGTGAAGTTATGGTTTTTGAGGGATTCTTGCCGAAAGTAAATACCACACTCAGTCCCAGAGAAGAACTGTTTTGTAAAATTGTTGGTTTTAATTTCATGGAGAGGTCATCGGAGATATCAAATCCTTTTAAATGACCGTCTACGGTAGCATCTACCACATTAAGTCCCCACATTAATAAGACGAAGAGAACCGAATAATCCATATTTTTTCGATACTCATTGCGGTAGTTTAACAAAGAGTTGGCGCCACCGTTCATCGTGAAGAATGGCCACAGTTTAGGGTCAACTCTTTGGCGGTAGTTGAGGGTATCGATGGGGTCACTGGCCAACATTTTTGCTGCATCTCGGGTCCGTTGATACCATTTTCTGTTATCGAAGAACAAGTAGGCAGGTACGCCAATGGCAGCGTACACAATAGGAATTTTCCAGTATTTTTTGTTGTAAGCTTGGCCCCATCCGGGAATAATGGCGGAACGAATGGTGGCCATTCTTGGGCTGTGCTTTTTGATTCTATTGGTATCAAGCATGCTAGTTGTAGCTCGAACTGCCACAATACTGTCTTTTACGGGTTCATTTTGAGCCCATAACATGCCAGGTAGAATGATCAATAAAATAAAAAGAATCCGCTTCATAATGGATTAACTACCCGATACTCCAACACGGTCGAGGAACCTGTTTAAGTCATCGAGTGAGAAGTATTCAATGGTGATACTGCCATAGCCTTTTTTGTTGTGCTGCAGTTTCACTTTGGTACTAAAATGTGACGCTAAATTATCTTCTATTTTCTTGTAAGCGGGCGGCAGTGTGGGTTTTACCGTATTTTTAACAGGGTTTACCACTTTGTACAGTTTGCGCACCAATTCTTCAGTTTGACGAACCGATAATTTGCGTTCTACTGTTTCATGGAAGATATAGAGCTGTTTGTCGATGGTATCTACATTGATCAAAGCACGTGCATGACCCATACTGATATCTCCTTTGCGAACGGCCACTTGAATGTCTGGTGGAAGTCGAAGCAACCGAATATAGTTGGCAACGGTACTTCTTTCTTTTCCCATACGCTCTGCCACTTGCTCTTGGGTATAGTTTAATTCATCCATCATGCGTTTGTAACTCAGGGCAACTTCCATTGCGTTGAGGTCTTCACGTTGCAAGTTTTCCAACAAAGCCAGTTCGAGGAGTTGTTGGTCGTTTGCCTGACGGATATAAGCGGGTACATCAACGAGGCCGGCAATTTTGGAGGCGCGCCAACGACGTTCACCCGATATTAAACGGAATTTACCATTTGGTAATTGAGAAACGGTGATTGGCTGAACAAGGTCGTGTAATTTGATAGAGGCGGCTAGTTCTTGGAGCGCTTGTTCATCAAAATCGCGACGAGGTTGTTTTGGATTGGTTTCGATAGAAGTTACCGGAATGCGTTGCATGGTGGTAACTGCTTCTACAACCGTATTTTTTAAATTTCCGGTATTGGTTTTAAGATCGGAATCGATGCTCTGTAAAAGAGAGCGAATCCCTTTCCCTAGTAAGTCTTTATTCTGTTTTGGTGTTGACATGTCTCGTTGATTGTTGCGCTGTACAAAAAAAATACCAGAATCGGCTACAGATCTATGTTATTCAAGAATTCGGTCTTCTTGTTTTATTTTAGTCATATCATTTTTCTGCAAAATCTCTTTCGCCAAATTCAGGTAGTTCATTGAACCCTTGCTTTGTGCATCGTAGAGAATTACCGGTTTACCCACTGAAGGCGCCTCACTGATACGTGTATTACGATGTATAATAGTACTGAACACCATTTCATCGAAATGCTTTCTCACTTCACTCACCACCTGATTGCATAAACGAAGGCGGCCATCGTACATGGTCATCAAAATACCTTCGATTTCCAATTCAGGATTCAATCGACTTTGAACGATTTTGATGGTGTTCAGCAATTTACCTAGACCTTCCAAGGCGAAGAATTCTGTTTGTACCGGCACAATTACAGAATCGGCGGCAACCAATGCATTCACTGTAATTAAACCGAGTGAAGGAGAGCAATCGATGATGATGAACTGGTATTCATCAGCAATAGGAGCGAGGATGTTTTTCAACACCGATTCTCGATTGGGATGATTGATCATTTCAATTTCTGCACCTACTAGATCGATGTGCGAAGGAATAACATCCAGATTAGGGATCTCTGTTTTCAGCACCACGTCGCGTGCTGCTACATCGTTCACCATGCAATCGTACAAACTCTGTTGAATATTATGCAAATCGAAGCCCACACCGGTGGTGCTATTGGCCTGTGGATCGGCATCTACCAACAAGGTTCTGAATTCCAATACCGCCAAGCTGGCAGCTAGGTTGATTGCGGATGTTGTTTTTCCTACCCCGCCTTTCTGATTTGCTACTCCAATTACTCTTGCCATATGTTGTTGTCCGCCCGAAGCGGAGTTTTTTTGGTAATATACCTATTATAGTTCAATTGTGCCACCAATGGGAACTAAATGTAAAGTGGCCCCTGAAGCGGCAAAATCGGCTTTTGCCTTTTCTGCATCAATTTTAATGTATCCGAACGTGTCGTAATGTACCCCAACCACCTGTTTTACTTTCACAAATTCAGCTGCGGCAACGGCATCTTCTACATTCATTGTGAAATTGTCGCCAATTGGAAACACTGCAAAATTCAGCGAAGCCCAACGTGGAACCAATTGCATATCAAGGGTTAAGGCGGTGTCGCCACTGTAATAAAAATTTCCTTCTTGGCTGGTAACGATAAAGCCCATCGGGTTTCCTCCATACGATCCGTCAGGTAAGCCGGAAGAATGGATGGCTGAAACACATTTCACTTTAAAATCACCAAAATCCCAAGCACCACCCGTATTCATTGGGTGTACATTGGTTAACCCCTGTTTTTGAGCCCATTCTACAATTTCCCAGTTACTCACTACTTTGGCTCCGGTTCTTTGCGCAATGGCAACCATATCAGCAATATGATCGGCATGTCCATGGGATACCAGAATGTAATCGGCCTCAACAGTATCGGCACTCACAATTCCTTTTGCCAACTCGTTGTAGGTAATAAAGGGATCGAATAAGATTTTTTTGTTGTTAATGGTCACTACAAAGCAAGAATGCCCTAAAAAACTCAGTTTCATACACTTTTTTGTTGGTTAAAAATGGTTGAATTTTCGCTGTTGATGGGTTTTGCGGGTGAATGCTTGCTCATTTTTGATGACAAGGTGGCAAATTTAAGGTTTCGGCATAAATTGTGGCAACCAAAAGCTACAAGCTTTGTTAGATTATTTTAAATGAACCCTGAATACCTCATCATTTCCGGTACCAACCGGCTCGACAGTGCTAGTATTAAAGTTGCAACCGAGTATTTCAACCGACTCACAAAGGCCGGCAAATCCTGCGAATTGTACTCATTAGAAGGCTTTAAATGGTTTCAACGAACTCCCGATTTCTTGGAACTTCAAGAGCGTCTCTTTATACCTGCTCAAAAATTTATTTTTGTGATGCCCGAATACAATGGAAGCGTTCCGGGCGTTCTGAAGTTAATGATCGATCTGCTCGATTATAAAAGAACTTGGCACCTAAAAAAAGTATTATTGGTGGGTGTTTCGTCTGGTAGAGCAGGAAACCTCAGAGGCATGGAACACATGACCGGAATTCTACACTATTTAAAAGCCGTTGTTCACCCCAACAAGTTGCCCATTTCGCGGGTCGATCTATTGGTTATCAACGGTGTATTAAATTTAGATCAAGAAACCAGTCGTGCCGTCGATTTGCAAATCGAGGAATTCATAGCTTTCTAAATGAATATTAAAACAACTCAATATGCGTAATTCGGGATTTTTGTGGATCGTATTGGCGATCATGGTGGTGTTAGATGTGTATGTTTTCCAAGGTATTAAATGGGTAAGTGCTTCAGCGTCAAATCGATGGAGAACAGTTATCTTTTGGTCGTATTGGACTTTATCTATTGGAGCTGTTTTGTCCTTATTGTTAATGCCCTATATGGACTTTCTCCCCTTTCGCAAAAACAATGTTTACGCTATCATTATAGGGTTATTTATTGCGAAGTTGATCATTGCGATTTTCTTAAGTGTAGACGACATAAGACGAATAATCATTTGGTTGACTGAAAAAGTGCGTCCGGCTACGGCTCGAGCTGTAGGAGAGCCCATTTCCCGTTCTACTTTTATCAGTTGGTTGGGAATTGCTGTGGGTGGTGGAATCTTCGGATCCCTGCTTTACGGGTTCAATAACAAATACAATTATCAGGTAAAAAAGGTCAGCCTGAAATACCCCAATTTACCCGCACCATTCAAAGGTCTCAAACTCGTACATATTTCAGATGTTCACTCGGGCAGTTTTACTGATAAGAAGGCTGTTTCAAAAGGAATCGAGAAAATCCTTTCAGAAAAGCCTGATTTGATCCTATTTACAGGGGATTTAGTGAACGATAAGGCCACCGAAATGGAGCATTATCAAGACCTATTCTCTCAGCTGCAGGCGCCTATGGGTGTTTATTCTACTTTAGGAAATCATGATTATGGCGATTATGTTCAATGGCCTAGTCCGGACGCTAAAAAAGCTAATTTGGAGCGCTTAAAGCAAGTTCATGCCGATATGGGCTGGCGTTTGCTCATGAATGAACACGTTGTTTTTGAAAAAGATGGCCACTCCATAGCCCTTTTGGGAATCGAAAACTGGGGTGCAAAGGGGCGTTTCCCGAAATATGGTAAAATGAAAGAAGCTTACGAAGGGGCCGGTCACCACCCTTTCAAAATATTGATGAGCCACGACCCAAGCCATTGGGATGCAGAGGTTCGAAAAGAATACAAAGACATAGACCTAATGCTGGCAGGCCATACCCATGGAATGCAATTCGGGGTAGAATTACCCGGTTTCAGATGGAGCCCGGTGCAGTATATGTACGAGCAGTGGGCGGGCTTATATGAGCAAGAAAATCAAAAACTTTACGTAAATAGAGGCTTTGGATTTATTGGATATCCGGGTAGGGTAGGGATTTTGCCGGAAATAACCGTTATAGAATTAACATAACGTATTAAACTTTCGGCAATTTGACGGTTCTAAAAGACGTTATATTTGTCAAATTACCCTAAGCTGGCTCCATGAAGAAACCATTGTGGGCATTCTTGTGCCTTCTGTGCTTATTGACTGCCCGACCGGCATCCGGTCAGGTAACCACCAAGTTGGATTCCCTTTTTAAAACAGGGGACACCACGGCTATTCTCGACTCTTTACTAGAAGGGTTCGACAGTTTCCTTGATTCTATCAGTAAACCCAAAAGTCAGTTCTATATCGGACTCGGTTTCGGTACCGGATTTTATACTTCGCAATCGAACAGTTCAGTATACCTCAATACGCAGAAAAAATTAATGTTTTCTCCTAGTATTGGATACTTACATAAATCGGGCTTAGGATTAAGTGTGCAAGCCTATTCAACCACCGATAATAATAAATTTAGTTTTTATCAGGGGTCCATTAGCCCCTCGTACGACCTCATTCGATCCGGATTTTCTTCGGGTTTGGCTTATTCGAGGTTTTTCTCCAAGGACTCAGTAAGTTTTTATACTACTCCCATTCAAAATGAATTGTATGCTTACTTCTCTTATAAGAAATGGTGGGTGAGGCCTACCATTAGTGTGAGTTACGGTTGGGGAAGCAAAACCTCCTATGAGCAACAAAAGCAGATATTGTACTTGCGTCGTTTGCAAACAACCCGAAGCTATTATGTGAATGTAAAGAATACGGAGAATATTCAAGATTTTAGTGTGTTGCTTTCTGTTAGAAAGAATTTTGATTTTGAGAAGATATTTGGAAAGAATGATTTGTTTACGCTTACTCCGGTTCTCATGTTGAGCATGGGCACACAGATGTACGGATTCAATACGTCTTATTCTTCTTCTAATAATATTATTCGCGCCAATGCGCTTCCGTCTAATTCAGATATTAGCGATCAGTCGAATTTTGCCCTGCAAAGTGCGAGTGCAATCATACGAGGAAGTTACATGACAGGTAAGCTCCTCATTCAGCCACAAGTATTGTTTGATTATTACTTGGTACAAGGTGCAAGCGAACCTTTTACAGTAGTGTATTCATTAAACTGTAGCATAGCATTTTAAACTGAAAATTCGATTGTTTAGGTTTTAATTTAAATTAACAACTCAAAACTTCCATTGGCATAATACTTGAAAATTTATACTCTGAAACAAATAATCAATAACATGAAACAAAAATTCCTGACCGTATTAGCCGTTGCATTAGTAATGACTACAGCCAGTTTTGCTCAAGGCTTCCATGTGGGTATCAAAGGTGGCGCGAACTTGATGAAAATTGACGACAAATCATTTAAAGATGAGTTCAAATTCGGCTATAACTTAGGTGCATTTGCAACAGTGAACTTCAGTAAGAAAGTAGGTATTCAACCCGAATTGTTGTGGAGCCAAAGTAATTATCAAACAGCTACTGATATTGATCAAGTAATTCCTAACTCTCAGAACAGTAAAGATGTTAAGTTGAATTACTTGCAAATTCCGGTGCTGTTGAACTTGAGCCCATCTAAACTACTTACCTTCCAAGTGGGCCCTCAATTTGGTATCTTGATCAACGACAGCAAAACTTTGTTGAACAATGGTCAAGAAGCATTTGCTAAAGGCGACTTCTCTATGTTGGGTGGTGCACAGTTGAATTTAGGTGGAATTAAAGCCGGTGCACGTTATGCCATTGGTTTGAATGATATCGGTGATATCTCTCAACAAACTTCTTGGAAAAGCCGTGGTTGGCAATTGTATGTTGGATTGAACTTGTTCTAAATAGCAACTCAACTTTTGGTAATAGGGCCCTGCAGTTTTTGCGGGGCCTTTTTGTTCACCGCAAAGTCCGCAAAGCCCGCGAAGTAGTCGCGAAGGTTTTCTGACCGCGGCGGCGCAGCGTATCCTCCCACCTGTTCTTGTTCTTTCCCCATTCTCCAACTATCCAATTCACGAATTATCTTCTCCCTGTTCCTCCTCCTGTTCTTTCTCCTTGTCTTCTATCCCCATTCTCTCACTCCCACATTCTTTCATTCACCAATTATCCTGCTCATCCTTTAATCCTTAAATCCTGATACTGATCCTGCCAATTTGCACCTCTCCTTGAAATGGCATTAATCTTGACTATCTTAGGGTACAGCGGTTTAGACGCCTAACAGAGGCGTTGCTGCTAATTTGTCATTTTAAAGAATACTATGAGATTTAATTTGAGTCCGGAGGATGAAATGGATTTTATTCCCATGATTCCTTTGAATGAACAGGATGGAGAAGATACGGCTGATGCGGTGATTCCTGAAGTATTGCCCTTGCTGCCCTTGCGCAATACGGTTTTGTTTCCGGGAGTAGTACTGCCAATTACCGTTGGAAGAGATAAAAGCATTAAAGCGATTAATGAAGCATACAAGACGGATAAATTAGTAGCGGTAACCGCGCAAAAAGATCCGAATGTTGAAGATCCCGGTCCGGCCGATTTAGAAGAAATAGGAACGGTAGCGAGGATTGTGAAGTTGATCAAAATGCCGGACGGTGGCACTACCGTTATTATTCAAGGTAAGAAGCGCTTTCAGTTAATAGCGATCACAGAAGAAGATCCTTACTTTAAAGCTAAGATCCAAGTATTGCACGAAGATGCAGTACCTGGCGGAACTGATTTTGAAGCTTATGTTTCGAATATTAAAGACCTCGCTACACAGATCATTCAGTTGAGTCCGAATTTGCCAACTGAAGCTTCAATCATTCTTAAGAATATTGAAAGTCCGTCGTTTCTGATCAATTTCGTTTCAGGTAACATGAATACTGACCTGAAAGAGAAACAAGAATTGTTACGTACCAATGGATTGCAAGCTCGTGCCGATTTATTGATGCAACTGTTGCAACGAGAATTACAGTTTGCAGAGCTGAAGAATAAGGTTACCAATAAAACAAAAACGGAACTAGATAAGCAACAGCGAGAGTACTTCTTGCAGCAGCAATTGAAAAGTATTAAAGAGGAGTTGGGGGGCGATACCAATGAGCGTGAATTGAAAGAAATGCAGAAAAAAGCAGAGGCAAAAAAATGGCCACAAGCTGCAAAAGATGCATTTAAAAAAGGGGTTGAAAAGTTAGAGCGCATGCACCCCAGTACACCCGACTATTCAGTTGTATACAATCACCTCGATTTGATGCTGGATCTTCCATGGGAAGACTATACCGAAGATTCTTATGATCTTAAGAAAGCGAAAAAAGTGTTAGACAAAGATCATTATGGAATGGAAAAAGTAAAGGAACGCATACTTGAATACTTAGCTGTATTGAAGTTGAAGGGAGATATGAAAAGTCCGATACTTTGTTTTGTGGGTCCTCCGGGAATTGGTAAAACATCGCTCGGCAGAAGCATTGCGGCCGCGATAGGTAGAAAGTATGTTCGATTGAGTTTGGGCGGCTTACACGATGAAAGCGAAATTCGCGGGCATCGTAAAACCTATATTGGTGCTATGCCCGGTAGAGTATTGCAATCGATACGAAAGATTAAATCGTCCAACCCGGTAATGATCCTCGACGAGATCGATAAAATTGGAAATGACTTTCGTGGCGATCCCTCTTCTGCCTTATTGGAAGTGTTGGATCCCGAACAAAATCACAGTTTTTACGATAACTATCTTGAGTTAGAGTACGACTTAAGTAAAGTATTATTTATCGCTACAGCAAATAACTTGCAGCAAATTCAGCCGGCATTGCGTGATCGTTTAGAGATCATTGATTTAAATGGATATGCTGTCGAAGAAAAAGTAGAGATCGCCAAACGTCATTTGCTTCCCAAACAATTGGAGGCTCACGGTTTGAAAAATGTGAACTTGAAATTCAATGATAAGGTGTTGGAGAAAATTGTTCAAGATTATACAAGAGAAAGTGGGGTACGGGAATTGGATCGTCAATTGGCATCGATCATGCGATTTGAAGCAAAAGAATTGGCCTTAAAGGACAAGGTGAAATCAAATGTAACAGCAGCCGATGTTGAGAAAATTTTGGGCAAGCCGAGGTACAGCAATGATATTTATAAAGTAGCCAATATGCCCGGAGTGGCAGTTGGGCTGGCTTGGACCTATGTAGGCGGAGATATATTATTCATTGAATCAACGATGAGTGAAGGCAAAGGCGAATTGAAACTCACCGGTAATTTAGGCAATGTAATGAAGGAGAGTGCAGCTACTGCTCTTAGTTACATTCAGGCCAATACTAAAAAGATCGGAGTCGATCCGGCATTGTTTTCAACGAAAACCATTCATATACACGTTCCTGAAGGAGCTGTTCCGAAGGATGGTCCTAGTGCCGGTGTTACCATGCTTACAGCCATTACTTCTTTGCTCACCGGTAGAAGGGTGAAACCTTTTTTAGCGATGACAGGAGAGATCACCTTGAGAGGGCAGGTGTTACCGGTAGGAGGTATAAAAGAAAAAGTATTAGCAGCCAAGCGAGCCGGCTTGAAAGAAATTGTGCTTTGTTGGCAGAATGAAAAAGACATCCAAGAAATTGATGCTCGGTTTATCAAAGGTTTGGAGTTTCATTATGTGAAAACGATGCAGCAGGTGTTGGAGGTGGCGTTGGCGGGATCAGGATCAGGATTTAAGGATTAAAGGATAGGTGAAGATGAGTGGCCTCGCGACTTTTTCGCGGGCTTCGTGAGTTTTAAGTTAGTAATGCAAGAAGCATGAGGATACGCTGCGTTGCCGCTGCGACCGCTGTGGCGCCGCGGTGAAAAAAGCATCAGGATTTAAGGATTAAAGGATACGTGAAGATGAGAGGCTTTGCGACCTCTTCGCGAGCTTTGCGGACTCTGCGGTGAACGAACAAAAAATTTAAAATAATTCCGAACAATACAGCTAGTGCCGTGTTATTAATGTATTGAATTTTCATGTTGGTTGTTTTAAGGGTTAAGAAAGATCCTCTGTCAGAGCAGGCAGGGGATCTTGTTTTTATTGCAGTTCGGTGGATTGGCTTATTTTTGAAAGGTGAGATTGGTTGTTACCTTCATATTAACCTGTTGTGTTCAGGTAAGTATATCCCAAACATTGGGAGGTAATTCTAATTTTTCATTTGCAAAAACCCCTGCATCTCCTCGAATTACCGCTTTGGGTGGCTACTCGGTAGTAGGCGACTCAAAAGATGTGGACGGCCTGTTTCAGAATCCGGCCTTGTTACATCCTTCTCAACATCAATGGATCAACAGCTCCTTTCAAGTTTTTCCTGCAAGCATCAACACCTATCAACTAAGTTCAGCCCTCTACAGTCCCAAATTGGAAACGGTGTTTGGTATTGGCATTCATTATTTTAGGTACGGAACGATTACATCTACTGATGCAGCGGGTACTATATATGGAGAAATACATCCGAATGATTATGTGGTACAGTTGTCTGCTTCCCGATCGTACGCGAATAAATGGCGTTATGGATTGAGTATGAAGATACTACATTCATCATATGGCTTTTACCGTGCAGCGGGTTTAGGGATGGACGCCGGGTTGACTTACACTGATACTGCACAAGGTTGGCAAGTTGGATTTGCTTTGCAGAATATGGGGGCAGTATTGAAGCCGTATCAAGGTACCAGTGCCACTGAATTGCCCTTTGACATGAAAATGGGAGTATCTAAAAAATTGTTGAATGCTCCGATTAAATTCTTCCTAAACGCTCAACAAATGCAGCGGTTTAGGCTCGACAGTTCGGATATTGCACCCAGTAGTGTAAATGGAATCATGGATAATTTCATGCGACATTTAAGTTTAGGAACACAAATATTTTTGGGAGATAAAGTTGAAATTAGTGCGGGTTATAACTATCTTCGTCGTAAGGAATTGAATATTGGCAGAGGGGGAAATGGTTTAAATGGATTTTCTTTGGGTATAGGCCTGATATTAAAGAAGTTAAACATACAGTACTCCCGAACCAATTACCAAAGTAATGTAGCAATCAACCACTTTGGCGTCCTTTTTACTTACACTGATTTCACAATTAAGAAGACAAAAAGGTAAGAGACCGAAAATTTGCCTAGACATTGATGCAACGCAACACCTCTGACAACCATCTGTTTATAGAGATATAGCAACCTTGTAATTGAACGCAAATGATACGATTGGTTATTGTAGATGATCATCGGCTCGTTCGCGAGGCTTGGAAATTATTACTAAGCCGAGATGAGCGTATAGAAGTAATCGCTGTATGTGAGAGTGGTGAACAAGCCGTATCCACCGCAGCTGAATCTAAGCCCGATGTAATGATGATGGACATCACGATGGAACCTATGAATGGAGTGGAAGCAACCCGTGCCATTCGTGAGTTTAATACTACTATTAAGATTATTGGAGTTTCAGTGCATTCCGACCTGGCCCATGTAAACGCAATCATGAGCGCAGGAGCCAATGCATATGTTACCAAAAACTCTTCCAGTGAGGAAATGATACACGCTATCAACCAAGTAATGGAAGGAAAAACATATATCTGCCGTGAAATTCCCGGCTATGATGTGGCTTCTTAGGAAACCAACGAAGCCATTTCTTTTTCTGATTTGAAAGCCTCACGAGGGGTTAATCCCAACAATTGGAACATCGCTTGGTCTTCTTCAAAACTAGGGTTAGGTGTAGTTAATAATTTCTCACCGGCAAATATTGAATTCGCTCCAGCCATAAAACACAAAGCCTGCTCAGCTAGGTTCATCGCCGTTCTTCCTGCACTCAAACGCACCATTGCTTTAGGCATTAATATGCGAGCTGTGGCAATCATTCTTACCATATCCCAAACGTCTACTCGTTGATTATTCGCCAAAGGTGTTCCATCAACAGGAACCAAGGCATTTACCGGTACACTTTCAGGATGTTCGGGCAGTGTAGCTAATGTATGAAGCATTTTAATTCTGTCTTCGTGTGTTTCACCCAAACCAATAATACCCCCGCAGCATACTGATACCCCGGCTTTTCTCACATTGTCGAGTGTTTTCAATCGATCATCATAGGTTCTTGTTGTGATGATCTCACCGTAATATTCGTTGGATGTATCAAGATTGTGATTGTAAGCATACAAGCCGGCATCGGCTAATTTTTGCGCTTGCGATTCTGTGAGCATGCCTAAAGTGCAACATACTTCCATTCCCAATTCATTCACCCCTTTTACCATGTCTAACACACGATCAAAATCGCGGTTATCTCTCACTTCTCTCCATGCTGCTCCCATACAAAAACGTGTAGAACCGGCTTCTTTAGCTTTTTTCGCATATTCAAGAACGGTATCTTTCTGCATTAAAGGTTGTACAGTTACATCTGTATGATAGCGAGCGGCTTGAGGGCAATAGGCGCAGTCCTCACTACAACCACCTGTTTTAATAGACAACAACGTACATACTTGTACTTCTGCTGTTTGTTGATTGTTTCTATGAACAGTAGCGGCTTCGTATACAAGTTCTAATAAAGGCTTATTATAAATATCTTTAATTTCTTCGATGGTCCAATTGTTTCTCATGCCGCAAAGATAAGAGAGCGGGTGGAAATTTATAATTAACAATTAATAATTAATAATGAAACGGCCGGGGTAATTAATAATTAATAAGTAATAATTAATAATTGAACAGCCGGCAGTCAGGTTGATTGAATATCAAGGGCTAAATTGTCTAAATCCGTATTGATTTGTGTATCCTTTGGTCAAAAAAATGCGAATTCTCAGGTTAATTTTCGGTCGTAAAAATTTTCAATCAGTTTACTCTACCGCAAAGTAACTAAGTGCGCAAAGGTTCGCAACGAAAATCGCTGCGAGCTTGTCCTTAGCGGGCCGAAGGCCCAGTCGAAGGACGCTGCGCCGCTGCGTTAAAAAAAATAATCAGAGTGATTAAAAACGGGGGTTAATCTGGTATTCCGTAGTCAAAAAAGAACTTCAGAAGGACAAACCCTTTGTGCCCCGGCTGTTTCAATTCTTAATTCTTAATTCCCATCTCCCTTCTTATCCACCAAAAAATAACTACTATCCTTCAATAACGGGTAATTCGCGTTGAACATTTTATTGAACACTAAGCGGAATTGATTAACACCCGTTATGGAGTCATAAAACATACTTGTTTGATGATCAGGAAAATAAACTGCATTCAAATTGCGGAAAAATGCTTTCTTGTTTTGCAATTCACGGTTTCTATAACCATGATCACTCATCAGAATCACTACGGCTTTCGGATCGTTTTTTCGAATCGATGCAAGCAACGATTTTATCTTCGTGTTCGTGTATATTAAGTATTCAAGATAGGCAGGAGCCGGGTTCGATTTATACTCCGTCATTACCAATTCCTGCGATTTTAATTCCCCTTTTTTATTGTAGAAATAAGGAGAGTGTGGCATATAAAAATGACCGTAAACAAAGAATGGCTTTTTCGGATGCGATTCTGAGAGAGCAGTGATTTTTTCGTGAAACTCAATATTGTTGTCACGATGGCGGAAGTAGTAATTTTTGTCGAACCATTTGAATGGGATCTTCGTCATCAATAACCATCCAATGTCCTTGTTCATTTGTGCAAACAAAGTTCTGTCGGAAATCAATTTTGTTTTTAATGGAAGAAAGCTTTGTTCCACCATCGAGGGATTTCCGGCTAAATCAAACACAGAATAATTAATGATCTCATATCCCTGCATGTCTAAATACTTGATCACTTCATTGTCTCTTATCAACAGAGTAGTATTCGAATAGTCTTCTGCAGAAATACGGTTGATGTTTTTAATGCCATCAATATAACTCATGTTGAGGATCGACGACATCGAGAACGGAGTGAAATTATAATTAGAATTGCTGTGGCGTTGTATCTGGAATTCTTGTTGAATTAGGAAGCTGTCTAAGTCGTTATCGAAATTGTATTCTTCTTTTAACGAAGTTGAACCGGCGTATTCGTCGAATAATAAAAAGTAGATATTGGGTTTGGCGCAGGTGTCGCAGGGTTTTTGTTTATTCTCTTGTGTGAATGTATAAACGGAGAGTCCTTCGTCTTTTTGAGTGATTGATTTGTAAATGCCTATTCCGGTGTCGGTTAAAATGTAGATCAAGAACAAGGCATTCAAATAAACACTAAACTTATTGAAAGGCTTAGAGGTTCTTTTTAAAAAGATGAACAGGAGGATCAACAAAACCAGGGCAGTGCCAAGCAGAATGCTATACCTGCTTAAGAAAGCAAGCGCCGGAGTGGTTTTCAAGAATTCATGAATGGCTCCAAAAAAGAAAAAGAAAGACATCCAGAAAGTGGTAACCAACGATGCTTTGGTCCAACTCTTAAAAAAGATATAGGAGAACAAGGTAATTACAAGAGCCATTCCCAAATAAGAACCCAGCAATAGTAAGGCCTCGTAAGGATCAATGAAGCCCCAGTTCTCTACAAATCCATGCAGCACAAAGAATACAGGTAATAAAAAAAGATACAGCGGATATTTTTTGATGAAGCCGAGCATGTGCTATTTTCTTTTCAAAGAGTATAAAATACGATCCGTTCCGGGAACGATGGCTGATTTTTCGAAGGTGTAGTAGTTGGCAAACTGCAGTTCAAATTGGTCTTGCGTATATAGATCGAAGATGTCTTCACGATTGGAGAGCAATTGTTTTACTTTTTCATCGCTTTTGGGTACCCATTCAATTATTAGATCTCCTTCGAAAGAATGAAAAAAACTTGCAATGGATGCCAAGGGAATATTTTTTGCAATGGCAAGATGATGCACCAAGGCCAACGCAAAACTCAATTGGGGTTTTACTCGATCTGAAAGTTTTGAACGTTCTTCGTTGTTGAACCCAATGGCTGGACTAGGGTTTGTGAGATCCAAAACAATTGGGTAAATATTGGGTTGGTGTTGAAGATAGGCCCTATTGATGCAACTGGCATCGAAATCGGCCGCAATTACTTCTTCACAATAGGAAGCTGCCAATTGAGAAAAATAGCCATCATTTGCACCAAAGTCTACGATGGTTTTACCTGAAAACGAACTCAGCCAGTTTTTCATAATGGCTGCTTTTGCATGCAGGTAGTCTTTTCCTAAAATGGTTTCTTCGTAATAATTATTCCAAGTGGTTTGTTCGGGATATCCGGCTTTAAGCGAGCGCACTACCGATTCTAAATGCGAAAGCAATTGAAGCATCTTTTGCTTTGAGAATTGAATGGTGCGACCCTTTCCATTGGCACTTACCGATTGCTGCAACAATAGATGCAAGCGTACTCCCAAATTCCATTTTGCTTTCCATGGCATCAATGGTGCCGCAAAAGCCGCAGTGATTCCTTCTAAGTGTACACTCAATAATTGAATGGCCGGTATTTTACAATAATGCTCTAGAAATAAAGGGTAAAGAAAATGCTGACAAAACTGACGATAAGCGATCCAAGGAAGTTCAGGATTATAAGTTTCGAAACTTAAGGTATCAATGAAAATTGGTCGACCTTTTTTGAATGACACATTGTATGCAGTGGCATCTTTCAAAATCATGCCGTGTTCAATGGCTGTTTTGTTAATTGAAAGAGTTAACAAAGCCGCATCTTTCAATTGATCAAAACTCCATTCATAGGGATAGCTGATAAATGGAACAAGTTCAGGGCGTAGTGTTTTGTAGTGCATGTCGGCATCGGCAATAGGAGTCGATACTTCTTCGTGCGCTACCAATACTTTTTCTTCTATAAGTTTTTCGTACAAGCCTGATTGTAGCAACAGTTCATAATGAGACTTGTAATTGTTATTGACTTGCCGATACAGTGTTCCATTTTCAGCGAAAACAAAACCGCTGTTGTCGCGAAAAGAAGCAGGATGCGCAGGGAGCTTAGTCATTGGGGGCATCGTTCTTCACCGGTGGCTCATTTTTCTTCGGTCTGAAGAAAAACACTTTGATCTGCAACCAGAGGTTTTTAAAATAGAAAAGCGCTCCTAAAACGGCAGCAATAATTACTTGAACCAGGTAGCTTCCGCTACCCGGATCAACGTATAATAAGATGGGATTTAAATTCACAGGTAGCTGAGGTTTGTTTTAGGACTTAAAGTTAACAAAGTTTCGTACATCAACTTAATGGTATTGTCAATATCATCTTTGTGAATCATTTCAACCGTAGTGTGCATGTAACGAAGTGGAATGGAAATCAATACCGAAGGGCAGCCGTCGTTCGCATAGGCGAATGAATCGGTGTCTGTACCGGTACTTCTGCTTAGGGCTCTCCACTGAACAGGGATTTCATGCTTCTTCGCTACTTCTTCTACCAATCCTAATAGTTTATTGTGAACAGCAGGAGCGTAGGCCAAAGAAGGTCCTTGTCCGGTTTTTACATCACCTTCAATATTTTTATTGATCAATGGGGTAGAAGTATCGTGAGTTACGTCTGTTACAATAGCAATATTGGGTTTAATACGACGCGCAATCATTTCAGCACCTCTCAATCCAATTTCTTCTTGCACGGCATTTACCACATACAATCCAAAGGGAAGTTTCTTTTTATTTTCTTTGATCAAACGCGCTACTTCAGCGATCATGAATCCACCAACACGGTTGTCGAACGCACGACCCACATAGTTTCCATTGGCAAGTTCATCAAATCCATCTTGATAGGTAACTACTGCGCCTACATGTACACCAAGTTCTTCTACTTCTTTTTTAGAACGAGCACCACAATCTAACCACAAGTTATCGGTTCTTGGCTGTGCTTCTTTTGCATCGGGTGTTCCAATGCGGGTATGAATAGCGGGCCATCCAAACACTGCTTTTACAGCGCCTTTCTTACCATGAATGAATACGCGGCTAGCCGGTGCTGTTTGATGGTCTACGCCACCATTTCTTTTCAAATAGATCAAACCGTCGGCTGTGATGTAGTTTACAAACCAACTGATTTCATCGGCATGTGCTTCTATTACAATCTTGAAAGGATGATCGGGGTTGATTACTCCTACTGCTGTTCCGTAAGGATCAACATAGTGAGTGTCTACAAAAGGTTTTAGGTAATTGATCCAGAGTTTTTGTCCCCAAGTTTCAAAACCAACGGGAGACGCATTATTGATGTAATTTTTTAGGAATTCGAGGGATTTAGGTGTCACCACACCTTTCTTAGAAACTTGTTTTGCCATAGTTATTAAATTGACTACAAATGTACTAAAAACCAAGGACTATCAGCAACCATGCGGGGGCTGCCATCAATCCATCCAGCAATCCATAGTAGAGGTAGTCGTGATTGCTTTTGCGAGCAGTTTTATAGAGTGCGATGAGCGCTCCAACGGGAATCAACAGCGCTAGTCTGGCCAAAGCCGCGCAAGGAAACAAGAAACTGGTGGCAAGTGTTAAAAAAAGCGCAGAATAGAAAAGGTTTTCAACTCCTTTCTCGGGTAAATAGGTGATCAAACTTTTGATGCCAATGCTTTTGTCGTATTCGCGATCGCGCAGGTCAAAGAGGATACAGATGGCATAGATATAGAAAAAGCGATTGAAGAAGAAGATCAAATCGTTTTTCTGAATAGTAGCTTCTGCAATGTGAAGGGGAAGCCAAGCGGTAACATAGGTCCATACTGCTGCAAGGTAGATGGTTTTGCCGATGGCAAATTTCTCCAGAAAACGAAAAGCCGGGATTTTAGGAGCGGTATACAGAAATGTAAGGATAGCAGCGGGTGTTAAGGCAATCCAATGAGAACGTAGTTGCCAAGCGAAATACACACTGGCCAAAGCACCAATGCTTGTTAAGGTCAAATGCAAGTACCCGTAACGGTGGGTGAACTTTGAACGACGAATTTCAGCGGGGGCATTGGGGCTTAAAAACCAATGAAGGTTATAAGATGCCAATGTTGAACAGGCCACTAAAGACCAATACGATTGTTCTAACTCATTCGGTAGAATCAAGTACTGCTGCGTTTGCCATACCATTAAAACAGCGGTAAAGCTGAGCCAAACACCGGTAAATAAAGGGAAATCGAGCCAGTTTAAAAATCGAGTCAAACGGCTTTGTTTAATTTCTGTTCACAACAATGGTTGGAGTAGTAACGGTATCACTTACGTTGCCGGCCAAATCTCTTAAGGCAAAACGAATCACCAATGTATCATTTTCATACAAAGGAGGATTGTCGCTAACTTTAGGAGGGTTGATCG
The DNA here is from genome assembly GCF_050589245.1 of Endoryza foliicola. Classification (NCBI taxonomy): domain Bacteria; kingdom Pseudomonadati; phylum Bacteroidota; class Chitinophagia; order Chitinophagales; family Chitinophagaceae; genus Endoryza; species Endoryza foliicola. The sequence goes on along the minus strand of NZ_JBOBEW010000003.1, from coordinate 259,289 downwards.
CTGAAACGAGGTAATTGCCGTATTCTAAATTTAATGCGAGCACACCACGTGGATTTTTCGGATAGTCGCCAATGGTAAGCGAAAAAGTATCGCGAATGGTTGGAACAGTACGCTTATTCTTGCGGATCTTTTCTACATAAATAGTGTTGCTGATATCGCCTTCTTTGTCTGTGAAATCCAGACTTACAACCAAGGTTCCTCCACTGAATACTTCAGTTGAACTAACGCTCTTCAATTTGAGAGTGGGAGTGCTTTGAAGCTTATCTTTGCTACAAGAAACCAATCCGAACATCAATACCGCGATATATAGATACTTTTGCTTCATAATCTGTAATTCATTACAAATTTAACAGTACAGAAGGTAAGATACGAATATGAATTGTGAATTGGAACATAAAATTTTCTCCGCAAATCCCTCAAATTTCGATGAGTTGGCTTTGGAAGTCTTTGAGTTTCAATACCAAAACAATTTGCTGTACCGTACCTATGTTGACACTCTATATACGCATAAGCCGAGCCTAAAGTTGGCCAAAGACATCCCTTTTTTACCCATTCAATTCTTCAAGTCCCATTCCATTGTTTCCGGTTCCTTCGAACCCGAGCTCTGTTTTGAGAGCAGTGGAACCACGGGGGCCAATACCAGCCGTCATTTTGTGAAGAAAGCGGCGCTGTATGAAACAAGTTTTTTTACCTGTTTTGAGCAGTTCTATGGATCGGTAGAAAATTGGTGTGTCATCGGGCTACTTCCTTCTTATTTGGAAAGAAAGGCCTCTTCATTGGTGTATATGGTAGAAGCGATGATCAAGAAGTCAAAACACCCAAAAAGCGGATTTTATTTGTACGAACATGAAAAGCTTGCGCAGGTGTTGAGTGATTTGGAAGCGAAGGGGCAGCCGGTCTTGTTATTTGGGGTCACTTTTGGATTGTTGGATTTTGCAGAGAAATATCAGCTTCCATTAAAACATACCGTGATCATGGAAACGGGTGGAATGAAGGGAAGAAGAACTGAAATGACCAGAACGCAGGTTCACGAAGAATTGGTGGCGGCTTTTCAAACCAATGCCATTCATTCGGAGTATGGGATGACGGAATTGTTGAGTCAGGGGTATTCCAAAGGCGACGGAGTTTTTCATGCGGCGCCTTGGATGCGAATAGCCGTTCGGGAAGAAGAAGATCCGTTGAGTGTGAAGATGAATGAAAAGGCTTCGGGAGTTATTAATGTGATTGATCTGGCGAATTTATATTCTTGTTCTTTTATTGCAACGGATGATGCGGGGAGAATTCATCCCGATGGAAGTTTTGAAGTGTTAGGAAGAATTGATCATAGTGATGTGAGGGGGTGTTCGTTGATGATAGCAGAATAAGTTTTTAAGTTGTTGAGTTATTAAGTTTTGCGCAGCTTCGCTGCTTGGGGGAGTTCACCGCAGAGAGCGCCAAGATCGCAGAGAAGTCGCTAAGCCCTCTTCTGCACCTATCCTTTAATCTTTTAATCCTGATCCTTTTTTACCGCAGCGGCGCAGCGTCCTTCGACAGTGCCTTCGGCCCGCTCAGGACAAGCCCGCAGCGGCAACGCAGCGAATCCCTGTGCCTCTGTGACTCCGTGGTTCTGTATTTCCTCCGTCCTCTATCTTCCCTCCTCCCTCTTTCTTTTTGTATTTCCTCGTTCCTCGTCTCCTCTCATCCTCGTTCCTGTACTCCGCTGTTCCATTATTAATTATTAATTATTAATTGTTAATTAACTACTCTTTTGTCAATTCACAATCTTGCTAAAAAACTCCCACAACAAATCATTGGCGTTGATAAAGGTTGAGGGATCATCACCAATGGCGGAACCTTTCAATCCGCCGGGCCAAGCATGGCCTCCGTCGGTGGTAAGATAGTAATCGATGGTATTGTTCTTATTGCAATTACTCCATTTGGTGAATTTGAATTTTGAATCGTTAGTTATTACAATTGGGCCGATGGCGCAAGTGTTTTTAGATGCCCATACATTCAATACCGAATCTACCGGTGCTAACCAGAGTCCGGTTGTTCCGGTTCCATTACCATAACCGCCTTTGTACGGTACGTTTTGATCGTTTACAGAATGCATGTGCAATACAGGAACCGGCTTACTTGGATTGCAACTAGAAACTACCATGGTACAAGCATTGGGGGCAATGCCGGCAATTTTATCTGAGAGTTCACAAGCCAATCGATAGCTCATCATTCCTCCATTCGAATGTCCGGTGGCGAAAACTTTCTTAGAGTTGATCTTATATTTAGAGAGAAGGGTGTCAATTAAAACGCTGATGAATTTCACATCGTTGATGTTTTGTCGAACCGCATAATCACAGCAACTACCTGCATTCCAAGTTCTCGCTTTTAGCAGTCCATCGCCCTCTACTCCATTCGGATATACCACTGCAAAATGCGCTGTATTGGCTTTATCGGTCAATTTATTGGTGGCTTCAAATTGAGTGGCACTTCCGCCTCCGCCGTGCATGGCGATAACTAATGCAAAATTACTGCTATCATAATAGTTGGGAGGGAGATTGAGCATGTAAGTGCGCTGCAAACCATCAACCGTGAGTGTTCCACTGAACCTGTAAATACCATCGGCTGGGGGCACGGTTTTCTTGCACGACGACAATAAAATAAAGGCCGCCAATACAACGGCAATGGTTGGTTTCATGGTAGGTGTTTGAATTTTGACTGTAAGAATAGAAAAAAGTTTAAAGAATTCATAGCTTTGAGCGGTCATTCAAATCAAAATCACTCGGTAGCACAATCCCTAGGCTTTATGCGTAAGCTCAAACTAATTGCACATATCTCGCTCGACGGTTTCATTGCCAATGCAACAGGCTCTTTGGAAGGCTTTCAAGCCGGAGAAGAAAACTTGAATTTCGTTTGTGATATTGTATCGAGTTGTGATACGGCCATTATGGGAAAGAACACATTCTTGCTACTCGATCCATTTTGGTTGAAAGCAAAAGATCATTCGAATGCCAGCGAGGCAACTGTTCGTTTCTCCAAATGGTATTGCGAATCAAAAAGACTTGCGGTGAGTAAGGCTAGCCGAAAATCGATCCATGGAGAAGAGTGGGTGAATGGTAATCTAGTGTACCATTTCGCGGCAGCAAAAAAGCAAGCAGGGAAAGACATGGTGCTCTTTGCCAGTCCCGGCATTTTTCATGAACTTCAATCCGCCGGCCTCATCGATGAATATTGGATATTCACTAATCCGGTTTTGTTCGGCACCGGCATTCCACTTTTCGACAAAGGCATTAAGCCTGGATCATTGACCTTGAAAAAAGTTCAGCAGTTTCCGAATGGGGAGTTGGCACAATGCTATGGGGGTAATTAAGAATTAATAATTAATAATGGAACAGCCGAGGTAATTAATAATTAACAATTAATAATTAATAATGGAACAGCCGGCGAGATCAAGAAAGAGCAGGGGGAGGAACAGGGGGAAAGTAGGAACGAGGATGAGAAGAAACGAGGAACGAGGAAAGGCAGAGTGACCGCCAGCGCTGCGTTCTCGCTGCGATCGCTGCGACGCCGCGGTTCAAAAATGAGCAATCGAATTGATCAAATATCGGGTTCTAATCTGAGAAAATCTGTATTAATTTGTGCTATCCGTGGTCAAAAAAAACAAAAACTACTCTGCGAAACCTTCGCGGTCTTGGCGCTCTCTGCGGTGAACCCCATGCAGCTACGCAAACCTCAATAACTTAAAACTCACAGCTCCCACTCTATCAATTTACTCTTTCGTAGCAATGATTTTTACAACAGAATCGATGAATAGACTCTTACTTGGACAGTTCCCTGACTGATTAACAATGTAGCGAAAACTACTAAAATCGATGTGCTCGGCTCCCGAGACCTTTTGAATGCTCACTTGAGAGTTGGCTAACTTTTCTTTAAAGTTATAAACCGAATCATAGTGCGCACTAGTATCCACTGCCGATTGCTCGAACCTAAAGTAAGGAACTTTTATTTTCAAATCTTTGAAAGCACTGAAAGATCTGAGGCTATCGAAATCTTTATCTTCAGCGCTGCCTCCGCTATAATGATGAAACTCTGATCCATCCAGCGAAATGATTCTCTTTAAATGAGTAATATGAGGACTCAATAACGCCGCTGCCAATCCACCCCAACTATACCCAATCAGTGTAATATTAGTGGTATCAACTCCCGGAATCGATTTACAGTAACTATATACTTTAATAGCATCATTCACTTGTTCCATGAGGTCTTCTTTTTTTGTGGTCATATCACCCGGATACCGGCCAATAGAATTTACACTTGCTACAACGAATCCTTTCTTTACCAATGATTCCATCAGAGGAACATTTTCATATCCCATTCCATTGTAGGATGCCAAATAAATCACCAATGGAAAAGTTCCTTTTGACTGATTTCGATTTAAATAGGACGCGGTCTTATAATGTAAAAATCTACTGGTATCACTACACTTTAATTGTCCAACAATATCATTCGCCATCTGTGCTGTAAACCCTTTATACGCTGGGTTGTCCAAGTATTTCAATGCTCTAGATTCTAATAACCCCAAAAAATAACCATACTCAATTGTTTCACTTGGAATACTAACTGAATCAGTTGGATACCACACATCAATATCTATCGGCCGAAAATGCATGAGTTTAGTTGCTTCAAGTTCTGGATTGAAAATTCTCGAACTATCGGACAAGAAAACCGAACGATACCCAACATCGAAGCGAGGTGTAGGATGGCTGCACGAAGCCAATACTATGAAAACGAGGAAAATTAAAGAACGCATAAGCAGTCGTTATAAGTGCTGAAAGTACAAAAGGATACTGTGAAATTTTGTTAAAACAGCCGGGGTAATTAATAATTAATAATTATTAATTAATAATTAATAATGGAACAGCCGAGGTAATTAATACTTAACAATTAATAATTAATAATGAAACAGCCAACGAGATCAAGAAAGAGCAGGGGGAGGAACAGGGGGCGCTGCGAACTTGTCCTGAGCGGGCCGAAGGCCCAGTCGAAGGACCGCCGCGGTCAAAAAAATTGCGAATTCTTAAATTAATTTCCGATCCCAAAAATTTTATATCAGTTTACTCTACCGCAAAGTAACTAAGTACGCAAAGGTCCGCAACGAAAGTCGCTGCGAAAACGCTGCGCTCGCTGCGCCGCCGCGGTAAAAAAGGATCAGGATTAAAAGATTAAAGGATAGGTGCAGATGAGGGCTTCGCGACTTCTCTGCGAACTTGGCGCTCTCTGCGGTGAACCCCAAGCAGCGCAGCTGCGCAAAACTCAATAACTCAAAACTTATAACTCACCTCTCAACTCGCCCCGCTTTTTGTACATTCGCTTATGCAACCCATTAAAACAGCCCTGGTTGGATATGGATTGGGTGGACGTTGTTTCCACGCCCCCTTCATCGCCAATTTGCCCCAATACTACGATTTTCGGATGATTTTTGAACGATCGAAAGATACCGCCAAAGAGCGTTATCCCTCCGTTCAAATTGTTCGTTCCATAGAGGCGATTTTAGAAAATCCGGAGATTGAACTGGTGGTGGTGACTACGCCAAACGATACCCATTATACTTATGCATTGGCAGCATTAGAGGCAGGTAAACATGTGGTGGTAGACAAACCCATGACCATTACCGCGCAACAAGCGCACCACCTCATTCAAGTAGCGAAAGAGAAGAACCTGATTTGCAGTGTGTACCAAAACCGCCGCTACGCCAGCGATGCCAGAACCCTTCAAAAAGTAATCAAGAGCGGCGCACTCGGCGATGTTTGGTATTTCGAAGCACAGTACCACCGCTTTCGCCCCGAATTAAAAAATAGTTGGAAAGAAACGGCCGTGCCCGGAAGTGGAATATTGTACGATTTAGGTGCGCACCTAATTGACCAAGCCCTGCACTTGTTTGGCATACCCCAAACCCTGGTGGCACATACCGAAATGCAAAGACCCGGCACGGAAGCCATCGATTATTTCGATATCATACTTCAGTTTGCTGCTACAAGGGTTCGATTAACAGCGGGTATGCTGGTGCGTGAGCAAGGGCCTCGCTTGCAATTGCACGGCACTAAAGGTTCTTTCATTAAAAATGGCGATGATCCGCAAGATATGGCCGCCCGTGAAGGTATACTACCGTCGGATCCGAACTGGGGATTGGAAGATCCATCTATCTACGGACTGCTTCACAACGATGAAGGCAAACAAATCATCCCTTCCGAAAAAGGAGATTTTGGATTGTACTACGAAATTTTTTACAAGCATGTTCGAGAGGGAGCGGTGTTGAGAGAAAAGCCCGAACATGGCTACAATGTTGTTACCTTAATAGAACAGGCCTTGCTGAGCAGCGAACAGCAACAAGTGATGCCTGTATCTCATTTACTATTACCTGTTGAATACATCATTTAAACGAATTGCTATATGGCGAAAGAATTAAGAAGTCGAGGCTGGTTTGGAAAAAAAGGGAAAGACGGATTCATTTACCGCGCTTGGATGAAAAACCAAGGCATTCCCGATTTTGAATTTCAAGGCCGACCCGTGATCGGTATCTGTAATACATGGAGTGAACTAACTCCCTGCAATGCCCATTTTAGAGAGCTCGCAGAAAGCGTAAAGCGAGGCATTTTGCAAGCAGGAGGCTTTCCGGTTGAATTCCCCGTGATGAGTTTGGGAGAGACCTTGATAAAGCCCACCGCCATGCTGTACCGCAATTTGGCGAGTATGGATGTAGAAGAATCCATTCGTGCAAATCCGGTTGACGGAGTAGTGCTGCTCTGCGGTTGCGATAAAACAACGCCCGCCTTGGTAATGGGCGCTTGCAGTGTTGACATCCCCGCCATTGTAGTATCGGGAGGTCCGATGCTAACGGGTAGCTATAAAGGAACTCCTATTGGCACCAGCGACGTGTGGCGCTTCAACGATGCCCTGCGTTCCGGAGCCATGAGCGAAGAACAATTGGCCGAAGCCGAAGCCAGTATGTGTAGAAGCAGAGGGCATTGTGCCGTAATGGGTACCGCCTCTTCAATGGCTTGTATGGTAGAAGCATTAGGACTCACCTTAAGTGGCAATGCAGCCATTCCTGCTGCCGATTCCAGAAGAAAGGTACTGGCGCAGTTTTCGGGTATGCGTATCGTTGAAATGGTGAAGGAAGATTTAAAGCCTTCCGATATTCTTACTAGAAAAGCATTTGAAAACGCGATCAAAATAAATGCTGCCGTAGGAGGCTCTACCAATTTTGTGATCCATTTATTGGCCATTGCAGGTAGAGTAGGGGTGGACCTGAGCTTGGAAGATTTTGACACGCATTCTCAAGGCGTTCCTTTGTTGGCCAATATTCAGCCATCGGGCACCGGTTTCATGGAAGATCTGTTTTATGCAGGTGGATTGCCGGCGGTTATTAAAGAACTCTTGCCTAAGATTCATAAAGATGCCATTACAGTAACAGGGAAATCGATGGAAGAAAACGTGTCCATTGCGGAAAACTATAATACGGAAGTAATCGCTTCTTTAGAAAAGCCGGTGAATTCGGTTTCCGGAATCATTGTATTGAAAGGGAATTTATGCGAAGCGGGATGTATTATCAAGCCTTCTGCGGCGAGTCCTCACTTAATGAAACACAAAGGCAAAGCGGTGGTGTTTGAAACTATTGAAGATTACAAAGCACGCATTGATGATCCCAATTTACAAGTAGATGAGAACAGTGTGTTGGTGTTGAAGCATGTTGGTCCGAAAGGATATCCAGGTATGCCGGAAGTGGGCAATATGGCGCTACCGAAGAAATTATTAGCGCAAGGTGTGAAAGATATGGTGCGGATTTCGGATGGAAGAATGAGTGGAACAGGATTTGGGACGGTGATTTTGCATGCATCTCCTGAAGCTGCCGAGGGCGGTAATTTCGCAGTGGTGCAAGATGGAGATTTGATAGAGTTAGATGTAGACGCACGTTCGTTGATACTGCATGTAAGCGATGAAATTTTAGCCGAGCGTAAAAAGACCTGGCAATCTAAAGCCGTAAACCCCGGTAGAGGATATGTGGGATTGTATGTAAGAACGGTGGAGCAGGCGCATTTGGGATGTGATTTGGATTTTTTGAAGGGGAAGTCGGGGAGTGAGGTGACGAGGGATTCGCATTGATTGATTGAGTATTGAGTTGTGAGTTTTAAGTTTGGGAGACCATACAAAGCGTAAATTAATTTCTAGTCATCAAAATATTCGATCAGTTTACTTTACCGCAAAGTAAGGAAGAACGCAAAGGTCCGCAACGAAATCCTTAGCGACTACTTCGCGTACTTTGCGCTCTCCGCGGTGAACTCATTAAGCAGCGAAGCTGCGCAAAACTCAATCTAGTATCTAAATAAAAAAGGCTCCCATCGGGAGCCTTTAATTCTTAATTCTTAACTCTTAATTCTTAATTACTGCTGCATTCCATCCGTAGCACCCTGCATTCCTTCTCCCATACTCTTCAAGTTCTTACGTTTGAACAAGTTCATATCTACTTTACCGAAACGGTATGCGAAGGTTAAACGAACCATTTGTGGGTCGCGCAAGCGATCATAGGTTTGTTGGAAATAATCGTTGTACGAATATTGAATGGCTCTTCTGGTTCTGAACACATCACTGAAGCTCAAAGTGGCAGAAGCCGCATTGTTTTTCAGGAAGCTCTTTTTGAAGGCAATGTCAACACCATAAGTTGGTTTGTTGTACCCTTGAGCAGCTGACTGAGCCTGACCCATTGGTGGTCCCATCATTCCTTGACTTTGGTTTACAGGCAAATTGGTTTTTGACTGATAAGTTCCGGATAATTGAATGCTGAATTCTTTCGGCAACTTAAAGTTACTGTTGATCTTACCAAACCAGCTCCACAATGCATCAGTAGAAGAAGTACCGGAGTTGATTTTACCATTATAGATATTAACGTTGGTTGTTAAATCCCACCATTTTTTAAGGGTATTGGTAGAAGTCAATTCAAATCCCGTTGTATAACTTGAATTTGCATTGATATAAGAACTGATCAAAACATCTGCATTTTGTACCGCATCGTATTCTTTGGTTTGATAGCGAGTGATCAAATCAGTGGTTCTCTTATAATAAGCACTTGCCAAGAACACATTGTTTCCTTTGAAGGTTTTAGAATAAGAGAATTCAAATGAATTGGTGAATTCAGGTACCAAGGCTGAGTTACCTTTTGTGATATTCAATGGATCAGTATAATCTGCAAAAGGCAATAATTGGAAGAAATTGGGACGGTTGATTCTTCTGGTTGCACTGAACTGCAATTCTTGTTTGTTCTTCAATTTCTGAGATAAGAAAATGGAAGGGAACAAACTGATCGGATAACTATTGCTGAATTTCTGACCGGTATTGGTAAGCGTACCTTCATAGTTAGAGCTTTCAGCGCGCAAACCAATTTTATACCCAAAATCTTTAATGCTATTGCTTACGGAAACGTAGGCAGCATAAACATTGTCGTTGTTTTTGTAATTGCTGGTAGCATTGCTTACTAAATCGTAAGCATTGGTGCTTTTATTCCAGAAATAGTTATAGTTGTTATTGGTAACATTTCTGATTTGAGCACGCAAACCGGTTTCTAATTTGAAGGTTTTGGTCAATAGGTTTACGTAGTCTGTTTGAACAGTCAAGAAACTATTCTTACCATCGTTCAATACTTTTTGAATGACATTGTTTTGAACAGTGTTCGTGTTGTAATAATAGTTGGTAGTGTACAAACTATTTCCTTCGTTTTTACCACCGAAATAGTTGGCATCAAGTGTCCATTCTTCTCCTTCTTTGGGGAACAATTGTTTGATACCAAATTGAAAACCTTTTGCATTGAACTCACGGGTTCCGGTTGAAATACGCTCGCTAAAACTTTTTACTGTTCCTGCACTGTACAAACTGTCGGTATTGATTCCAATATTTTCGTTTGGTTTGAATTGGCCTCGAACGCGAACGGCACCCAATGATACAGTAGTTCTATTGGTAAGGAATAAATCGATTCCTACTCTTCCAAACATGAATCCACCGGTTGTTTTACTGAAATTGTTTTGGAGGATCGAAGTATTGGGAGTTTCAAAAAAGTTCAAGCGGTCGGTAGTACCCGAGTTTTTGCTAATCATTTGGTTGCCCATAGCAGCCACACTGATATTGTATTTTTGTTGACGAAGGTTTAAATCGCCACCACCATTGAAGGCACCGTATTTATCAACACCCAAGCGGAGGTTACCATTGTAACCCGATTTTTTATTCTTTTTCAATACAATGTTCAAGATACCGGAGTTACCACCTGAGGCATCAAATTTTGCAGAAGGATTGGTGATCACTTCTACGCTTTCGATGGCATCTGCGGGAATTTGATCAAGGGTTAATGTGGTGGGGCGACCATCAATATAAATTTGAGGAGAAGCGTTCCTAAGGGTAACGTTTCCGTCGATATCTACTTGAACAGATGGAACGTTTTTCATGATATCCACTGCGGTACCACCGGCACTTACCATATTTCGCTCTACATTGAAGGTTTTTTTGTCGATGTCCATTTTCATCATCGGCTTGCTGGCGGTAACGGTAACGGTTTGTAATTGTTTGGCATCGTAGTTCAATTTGATGTTGCCGAGATCTTTATCGAAAGAATTCAGAAGGGCGCTCATGTCTTGAGTTCCGGCTTGACCGCCGCCTTGAGCGGGCATTTTAATTTGGAACACCACCGTTTGTTGGAGGTTTTGGTAACCAATTGCGGATACTTTCAGGGTTAGGGGTCCCATTATGGGGAGATCTGCGAAGCTGAACTCACCATTGGCCTTGGTAGAAAGTCCTTTCAATAAAACTTCTTTACGCTTTTTAGTTGCGGTATCGAATTTAGATTGGAGTAGAAGAACGGAAGCTTCGCCGATGGGGCGACCGGCAGTGTCGGTGATTTTACCGTACACATGTCCGATGTTGGGAACTGCAGCGCCACCTTTGCCGGGAGCACCTGCCCCTGGGAACTGGGCAAATCCTGTGATCACACTAAGGATGGCAACGAGAAGAGTAACTATCTTTTTCATGTAATTTAATTGTGGGTCAAAAATAGCAGGAGAAAATGGGGGGAGAGGGGCAAATGAGACGAAAAGCGGAAAACATGCGACGAAATGCGGTAGCCTGAATTTTCCGAATTTTCAGAGGTTTTGGCATAAAAAAAGCCACCCCTGGACAGGGGCGGCGTCAACCTATAATCAAAATTAAAACCATTATGAAAAAACTGCGTTCAATTTCGTTTTCGACTGAACGGAATTAGTTTTTAGCAATTTTCTTGAAAGTAACCCACTCACTGCCTTCGCTCTTCAGGATCAAGGTTTCATTACCATTTTCGAGGGTGATGTAGTAGGTTTGATCGTACTGATCGGCCAATTCAAAAAGATCGGTAATCCAGTAATTGCTATAGTTTTTCTTCACGTCGAACTGCAACAAGAGTGGCAATTGAGAAGAAAGAATGTTTTTGCTTACGCCAAGGAAGGCGCCGTCTTCTCCAAAATAAGCGGTCAAGTATTGACCAAACTGTTGGAATTCTGCTTTGTAAAATTTGTTGGTTTCTTCCCATTTTACATCGGCAGCTTGTTTGTAATTGCTTTGAAAGTTGGCGATTACATAATCAGGAATAATTGGTTTTCCGGTAGCGCTGAAACCGGCAGTGCTAATCATAGCAGCGGCGATAAAGGCGATTAATTTTTTCATTTTTTTTATTTTAATGTTTTTGTCGTTGTTGTTCTATTGACAGTGTAAAACTACAACGGTTTAAACACCCATACCTGGCTTTGAGATGAAACCCGAAAATCTTGCGACGAAACCCAAAATTAGTAAATAAACGTAATTTTGACACTTATTTTAAGGTTGATTTTATTCTGTTTTTTTTATTTCTGTAAACCAATATGGGTAAGCGTTTCAGAGCTATTGTACGTGTTTGTATAAAGGGAAAGTGGTATATGTTAAAGAAAATAAAAAGGGGAGTGAATTGCGCAGTGGTTGGTTGAAGAAGTGTTGGATTTTGATGATGTGGTGTTGCTTATTTTGACCACAGATAGCGCAAATTATTATGGATTTACACAGATTAGAATTTTAAATTCTATCAGTCTTTTAAGCTAATTATCACCGCAGCGGCGCAGCGTCCGCAGCGATTTCGCAGCGCTGGCAGTCTCTCTGTATTTCCTCCATCTTCCCTTTTCATTCCTCCCTCCTTTTGTCACCACAGAAAGCGCAAATTATTACGGATAACAGATTAATCTCCGGCATTCAATCTATTTGATAGCTAGTTAGTAGCTTCTTAATTAAAGTTTTTTTACCACAGCGGCGCAGCGTCCGCAGCGGTTTCGCAGCGCTAGCAGTCTCTCTGTATTTCCTCCATCTTCCCTCTTCATTCCTCCCTCCTTTTTTTGACCACAGAAAGCACAAATTAATACGGATTTACACAGATTTGCCTCCGATATTCAATCAACCTGACTGCCGGCTGTTCAATTATTAATTATTACTTATTAATTATTAATTACCCAGGCTGTTTCATTATTAATTATTACTTATTAATTATTAATTACTCCTCCTATTTCCCCACAATCGCATTCACCACCTCCTTATACATATCACTAATGGGAATTTCGTGGGGGCCAATGAAGACCGAGTTTTTGCGAATGGCGGTGATGTGCTGTTTCGATACAATGAAGCTTTTATGAACCCGAACAAATTGTTGAATGGGCAATTCGTCTTCAATCGATTTCATGCTCATGCGGGTGACAATGGGCTTGTTGGGAGCTGAATGCAAATGGATCTTGATATAATCTTTCAACCCTTCTATCCATTCTATATCGCTGTGATTCACTTTTACCAAGCTGTAATCCACGTTCACAAATAAATAGTCCGGTGCACTGCTGCCCGAATCGGTTGCAGAGGCAGGACGATTCTTCAGATCAAACAATTCTTTTGCTTTATTACAGGCTTTGATGAATCTATCCAAGGCAACAGGTTTTACTAGATAGTCTACCACATCTAAATTGAATCCTTCCAACGCGTATTTTTCATAGGCGGTGATCAAAATGAACATGGGCTTTTTCGACAGGCTCTGTATGAATTGTAAGCCGGTTAGTCCCGGCATCTGGATGTCTAAGAAGATGAGGTCCACCTCTTTTGTTTCGAGGAATTTCATGGCCTCAATGGGATTGCTGCAAGATCCTAACAAATTCAAGAATGGAACTTTGCTAATATTGTCTTCTAACAACTCTAGTGCTAGAGGTTCGTCATCAATGGCGAGGCAACGTATCATGCAGTAAGTTTTAATTGTAAGGATGTTTTGAACCATCCGTCTTTTTTGTCAATAGTTAATTGATGGTTCTTGCCATATAATAGTTCCAAGCGGCGTTTCACATTCGCCAAACCAATACCGGAAGTAGCATCTTTGATCTCTTCAATTTGGTCTTGGTATTTGTTCATTACCTCAAAATAGAGGTAACCATTGCCCGCAGAGAGGTCTATCTTAATGATAGGGTCTTCGATAAAACCGGTCCCGTGTTTAAAGGCATTTTCAACAAATGGAATTAATAGCATAGGGTCTATATCATAGCTTCTGTCCATATTGTTCAAATTCACTTCCAGTTTCAGTTTTTTTCCATAGCGCTGCTGCTGCAAGTCGATATAACTTTGCAAGTATTCGATTTCTTTTTCAAGAGATACTTTATCTCCTTCTGTTTCATACAACATATACCGCATCAGGCTGGAGAGCTTGATGAGTGAGGGTTCTAGCTGATCGCTCTGTTTTCTTGCCAAAGCCACCATATTGTTCAATACGTTGAACATGAAATGCGGACTTACCTGTGAACGCAGCAACGATAGCTCGGTTTTTAGATTTTCGTTTTCCTTTTCTTTTTGTTTTTCTTCGGCAGCCATACGGTCTTTGATCAGTTGATAAGCCGTGCTCGCAAAGAAAAAGAAGGTGTATATCAATGAAGTGAAGAAGATATGAGGCCCCCAAAGGAAATTCCAAGATGGTCGCAGGTACAAATGATTCGCCCACATCAATAACAAATAGATGGTAAACAATACCAAATGTGAAAGCGTGAACCACCATCCCTTGCGTGGGTAAAGTATTCTGGGTACCAAAAGGAAAGCATTCAAATAGAAGAGAATGACCCAGAGTATATCGTTAATAATATAAGATGCTAAGTCGTATTCTTCTTTGCCTGCCGATCTGGCTTTGTCTTGCGGACGCAGTAAGAAAGGAAGTGAAAACAAAAGGATCCAAACCAAGCTGTGTAACAGAATGGTGACCCAAGTTTTCTTATACCATGCAATTTTCATAATGGAAAGTTAACAGGCTTTTCCCGATTTTCGAGGGCTCGGGCCGAACTAAGAGACCAAAGCCGAAAATGTTGCGACCAATGGACAGCTACCCGTTCATAAATCCTATCATCCACCCCAGGCATTCTTCAAAAATCGCAGCCAGTTCCCGTGCATGAAGCCTTCAATATCAGCTTCCGAATAGCCTCTTTTGGCCAGGATGGTGGTGAATTTCTGGAGATCAGCAATGGTATCTACATCATAAGGACCTTGTTCTTTTCCGAAACCCCCATCTAAATCGGAGCCAATGCCAATATGTTCGGCATTGCCTGCCAATTGACAAATATGATCGATATGATTGGCTGCTGCTTCTAAATTACAGTTCGTAGATTCAGGAGTACTTTCTCCTCTTACCCAATTCGGAACAATCATCCAAGCATCCATGGGAGCGCCAATAACCGCTCCGCGTTGGATCAATTCTTTTAATTGCTCGTCGTCGAATTGGCGGTTGTGATTCACCAAAGCGCGACAATTGTGATGACTGGCCCATACCGGTCCATTGTAATGCTCCATTGCTTGCCAGAAAGCATCATCGCACAAATGGGTAGCATCGAGAATGATTCCCAATTTTTCCATTTTGTGAAGTAGGTCAATACCCATTGGAGGCATTTTTCCCGTGGCGTTAGTACCATTGGCATACCGGCCGGGGCCGTAATGTGCCGGGCCGAGTGCTCTGAGTCCATAATTATAGGCAATGTCGAGATAGTCCAAGGAGACAATAGAATCGGCGCCTTCCAAACTTAAAATATAACCGATTGCTTTATTTTCATCCGTACTGCTGTTCCAATACTCCAAGTGTTCTTGAAGTTCTTGCCAATTGGTGAGTTGTTTTAGTTCACCTTTACGCTCCATGGCTTTGTAATAGGCAAGCTGACCCTGTGTTTGAGCCCAAGCTTGTTCGGGAGAGTTCCAGCCCGGTAAATTATTATCCGGAGCTACGTAACGCGCAATTTGCGTGGCTACCACAATGCCGAAATTGCCATCCCTTAATGCCGGAAAAGAAACGGTATTTTTTCCACGATCGGGTTTATCGGTCAATCCCTCTTCTCTCTTTCGAATACTCGGTACCGGTAGGGTGAGGTCTCTGTTCCATTCCATTGCATTCATGGAAAGATCGAGGTGCGCATCTATGGCGAATAATGGATTCATTTCGTGTCGTTCAAATTCTAGGCAACTTTGCCTACTTAAAAAGTAATGTAACGATCCCTTGCGGTGTTTCTCCAAGTGCCGGTGACTTCACCGTCTTCAATGGTGAAGACTGATTCGTAGAGTGCTACGGTTGGACAAATATGATAGGGTAGTCCATACAGTACATCTCCTACTTTGTAAGAATGCCCGATCGGTGCTTCAAGAACCAAATGTTCTTCGCTTTGACCGGTGGCTACCAAATCGGGTGCATTCAAGAATGCAATGCGTTTGGTGATTTCATTTTCGGCGGCTACAGATTTATGTCCTAAATCGGTACAAACTTTATTCGGAGCAGGTAAACTCAATACGCGTGTTACTAAAACAGCCGCGGGTAGAAAGGGTTGCTCTTTACACAAGTTCGAGTAGCCATGATCCCAATAAATAAAGGTGCCCGGACTGCATTGCACTTCGGGGCGCGCAGCATGAATGGGGAAAGAAGGGGATCCTCCTGCTATTACCACAGGCACTTTGAGTCCGGCAACTTCTGCCTTTTCTTTCAAGGCAACAACTTTAGCATAGGCCGCATCACATTCTTTCGAGCGTTCTAAAATATCCGGATTTCTCAAATGACCGTCGTAAGCATGAAATCCACCTACAATGATTCCCGGTAACTGATGCATCAATTGATAGAGCTCCAAGGCTTTTTCATCGGGGATGATGCCCGTTCTATTCATTCCTACATTCAAGTCGATGTAAACGGGAACTTTTATGCCTGCTGCTATAAATGCGTCGGATTGCTCTTGAGCGATCGCTGGATTGTCGGTTAAACAAGCATATTGAGTATGCGGAAATTCATGAATCAATTTGATGAAGCGTTGCAGTTTTGGTCCTTGTGGTTGATAGGCCAGCACTACATCTTTCGCGCCCACCGATCCCAGCAATTCTGCTTCCGCAATGGTGGCGCATTTGAATTGGTACACACCTACTGCCAACAAATGCTGAATAGCTTCTGCGCTTTTATTGGTTTTTACGTGCGGACGAAAACGGCTCAGATCGCCTACCAAGTTTACCGCTGCTTGCGCATTGTGCTTTACCCGTTCGGGGAATACTACCAATGCGGGCGTATCGGGCAGACTTTCCTTTTTTATTTCATACCAGTTGGACATACTAATTAGCTTTCGATTTCAAAAATTCCTTCTACTTCTACTGAAACATTGTTGGGGAGAGATCCCATTCCCACGGCACTTCTCACGCCTTTACCATGGGTGTCGCCCCAAATTTTTACAAATAGTTCGCTGCATCCATTGATGATCAACGCGTGTTTGGTGTATTCGGGAGTGGCGTTTACCATGCCCAATAATTTTACGACACGTTTTACTTTGTCGAGGTCGCCGATGCTTTTCTTTACGGAGGCGAGAATGGCGAGTCCGCATTGTTCAGCGGCATGAAAGCCTTGTTCATCGCTTGCAGCGTCTCCTAATTTACCGGTGATGAAGGTTCCATCGGTTTCAATGGATACATGACCGGAGAAGTACAAGAGGTTGCCTACTTGTAAGCAAGAATGATACACGCCTTTAGAGGGTGGTATGTTGGGGAGGCTGAGGCCGAGTTCTGAAAGTTTTTGTTCTACTTTGGACATCTTTTATTTAAATTTTTAAGTTTAATAATCGTTTAAGTAGCTTGAATGAACGTTGCGAATCGTTGCGTTCGTTGTTACTTTGCGGTAGGGTCGAAGTTTTTACGCTACCGCAACGACTCAAAGAACGCAAAGGTGCGCAACGTTTTGCCTTGTATCTACGAAATGATTTTCTCTAAAATCAATACACCCGCCAAGCCGGCCACTCCCACAATCGTTTCCATCACCGTCCAACTACGAATGGTTTGGGAAAGGTTTAAGTTAAATCATTCTTTATAGAACCATATTGTTTAAATCTTTTGAACTTTCGTTGCGAATCGTTGAGTTCGTTGTTACTTTGCGGTAAGGTCGAAGTTTTTACGCTACCGCAACGACTCAAAGAACGCAAAGGTGCGCAACGTTTTGCGTTGTATCTACGAAATGATTTTCTCTAAAATCAATACACCCGCCAAGCCGGCCACTCCCACAATCGTTTCCATCACCGTCCAACTACGAATGGTTTGGGAAAGGCTCAAGTTAAAATATTCTTTGTACATCCAGAAACCGGCGTCGTTAACATGGGAGAGCATGAGGCTTCCCGCACCAATGGAAAGTACCATTAAATTCGGATCAGTGCCTGTGCCCGCCATTATGGGTGCCATGATACCCGCAGCTGTTAATCCCGCTACAGTAGCCGAACCCAAGCAAACGCGGATCACCGCAGCAATCAGCCAGCCAACAATTAGCAAGTTTAACGACAAGGTTTTAAGACCTTCTCCAATCTCTTTGCTCACACCACTCGCTACAAATATTTCCTTCAAAGCACCCGCACCAGCCACAATTAAAAGGATCAGCGCCACATCTTTTACAGCTTCACTGTAATTGGTCATGATTTCTTTTAACTTTTTTGATTGGGTAATTCCTAGTGTAATGGTTGCTGTTAGTACGGATACCAACATAACAATCACCGGATCACCAATGAATTTTAATACTTTCTCCGTTTCTGCAGATATTGTCCAGATCAATGGAATAGAAGTAGTGATCAATAACAACACAACCGGCAATAGGGCTGATATAAAACTATTCGATACTCCGGGGAGTTTTGCTTCGTCAATTTTTTCCGGTTGGAAGGTGTCAAGTGGAACAGCTTTGATGTTTTTCAGTGTTTTTGCAAACAGCGGTCCTGCAATAATGATGGTAGGAATGGCGATGGCAAAACCATAAAGTAAGGTTTTACCCATGTCACCATGAAATTGGCTAACCAATGCAGTAGGAGAAGGGTGGGGTGGAAGGAATCCATGCGTTACCGACAATGCTGCCAACATCGGCATGCCCACATACACAGCAGGTAATTTGGTTTGATATACCACGGAGAATATTAGGGGAACCATTAATACAAAACCCACATTGTAAAATAGAGGGATGCCTACCACAAAGCCCGTTACCATCATGGCCCAACTGAAATACTTTTCGCCGGCCAGTTTCATCAAAGTGTTGGAGATTCGTTGAGCGGCACCCGATTGCGCTACCAGTTTTCCCAACATCGCGCCCAAGCAAATGATGCTGATGAGATCACCCATCATATCACCAATGCCTTTTTTTACAGAGGCGGTAAGCTTTTCGATTGGTATTCCTAAACAAGCTCCTGTAATTAAGGATACCACTAGGAAGGCAAGGAAAGGATGAAATTTCGCCCAAGTAATGAGCAAAATGAGGGTTGCAATGGCGGCAGCAATGATGAGCAAAGTCATGACGGAAGATAAGCAGAAATTTTAAAAACTAGGCAAGCGTTTCAATTGAACGAATTTGCCATGAGAAGTCGAGTTTTTTAGTTTTTAAGTTATTATGTTTTTTAGTAGGACGTTCCATGGAATGAGAGGGGAATCCAGTTAAAATGAAAGTATCGAGTTGTTTAGTTTTTTAGTTATTTAGTTGTTTAGTGATGCGTTCCATGAAATGAGCGGGAACCCACTTAAAATGAAAGCATCGAGTTATTTAGTTTTTTAGTTATTTAGTTGTTTAGTGATGCGTTCAATGGAGTGAGCGGGAAAACACACAAAATGAGAGAATCGAGTTATTTAGTTTTTGAGTTATTATGTTTTTTAGTAGGACATTACTTGAAATGAGCGGGAACCCACTTAATAACAAAAAAACTTAAAAACTTAAAACTTATTGCTGCTGCTGCTGCGCCGCAAATGTCGCATTCAAATAATCTGCTTCTTTTTGTTCGGGAGTTTTTTCGAGTTTCTCCATTTGAACTTGTGTGGTTTCTTCAAAAATTTGACCGTCTTCGTAGCCTACAGAAACGAATACGAATAGATCTTGACGCGATGGTCCTTTGAAGGTTCCTTTTACAGGAGAACAGTCTCTGAAATTGCGACCTACGGCCAATTTGATGTGATTGTTGGTGGTCCATACATTGTTGGTAGGGTCAATGCCGGCCCATCCATAGGAAGGAATCCAAGCTTCTACCCATGCATGGGTGGCGCCTTCTCCGCGCATGCCGTTTTTGTTGGGACAAATATAGCCGCTTACATATCTGCTAGGGATGCCCATAGAACGAAGCAATTGCAACAATACGTGAGCGAAATCTTGACAAACACCACGTTTGTCTTCCAAAATTTCATCAACCGTAGTTTCAATGGTGGTGATACCCTTGGTATACTTGAAGTATTTATAAATGTATTCGCTCGATTGCTCTACAATTTGTGCTACGCTTTTGGTTGCATTGTAGATGGTATCGATGATGGTTTGCAATTCTTCTTGTTTCTCAATATCATCGGGTTTCATCAATTCCAACAGCGTGAGATCATAGTCTACATCGTTTTGAAGTTGATCCAAACCTGAATGAAAGTTCACCGATAATTGGGTGGTTTGAGTGGTTCTCACAATCAACTTGCTCTCGATGATCAATTGGGTATGCGGGTCTATTAAAGTAAAGGTTCCGGTTTTGTTTCCCCAATAATCATTGAAATAATGAATATCGGGTTGATGCGAAATAATCAGGTCGTGTTGCAACACTTCCTGCTCCTTACATTGGTACGGGAAAATCTTCACCTCATTGATGCTTTCTGAAACAGGTTGTTCGTAAGCATACTTCGTAATATGATGTATTTTGAATACTGGCATTGTGCAAACTTAAGAATAAGAGAAAAATGATTGACTCAAAGCGCGACTAAATTGCAATAAATTTCCGCGGGTTTCTTCCAAATACTCGGGCATGCCGCTTCTTTTGATCCATTCAAAATCGGCAAACTCTACATTGCTGTACAATCTTCCGAATTGTTTCAGCAAAGCGTATTTCTCTGTTGGATTGTTTTCTTTCACCACATCGTCTAAATATTTCTTTACACGAGAAAGCGAATACATGATGGAATGCGGAAACAAGGGGTTGAAAATAACCTGATGCGCCACATTGTAATTGTAATCGTTGCTGCGGTAATTCTTCAAGTGAAACTCATAGCCCGATAAGGAGAAAAGCAATCCTCTCCAATACAAAATATCTTTTGTGTTGGTAAAATCGTAATCAATGGTTTTGTATTGCTTGTCTACCAATTCAATGGTTAGCAAACAACGCTCAATGTATTTTCCCAAACTCATGAAACTCCAGCTCATGCCTCTCGGCATAGTACTATCGGTGATCCCGGTATAAAGCAAACAATTCTTGAGCATGCTTTCAATAGCTGCAATGCTATCACCGTCTGTTAATTGAGTGGCAATTTTGGGATTGTTGATCAAATGATACAAATGATTCACTTGTTCCCACACTTCTTTGGTGATGTGGTCTTGCATGCCTCGTGCGTTTTCACGAGCTCTGTTCAAGATCACTTTTAGAGAGTTCTGATTTTTCGAATCTAATAGCAAGTGCTGTACCGCTCCATTTGGATTTTTCATCAATTCCACTACACCCTCTTTTCCGAGTCCGGTGAATATTTCTATCAAAGGCTGCCAGTTGTTGTTTCCTGTTGGGCCTTTATCGAGCGACAATACATAACTTGTTTGCAACATGCGTAACATTCCCTCTGAACGTTCAAGGTATCTATTTAACCAGAACATGGAATCTGCAATTCGGCTAAGCATACTAGTTGGTTGTTTTACGTTGTTCATTGATTGGTTATAGGTCTACTACCCATGTGTCTTTACTTCCTCCTCCTTGCGATGAGTTCACCACCAGTGAGCCTTCTCTGAGTGCTACACGGGTCAATCCACCCGGAACAATTTCAATTCCCGAAGGTCCACAGAGCGCGTAGGGGCGCAAGTCAACGTGACGGGGTTGCAATTTTCCATCAATGAAACAGGGAACAGTTGATAATTTTATGATCGGTTGTGCGATGAATTCTCTTGGGTTCTCTTCCACTTTTTCTTTGAACTCAGCAATTTCACTGTCTTTCGCACTATTGCCCATCAACATTCCATATCCGCCACTTTGATTGGTTCTCTTAATTACCATGTTATGGATATTTTCGAACACATGCTTTCTGGCATCGGGATCTTTGAGTTGATAAGTAGGAACGTTGGGAAGAATGGGCTCCTCGTTCAAATAGTATTTGATCATATCGGGCACATAAGCGTACACCGCTTTATCGTCGGCTACTCCATTGCCCACAGCATTTACGATGGCCACATTTCCTCTTCTATAGGCGCTTATAAGTCCGGGAATTCCCAAAGCTGAATCAGGTCTAAACGTCAAGGGGTCTAAATACTCGTCGTCCACTCTTCTATAGATCACATCTACTTGCTCCAACCCGCGAGTGGTTTTCATGTACACTTTGTGGTTGTTCACTACTAAGTCTCTTCCTTCTACCAAGGGAATACCCATTTGACGGGCTAAAAACGTATGCTCGTAGTAGGCAGAATTGTAAACACCCGGAGTAAGAATAACAGCAACGGGATTGCTTACCGGACGGGGCGAAAGGGACAACAAAATATTGTGCAATACCAAGGGGTAATTGTTCACCATGCGCACATGATTGGCGGCCAACTGATCGCTGAACAAGCGCTTGGTTACTTCTCTGTTTTCTAACATATAAGAAACACCGGAAGGAGTTCTCAAGTTATCTTCAAGAATATAGAACTTGCCGTCTTCTCCTCTAATCAAGTCAATACCTGAGATGTGAACATAGATATCGTAAGGCACGTTGATGCCAAACACTTCTCTAGTATAGTGCGGACAAGAAACCACGAGCGATCCGGGAATCACTTTGTCTTTAATGATTTGTTGATCGTGGTACACATCTCTCAGAAACATATTCAAGGCTTTCAAGCGTTGCTTGATTCCTTTTTCAATATGATCCCATTCAGTACCGGTGATGATACGGGGAAGAATGTCGAAAGGAAAGATACGTTCAATGCCGGCATCGTCGCTGTACACCGTGAAGGTGATACCTTGGTTCATGAAGAGTTCACCCGCCTGCAGGTCTTTCTGTTTTAGCTGTTCGATGGACAAATGACCGATCGATTGCAGCAAACTTTTGTAAGGGTCTCGGATCCCATCCGGCCCCATCATTTCGTCCCAGGTTTGGGAGGCAATATACCTGGCTAATAATTGTTCACCCGTCATAGCAGTCGGTTTTATAGTAAAAATGGTTACTGATCCGTGATATTCGCGGACAAGCAACCATTGTCCTCAATATAAGAAAAAACGTGATATTAGAAAAAATAAAAGGAATTGGATAGAATGATAACCAAATTGAAAAACAAACTGAATTTTTGTTGCTAAAAGCCCAATTTCAGGGTGTTTTTCTGTTCAGATTTCAAATTTTGGCTATGTTCTTCAAAAATGGCTTTCGCAAGGTTTTGGGGACTGATCCATTTGCCGGTATCGGCGTTTGGCATAGCGGCTCGGTTTTGAGGGGTATCGATGGTTCCGGGAACCACCACTACCACTCTTGCCTCTGAATGCTTTTTGGCGGCTAAGGCATTGAGTATTTCCGCTAGGTCCACAATCAAGGCTTTCGATAATCCGTAAGCAACCACACCCGTTGCTGCGGAGGGGTCGGTTCCGGCGCCGGAAGAAATTAAAAACAGTGTGCCGCTGCCTTTTTCTAGGAAATGAAGAAATAAGGGTTTGGCAAGTAGGTAGGCTGTTTTGAAGTTGAGGGTGATTTGCTTTTCGATGGAGGCATAATCGGTTTCTTCCAAACTTCCCATGGCAAATCCTCCGATGGTGAGAACGGCGGCGTTAATTTGAGTGCTTTCTTGGATGGTGGCTGCTATGGTGGTGTTGCATTGTGCTTCATCGGTGGCATCGAGCACCAGTTCTTTGAAAGTAGGGCCTTCGCTTGTTTTGCTTACCGTGCCGTAGACGATGTATCCTTGTGAACTAAAGTAGGCGGCAACGGCGCTTCCTAAATTGCCGGCGGCTCCTGAAACAAATAGCGTTGAACCCATGCTCGTGTTTTATATGAATATAGGGTTTTTTTGTTAAGAAATAGGTTCACGATAGGTTCACCGCGAAGAGCGCCAAGAGCGCGAAGGTTTCGCAGAGTAGTTTTTGTTTTTTTTGACCACGGATACCACAGATTAATACAGATTTTCACAGATTAGCCTCCGATATTCGATCAGTTCGATTGCTCATTTTTGAACCGCGGCGTCGCAGCGATCGCAACGTTAACGCAGCGACTTTCGTTGCGAACCTTTGCGCACTTTGTTACTTTGTGGTAGAGTAAACTGATTTAAAATTTTTAGGATCGGAGATTAATTCGAGAATTCGCATTTTTTTTGACCACTGATAGCACAAATTAATACAGATTTTCACAGATTAGCCTCCGATATTCGATCAGTTCGATTGCTCATTTTTGAACCGCGGCGTCGCAGCGATCGCAACGTTAACGCAGCGCTGGCGGTCACTCTGTATTTCCTCCATCCTCTATCTTCCCTCCTCCCTTTTCTTTTCTGCCTTTCCTCGTTCCTCGTCTCCTCCCTCCTCCCTCCTGTATTCCGGCTGTTTCATTATTAATTATTACTTATTAATTATTAATTAATCTCGGTTCCAAATCCGGCTTCGCATACGCATACCTCGCCACCAACTGTGCTCTATAGTACGCATCAAGGCCGAGAGAGGCGATGGTTTCGGCTTCTTCTAGGCTTAAGAAACCGTCGGGGTTTAAGAGACTTTTCTCAAACAGCACTTCTTTGATGGCGCCAATTACAAAAAAGGTATTGTTGTATTTTATGGGGATGATTTCCATTAATTCAGCGCTGTACTTCACCTTGCTTTCTTTCACAAATGGTGCTTTGCAGGTTTCTGTGAATTGTGGAGTAAAACCGGTGGCATCAAACTCACTTATTCCTTCCGCATATTTAGCAGAAGTTTGGTGGGCCTTGCTGATCATTTCCTCAGATATTAAATTAATGGTGAATACACCCGTTTTTTCAATGTTGCTGATGGTATGCGGTGCGGCAGCCAAGGGTCGGTTGATGAATCCAACCATCGCAGGGTCGGCACCCAAATGCACGATATTGCTGAAGATGGCCAAATTGGTATTTCCTGCTTCGTTAATGGTACCAATTAAACTGGCGCTTTTGAAGCCTGATAAGGAATTGATGAAATTAGCCCGGTAGAAACGTTCCCAAGTTTTAATTTCTTCTAATGTGTAATGTTGTTCCATGCGGTTTGTATAAGTGGTAGAAAAGATTCAACACTTATTCGGTACATTTAGTTCACGAACTTGTTAAATGAAATACACCATTAAGAGCGGTATGGAGATCGAATTGCGCCCCCTGCGCCATTCCGATAGCGAGTCGCTGGCGGTCTATTTCCAACAATTGTCTGAAAAGACCCGTTCTCGTTTCGCTCCACATCCGTTCGACGAGGCTACGGCACAGTTCATCTGCGAACATTTGTCTTTACCTCAAATCATCATTATTGCTGCCTATCCTCCTGGTACCATTGTGGGCTATACTATTCTACAAGAAGGTTGGATGCCCGGTGATAAAGAACGCTATTATCAATACGGCGTACCCGTAAATGGTTCAGGTATTTGGTCGATGGCTCCTTCTGTTGCCGATTCATGGCAAGGAAAGGGCATTGGTCCGGCGATGTTTCAATATGCTTTGAAATACTTGCAATGGTTTGAGGCGGAAAAATTGGTATTGTGGGGAGGCGTTCAATCCGACAATATTCCTGCCGTTAAATTCTATCAACACCTGGGTTTTGAACCCAAAGGAAGCTTTTATTACAATGGAAAGGAGAATATGGACATGATTCTTTCCCTGAAATACAATCATTACTTATAATAATACTATGATCAAGCGTTCTTTACTCCTCTCAATGCTTATGGCGGTTGCATTGTTTTCAATTGCGCAGCGTTTCAACCCTCGATGGATGCAAGATGTGTGGGAGGCAAACTGGATCGCTCCGGCAGGTGCCCCGGCTCATGAGTATGGAATACATTATTTGAGAAAAGATATCGACCTCCCCTCTAAACCGGCATCGTTAAAGGTTTTGGTGAGTGGCGACAATCATTACTCACTTTATGTGAACGATGCTTGGGTAGCCATTGGTCCCACGCGTAGCGATTTGAATTATTGGCGTTTTGAAGTCATTGATCTGGCTCCTTATTTAAAGCAAGGAAAAAATGTAATTGCTGCTACGGTTTGGAATGAAGGAGAGCATCGTCCCGAAGGACAAATTTCTTATAGAACCGGATTCATTCTGCAAGCCGATGATACGGCCTACCGCGTTTTTAATACCAATGGTTCTTGGAAGGGGATGAGTTCAAAAGCTTATTCGCCGATACCGGGCATTGCTTATCCTGCCTATTATGTGGCGGGTCCGGGTGAACGTTTTATGGTGAATGAGAATGATGCTCGTTGGAAGTCGACCGAATTTTCAGTGAACAATTGGCCTGCCGCTGTATCGGTGCAATGGCGCGGCGGCACACCCAAAGGCATAGCCGATATCAATCCGTGGATGTTGGTACCCGATCCACTTCCCCCAATTGCAAGAGAAGCGCCGAGTTTTCCAAAGATTCGAAAAATAACAGGGGTGAATGCTTCTCCTAACTGGCCGGGTGATGGGTCTAGCATTCAAATTCCTGCCAATAAGAAAGTAGACATTATTTTAGATGAAACACATCTCACCAATGCCTATGTGAATTTGAAGGCAATGAATGGGAAGGGTTCGGTTATTGCCATACGTTATGCAGAGGCTTTGTACGATACCACAAAGGGAAGTACTTGGTCGATGTACAAAGGCAATAGAGATGATATCAATGGCAAAGTATTATTGGGAAGAAAGGACAGCCTGTTTTTAACGAACGGCGGCGAACTCGATTATCAAACCCTAAGCTTCCGAACCTTCCGATACATCTGGATATCAGTGACAACGGGAGAGGAAGCCTTGGAATTGAAAAGTATTTCTTCACGATTTACGGGCTATCCGTTTGAGCTCAAAGCATCGTTTAATGCAGATAATGAGTATGCACTCCCTATTTTCAATGTGGGTTGGAGAACCGCTCGGTTATGCGCAGTGGATACTTATATGGATTGTCCGTATTACGAGCAACTGCAATATATAGGCGATACGCGCATTCAAGCCTTGGTGTCTTTGTACAATTCAGGTGACGATCGATTGGTAAGAAATGCCATTGAGCAAATGGATCAATCGCGCATGGCGGAAGGATTGACCCTGAGCAGGCACCCTTCTTTTTCGCCGCAACAGATCCCAACCTTTTCATTGTGGTATATCGGCATGTTATACGATTATTACAAGTACAGAGGCGATGCAAAATTCATTAAAGACAAGTTGCAAGGCATGCGAAACGTGCTTTGGTATTTTAATAAGTTTCAACAAGCGGATGGGCGACTCAAGGGCGTGCCGTATTGGATGTTTACCGATTGGGTAGAAGAAAGAAAAGGCTGGGGAGGAGGAACGGGTCCCTATAGTAAGAACGGCAGTTCGGCTATACTGGACATGCAGTTGTTATGGGCTTATCAGTTAGCGGCTTATTTAGAAACTCAGTTGGGGATGCAGGCTTATGCGGTGCAATATGGGCAGGAAGCGAATCGATTGAAAGCGGCCATTCAAAATAAGTACTGGGTAGCATCGAAGCAATTGTATGCCGATACCGAAGAGAAGGATCTGTTCTCGCAGCACACCAATACGCTGGCTATACTAACGGGGATGACCAATGCAGCAATCATGCCTAAGATAGCGGATCGTTTGGAACGCAACGACACCCTTTTGGCGCCGGCCTCTATTTATTTCAGATACTATGTGCATCAAGCATTGGTAAAAGCGGGTCGGGGCGATCATTATTTCAGTTGGCTCGACAAATGGAAGGAAAACATTCAAAAGGGGTTGACCACCTGGGCGGAGATGTCGGAAGTGGATTATTCGCGATCTGATTGTCATGCCTGGGGTGCCAGTCCAAACATAGAATTCTTCCGAACCATCCTAGGCATCGACTCCGACGCCCCCGGATTTTCAAAAGTAAAGATCACGCCCCATCTCGGAACCTTGACAGATGTGAAGGGCAGCATGCCCCATCCTTACGGCATGATACATGCGAAGTATAAGAAGACGGGTGAGAAATGGACAGCAACTATTGAATTGCCGAAAGGGTTGACGGGGGTATTGGTGTGGAGGGGGAGGGTTGCGGTGTTGCATGACGGGGAGAATGTAATTAAGAATTAAGAAGTAAGAATTAAGAATTGAACGGCAGGCGGGATCAAGAAAGAATAGGGGGGAGTAGGAACGAGGATGAGAGGAAACGAGGAAAGAGGGTGAGGAGGTAGACGATCCATCCTGTAAATTCTGATTGCAGTTAGGTTGATTAGATATCGAGGTCTAATCTGTGCGAATCTGTAATAATCGGTGCTATCTGTGGTCAAAAATTACTAAGTGGAACCACAGCAAATCTTCGCACTGAATTAAAACTGAAGTTCATTGCTTCTCAGCTTTATAGTGGGTTACAGATAAATAAATTAAGTTGTTAATGAAGATTACTTGAAACGGGAACCAGTTTTTTGATCAAGGGTGGATTGTGCTAAGGGACAATAGGTTGGGTATATCACTAACAGTATGGATACCATAGATTGAATTTAATGGAAAATTGGGGATTTTTTGTATATTTAGGAGTTGTAGGTTAACTTTTTGGTACAATATAATATTCGAAACAGACTGCAGAGGCTAAAAATGAAAGTATTTGACTTTATTAGACCGTTGAACTTAATTCTTAAAATTCTTGGATTCGCGAAAAAGCATACCGAGAAAAAATATTCAGTTTACAAATTATATAAAAACTTAGGTGTCGGTGCCAAGAAAGAGGATTTTGATTCTATTTACAATCAGGCTCTTTATGACTTTGAACATAAACGGATAAAGCACCCTCTATTAATTGAGCTTTTCAAACTGCCTAGCGCAAAGAAGGCTTTGCAAACCGAGTATTACAATAAAAAAGATGGTTTGTTTTATAGCGAATTAGATACAAACTTGAATGTAGTAACTAGTTTTAAAGAGATAAAAGACTCTAATATTAACCTTCAAAATGAGGTTGTTGAATTTTTAGAAATATTCAATGACAAAGTAAATGAAAGTAAACTACCAAAGGAACTCGAAACAAGTGAAAGTATAAAAGACATAAGCGACAAAGTCGATAAGTTACTATTACATAATAAAAACATACATCTTCCGGAACAACTGAAGGAAATTAGCGGACTTAGGAAAACTAACAACCATAATGCTGTAATTGATCTACTGACTAATTATAAAGAGACTAAATGGGATCAACTTACATCCGAATTAAAATATAGTGTAACTCTAAATTTTGCTTCAACTTATTTTGACCTCGGAGAAAAGAAAAAAGGGGCTAAATACTTTATAGAACTATTGGATTTTGATGTTAAAAATGAAGAAGCGTTTGGATATGCTTCATTAGGCTATGCATTGCTTGGCGAAGTAGAAAAAAGTATTGAATTCGCCCATAAAGCATTAGATAGAAACAAAGAAAATCTAAACGCTTATCTAGGTCTTTTATTTTGCAAAGAAGATACACTTGAAGTTGACGAATTAGATTCATTAATACCAAAAAACATTCAGGAGAAACCTGAAATTGCTATTAATATCGGCACATATCTCGAAAAGAGAAAACAATTTGAAAGAGCATTCGAAATTTTCGAAACCCTAAATGAGAGTCATCCAGAAATGGATTCATTTAAGTGCGACATATTGGTTCGACTTGGAACTAATAGGATGATTTCGTTAGAACATCAAGATGATTTTTTCTTTAATCAGTTAGATGAAGAATCCATTTCAAAAGTAAAGTATGCTAATGAAAAATTTGAAGAAGCTTGGTCATTTATAAAAAATACAGATCTCAGGAAGTCAAGATGGTATATGCTTACCAATAAGGGGGTAAGCTATAAAGTCTTAGGGAAAAGAGATAAAGCAGAGGAGGATTTTAGGGCATCGCTTGAACTAAATAAAAATTATTTTACATATAGACACTTGCTTCTGCTTAAAATGGATGCCAATGAAAGTGCTGGTGAAATAATTGAAGAAATAGAAAAACTTAAGCTATCAGTTGAAGAATTGCAAGAGTTAGCAATATTCAAAGCTGAGCGATTTTTTAGTGAAGGTAAAAATGAAGAGGCCTTGAATTTACTACTTCAACATTTACCAAATATAGTTTCTCCAGAACT
The DNA here is from genome assembly GCF_050589245.1 of Endoryza foliicola. Lineage (NCBI taxonomy): Bacteria > Pseudomonadati > Bacteroidota > Chitinophagia > Chitinophagales > Chitinophagaceae > Endoryza > Endoryza foliicola. The sequence continues at coordinate 229,543 of NZ_JBOBEW010000003.1, read as the reverse complement.
GACAAAGCAATACTTGTTAATGATTACTGAAACTTATATTAGATTAAACAATTTTATTGACGCTGAAAAACATGCATTAACTTATGCTGAAGCTAATCCAGAGGACCCGATTAGTTTTTACAATCTCTCTAAAGTCTATTTTGGTAAAGACGAAACAGAACATGCTGTCGAGCACTTATTGAAAGCAAAAAATTTATTGAATGATGAAACGCCACGTTTTATAGCAGATTTTATCGCAGATAAGTACACAGAAATAGGCCAATATAAGTTAGCTGCAGAATGTCTTGAAATTATTGCTAATACTTCTATCCTTTCAAGAGTTACTAGAAAGCTACTAATAGCTTACTACCATAGTGGCAATCATAAAAAGGCTATTGAAATATCATTAAAACTATTAAAAAGACATTCTGAAGATCCTTTTTTGATTGACATTGCAAGCTCCATTTATGAAGCAATAGGGCAATTAGATACTGCTATTTCTACAATAGAAGGGTATTTATCAAAACACCCAGATGACAAATTAATGTTAGTAAAGATCTCCATGAACCATTGCAAAAAAGGAGATTTTGATAGTGGGACAAAAGCACTAGATAAGATAACTGACTATACAACCATCCCTTTGCAAGTACAATTTCATATTGCTCATGCCTATATTCAAAATAAAGATTTCGAGAAGGGACTTGAAATAGCCTATAAATTAAGAGCAGAAAACTATCCTGATCCCACAGTTCACACAAGATATGTTCAGTGCATTACTAGCATGGAAAATCAGGCCTCAGAAGTATATTTTCCTAATGAGGTTGCAAACAATTGTTATGTAGTTTTAAAAGATAGAAATGAAAAGAAATATGAGTTTGTAATAGTCAACAAGTCAAAATATGCTAATGAAATATCAATTGAAGAACCTATAGCACAATGTTTACTTTCAAAGCCTATTCAAGGAGAAATTGAAATGAATGGTGAAATTTTGACTATACAATCAATTTTATGGAAATATACCTATGCATTACATGACAGTATGGATCAACTTTATATTAGGTTTGGAAATACACAACCCATAAAAGTCTTTAAGCTAAAAGATGGAGAAAACCCAATAGATCAATTTCAAGACATTTTTAACAGTATAGACAAAAATCAAGAGTTTGACCAACAAATTGAACAATTGTATGTAGCAGGGAAGTCAACAATTGGTGTAAATGCCAGCCTCTCTCATATTAGCCCTTTAAAATACTGGAGTAAATTAGTGAGTTCGTGGGATATTGGAATTACTTCCATTGGAACGACATATGAATTTCAAATTGGTTTGCAGTTATTGGCATCAAATAAACCAATAGTATTTGATATTATTTCTTTATTGACTCTGCATCATATTGACGCATTTGAAGCACTTGGCAATATTGAAAATAAAAAATATGTTACGAAGTCAACAATTGATGTCATAAAAAAGGAAATAACAGATTTGGAGGAGAGTCTTGACGGTGAAACACTAATTGTTAATAAGAAAGGTGGTGAATATGTTAGACATATCATTACTTCTGACGACAAAAAAAAGCATCTTGAAAAGCTACAACGCTTCTTAAAAGAAGTAAATACCTATTGCGAATTAATAACTCCCGAATTAAGTGAAGACTATGTAGGCAAAAAAGAAAAAGATAAACTGTTCGGAATTTCATTCAACGATACAATTATAGTTTCAAAAGAAAAGGATTGTATTTTATGTTCTGATGACTTTTTCTTTAGATCGTTGTGCTTCAATGAAGATAAAATTAATGGAGCTTCGACCTTTATTTTATTGATGTATTTGGAAAAGAAAGGGATTGTTAAAGATGCAAGATTGTTGGAGTTCTTGGAGAACTTAGTAAAGCTAAATTATAGAAACATCCCTTTAAATGCGAAGCTTTTATATAAGATATTTCAAGATGGTGGTTGTCTGATAAAACAACCTTTTATTAATGCTTGTGATTTTATCAACCCCCTCTATATTTCTGACATTCAAGGAGCAAGATTGGTAACCGATTTTTTATATGAGGTTTACATTTCATCATCTATGATAGATACAAAAAGTTTTACAACACAATATATTTTTTCGAAGCTTTTTGAAGGAAGAAATGTAATTGTGGTAAAGCGATATCTGATTTCTTTGCTGGACACAAAATTTCATCTTTTGCCTACTCATAAAGATGAAATTTTACAAATTTTAAGACACTACTAATCTACCGCTTTACAATTTTAATATTTTAATAAAGGGTTATTTGAGGATTTAGTATTTCAGTAAGTATGATAACATTATTTTTCTGAAAGAAAATATCTATCAGAATTTTTCTGGTTGATTCAAATTAGGGTTTTCAATTGAGCCACTACATTAGGTGGTAGAAAGCACAGATTGCGGATTCATCTATTTCTGCGACTTAGATGCAGGGAACTTATTATTGAGAAGTGAATTTCCAAAAGCAACTGCTGGTGTTGATAACTGCGAAAGATCAGATAGGAGGTCCCTATGCAAAAAAAGCCTTCCTTGTCAATGATTTCGGTTAGGCCAACCCCGAAGGGGTTGCATATTGGTAGAAGCAGAGTGATAAGCGTGCCATACAACCCCGAAGTGGGTTGCATCTGAATGGATCAAGTTGTTATGGATGATCATTTGACATGTTTGCTTCCTTTTTAAAAAGGGCTAATTGTGCTATTAGATAATATGTTGTACATCACTAACAGTATAAATATCGTATAATTTGTTATATGTTAGATTCTGTGGAGTTTCGTATATTTATGCATATACGGCAATAAAATATAGCACCTTACAAATTATGAAGGATAAAAAGTTACAAGTTTTTGTTTCCTCTACTTTTACAGACCTAATAGAAGAGCGACAAGCTGCAGTGGAAGCAATTTTGTCTTCTGGTCATATACCAGCAGGAATGGAATTGTTTTCCGCAGGAGATGAATCACAAATGACTGTTATAGAAAGGTGGATTGATGAATCTGATGTTTATCTATTAATTCTGGGAGGTAGATATGGTAGTGTTGATAATAAGACAGGTAAAAGCTATACTCAATTAGAGTATGAATATGCTATAAAGAAGAACAAACCTATGTTTGCAGTTGTAATTTCCGATAATGCAATTAATGATAAAATAAAAGTACTTGGACGAAAAGCACTTGAAGAAGAAAATCCTAAGCTGTTAAAGGAGTTTAGATTGCAAGTTTTAAATAATCTTATAAAATTTTGGGATGACAAGAAAGATATAAAGATTGCGATACATGAAAAACTTTCTGAATTTAGTTACAGAAAAGATTTAGTTGGTTGGGTTAAGGGCGATAAGATGATAGATGTAGTTCCGTTTGCAGAAGAAATTGCACGATTAATAAAAGAAAATTCTGAGTTAAGAATAAGTTTAAACAACGCTCAAAAAGACTCTAATTCTACATACGCAAGTTTGACATACAATCAGTTAAAGAATCTTCTGGAAAGTGAAACTATTGTTATCAATGACAATGAAATTTCTTTGTTCAATTTTATGTTAGCAAATGGTAAATCTCTGGGTGAAGGACTAGACGTAGGCGATAATTCGGCGGGTCCATTTTTGATATTGGCAAGTTACAAAGTAGTTTTAAATATAGGAAAGGGCTTCTATAGATTTAGGTTCACTGACGATGGACATAATTTCTATTTAAAATCGCTGGCAAAAAGCGTTGAAAATTAACTACTGGCGTTACATTTGGTTTTGTGCATATTAGCAAGTTCAAGCAATCTTCAACTGTTTGGGAAACCAATTTGGGGATTCACAATGGCCAAACAAGCGTCAGTTTTATTTCTTGAATAAAATCTAAATTCTCAATCGAAAGCAGTTTGGGGAGGACGGAGTAATATTTCCAAACTTGGATTAAACCCTGCTCGCTGTGAATAATTTTTGTTAACTATAAAAATGAAGGTAGTATTAGATTCAAATATAGTTATCTCGGATTTTTGGATGCGATCGCCAAACTTCAAGATTCTACTTGAAAGTTCAAAAAATGGTGACATTGAGTTATATATTCCTCAAGTTGTTTTGGATGAAGTGATTAACAAGTTTAGTCAGAGAATTGAAAACTCAATTTCTGAAATCAATAATGAATTGATAAAGTTTGAAAAAGATGCGAATATAACGACAGGGTTTTCTTTATCAGACAAATTGATTGAGACAACCAAGACAAATTATACAAAAAATCTAGATAAACTCATCAAGGCTAGCCAAATTGGAATTATTGATTATCCAGAAGCAAGTCATAAGCTTTTGGCAAAAAAGGCTATGCTAAAGCTTAAACCTTTTAATTCGAATGAAAAGGGATATAGAGATTCGTTAATCTGGGAAAATGTTAAGTCTTTGGTTTCTCCGGAACATATCGAAATACCAGCGACACCTGAAGTTGTTTTTATAACAAATAATCACAAAGACTTTACTTCAGACGACAAAAGTCTTCACAAGGATTTAATAAAAGAATTGCGAGACGAAAATCTGACTGGCCATTCAGTAGTAGTATATTCTTCCCTAAATGAGTATAATGACCAAGTCTCAAAATTGTTTTTCAAGCAAGCAAAAATATTTGAAGGGAAACTCATGAATAATGAGTTTTTGAAATTTGAACTTAAATCCTTACTCGACAACTATTTGTTTAAGTATTTTGTTGGTGGTAGTTTAAGCAATTATTACTGTCTTGCACCATATGCAAACGATAATCCAACAGTAAGTAACATTAGTGAAGACTTTTCAATTGACAATACTTCTGTTAAAAAATTGAATTCAAAAGAATACATTGTTGATGTTCAGTTTAAAGTAGAATCTGAGATAGACTACTTTATCGACAAATCGGACTATTGGATTTCTGATCAGCTAGATGTCTCATTAGTAGAAGGAGATTGGAATGATCATGTTGTTTTAGTTAGCAGGCTTGTTGACATACCAATTGAAATGTCACTAATAATAAACTCTGAGTTAGTATGTACAAGTATTGAAATAAATAAAGTTGATGGTGATTATAAATAAAGCTATGCACAACACTGGTATTACCAATTGTGGGGCTTGACATTTGGGCAGACAAATGCGGTAATTCTTTAGTATTGTGGTTTGGGTCTCGACGGATCCTAGGTTGAACTAGATAGGTAAAGCGCAGTTTTAGTTCTTGTGATTTGACTTAAATATAATCCCAACAACCAAACCCAGCCAGAAAAGCAAGAATGCCTCTTTTCAACATAGTTTGTTCGATTTGGTTTTGGAGTAGAAGCATTTAATACAATGAATTTATGAACCTACGCGACCAACATAAAAGTAATAGACCTCTATATAATTCAATTTTAACCGGGTTGTTCTATTTCTTTTTCTGCTGGTCCATAGATTTTGGAGAAGCAACAGTTGACTTGTTTTATTTTTTAATGATCTTCTTGCCCGGACTTAGTTTCCCCTTGACCACTAGTTATTATAATGTTGGAAGCTTAAATAAATTGAAACTTCGAATACTGTTTCATTTAGCGCTTTCCGCTTTAATTTATTACGGAGTTGTGTTATTGTTTGCAACCGAAGGCCTTATACCATTTGGCGTCGTATTGGCGGCTTTTTCAGGTTCTTTGTTAATCCTACTGGTGACCAAGTACTTGTTGAGAAAGAACATTTCCATTCTTCAAATTATATTGACCGCCATTGCAAGCGGTCTTACCTTCTTGATTTGTGATATATTTGGCCGTTACGGTTTCTTTATTGGGGTTTCAGTTCTCTTATGGACCTTGGTAAATGGACTTTCTATGAACATTGAGTATAGACGATCCTGAAAAGGTTAAAATAGTTTTCAGTTTAAGAAAGGGAGCTTTTTTACATCGAGACTGCAGTATTTCAGCCATGGTTAGGCAGGCAAAAGAGACCACCCTTCGGCTCGTCCCCCGGGCTATTTTGTAAATGTCTCCAAAAATGAGTCCGTTTTATCCAACTCCGAAGGGGTTGCATATTGGTAGCAACAGAGGGACAAACGTGCCATACAACCCCGAAGTGGGTTGCATTTAAATGGGTAAATTTTTTGAATAGTGCGGATTGTGCAAAAAGATAATGTGTTATGTATCACACTAACAGTATTAATTATATAACAATATATTGGGAATTTCGTATATTTAGGTTGTAACCACTAATAAATACATATACAAAATTTAGAAATGTGCCATACGAAGTAGATAGGAATATTGACTTAACACCAAGGATAACATCTAGATATTATGTATCTTCTGCACATAGGAGATTGCAAGAAAACAAATCTCGTTGGACGGTAACTATTGAAGAAGAAGTTGAGTGTTTTGTAAATTCGCAAAGAAATTCTTGGATTGAAGGTGTGTTCAGTTGGGGGCTTATTCCCAGTGAAAGCAATCTTTTAATATTGGGCGAGAATTTTCAGAATGAAGAACTGAAAATTGCTAAGTTTGTTGCGAAAAACGGCGATGGAGTTTGGCACGGTTATCCCGCGGACTATTGTAGAAACATTCAAGACAGACCAGGAATTTCAATACTTAGCAAATGGAGAGCAAATGGACATATAAAAAAGCACCACATTGTTAAAATTAGACAAGGAAAGCAATGCAACCTGTAAAAATTTCAATACAAGGTGACTATATTGATTGCCAAATTTATCGGGGCAGGCTATACCTTTGGACGTTTGATGGCAAAATAAAGGTTTATAAATGGGATGAGCTTGTTTATTCATTACCAAACAGTAAAAGAGATGCTTTACCGCTAAAGTTTTGTTTTCTTGATGGCAACTATCTTTACAAATCTGACTTAGTAGAACTATTCCTTGATGAGGACTTTAAAAACATACTCATTGAAAAGTTCTCGATTTTATCCAAACAAGACTATGTAATATCTGAAAGACTAGTCGATAAGTTTTTGTATGGTGAACAAGACACTCCCAGAAACACACTTCCAACAGATACTGAAATTTATGGAAGTATGTTGTATTATATAACAGAACAAGGATTATTTTCTTCTACAGCACATAGAGATAATCGTAAATATCCAGTAAGTACTAAGTCGACTAAAATTTGGGATTGTAATTTACTAGCCATTAGAGCAAACAAGTATCCTCAGCTCGCCTTATCAGGCGGTAACGAAGGTCTATTTGAATTTGATATGTCCACTTCATTTAGAAGGAGATGGAATTTGAAAGATCCAGTTCAGATAAGTAAAAAGCATTCCTCATTTGCTAATTACACATATTGGAGTATTTATAATTCGTCGTTGACTGAAAGTTCTTATATGGCACTTTTTGAATTGAAAAAGGCAGATGATTCGGTAATAACTGATGAATTTGATTTCGGGAAATCGAAATTTCAGAGAGAATTTAAGGGTGAAATTACTGAAGAGAGAATTTTTGAAGGTATGGGGGATAGGAAAAATCTAAGTTGGGGAATTGACGATAAAATATACCGAGCAACAGATAATGGATTTGAAATAGTAAGATTCAGGAATAATCCCAATAAGGAAAAAGGAGAAGAACAGTTTACACAGCTACAAAATTTAGATCTTCAAGCTTGGAAAGGTAGAGTTATTGGTGGTGGGACTTCATACTATGGGACAATTGTTGAATGTGAAAATGCTCTTGTTGTTCTTTTAAGTAATGGGGAATCAATAACGATAGAAGGGCCAATTACTAGATGGAGAGTTTATCCACGTTCTATGAATTATCAAAATCATTTGCACGTAATCAAAGACGACAGAATTGAAGTCTATTCATTTAATCAGGATTACTTTTTAGACCAAAATGAAAAGTTAATTGGCCTAGAACACAGGACGCCAAAAATTTGGCATGGACGGGACACTAAGTAAAAATTGATTCAACTAACAGTGGTTTGGTTGAAAAGTGGGTGAAGTGGTTTATTGAACATCGACCTAGCTTCAACTTTTGTCATCATTTATAGTTTTTTCTCCGAAGTCCGGAATTGCGCGAAATACCAAAACTTTGCATGCAATTCTTTGGCACGCCTTAAAATTTATTGATTATTCTTTAATATAGTCAAGATAGGGTATTAGAACAATTTTTTGTTCTTATAAGTATTGTGTCGCCCTTCATTTTGATGTTTTCGTTTTACTGTAAACAAAGATAGATTATATCTACAAGTTATTTTGACCAAGTTGAACGGATATATGCAGGTTTTACAGAGTCAATCACTAAAATCGAAGACAAAAAGTATTGAACGCAGGAATGATTATTAATATCAGTGACACGAGTGACAAGGGCTACTTTAAAGGTGAATTTGACTTTAGGGAAACAAGAACGGACCTTAACTAACAACAGTAGAATATATTTCATAAATTTTCGAGATAAAGTTAAGTTTTTTCTGAAAAAACTTAATTTTGAAATATTTAGTAACAAAGCAAGATATCTTTTTCGTATCGAAGAAAACAGAATGTATAAATGAATACATTGTAGTATTGATTGGTTAGACTTCACTTTTTAAGATTGTAAAATTGACACTTACTTAAGGACCGAACATGATTTTCTTCATTATCGTAAAAAGAAGACTTTAAAGTTTACTCAAAGAAAGTTACATAAAGACGAAGAACCCGGTTTTCTGAGAACATTTATTTTACATGAAAATAGCAATATGATTTGATCCTTACAACAGAGTTAGAGATTTTGTTTTCAGAGGAGACATAATATCTGAGAAATCTGTATTGCTGAGGATGATTTGAAGTTTTATGCAAGTTGAGGGCAATTTTTATATATTTCAACTAATTGCTAGGCTAAACATTGATAAAGTGGGATGGAAAAAATCAATTTTAATTATTCGTTCAAGTTTGAAGATTCGGTTTTTGGCTTCGTGGAAAGAAATATAAAATATAACTATGAAGACAATATTTGGCATTAAATGAAATTACAACTATGGATGAAATTAATAGAATTCTTGAATATGTAAAAGTTAATCCGAGCGAGGCTTTGGAGTCTGATACGTTAGAGTTTAAAAACTATTCTTCAGAAAATTCGTTTTTTGGAGCGAAGGATGTTGCTGAAGAGATTTCCGCTTTGGCAAATACGAAAGGCGGATATATTATTATTGGAATTATCGATAGCTCAAATATAAGTAATAGAAGATGGGATCAACAATTAAATGGATTCTTGCAAATTGATTTAAGCACTGCTAAGGAAAGGTTACTTGGAAAGATTGAACCAAAACTGAACCTGATCTTGTTTAATCACTCTTATGATGGAAAGAATTACTTAGTGATTAAGGTTCCTAAAGTCAATTATTCTATTGTATCAACAAGTTCAGGAAAAATTTGTATCAGAGTTGGTAAATCAAGTATGCCCGCTCGACCTGAACAGATTAATGCACTCGTAAAAGGCCTACAAAACTATGATTGGAGCGATGAGGAAATTAGTGACGAGTGGAGGTCATGCCTTAGTGAGCTATCGATGAAGGAAGCAAAAAGTGATTTTATAGAAAGACGTAATATTAATGAAGGTGAAATTTCTGATGAAGCTTTCTTAGAATCTATAGGTGCTACAAAAAATGGATTGTTGAATAAAGGGGGCTTGCTCTTTTTAGGTAAGCCAGATTGTATTAGAAATTTATTAGGAGTTTATGAGTATAGATTTTCATGGAAGACAAATTCTGGTGAACTGAGAATAAATGATGTATGGAGTGATAATGTTTGGGAGACTATTAAAAGAGCAAAATCCCATTTTGTTATATGCAATTCTAGGTTGGCAATTGAGTATGAAGGTTTACAATATGAGCTTTCTACTTTGGATGAACAAGCATTTCATGAAGCATATCTTAATGCTATTGTGCATAGAGACTATAGTGAAGAAGGTATGACTTCAATTAATTTTACGGGAAAAAAGCTGATCATTACAAATCCAGGTGAGTTTTATGGTGGAGTAAACAGTTCAAATATTACTTTTCATGAACCACGCCATAGAAATAAAACACTTGCAAAAATTCTTATGAATTTTCAATTAGTTGATCGCGCGGGTATGGGAGTTTTACGCATGGGTCTGAATTCTCTAAAATACGGTCGAGAGTTTCCAAGATTTGAAGAAAAACTCAAAGCAATCGAAGTTTCGATGGAAGCAGAGTATTTTAAATCTGGTATTTTTATTCTTACGCAAAAATATTTGAAAAACTGTGGTATAACAGAGTTATATATACTAAACAGCATGTATGCTATTGGGTATGTTAATGTTGTTACTCTTGAAGCGAAGCTAGCTAGTATTCTTGAACATCCATGGGAGTCAATACAGGAGGCGATGGGAAATGAAGATTTTAGAACTTATGTTTGTTACAAGGCTAGTAATGAGGGTGTATATATTTGTCCAAGTGGTTTGGCTAATAGTTTGTTTGATGTTAGTAAGCCCTTTCAAGATTCAAAGAATAGTGAAAAGCACGTAAAGTTACTCCAGTTTTTGAAGCTTCATAGATCAGCAAATAATGAAGAGTTGATGAATTTAATGGGCTTTACTTCGTCTGCATCTACTTATCAATTTTTGAGTAAGTTGAAGTATGTAATTAATAGAGGTAGAGGTAGAAGTAGTAAGTGGTTTTTGAAATAGTATGCTGCTAATTTTGATATTTTTACAGTACAAGATATTGCAACAATTTATTCAAGTGTGTTTTCTGTTTCGTAGTTTGAAACATTATCTGTTAAAGTAATAAGAGTTCGGACGGTTTTTTGTTCAAAATTATAATTGATCGATTTTAGTTACTTTAGTTGGTAAAATATTTTTTCTTTCCAAGTTAATGTTGAAATTTGGGTCTTTTATTACTGTAACAAGATTATGAAGAGCGAAAGTTTCAATAGTAATCGAAAACACCCAGTAAAGAAAAATCCTTCAAAGAGATGCCTATAAGACTGATCTACTTCTTTGGGATTATAACAGCGGCTTACTATTACTTTTTGGAGCCACGAACAATTGGACACGATAAGAGATACCTTGTATATATTTTAATTTTACCCACTCTTATAGGCATGATCGCTTTAGGTTTGTACAGGAGAAAATTTCTAATCGATCGTTTTTTGAAAAACAGAGGGATTGGACTTTGGATATTTATGGTCTTTTTCTATTTATTACAAGGAATTATTTTCTCCTACATAAGCTTCGGACAGATAGCGAAGATTGGGTGGGACTATTGTAATTACAAAGTGATACAAAAAAACAGTGAAGAATACATTACATGCCCAATAACGAGACTATGGACGGGAAGACGGCCAAGTATTGATTTTAAATTTGCTGATAGGAGTGAGAGTTTTCGGGTGAGTTATCAGTCTATTAAACAATATGAGAATACAAGTATTGATAGTCTTAGTCTAATTATAACAGCAAGAAAAGGGCTTTGGAATTTTTATACAGTTAGTGAATGGAATATTGAAATGAAAAAATAGTTCCAATGATTGGTGTATTTAGTAAGCGAAGGTATGGACGATTACTGTGGTAACTCGAAAATAAGCAGATATCCATTCTATTTTATTAATTCAATTTCCATCGTAAACTTTTTAATGTTTGTTTGTTTTTTGGTTAAGATCTATTTGCTGAATTAATACTGGTTCTAAAATTTTATTCAGAAAAAATCATAGTTTTATAGTATGAAAGCTAAAGAAACAAAATCGAAGGAAATGGTAAAAGTACCTGAATCTGGGCTTTTGTCTTTAGTGGCATCAAAACTTAAAGGCAGAGATTTGTTTCCCAAAAAGGTGGAAGATGCAAAAAAGTATTTAAAGAAAGTAAAGTCTGCAAATTCATAGAACTTTTACCAATAAAATTCAAGGTGTCATTGTTTGACACCTTTTTTAATACGCATTTAAGATGCAATTGTAAAAGATATCATATAAAATGCGACAGTCATTTAAATACTCGAATTGGACAAAGACAAGAGGGGACTCGTATAAGAAGAACTGTGACGAAATTTTGTTCAGGATAAAATCGAAGATAGTTATTGAGGGAGACGATGTTTTTGTTGTGAATGAAATTCAAAAGAATTACTTGTTGACAATTGACAACCCAAAGACGGCATGGTTTCTAATTTGGCTTAAGCTTCGTGATGAAAAATGATCAAATTATTTGTTCGGAATAGAAGAATTTGAAGAAGCACTTCAGTGGCAAGATTAGGTGTATCTCTCATAGAGGACATCCTGTTCTTCCTAAATACACCCTTCGGCTCGTCCCGCGCTATTTTGTAAATGTCCCCAAAAAATGAGTCCGTTTTTTCCAACCCCGAAGGGGTTGCAGATTGGTAGCAACAGAGTGATAAGCGTGCCATACAACCCCGAAGTGGGTTGCATTTAAATGGATGAATTTGGAGGTGAAGATTATGTGTTAAAGGGGCTATTTTTTTGACAAATTGTGAATTTTGGTGAGAGTGGATCAGTCGCATATAGCGCTAACAGTATAGTTGTAATAAAGTTAATAATGTATCAATTCTTGGGGAGTTTCGTACATTTCAGATTAGACTTATTTTGAAATCCCGTTATAGAATGAAACTTCTTTTATTTTTCATAGGACTGCATTTAATCTCAATGAAGGTCTTTGCTCAACAGGCTGATACGAAAACTGACACTTCATTTACTTTGTCATATATTTCTATTGGACTTGGAAGCAACATGTGGACAATGCAACCTATGTTTAGAGTTCGAGGATCTCAATTTGTGTATACATTGGAAGAAGCTTGGCTGTTCAATGAATCTAAAAAAGCTAAAGTAGACACTGTCTTAATAGGGAATTTTCGAAATTCATCAATTGATTCAATCATTAACATATCGAAGGAAATTAAAGGGGACTCAGTGTACAAAATGAATACACAAGTAATGAGCGGAGGAATCATCAATCTTTACTTTTCATCCAATCGTCGTAAACTTAGTTTTGATTTGCACAATGCGAACGACAAAACAGCTCAGAAAATAGTTGACATCTTAAACGGATATATTCCAGACAGATATGAAAAGCTTTGGATTAGTGATATCATAGCAGAGATTAGTCACCGATGAGAATATTTCTTGGGGCAAACTGAAAGTATCAAGTCAAAATTGTCGCTATAATTTAGTAAATGGAATGACTCTTATTAGAATAATAAGTATAGGCAAACCAGAAATGAAAATTTGTTATCTGAAACGTACTGTATTTTTTTAGTTCCGGAGCCTAGGTGGTCTTTGGTCCCTAAGAGAGCTGTAAGCGTACCCAATCTTCAGCAGTTTCCTGCCAGCCACAGCAATAGATTGTGCCCAAGACAATCCCCCTCACCCTAATTCGGCAACACAATCTTCTGCGTCATTTTCATATCCTTCACATAATAAGCGCCTTTGCCGAAGTGCATGATGTCAATTAAACAGGGACCGGGCTTGAGGTTTTTTTGAAAGAGGAGTTGACCGGCGGAGCTGTAGATATAAATGGGACCGGCTTCTTTTAGTTCGATGTCGAGAAAGCCGTTCTCAACGGTGTCTTTTTTGATGCGTACTACGGGAACATCTTTGGTAAAAGAGATGTGTTGCACGGAAGAACGAATTTCAGTGCCGTTGGTTTGCATCTGCGTGACGCGGTAATAATTGTCGCGGGCGCTGGGGAAATCATGGATAAAACTGTAATACTGCATGCCTTGCTTGCGCATGGGAGTGGGGATCACGGCAATGGTGGTCCAGTTGGAGGCATCCATTGAGTACTCGATCTTGTATTGATCGGCGAGGGTGTCTTGGAACATGTTCCATTTCACTATTACCGAGCCTTGTTGCTTCTCTACAATACAGGGAATATCAGAATCGGGTAGGGCGCTGACCGTTGGAACTGTCTTCTTCGGTTGTGCCATACTGATGTAAAATGCCAAACTGCTTACAACTACAAATACTGTTTTTTTCAAAAGGATAGAATACATGTAACCCGGTTTTTCGTTGGACCTAGTATTGAACGTAGAAAGGGCTGTGTTACTGTTTTGGTGCAAGGGTTGGAGGGGGGTAAATTGAGAAATTAGGGGGAAACATGCAGGGGGAATTAAGAAGTAAGAATTAAGAATTGAACAGCCGGCGGTTGGGGTGTGTTCACCGCAGAGTCCGCCAAGTCCGCAAAGGAGTCGCGAAGTTTCGTTTGTTACTGTTTTTGTTCTTTCTGTCTTTTCCTTATTCCTTCTTTTTCACCGCGGCGGCGCAGCGTCCTTCGACTGAGCCTTCGGCCCGCTCAGGACAAGCTCGCAGCGGCAACGCAGCGCTGGCGGACCTTCTGTATTTCCTCCCTCATCTATCTTCCATCCTCCCTCCTGTATTCCCCCTGTTCTTCTTCCTGTTCTTTCTTCCTTCTCCTTTTTCACCGCAGCGTTGTTATTCACACTGTATTTCCTCCCTCATCTATCTTCCATCCTCCCTCTTGTACTCCCCTGTTCCTCTTCCTGTTCTTTCTCTTTCTTCCCTCATTCAAATTTTGCCACTTCCCTCCATTTGCCTATTTTTGATACGTTGTTGCAAAAAATGAAAAAAGGGTCTCCGATATACAAATTACTATCACTGTTGGTAGTGACGCTGTTTGTTTTCAGCATCACGCCCCAATGGGTTTGGCACGACCAATTTTCCCGACACATCGATTCGGTACATCAACACAAAGATTGTAGCGCCGATGATCTGGTTTCTTACAACAAGTTCTGTCATGTTCAAGATTGGGTGGTAGGAACACCGTTCCTAGAATTGGATGCAATAGAGTCCACCCCTACACAACACTTCCTTGTTCATGTTGAAAGCAATGATTCCTCCTCATTTCATCTTAGTTTTCAAGAAGTCTTCAATAGACGTGGCCCGCCTGCCCTGACTAATTCTGTTTCTTAATTAGTCATCTTTAATTGTATTTTATTATGTTCAGACTTCTAAGTCTGGTATTCTTACTTGTATCGATGTATTCGGTACAAGCTCAAAACTGTAGCTTTCGTTTGAGCGGTCATATTGAGGACAAGGATACCAAAGAAAAATTGGCAGGCGCTACTTTGTTGATCAAAGAATTGAATAAATCGGCCTTGTCGGATAATAATGGCGATTTCCTTTTCAACGGACTTTGCGCCGGTAAATACACATTGGTAATTTCCCATGCATCTTGTGATACAATTTCGGAATTGCTGGATCTGCAAAAAGACATGCATTTCGATTTCAAGCTGCTGCACGCTAGTAAAACCCTTGAAAAAGTAGTGGTATCGGCTTCTAAAGGCATTCAAAGTTCCGGATTTAAAAAAGAGCTAAGTGGCATCGCACTGCAAGAAGCAAAAACCGGTTCACTGGCTGAAGCACTTTCAAGATTAACGGGAGTGACCATGCTTCAAACCGGTAATACCATCGCTAAACCCGTTATTCATGGACTACATGGCAGCAGAATTCTCACCATCAATAATGGTGTACGCCAAGAAGGGCAGCAATGGGGCAATGAACATGCACCTGAAATTGACACGTACTTGGCAGACAAGCTACTGGTAATAAAAGGGGTAGATGAGTTGCGCTATGGAAGCGATGCTATTGGTGGTGTGGTAATTGTAGATACCAAACCGCTGAGAACTACAGTGGGAACCTCCGGAGTACTACATACCGCCTATGCTACTAATAATCAAGAATACATTGCTTCGGCTCAATTCGAACAACGTCTCAAAAAGGTAGATGCTTTTGCATACAGGCTTCAAGGCACGTTCAAGAATGGCGCAAATGTAATGACGCCCAATTATCGTCTGAACAATACCGGTATGCAAGAAATTAATTTCTCTGTAACAGCCGGATATAAGAAGAAATTGTGGAACACCGAGTTGTTTTACAGTCACTTCTTTACACAAGTGGGCATTTTTACAGGATCGCATATTGGGAACATCACCGATTTGGAAAAAGCGATCGCTTCAGACCGTCCCGATGCATCTTTTCTCAATGAACAATCGTATCAAATTAAACGACCCCGCCAACAAGTGACGCACGATTTGATAAAGTCTCAAACCTCTTACAATTTGAATGGGCATAAAATTAGCTTGTTGGTAGCGGCTCAAATCAATTCACGTCAAGAGTATGATATTGTTCGGAGCGCCTCTTCAAAACCACAGCTTGATTTAAACATCGCCACATTAACGGAGGATATTTCTTGGGAACGTCCGAGAACAGGAAGGCACCAGGGAAGCAGTGGAGTGGTAACGATGCAACAAAACAATGTGTATTCAGGCCGGTATTTTATACCCAATTATTTCGCCACAAATTATGGCGTATATGATATCGAAAAATGGTTTTTTGGAAAATGGGAACTGCAGGCCGGCGCTCGTTTCGATTTCAAGAATATTGCAACAACACGGTTGAAATTCAATGGCGATACGCTCGATAATACATTCAAGTTCACAACATTTGGCGCTTCTGTTACGGGCATTTACAACTGGACAGATCAGTGGAAATTGATCGGTAGCTTCAGTCGTGCAACCAGAGCTCCCTATGTAAACGAATTATTGTCGGATGGTATTCATCATGGAACAGCTACCTATGAAAAGGGCGATATTAAATTGGTTCCGGAGAAATCGTCCAATCTATCCATCACTGTACAGCATCACGATAGGGCTGATAAATGGCAAATGGAATTGTTGTTTTACGGAAATTACATCAACGATTTTATTTACCAGCAACCCAAACCTGATGCGCCTGTATTGACCATCGCCGGGGCTTTCCCTCTTTGGCAATACGAACAAACAGATGCTTTTTTATATGGATTAGACGGTCAAACCAATTTGAAAGTAACCAAGTCTCTTGAGTGGGATGTTAAATGGTCGATCCTGTATGCGAGAAATAGGAAAACAAACGATTGGTTGATTATGATGCCCGCAAATCGCTACAATAGCGGTCTAAAGTATACATTTAAAGATGGCTTAAAGAGAAGCAATTCCTATCTGAATTTGGAATATCAGTATGTTGACAAGCAACGAAGAGTTCCAACAGCAAACGGTTTAAAGTATGATTACAAAGCTGCGCCGGCGGCTTACCAACTGGTCAATTTATCAGTAGGAACGGATACCGAGTGGTGGGATCATAAATTCAATTTTTCAATTTCAGCTCGCAATTTGTTTAATGTTACGTATCGCGACTATTTAAATGCAATGCGGTATTTCACCGATGAAATGGGTAGGAATATCATTGTTTGCGCAAGTTTTAATCTGTAATTATCTAAAATTAAAAATCATGAAATTCAATAAAGTAAATGCATTTGTTTTAGTTCTATTATTAGGTGCAACAGTAGCTTCTTGTAAAAAAGTAGCCGTAGAAGAAAACGATGAAGAAGTTTTGACCACACTCCAACTTACGTTTACACCTGCGGCTGGAGGTAGTTCTTTAGTATATAAGTTTGATGATCCGGATGGTCCGGGTGGTAATGCTCCCACAACCGATCAAATAGTATTAGCCCCAAATACTACATACAATGTGAGCATCGCTGTGTTGAACAAAACGGCATCTCCGGTTGCAGATATTACAAGTGAGATTTTGACGGAGGCAATTGCGCATCGTTTTTATTTCATCCCCGCTTCCGGTACAAATATTTCTGTTTCCAATTTGAGTAAAGACGTAGATGGAATTTCCGTTGGACTGACCTCTACTTGGACTACAGGGGCCGCAGCCACCGGAAGTATTCAAGTGGTGTTGAGACACTACCCCGGTACTCCTCCAAATAAAGCCGAGTCGGATGATGTATCGAGTACAAAATCAGGAACCGATATTGAAGCTACATTCGCAACAAAAATTCAGTAAGAACTACTATAATAGTCAAGCCCCGCAATTGAATTGCGGGGCTTTTTAGTCGGAGTGAACAAAGTGATCCCTGAAAAACTATGTAAAAATTGACTTACTGCGTTTTAATTGATAACGATGGTGATGGTATGGCCTTTTCCGCTCACATAGTACACACCTGAAATGAAGTTGCTCATATCGAGGGTTACGTAACCGGCCTGTACTTGTTTAGACCAAAGCACTTGTCCGAAACTGTTGTACAATTGAAGATCCATCGGTTCTTCTACTTTTACTTCCATGATTTTATTATAGATCGGGTTTTTGACGATGGTGATCAGTTGTTTTGAATTGGTGAAGCGCACAACTTTTACTTCACTGTAACTGAAGTTTCCGTCTAAATCGATCTGCTTAATTCTATAGTAATTGTTGTTGCTTACGGGGTTCCGGTCTACAAAACTGTAGTTACTGGTAAACCCACTGTTGTTTTGAGCACTGATTCTTCCAATAGTATACCAATTTGTTCCATTTACACTTTGTTCAATATAGAATTCTCGTGTATTGGTTTCTGTAACGGTGCTCCATTGAAGAATAACTTCTTGTTGCTTTTTCTGCGCAGAGAAACTGAGCCATTTCAGAGGTATCAGTGAAAGTCCGCTTTTCTGAGCAGAAAAATTGGAAGTACTTCCGGTCAACGCAAAGTTAAACATTTGGCCTGCGTTCTCATTTTTTTGATCGATTAAGAAAACCAAACCCGTATTTGTACCCGATGATGCACCATTGTTAAAAGTATATTGAGCTATTAAGTTTGTTTCACTCGCCGGATTTACTTCTCGGTTCATGTTATTGGCAATTTCCGTAGCAGTTCTTACAGTATTCCAGATCCTGACTTCATCGAGGAATCCGTTGTAGAAATTGCCATTGGTTTGAATCATCCCTAGCGCAATGCGTGTTGGTGCCGAGCGAAGTGATGTTCCTCCGGTTCCGGTGGCTTCCTGGGCTCCGTTAACATAGAGTACCATGGCGCCTGTTGATTGTTTCCAAGTGGCAGCAATATGTACCCAAGAGCCTGTATTCACAGCAGAGGTAGAGGTAATGGTCACATCCGGTTGGCCAATGCCAAAAGCTGCTCGGTTACCTGTCATAGTTATACCGAAATCAGTAGTAACGCCTCCAACTTCTGCATCTACAAGGCCTGTACCGCTGTACCATTGCGATCCGGCACTTCCACCACCTGTTTGTGTTGTTTTCATCCAAAATTCAATGGTGAAATCAGAAGTAACCGATTTGGGAATAATGGCTGCATCATTTGAACCGTCAAAATTGAGAGAGTTGGCAGTAAATTGAACCGGACTTGCAGTGAATGTGGGTGAGCTAACCAAAGAGCCATCAACACCACTTGTGTTAGAGCTACTGTTGACTAGAGTAGTACCCGATCCGTCGTTGCATTTGTAATAGGCAATCAAACCGGCTGCATTTACTGCAGGTCCGCTAAACATTTTTATTTTTAATGTAGAAGGAGATTGAACGGTGCTCCAGAGGCGTACTTCGTCTATATCTCCGTTAAAATATCTTCTTGATCCAGCGTCGCTCCAATCGCCCAACAACAAGTTTCCACTGGGAGCGCCAATTCCGGTGCTGTTAATATTACCAACATCAGATCTCGTACCTACACTTACACCGTTTACATATAACTTCATGCCTTCTTTTGTTCCATCCCATACAGCCGCAATATGATACCATAAGCCGGTACTCAAATTGGATGTAGCATAATCAATATTGCTAGCATTTGAGGCGTTGTACATTAGGTAAAAGCTGAGATTGCCACCATAGATCAATAGTTCCAGTCCCGAGCTATTGGTAGACCTGCTCACAATTTCTTGTGTTCCTGCAAAGCTGTTGAATTTAACAAAGACCTCTACTGTTTTAATATTAGATGCATCGAATGCAGCATTTGAGCCTAGATTCGCATAATTACTACCGTTTAGAGTTAAACTGTAATTTTGAGCGTATGTAAAAAGACTTAACGTTAATAAGATCGGGGGTAAGGTTAGTCTTTTCAATAAGGTCGTGAACATGATGCTAAGGTTTGTACGTAATGCTTCAAATACGTACAAACCCTCCGTTTCTTATATTTTCAATTTTAATTTGATTGGAATTTTTCGAATATAGAAGGAAATGCTTAGAGCTAAATCTGGGTTTTTCTCTGTTTTAAAAGAAAGAACCTAATTAACAAAAAGCTTACGATTGGAGCGTTTGGCACTACTCAATGGTTATCAGTTGATTTTGGATTTCGTTTTTTCTTAAGAATTGTATTTTAATGTCAATAAGAGGAAAGTCTTATTGCAGCATAACTGCCGGGGCCGGAAAACCATCGTTTTTGTTACTTAGCATAGTAAGCTGCTTTCAATCTATCG
Organism: Endoryza foliicola; assembly: GCF_050589245.1. Taxonomy (NCBI): domain Bacteria; kingdom Pseudomonadati; phylum Bacteroidota; class Chitinophagia; order Chitinophagales; family Chitinophagaceae; genus Endoryza; species Endoryza foliicola. The sequence goes on along the minus strand of NZ_JBOBEW010000003.1, from coordinate 209,421 downwards.
TCTTGCTCGTATCTTAAACACCCCTCTATTCTGAAACACTTCATTGTCCGATTTCATATAGAGTGTGAGCTTTGTATGACTGTTGCGGTCTATTTGGGCGGTTCTATTGATATTGAAAGAACTGTGTCCCGTTTTCTGTAAGTATTCCTGTTGGGTGTTTTCTCCATCAAATTCAAGATAGGTTTCTACTATATAGGTGCCGGTAATGGCAACATCGGCTACCATGGCAATTTCGTACTGACCGGGTTTGGTGATGAAGGAATCCAAATTCAATACCAAGGTGTCTGCGCCATTTTTAAAGGTCTTAGTATCATAGCTGCCGCACACTTTCCACTCGGGGTCGTTTTGAATGGTTACACTGGGTTCAAAATTCGAAACATGATAGGCTGAAACCGATCGCCAGTTAGGGGCCAATTTGTTTTTGGTTACATTAATTCGAATGTCCGTAGTAGTGATTGTTTTGAATGCTTCGATTTTTTTGCGTCCCACCGATTCTCCTTTCGCTATTTCCACCCATTTCCCATTCACTTTTGCTTCAATGGTGTAGGCCCTGATTCTATGACCGTATTGATACTGTTCTTCCAATACGATATGATTGATGGCAGTTGGCTTTTGGAAATGTAAAATCGGGTTGATGGCAATGGGTAATTTGAGTTGTGCTACCGGCTTTTCAAAACGCTTTTGTAGCTCAGCTCCGAAAGCTCGATACAAGGATACATCATCGGGAACTATTAAACCGGTGGTGTCGGGACAAGAGTTGATCAATAAATTCCCTCCATAGCCTACAGATTTGTAGTACATATCAATCAGTTCTTCTAAAGACTTGCGTTTCTTTTCTTTTTCCTTACTCCAAAACCAATAATGATCATACAAGGGCGCATCGGCTTCTAGTGGCGCCCAAGCATCACCATCAGGAGTATCATCGTACTGCGTGGCCAATCCCAATTTCAATCTACCGGAGGGAACCGTATTCCAAACCGGGTAACTGAGCTTGCCCGATTCAGTACCCGGCCAACGCAAGCTTGCATAAGGACTTTGAAAGATCGTTGCTTTTGAAGCATACTTCTTTAATATATCGCCCACTTCTACGACACAGTTTCCATCAAACCAAACCTCAGCCATTTCGCCATAGTTTGTCAGAACTTCTGTTAATTGTTGACGAAACACTTTATTATAGGCTTCTTGTAAACTAGGATCTTTTGTTTTGCCTCCGCTTCCAATACCGGCTCCATAGGCTACGTCGCCCGGATAGATGTACACGCCCATCTTAATTCCATATTTCTTGCAAGAAGCGGCTACTTCTTTCATCAAATCGCCTTTGCCATTTTTCCAAGGAATATTGCGTACACAGTATTCGGTGGTTTTTGTAGGCCACCAACAAAATCCACCCACATGTTTCGCTACAAAAATGATTTCTTTCGCACCCCAAGATTTCGCCACTTCACACCATTGGTCGGTGTTCAGCTTTGAAGGATTCAACCGACTGATATCAAATTTTCCTGTTTCATCGTATTCGTTGCCGGTCCATGTAGCTACGCCAAAATGCACGAACATGATGCGTTCACGTTCTTGCCACTGGTATTGCACGGCACTAGGTACGGCGATGTCTGATTTTTGTGCATTTGCAAAAAGGAACTCAAACACCAACAAACAACCAAGTGCTATTTTCTTATTCATTTTAGAAAAAATTATTTCGCTAAAATAAATGAATTTCAGGGCTCAACCATTCAATGGCAGACCCAGATCTGATTTTAAATTTATTTAGAAAGTATTCTTAGAAACAGTTAAGTCTATTACAATTCTCCCCTTTCGTATTCCTAATTTTTTGGAAGCTGCCCAACCAAATGAATTGTATCGGCATCATTCATTTAAGTACTGATATAGTTTAATTGAATTTAGATTTCTCACAATGGTCATAGGTTAGGTTAGTTGGGGTACGCAGGTGGCTGCGGCCCCATTTTTTTTGGGTGCTTAAAAATTAAAAAGGGGTGCCGACCAAGGCCACCCCTAACCATAACTGATTATCCTAAACTTATTTACTCGTTACGTCTGTACGTTCATACGGCCCTTTGAACTTAGTAATGTCAATAGGGAAGTGACGAGTATTCATATTGTTGATTTGAAGAACATTCTTCAAATTGGTTGCCGAGTGTTCAAAACCGGTAGCATCACCGGTGTCATAATCATTCAAACGAAGGCCTTTCGCTTCATTCATCATAGCCATAGGATCGTCTAAATAATAGTAAATTACTGCTAAGTTGTAGTAGCTCGCATAACGAAGCTTGCGCTCCCGCTTGCTTTTTCCATTATATACTCTTTTTATTTTATTGAAGTAGTCAATAGCCGGTTGGAGCATTTCTCTGATTTCATCGGTAGGCTTATCGGCGCTCATTCTAAAGAATGCATCACTTACAATTTGGAATGCTTTTCTGTGATCATCGTATTCAGCATCTTTTCTGCTTCCTACGATCCACATGATATCGGTACTTGTAACAGTTTGATAACCGTAATCTCTTGTAAGCTGATTACTTAAATTGTTCACCGCATTTTGAACATTTCTTCTAAATAAATCTTGTGCAATAGAAATAGAATTCAATGCGAAGTATCCGTCAGCAACAGTTTTAATTGCAAACTCAGGACTTCGGTATACCATTTTATTATTTCTATTGGCGAGCATTCTTTCTTCTAAGTTCATGCCTCTATAATCTTCTAAGATTGCATTGGCTTGAAAAGTATAGATCACTTCTTGCGAATAGTAAGTGCGCGTACCTGTTATTTGGCCGTTTCTGTTTTTGATCGTCTCAATACGTTCTTTAGTAGAAACACTTTCCGGTAAAATGTCTTCGAATCTTATTTTAATTCGGATATGACCATCCCGGTCTAATTTTCTCCAACCATCAATCCAAACCGATTTTTCCGGACTGATCGTATTCAGCAATGGCTGCATCAATCGCGTTGTCTCGATTTCTACATTGAATGTTCGGTAAGTGGTATCAATTTGTATTTGGGGAAGAGCTCGGTATTGAGCTGAAATGGAGAACTTGTCTAAGTCCACATTTCTTTGGGCAGATACAGTAGCTGCCAATAACAAGCCTGATAATAGTAGACGTGTTTTCACTGGTAGGGATTTGTTTAATAACGTAGGAATTTTAGTTTAAGTATGTTAACCGCATCTTGTTGGTTATCAATGAATAAAAATAGTACGGCGAGTTTGATTATGTATAATATATTACAAGTCAATACCTTGGGGATAGTACGCTTATCAACACTCTTAGATATATTTGCATTTTATTTCTTACTTATGACCGATTCTTTTCCGCAAAGACTTAAGCCTTATCTCATAGAAAAATCCGTTCTGGTAAAATCTCCCGGCCGTATCAATCTCATCGGTGAACATACCGATTACAACGAAGGCTTTGTTCTACCGGCAGCTATTGATAAAGCAGCTTATATCGTCCTTAATAAAAGAACCGATAATCGTATAGTACTGCATTCGGCCGATTGGGAGCAACGATTTGAAATTGAACTTCAAGATCTTGCACTACAATCCCAACCTTCTTGGCCCAACTACCTTCTTGGAGTGGTTGCACAATTTCAAAAAGCAGGATTTGCGCTGTCCGGATTTGAAGCAGCTTTAAGCTCCGATGTGCCGGTAGGTGCCGGACTCAGTTCTTCCGCAGCAATAGAATGCGCCATGGCAATGGCATTGAGTACCGCTTTTGAACATCCACTTTCAAGAATCGATTTGGTGAAACTGTCTCAAAAAGCAGAACATGAATACGCCGGTGTAAAATGTGGTATCATGGATCAGTTTGCCAGTGGTTTTGGAAAGAAAGACCATGTGATCAAACTCGATTGCAAATCCCTCGAATATGAATACAAGCCTTTACAATTGAATGGCTATAAAATTGTATTGTTCGATACCAATGTGAAACATTCCCTCGCTTCATCCGAATACAATGTTCGAAGAGAACAATGTGAAACCGGCGTGGCCTGGGTGCAAGAAGTATATCCTGAAGTAAGATCATTACGAGACATTAGTTTGGATCAACTCAAACAGCTCGTATTGCCAAAAGACGCGCTCATTTATCAGCGCTGTAAATTCGTGGTGGAAGAAAATATCCGTTTATTATCCGGATGTGATGATTTGGAAACAGGTAACATTGAAGCATTTGGGAAGAAAATGTTTCGGACTCATGAGGGACTTAGTAAAGAATACGAAGTAAGTTGCCCGGAACTCGATTTTTTAGTGGAAGCCGTGAAGAATCATCCCCATGTGTTAGGCTCTAGGATGATGGGTGGCGGCTTTGGTGGTTGCACCATCAATATCATAAAAGAAGAAGGTGTTCACGAAATCGTAAACACCCTCTCCGAGTCGTATCAAAAACAGATGCAAAAAGCCTTAACCGTGCATCACGTTAGTATTGAAAATGGAACGACTCTATTAAGTTGAGGTTAACTCATTCCCCACTCAACAAATTCACCCATTAGTTAAAACCCTTTTTTCACTTTCAACTCGTCCACCACTCCCTGTGGTTTCAAAGCCGCATGCAATTTCTCTACAATCAATTCCTTTGCCAATTGGAAATTAGCACTTGACTTGATGTCCAAACTAGAGGCACCAATGCTGATGGTATATTTTCCTGCATCAGCTATCCAAGAAGAACGCTCTGTATCAAAAGAGGCGAGGTCCTCCGGTTTCAATGTAAAGGTGATGGTTTGCGAAGCACCGGGTTGCAAGAGCTTTGTTTTTGCAAAACCTTTCAATTCCGAAACCGGCTTGTCGAGTTTTGAATTCGGAGCTCCCAAATACAATTGCACCACTTCTTTGCCGGCTTTCTTTCCGGTATTGGTAATGGTAACCGTTGCTTTGATGCTACCGTCGAAATCAGGTGCACTAAGTTTAACACCGCTGTATTTGAAACTGGTGTACGATTGACCATAGCCAAATTCAAACAAGGGTTTTACATTGAAGGTGTTGAAATAACGGTATCCCATGTAAATGCCTTCAGTATAGGTTACTTCTGCCGGAACGGTTTTCATTCCCATCAAACCAACAGTAGCCTTTTCAGGAAACTCTTTTCCTGGGAAGTAAGGAGCCGTAGGTTCTTTTTTATAATTACCTGGAAAACTGGTGGCTAGTTTTCCGGAAGGGTTCACTTTGCCACTAATGATGTCGGCAATAGCATTGCCTCCTTCGTTCCCGGGTTGCCAAGCCAATAAGATAGCGTCTGCTTTTTCTTTCAATAAACTCAGATCAACCACTCCTCCTGCATTGACTACCGCAATCACTCTTTTGCCCTTAGCATGAAATGCAGCAGCAATTTTTTCAAAATTCTTTATTTCTGTTTCTGAAAGTTGATAGTCGTTCTCTACTTTTCTATCCTTTCCTTCTCCGGCATTTCTTGATAAATAAAAGATAGCGGTTTGATTGTTGGTAGCCGCCGTTGCAATTTCTTCATCACTGAGCGATAATTCTTCAGCAGGTGGGGTAGGGTTCATGAACTCCTGAACAAAAGATTTCTTCGGATGCTTTTTCAGATAGTCACTCATGTAACTGCTGTATTTCAACGCCAAAGAAGCGTCGGTAGCATACCCTGCATTCTTCAATCCTTCTGCTAAAGAAACAGCGTGTTCATAACTTACCTCACCACTTCCTGTTCCGCCTGTGATCATCTCATACCCTCTGTTTCCGAATAAGGCCACAGAACCGGTTGTTTTTGCAAAGGGCAAACTTCCCTGTGCATTTTTCAGCAATACCATTCCCTCTGCAGCGGCTTCTCTTGAAACCTGCGCAGCCTTTTTTAAATCAGGCTTATTGTTGAATGCATAGTTTTTCGCCACAGGTGTTTTCAATAACACTGTTAGAATGGCTTCCACGTTTTCATCAAGAATGGATTCAGCCAATTCTCCTTTTTTTACAGCAGCTACAATTGTTTTTACTTGCGCTTCTGTTCCGGGCATCAACAAATGGTTCCCCGCTTTCATTTGCGCAACGGGATCTTTGCCTCCAAACCAATCGGTCATCACAAATCCTTTGTAACCCCATTCGTCTTTTAATACAGTCTTCAACAGATCACTGTTTTCTGATGCAAAAGTTCCGTTGATCAAATTGTAAGAACTCATTACGGCCCAAGGCTGCGATTTTTTGATCGCAATTTCGAAAGCACGCAAGTAGATTTCACGAAGGGTGCGTTCACTTACGATGGTATTAACAGAATTACGGTTGGTTTCTTGATTATTCGCAGCAAAGTGTTTTACTGTTGCACCCACACCTTGTGATTGAATGCCCTTAATTATTGCCGCGGCTATTTCTCCCGTCACCAACGGATCTTCTGAATAATATTCGAAATTTCTACCTCCTAATGGATTGCGGTGAATATTCATGCCTGGTCCTAATATAAAATCAATGCCATAGGCCTTGATTTCTGCGCCGAATGCAGTTCCTACTTTACGCACTAAGGCGGTGTCCCAACTGGAGGCCAATAATGTTCCAATAGGAAATGCAGTAGTGAAATAGCCGTTGGCAGAATCTTTACCCGTCATAAAGCGGTGCACTCCGGAAGGTCCATCAGCCAAAGCTGCAGAGGGAATGCCCAATCGTGCAATGGGAACAGTATGTCCCGAAACGCCTTCAATTTTATCGGGCGTTTTGTCGGTTTGTCCCATATTCAAACCGGCGATGATAAAGCCTTTACCCACTACAATTTTTGCTTTTTCCTCGACGGTCATGGCTTTGATCACTTCTTTCAAAGGTGCTTTGCCAAATTGAGGTGCTTGCGCGAACATGGTTCCTGTTACCAATGCGGCAAACAGTACTAACAGAATTTTTTTCATACGTGATAAATGAATTAACGATTGCTATACCAATAGTTATTTTATTTTTTCTCTTCTTTGATGCGAATGGCTTCTACTTCAAACATGTTCATCAACATGCCGGTTAAATGATCCTCGTCTTTTTTAGTAAGAGTAATGGTTAAATCGAAGCCTTGTGCTGAGAAAGAAACGGTTACCTCATTTTCTTTCACTTCCAAATTGCTCATTTTTGAAATTTCGGTACCCGCAGAATCGGTTACTACTCCGCTTAAAGCACCATCTTTCTTGGTGAAATTGAAAACCAATTTCGCATCACCTTGTGGTGTATTCTTGATTACAACATTCCATTTACCGGCAAAGAAATCTGCAGGAGCAGGAGCGGGTGAACTTTGCGAAAAGGCATTCATTGAAAAAACACTCACCATAAGAATGGTAAGCAGGAAGGAGATTTTTTTCATACAGAAAATTTGATTCGTTATTAAATGATGGAATGACCAAGGAAGCTGCAACCCTTCATTGAGTCATTATGACACAATGATACTTATTTTTGTAGATTGCGAGTAAAAAAGTTTTGCAGGGCAGGCTTTTTTCGACATTTTTGATGAAGTGGGCGCTCAAGTTTCGGCGCAATTATCGAATAATTAATTGAATATCAACTAGATACAAAGTAGCATGGCAACCAAGGGCGGAAAGGGAAAGGGAAGGGAAAAGGAGCGAATGAAATCGTTGGTGAGATCCATCGATGTAAACATGGCAGAAGTACGTGAAAAGTACATGCCGGGGGTTTCTATTGACACGGTTATTTTTAGTTTCCACGACGATGAATTAAAAGTCCTGCTGATTAGATACGGTGATATACCTTTTTATTGTTTACCGGGAGGGTTTATTGAGAAAACAGAAGAATTAGACGATGCGGCTTTGAGAATTTTGAAAGAAAGATCGGGTATTGGTAATATTTATTTGGAGCAGTTTTATACTACGGGTGCCGTCAATCGATCTCAAGGTCACATGATGGGAGAGTGGTTCCAGGAATTAGCAAAAGATAGGGATGTAAAGAATTGGTTTGATCAGCGATTCATCTCGGTTTGTTACTACGCACTGATCGATGAAGCCAATGTTGAATTACTGAGCGAAGAGTTTGTAACAGAAATGAAATGGGTGGATGTTAAGAAACTTCCAAAGCTCTATCTCGATCACGCACTCATAGTTAAGAAAGCCATTGAGCGCTTGCAAATAGACCTCGATCAAAAACTAGTAGGCTTCAATTTATTGAATGAAACCTTTACCATGGGTGAATTGCAAAAATTGTATGAAGCCGTATACCAGAAAGCATTCGATCGCACCAATTTTCAAAGAAAAATGCTGAGCATGAACATTCTGGAACGATTGGAGAAAAAATATACAGGTAAGGCCTATAAAGCTCCTTACCTGTATCGGTTTATTTCGAAGGTCTAGCACTCTTTTTTTAGCTCCGAGTTTGTAATTCATCACAAACCACCTTCATTGGCCTATTAATTTCGTTGATTTCTCAATCGCTCGTATTCTTCTTCACTCATCGTTCTAATCGGCTCTTGAAAGCGATCTGTATTTTGATAACTTCTGGTATATACGAATACGGGTCTTCTTCGAGAAAAGCGCATTCGCGACGAACCAAAAGGGGAAACGATAAATCTGGCTAATAGTACGAGAATCAATATAGGGCCTGATAATATGAATAAGGTTGCTGCCAAAGCACCTCCTATCACTGCTCCAAAAAATCTTGAGATCATGGTAAAAAAGGTTTGTTATACTATTGAAGACGGGGGAGCCGGTTTGTTACTTTAAAAGAAATGTTAAGGTAGTATGAGCTACAACGCAGCTGCGCTGCTCTTTTTATCGCAAAGGAATTAGAAGGTTAAAAAGTTACGCAAAGTGTTGGCAAGGTTGATGTGAAACTTACCACAGATACCACTAATTAAAACAGATTTACCTTTAGATAAAGTTTTGAGTTATTGAGTTATTTGTTATTAAGTTTTTCGCAGCTTCGCTGCTTGGGATGTTCACCGCGGTGCCTGCTAAGATCGCGAAGGAGTCGCACGGTTTTCGTTGCGGAACTTTGCGTTCTTCGTTTCTTTGCGGTAAAGTAAACTGATTGAAAATTCCGATGGTTAAATATCAAATTGAGAATTCGGTTTTTTTTGATCACAGATTCGCAGATTAATCACCGATATTCATTCAACTTAACTGCGATCAGGATTTACAAGATGGATAGTCTACCTCTTCCTTCTCAATAACTCCCCTTTATTTTTCACCGCAGCGGCGCAGCGTCCGCAGCGCTGGCAGTTTCCCTGTATTTCCTCGTTCCTGTTCTCCGGCTATTTCATTATTAATTATTAATTATCCCGGCTGTTTAATTATTAATTCTTAATTATTAATTATCACCCTGTTCTTTCTCAGTTTTCTTCTCCCCGCACCATTCTCTCCATTTCCCTTTCATTTCTTCTTTGTATTTCTGTTTTTCTTCAGCGCTCATTCTGCGCCATTCCCTTCTACCGGGTCCATCACAATCTTTCCATTTGCTTCTGCCGCCGCCGCCATGGAAGCCGCCAAACAATAGTTTACTCAAGAGGAAGAGGCCGAAAGCTTCCCAATAGCTGATTTCTCTCAGTCCGAAAATGCCGGGCATTAAGTGGTTCCACAACCACATCACTACAAACACAAAGGTAAAAAATGCTGCAACAAACAAGGGGGCTAAAAAAATAAATCTTTTTTTCATATCCTTAGATATATAATTCGTGATACAATGGTTCTAATTTTTTGCGAAGAAATTTTACTGCGTATAATTTACGGCTGATGATGGTTTTTAAATTTTCACCTTCTTCATCGGCGATCGACTGCAGTGTTCTGTCTTCCATTTCATTTAGAACAAATACCTTTCGCTGCTTTTCAGGTAGCTCATTCAACGCTTTTAACAACTCTTCCCAGATCAGCTCACGGAAATATTCTTTTTCTGGATGATTGTTATTGTCCATCAAAAGCATTTCCCGGAGTTGGAGCGCTCCGTCTTCATCCTCCTGAGAAAAGTCATCAATCAAATCGGGCTTTTTCTTTCGGTAGAGGTCTGTAATTTTATTCCTACTTACCGAATACAACCAGCCACTCACGCTTTCCAATTCATCTACATTGGCCAATCTGCTGAACTGGTACCATACGTCTTGCAGAATATCCTCGGCGTCTTCCAATTTGTTCACTTTCCCACGAATAAAAGCAAAGAGCTGCTTTCCATATTTGGAAACGGCTGTACTTACCGATCTCTCTCTGCTTCGATCGCTCATGGTTGATTCCGAATGATTTAAGATGACTGAATGCGGTTCCAATTTACTACCTTTTTGGCTGCTTTAGGTAGAAGACGTGGGACGATCGGTTTTACTTTAAACAAATTCATAAAATAATCGCTTTTTCTGCAAAGTCATGATTTTTGCGTCCAAAGGCGCGATCGAGCTGGCGCCTTCAAATAAGTTCTTAGGAGATTTGTTATTGCTATGTACAATAACATGATTGGTATAACCTTCCCTGCATCCTTCCTTTTGGGGCGTTTTCAATTTTCAATCGGTCACTTATAAATCATCTTAGAATGATGATTTGTGAATTGATGAAATAGTTGCACGAGATAACGGTTATGAGTATATTGAAAACTATTTTCAATTATTGAATGGAGGGCATCTTTTATTATAGTTGACTTTATTGAACTATGCTTACTTTACTGTATACATCTTTCTACAGATCAAAAGGATCGGCTTTTGAAGTAGTTCAATAGTTAAGGCAGTCAAAACTGCTCACAGAAAAAGTAAATGCGCTGTTATGGACCGAACTATTTTGATGATTGTACAGGTTGGAAACCCTCCGCGCTTCTCCGCGTCCTCTTTCTCGCCGCGATGAACAACCCTACCAACCAAACGAACTGATCCATCAAATTCGTACAACTAAAAATGGCTCCCTTTCGGAAGCCATTTTTTAAGTGCCCAGGACTGGATTCGAACCAGCACATCCTTTCGAACGCTGCGACCTGAACACAGTGCGTCTACCAATTTCGCCACCTGGGCATTCAGGGCGGCAAATATAAAACGTTTTACCGATTTTTCAACCAACTTATTACCCAAAGCCTAACGCCTAACACCTAAAGCCTATTTCTTCCTGCCCAACATCAACACCCCCACAATCACCAACACCGTTCCCAATACCTGCATCACCGTAATCGGTTCATTTAAAATAAAATGCGCTTGCAAAATGGTGCTCACAGGACCAATACTCGATATGATCGCCACATTGTTACTCCCAATTCGCTTCATCGCCCCCGATATCATAAACGAGGGAAGCACCGTAGCCACTACCGACAATAACACCCCATAGATCCAATACCGCTCGTTCCACAGAACCGCTTGCTGACCCGGATGCGATACAAAAAAATGAAGCAGTACTCCAAAAGAGGCCGCCAACATTGCATACGCCGTAAAAGCCGTAGCCCCCACTTTTGGAATGATTTTACCACTGCCAGCTATATAGATAGCATAGGTAATGGCACAAAGAAAGATCAACACCGAACCCAATATGAAATTGGGTGTTACATCTACCACCGCTACTTCTCCCGCATAAGCCACAAACAATCCCAAATACGTAATAGCAATCGCCATTACTTGCAGGCGTTCCATCTTGTGTTTGAGAAACCAATGATTGATGAACAATACAAAAGTGGGGTAGAGGAAGAGAATCAATCGCTCCAGTCCGGCAGAAACAAACTGCAACCCCACAAAATCCAAATAGCTGCTTACATAATATCCCATGCAACCCAATCCCAACACGGCTATCCATTCTCTGCCTTTTAACTGCGGCATGCGCTCTTTTCTGTAGAGCCAAAACAACACGGCTGCATACATCGGAACTGCATAAAACATACGCAAGGCCAACAGGCTAACGGCATCCAGCTTTACATCGCCAAATGCATATTTAACCATGATGGCCTTGGTAGAGAAAAAAAGTGATCCAACAAATGCCAGTAAAAAACCGGCAAACGTAATGGTATGTTTCGTACTCAAATAATCCGCTCCTTCTTACACGCTCACATTGAAATCACGTAGAGCGTCGTTTAAGCTTGTTTTTAAATCGGTACTCGGTTTGCGTTTGCCAATGATTAGCGCACATCCAACACCGTAAGTTCCGGCAGGGAATTCTTTATTATAGGTTCCGGGAATTACCACGCTTCTTGCAGGCACGCGACCTTTCATTTCTACCGGCTCAGGTCCGCTTACATCAATAATCTTGGTCGATTGTGTTAACACTACATTCGCCCCTAAAACAGCTTCTTTCTCCACAATAACCCCTTCTACTACAATACAACGACTTCCAATAAAGCATCCGTCTTCAATAATAACAGGACTCGCTTGCAATGGTTCAAGTACTCCGCCAATTCCTACGCCACCACTTAAGTGAACTCCTTTTCCTATTTGAGCACAGCTGCCCACAGTAGCCCAAGTATCAACCATCGTGCCTTCGTCAACAAACGCACCAATGTTTACATAGCTCGGCATCAATACCACATTCTTCGCTAAATAAGCTCCATAACGCGCTACGGCATGAGGAACCGCACGAACACCCATGCTCGCATAATCCTTCTTCAATAACATTTTATCATAAAACTCAAATGGGGCCAATTCATAGGTCTTCATTTGCTGAATCCCGAAATACATCAAAATCGCTTGCTTTACCCACTCATTCACTTGCCAGCCATTTTCTGTTGGCTCAGCCGTTCTTAAACGACCCTTGTCCACTTCTTCAATTACCGCACGAACAGCATCGCTGTATTGACTATCTTTTAATAATTCCCGGTTCGACCAGGCCGCTAAAATCAGTTCTTTTAAGTCCATTTTTTTCAAAAATTTCAGCGAATTTACGCCATTCAGCCGACTTTACGATGTTTCAGAAAGCAGGCCTCGGTTGGAAGGAATTGGTTTGGTACGGGAAGAGAGTTGTAAGTTGTAAGTTTTTGAGTTTTGCGCAACTGCGCTGCTTTATACATTCACCGCAAAGATCGCGAAGACCGCAAAGAAGTCGCAAAGAATGGTCTTTTGGATTCATCCTCTTTTCCATCTTCCCGACTCTCGATCTTTTTCTTTCACCGCGGCGGTCCTTCGACTGAACCTTCGGTTCGCTCAGGAACCTCGCAGCGTGCGCAGCGGTAACGCAGCGTTTACAGGCTCTCTGTATTTCCTCCCTCCTCGTCTCCTCTCATCCTCCCTCCTGTATTCTGGCTGTTCAATTATTAATTATTACTTATTAATTATTAATTACTCCCGGCTGTTTCAATTCTTACTTCTTAATTATTAATTAACTTCCCCCATGCTCGCCATTCGCCCAATAACCCCTAAACTTCTTAAAACATACATTTACCTTCCCAATAAACTGTATGCCAACGATCCATTGTTCGTTCCACCCATTTATGCTGATGAATTCAAGTTTCACAATCCCAAACACAACGAAGCTCTTCAATACTGCATCACACAAAAATGGTTGATTTTTAAAGAGGATGTGCCGGTTGGTCGAATTATGGGAATCATCCATCCGCCATACAATAAACAACATGGACTGAAAGAAGCCCGCTTTTATCAACTTGATTGTATCAACGATCTTGAAGTGATGAAGGCACTTTTGAATGAAGTCATCACCTGGGCAAAATCACATGGCATGACTTCAATAATTGGTCCCTATGGCTTTTCTGATAAAGACCCGCAGGGATACAAAACGGCCGGATTCGAAGTGCGATCCGTATTACTCACGCCTGCAAATCCGGAATACCTGCCACAGTTTTTACTTCAATATGGTTTCCACCCTCATGTAAAAGCATTGAGTTATCACTTACCCATCCCCGAGCAATTACCAGGTATTTATAAAGCGGTTTGTGAACGCGCACAAAAGCAAGGGTATTTCAAAATTTTGAAACTTACCTCTAAAAAGCAACTCAAGCCTTTTATTATTCCGGTACTTCATTTAGTAAACAAAACCTATAGCCATTTATTCGGATTTGTGGCCATGACCGACGAAGAAATTCACAAACTGGCAAAACAATATCTGCCCATCCTTGACCCAACTTTAGTGAAAGTAGTAGTTGATCCAAAACAAGAAGTAGTCGGTTTTGTAGTATCAATGCCTGATATTTCCGAAGCACTACAAAAAGCCAAAGGCAAGCTTTTCCCCTTTGGGCTGTTCTACTTGCTTAAGGCTTTAAAAACTTCAAAAAAGCTTGTATTACTGCTAGGTGCTGTAGAACCCGGTCTCAGAGGTCGAGGCGTAACCACCCTTCTTGCTGATGCGCTGCTAACTACTGCCAAAGAAAAAGGGATGACCGAAATCGATTCTCACGTAATTTTGGATTCCAATCAGTTGATGAAAGCAGAAGTCGTCAATTTAGGTGGGTTTATCAACAAAGAATTTACCGTGTTTAAATTGGAATGGAACGCATGAGTTTGGAACAAGACATTGCAGCAGCAGTAAACACTTTGAGAGAAGGTGGGATAATTTTGTACCCCACCGATACTATTTGGGGCATTGGTTGCGACGCTACCAATGAAACAGCGGTAGCAAAAATATATGCACTTAAAAAGAGAGCAGAGTCTAAAAGCATGATCGTTTTGTTGGCAGATGAACGTTCACTCCTTCAATACATCGCGGCTCCCGATGTTCAGGTATTCGATTTTTTGGAAACTGTTTCCAAGCCTACGACCATTATTTATGACGGAGCTATTGGTTTAGCCGACAATGTGATCAATGCAGATGGGAGTATTGGGATTCGAATTTGCAAAGATGAGTTATGCAAGGCCATCATCAAGCGCCTTGGAAAACCCTTGGTGTCCACTTCTGCAAATATCTCAGGACAGGCTTCCCCGGCTTTTTATGCTGAAATTAGTGAGGATATAAAGCAGGGTGTAGATTATATCATGAACCACCGACAAAACGACACATCACCCAAACTTCCCTCTACCATCATTAAATGGGGTGATAATGGCGTTTATACAGTGATTCGTCCCTGATAATTCGTAACTTTGCGGCGCATGCAAAAGATACTTGTGATACAAACGGCTTTTATTGGCGATGTGGTTCTGGCAACCGCCGTTCTCGAAAAATTACACCTCGTTTACCCCGATGTGAAACTCGATTTCCTGGTTCGTAAAGGGAACGATGGATTGTTAAAAGGGCATCCTTTCATCAATGAACTGCTCGTTTGGGATAAAACAAAATCAAAATACCCGCATCTCTGGCAAATGCTCAAAACCATTCGCCGCAATCGTTACGATGTAGTGGTAAATATTCAACGTTTTGCTGCCACCGGGTTTCTCACCACTTTTTCAGGAGCTAAAATGACCATCGGTTTCGATAAAAACCCTTGGAGTGTTTTCTTTTCCAAAAGAATCAAACACGTGATCAGTACTCCCGATCAACCCTTGCACGAAGTAAACCGCAATCAATCACTCATCGAACCTTTAACGGGCGACTTAATCCCCGTAAAACCGCGATTGTATCCTACCGATACCGACTATGCGAAGGTTCAGTCGCTTCAATCAAACCCTTATATTGTAATTGCGCCGGCTTCAGTATGGTTTACCAAACAATACCCTGTTGCAAAATGGGTGGAATTGATTGACCAACTGCCTCGTGATTACAAAATATACATTATTGGCGCACCATCTGATAAATCACTCGCTGAAGCTATTTACAGCGGTGTTCAACAAAAAGACAAACTGCAATCGCTTTGCGGTGAATTGAGTTTGTTGCAGTCTGCAGCCTTACAAGAAAAAGCTGTAATGAATTATGTGAACGATTCAGCTCCCATGCATTTCGCTTCGGCTTTGAATGCACCGGTTACCGCTGTTTATTGTTCTACCTTACCGTCCTTTGGTTTTGGTCCCTTGAGTGACCGGTCTTATGTGGTAGAAACTAAAGAAAGTTTAGACTGTAGACCCTGCGGGCTACACGGTCAGGCTTCCTGTCCTAAACAACATTTCAATTGCGCGAACACCATTAAAGTAGCGCAATTACTGGAAACCCTTCAAGCGAGCTAGTTTTTGTAATTTAGATCCGTGAACATCGAATACTCACATAAAGAAGCCTTTGTATTTAAAAAGATCGCCGCAGCCGCTGCTGAAATTGGCGTGCCTGCTTACATCATTGGTGGATTTGTGAGAGATAAAATCTTGGGCCGACCTACCAAAGATGCCGACATTGTATGCGTAGGAGACGGCATTGCCCTAGCCCATGCCGTAGCGAAACGTTTTCAACCGGAACCAACCGTGGCTTTTTTTAAGCATTTCGGCACAGCTCAAATCAAAATCGACGATTGGGAAATTGAATTCGTAGGAGCAAGAAAAGAAAGCTACCGCCACGAATCACGCAATCCGGAAGTAGAACCCGGTACCATCGAAGACGATCAGAACCGCCGTGATTTTACCATCAATGCCATGGCCATTAGCTTGAATCAAGCCGATTATGGTACACTCATTGATCCTTTCAATGGATTGGTAGACTTAAGCAATAAACTGATTCAAACTCCTCTGGATCCACTTACTACATTTAGCGACGATCCTTTGCGCATGATGCGCGCCATTCGGTTTGCTTCTCAATTGCAATTCACCATTGCACCAGTTACGCTGCAAGCCATTCAAGACAATGCGCACCGAATTAAGATAATTACCCAAGAACGCATCACTGATGAGTTCAATAAAATATTATTAAGCAAAAAGCCATCAGTAGGCTTAGACCTGCTTTACAAAACCGGACTAATGAAATTGATCTTCCCGGCCATGGTCGATTTAGCCGGAGCTGAATACATCGATGGCCACGGTCATAAAGACAATTTCTACCATACTTTGCAAGTGGTCGATAATATTGCCCCCACCACCAATGATCTATGGTTGCGCTGGGCCGCCCTTCTTCACGACATAGGAAAGCCTGCAACCAAGCGTTTTGAAAACGGCCATGGGTGGACCTTTCACGGCCATGAAGTAGTAGGAGGAAGAATGGTTCCAAAGATCTTCACCAAATGGCGCCTTTCCTTGCATGAACCCATGCGCTTTGTGAGGAAAATGGTGGAGCTGCATTTGCGCCCAATTAGTTTGACAAAAGAAAATATCACAGATTCGGCTATACGAAGATTGCTTTTTGATGCAGGGGAAGATATTGAGAATTTGATGTTGCTTTGTGAAGCCGATATCACTTCTAAAAACAAGCAAAAGGTAAAACGCTATCTAGAAAATTTCGAGTTGGTGCGTCAACGATTGAAAGAAGTAGAGGAGAAGGATAAAATCCGTAACTGGCAACCACCCATTACAGGCGAACTCATCATGGAAGTATTTGGACTACCTCCTTCAAAACCCGTAGGCGATCTTAAAACCCGCATTCGCGAAGCCATTCTCGATGGTATCATCTCCAACGATTACGATGCTGCCTATCAATACATGTTAGAGCAGGCGGCGAGTATGGGGTTGGAGAAAAGGAATTAAGAATTAAGAAGTAAGAATTAATAATTGAACAGCCAGAATACAGGAGGGAGGATGAGAGGAGACGAGGAAGGAGGAAATACAGAGAGCTGTCGTCGCTGCGAAAACGCAGCGCACGCTGCGAGGTTCCTGAGCGGTTCCTGAGCTTGTCGAAGGGCGAACCGAAGGTTCAGTCGAAGGACCGCCGCGGTGAAAGATAAAGATCGAGAGTCGGGAAGATGGAAAAGAGGACGAATGCAAAAAGACTATTCTTTGCGACTCCTTTGCGGGCTTTGCGCTCTTTGCGGTGAATACATCAAACATCGCAGCAGCGCAAAACTAAAAAACTTATAACTCCCCACACTTCTCCAAAATCACTTCCCTCCCCCCAAACACATACCCTTCCTTCCGAAACCAAGTCATCTGCCTTTTCGCATAATGCCTCGTATTTCGTTGAATCAACTCCACCGCTCTATCCAATGAAATGCTCCCATCCAGGTAATCAAAAATTTCAGCATAACCAACCGTATTCAACGCATTCAAATGCCGATAGGGCAGAAGAGAACGCACTTCTTCAACCAATCCTTGCTCCAACATATTCAACACCCGTTGATTGATTCGTTCATACAGCAATTCCCGATCCATGTCTACACAAAACTTCACCACATCAAAATTCCGTTCAGCCTTTTGTTGTACTTGAAAACTTCGTATCGAATGACCGGTGCCTCTTTTCACTTCCAATGCCCTGAGCATCCTTTGCGGATTCTGAATCTCACCACTTGCATAGTATTCAGGATCTTCCTCTTTTAAGGTCAATTGCAGCCACTCCATTCCTTTTTCTTCATATGCTGCATTCAAATTCGAACGAATCTCAGGATCGATAGCCGGTATTTGATCAAGGCCTTCTAAAAAAGCTTTTAGATAAAGTCCGGTGCCTCCAACAACAATCAATACTTTGTCTTTTTGGAATACTTCTTCGGTTACTTGCAAAGCATAGCGTTCATAAAAGGCTGCAGTAATTTCTTCTTCAATACTGTGAGAAGCTATAAAATAGTGAGGTGCGGCAGCCAATTCTTCAGCACTGGGCCTTGCCACTCCAATAGAGAGTTCTTTATAACATTGCCTGGAATCGGCCGATAATATGTAACAATTAAAATGCCTCGCCAATTCAATCGACAAGGCAGTTTTTCCTACGGCCGTTGGGCCTGCTATTACAATACAAAGAGGCTTTTGCATAAGGCCTTCTTTCTTAAAATTCGTCTCCTGCTTCTTCCTCACCGGCAAATTCATCCGAATCTGATTCCCCTTCTTCACCCTCCTCTCCAAATCCTTCAGCGCCGGCTGATAGATCGTATTTCTCTTCCATTTCAGCAAGTTTATCACCTACCAATCCTTTGGTTCCATATTGCGAAGGCGCAATACCTTCTGAACGAACTACAGCCGGGAAATCAGTTCTACCGGAATCATCTTTTCCTACTTGAATCAATTCAACTAAGAAAGTCCAATTCTTAGCAAAATCATACACATATATAAACTTCTGGCTTGGAATCTTGATCTCTGTTCCAACAGGAGTATCCTCCATTAATAATGGTTCTACTTTGTATTGCTTATCGTATTTCGCCAAACTAATTTCTCTGCCACGCTGCCAATTGTCATTGCTTCTATAAAAAGTAGCCTGGTGTTTATTGTCGAACTCATAGGCTTTCAAAATAACAGCATGCAGTTCTGAAAACGACTGCGTATGCTTAATAGCCACGTCACGATAAATACTATCATCCTCTTCGAAATAAATGCGGAATTTTAAAACAGCCATAAAGGTTATTTATTATACTACGAAGATAGGAAATTCACCCCGAACGCCTTCACCCCCCCAAAAACAATACAGCCCCAACCGAGGTTGAGGCTGCTATCAAAGACTTTATTGATTGATTCCTAAAACTTCACACCCAAGGTCACCATCACATTACTTGCTCTGTCTCTCAAACTGGCAAAAGTATTCAATCGAGGAGGATCAACTCGATAAGGGAAATTGACATCTTTGGTTAAGCTATGTACATAAGTAAGGTCAATAAAAAATCCTTTGTTGCGATACCCTAATCCACCGCTAATGTTCATGCGATTGGCCTTGAGTTCTTTATCATCGTAAGGACTTCCAAAATACGCAAATCCTAAACGAGCCATGATCACCTTGAATTTCAACTCACCACCCACTTTCACATTCAATGCTCCTTTGTAAGCAGCTTTTACAGCGTCGTTAACTGCTTTAAAATTACCGCCTGTTGAACCAGATTCATTTCCACTAGCGGAAAATCTTGAAGAACCGTAGGTCACATACTCCACATCTGCAGTAATAAAACCCTGATGCTTTGTAACATCTTCTACCTCATTCAAAATATAGGTTCCACCCAGAATAAATCTCCAAGGGCTTGATAAGTCATATTTGGTTTGAGGATTTTCTCCATTGTACAGATCTTTTGAATTTACTGTAAATACTTTCACTGAACCGGTAGCCGTATCTATATCAGTGGTCATGCTTGCAGTGATCTTCTCATCCAAAGTATATAAAGTAGGTGTGTGAACAGCCAATCCAAATCGCAACCTTTCAATTGGTTTGAACATCATACCTAATTTTAAATTCACCCCAACACCTTTCGAAGTAAACGTTTCAGAATAAGTACTGTAAGCAAATTCATTGTTTCCTCTACCGTTGGCATCAGATTCTGTATAGGTAGCCGTTCTTTCATAATTCATAACAGGGATGCCTATTCCTAAACCTAGGTAAAACTTATCGTCCATATTGGTACCGTAGCCCAAGGCAAATTCAGTTACCCCACCTTTGGTGGTTGCCTTGTATTCTTGATTCACCGCACCGGCCATTTCCGCTCTTGAAATCACTTGCTTTTGACCCAAAACGGTCATCGTATCCACTAAATAAGTGTACAAAGCCATTTTAGTTAGCATCGAAACATTGGAACTGTTCAACGCCTGATCTATGGTTAGGTTTGAATTCGCAAATTCATTGGCCAAGGGTTCTGAAAAGGAACTATAGGTATTCAGACCTTTATAATAAGTAGTACCACCAAAATTCGCTGTTCTGTTCACGGTCAAGCTAATGGCCTTACTGGTCCACTTGCCATTCCCCGTTTTAGCACCACCAAGCGTGAATACAAAACCACTGGTCCCAAGTCCGAATGCAGAACTGCTCGATGCCGAAGCATCTGTACCTCTAAAACTTCCTTTGCTACCAAGCAAATTAATTCCGGGCGATAAAACAAATTCATTGGTTTTATACAAACCAATACCGGCCGGATTAATATGAGTAGCTGTAATTTCTCCGCCCAATCCTGCCATCGCGCCGCCAATAGCCATGGTTCTGGCAGTACCGGATGGAAGTGACCAACCTACTCTTAAGGCGTCTTCAGGTAATTGCGCTTTGGAAACCAGCGCTATAGTAAGAAAGGAAAATGTGTAAAGGATTCGTTTCATGACAATTTCTTTGAGTATAGGCACTAAAAAAGGAGAAACCGTTCAAGCGAACTCAAATTTCAGTTTCTCCTTTTCAGAGTATTTTATTGTTTATAGACCACCGCCACGGCCGGGACGACTAACACTTCCGCCGCCAGACGAGCCGCCACTGCTGCTTCCACCTGAGGAACTACTTCCTGAACTGCTGGTGCCCGTTCCTGAACTTGATGGAGTATAGGATCTAACAGGTGTGCTGCCATTGGAAGGTGTGTATACGTTTCCATTTGTATATCCACCGCTAGAAGGCGTAAACGCTTTGCGAATAGATGTTCCCAAAGTTGGGCCGCTGTTGCTATTGCTATTTGAATTGTTATAACGACTGCCGGGGGTTAAGCTACCTCCACCTGTAGGACTGTAATAAGTTTTGCCGTTTTTCACCATCGGACTGCTACTGTAGTTGTTCTTTTGGTAACTAGCCAAACTTACTGTTCTTACATTTCTGAACGCACCGGGATTCAAGGTAGGATTTACTACCACAATGGTTCTGCAGTAAGGGTTATAGTAACTGTTCCATGACCAGAAATTGTTGAAATACATATTCCAGCCCGATCCGTAGTAGCCAATGTAGGGATTATAAGTGTACCCATTGTAAAGGTTCCAATCGTAATCGTCGAAATAGCTCCAACGGTATGGATTTCTGGAACGCATTCTCAGCCAACGCTCATCGGAACGATCGCTCTCATAATTTGAGGCATTATATCGGTTAGGATTGTCTTTCTTGGCTTCCACATATTCATCAGCACCACGAGCAGGTGAGTAGTACACGTCGTCGGGTGTTTGTGTGGTTTTATACATGCCTGTACAGCTGGTTAAGCTAACGGCAGCTATGAGGATAAGTAAAGATGGAGACTTCATAACAATGGTTTTAATAGTTTAGATACGAAGTGCTACTTTTGCGCTCGTACTAAATTACAATAAAAAGACAGCCAAAGCTAGTATTTTATTGCAGCCGGGATGTTAAAGTTTGTATAAGGTACTCAGCAACAATAAGAACCAATCAATTAGAAACAAGAAAGCAACATGAGCAAAGAAATTACGTCGAGGTCGCAGGACTATTCGCAGTGGTACAACGATTTGATTATCAAGGGTAATTTGGCTGATTATTCAGCCGTTCGCGGATGTATGGTGATCAAGCCGTACGGGTATGCACTTTGGGAAAACATGCGCGATGCACTTGATAAGATGTTTAAAGACACCGGACACGTAAATGCTTATTTCCCGCTTTTTGTACCTAAAAGCCTGTTTGAAGCCGAAGAGAAGAACGCTGAAGGTTTCGCCAAAGAATGCGCTGTAGTTACCCACTACCGCCTTAAATCAGACCCCAATAAGAAAGGTGGTTTGATGGTAGACCCCGATGCCCGCCTCGAAGAAGAACTAGTGGTTCGCCCTACCAGTGAAGCCATTATTTGGAATACCTATAAGAATTGGATTCAATCCTACCGTGATCTGCCCATTTTGATCAACCAGTGGGCAAACGTAGTTCGCTGGGAAATGCGCACGCGCCTGTTCCTACGCACGGCTGAATTCCTCTGGCAAGAAGGTCATACTGCACACGCTACTGCTCAAGAAGCAGTTGCAGAAACTGTTCAAATGCTGAACGTGTATGCCGATTTCGTAGAGAATTGGATGGCATTACCTGTAATCAAAGGGGTGAAGTCAGAAAGCGAACGCTTCGCAGGTGCCGTAGATACCTATTGCATCGAAGCATTGATGCAAGATGGGAAAGCTCTACAAGCCGGAACTTCTCACTTCCTTGGTCAAAACTTTGCAAAGGCCTTCGACGTGAAATTCTCTGATAAAGAAAACAAATTAGAATATGTTTGGGCTACCAGTTGGGGTGTTAGTACCCGCCTGATCGGGGCCCTTGTAATGGCGCACAGTGATGATGATGGTTTGATCCTTCCTCCAAGAATTGCTCCTCACCAAGTGGTGATCGTGCCAATTTATAAAGGCGATGAACAAAAAGCATTGATCGACGCAAAAGTTGCAGCACTTACAAAAGAATTGAAAGCTGCAGGCATTCGTGTAAAATACGATGACAATGACAATGCCCGTCCGGGTTGGAAATTCGCGGAATATGAAATGAAAGGAGTGCCCGTGCGAATTGCAATTGGAGCGCGCGATTTGGAAAACAATACCGTTGAACTAGCAAGAAGAGATACCAAAGAAAAGCAAACAGTATCACTCGACGGATTGGCGCAACGCATCATTTCTTTGCTCGACGATGTTCAACAAAATATCTATAACAAAGCCAAAGCCTATCAAGAATCGCATATCACTCCTGCCGATACTTGGGAAGAGTTTGAAAACTTAGTGAATACAAAGGGTGGATTTATTGCTGCTCATTGGGATGGTACACCTGAAACGGAAGCCAGAATCAAAGAACTGACCAAAGCAACCATTCGATGCATTCCATTGGATAATAAACAAGAAGAAGGAAAGTGTATACTAACAGGAAAGCCTAGTACACAAAGAGTCCTTTTTGCTCAAGCATACTAAGAAAAGCCCCGCTACTGCGGGGTTTTTTAGTGCCCTAATTTCTATTTCAAATTCTTGTTTTTTTTCCTACATTTAGTTCAAATATTTTACTCATGGACCAAAACTCAAACCAAGATCTACTTAACGACTCCTTATCGGTCAATAGATCTATTTCCTCCAACTTTCTTAGTGCTGCAAAATGGGGTAGATTTACTGCCATCTCTTTGCTAGTAGTTCTTACACTTGCTGCTATTTTTCTTGCCATTGGCGGTACCAGTTTCTTAGATCAATTATCATCGGTTCTTCCAGGCATAGAAACGAATTACGCCTCCGTTATATTGGTCGCAATCTTTTTTATCATTTTGATCGCCGGGCTTTTGCTATTCATAATGCTTAGGGCTTATAATCATTTGAAAGTTGGCCTTGAAACAAGAGACATGGTTGCTTTCACCAATGGATGGCGCTATTTAAAGATCTATTTTTTGATTTATGGCGTTTTTACATTAATTAGTATCTTCTCAATCATTCAATCACTTACAACACTTTTTTAAATATGGAAACAAATACCAACGACAATCTATTTGATCTAGAGTTTGATCAAATAATAAAATCTCACATGGAATCCATAGCAAAATGGGGTCGTATAATCGCCTATGTTGCATACGCTTCCTATGCTGTCAATATAGTGGTGGTTTTATTTGGAAAAAATGTAGCAGGCTCTATGGCAGGAGGATTAGCCGGAGCAATTTTTACAGCAATCTTGGGCGGTATACTTAACTACTTCCTATTAAAGTTCTCGAATCATACCTTGGTAGCTATAGCAAACAATAGTGAACTCGATATGGAGAAAGCGGCAGAGAATCTGAATTACTATAATAAAATGACCGGCATTTTGTTAATAATCGTGTTTGCGTTTATGGTATTGGCCTTTGTTTTTGCGGGTCTTTTCAGCAGGTAAAATCAAAGCATATTCGATAAAAAAAGGGCGATCAAAAAGATCGCCCTTTTTTTATCTTGTAGAATAGTAATTGTAATCTTTTAGTAAGGTTTCCAAAAACTGCAAGCTGTCTTGGTCCGACTGAATGTTTAACTTTGATTTAATTCTATCAGCAATCCTTAAACTAAGATTGAAATCATCATTTCTCTTAACATTGTTGATGATCGACTTTAAGGTATTGATGTCACGATCACTCAATTGCATTACTTCTTTATACATTGGTTGGTAGGTGGCCTCTACTTCCGTAAATACGGTGTCTTCCCAACTAGTGTTGTTTTTGGTTTCAATAACCATTGTTCCGGCAATTAAATCGCCAATTCGCTGACTCTTTGGCGTAACAATAACAGCAAAAAGTCCTCCGGCTATTAATGGAAATGTCCACCAAGGCATCTCATTCGCAACGATCAGCCCAATAATAGTTACCGGAAAATCTAATGTACGAAAGGCCCAACGTAACAAATACTGACCGAAGCTGGGTTGGCCACCATCTATGGTAATTACCTGTAGTTGAAATACCATTTTTCCGATACTCCTACCATTAAAGAATTGTTCCATAAATAAATGGTAGAACACCGGAACCAAGCTGAACAACATGTGTAAAATATTCTTCTCTTCAAAAACTCCGGTAATAATATCTCCTCCTAAGGCCAGCGCCAAAAGCCTCAAATATACATAGCTAATCAAAAGATCAATCATCCAAGCAAACATCCTTTTGTGGAAGGGAGCTACTTGAAATTCAAGCTCAATATTGAACCCTGTATCTAATTTTACTGCCGGCATTTTTATTCTATAATTTCGTGCTTCGGTGCGAGGTTTACCGTAATTTAGAAGTATATTTATTGTATAAAAGTAACACTTGAATCTTTTAAATCCTAATGAGCGGTGCGAGAAGGTCTCTTTATCAAGAAAAATATCGAAAAGTGGAAGCAGTATCAGTATAGAAAAGCGAATGATCCTGACGAAATGGCCAATCAATTCACCGAATTGGTCAACGACCTCGGCTATGCAAAAACGTTCTATCCACATAGCAAAGTAACTACCTACCTGAATGGCTTGGCCTCTCGAATCTATTTAGGTATCTATAAGAACAAAAAAGAACGCATCTCCAGAATTTGGCGTTTCTGGTCAACCGAACTTCCCCTCATCGTTCGAAAACATCATCGAGAATTAACAATTGCGTTTGGTATCTTTCTGCTCTTCTCCATTTTTGCAGCTTTTTCAGCAGCAAACGATAACAGCTTCGTGGCCGGAATATTAGGCGATGATTATGTGGAAATGACCCAAGATAATATTGCTAAAGGGGATCCCTTTGGTGTTTATAAAGACGAACAGGCATTCATGATGTTTGTTCGAATTGCATTGAACAATATTAGAGTTGCATTTCTCACTTTTATCGGTGGCTTACTCCTTTCAATTGGTACATCCTGGTTTTTGTTGGTGAATGGAGTCATGGTTGGCGCATTTCAATACTATTTCTTTGCAAAGGGATTAGGTTGGGCCTCAGTATTGGTGATTTGGATTCACGGTACACTAGAAATCTCTGCAATTGTAATTTCGGGCGCTGCCGGATTGATTTTAGGAAATAGCATTTTATTTCCGGGAACTAAAACGAGACTGAATTCCTTGAAGCTAGGAGCCAAAGATGGTATTAAAGTAATGCTCGGAATTGTTCCTATGCTTCTTATGGCTGCACTATTAGAAGGCTTTGTTACACGCCACACAGAAATGCCAAAACTTTTAAGTATTTCAATTCTGACAGTTTCATTCGTATTCGTGTGTTGGTATTTCGGTTGGTATCCTATTCAAGTAGAAAAAAGGCAAGGCATTAAAAAGGAAGAAGTGAAATCATGAGCATCACCCTACGGAAATACTTGCTAATGTTTTGTATGACGCTGTTCTTTCATGTTGGAATGGCTCAGAAGAATGTATTGGACTCAATTGTAAAGAACAACTACAACGATACCCTAATTTACGATGAAGAAGTAGTGCCGGATGAAGATTTGGATGCAGATACGTCAGCTCCTTCCGTTAGAGAAAATATCATCAATGATACATTTGTTTGGAAACGCCTGAACGATAGTGCTGTGTTGGCATTAAAAAACAGTAAAGATTTCCGATACGCCAATGACTCTTCCTATTGGAAAAAAATAATTCAGAAAGAACAGGAAACCTCAAACGACGGTTTGTTTTCCGGTAATGCACCTAAATGGCTGTCGCAATTTGGTGTTGTTTTAATCATTCTTGTATTGCTCTTTGTTGTTTATAAATTGGTCGTCAATAATAGCCTCTTCGAATTTGGGTCAAAAAAACCGATTGAGCAACCTGAAATTGATCTGTCGGAGGAAGGACTGCATCTTGAAAATATAGATGAACGACTAACCAAAGCAGAAAGCGAAAAGAACTACATTCTTTATTTACGGCTATCGTATATTAAAACACTTTTTCTTTTGAATAAAGCCGGAGCATTGAACTATGACAAGCAGACTACAAATATGCAGTACGTTTTTAAAATGCGAAATCACCGACTCTACAATGAGTTTAGGAAATTAGCATATTTGAGCGATTACATCGCATATGGAGGATTCGAGATAAACGAAACTCAATTTGTAAAATTCAAAGAGGAATTTTCTTTATTTCAAAGCAAACTGAATTTGTGAGACGTATCCTAACGATATTATTTATTCTAAGCATAACGCTGATAGTGGGCTGTTCAAAAAAAGAAGAAAAAAAATTGAACAGAAATATTTCCTTGTGGAAGAACGATAAGATCCCATATGGAACTTGGTTTGCCTATAATCAATTACAATCTCTTTTTCCCAAGGCTAAAATCACATCCAGTAAAAAGAGCCCTTTGGAATACCCTGAAGTGCAATCGATTTTTAACAGCGCTGAACCGGGTTCAGGGAAATCAGCAAGAATAATAATCGTAAGAGAATTCATGCCTAGCCCAAATGAGCGACAAGCCCTGCTTAATTATGTTTGGGAGGGAAATCAATTACTGCTTTCAGCTTTTGATATCGATAACAACTTTCTCGATTCTTTGAACTTGAAATTAAAAAATGCAGAGTTTTCATTTGAAGAAGACAATACGGCTGTTTCCAGTATCGAAAATTTTGAAACCTTCGCCCTCGACTCTTTTTACTATCCCGGATTTACCTATCGAAGTAATTTTCAAGAATACGATAGTACCTATACCTCTATTTTAGGTAGAAATTCGAACGGGAAAGCCAATTTTGTTCGAATACAATACTCTAATGGGGGAGCCATTTACATTCATTCCAATCCTTTTGTTTTCACTAATTTCTTTCTCCTGCATAAGGACAATAGAACCTACTATGAACTTGCTTTGTCGCAATTTCCTGAACGAATTCAATCAATTGAATGGAATGAATACTTTAGGAACAATTCTTCACGCAATTCAAAGAACAGCGTGTCTAGGGCCTTATCCTGGGCATTAAAACAGCCGGCACTTGCTTTGGCGTTGCTGCTGTTGCTGTTACTTTTAATATTGGTTTATTTTTTCGATACAAAACGAAAACAGCGGAAAATAGATGAAAAACCACCCTTGCGCAATACCAGCCTCGATTTCGCAAGAACGATCGGGCAATTGTACTATCAACAGCACAATAATTCAAACTTGGTGCAA
Organism: Endoryza foliicola; assembly: GCF_050589245.1. NCBI lineage: Bacteria > Pseudomonadati > Bacteroidota > Chitinophagia > Chitinophagales > Chitinophagaceae > Endoryza > Endoryza foliicola. Next base: position 181,457 of record NZ_JBOBEW010000003.1, on the reverse strand, counting down.
AAGATGGCGCAGCATTTTTATGAACATGTAAGAACCCATCTCAACATACCTTCCACAAAAGTGGACGATTCTTTTGTAAGTTTAGTAGCTTTTAAAACCGGAATCGAGCAAGCAGAGCTAAAATCTACTTTATACTTAATGAAGCAATTGAGTGAGCAGCCGGAGGTTTCAGATGAAGAGGTGATACTTTTAAACAATAAACTCGAATCATTTTATAAACAGGCATAAACATGGAATCAAATTTTTTTGAACAAAGAACCGATTTGCAAGAATTGCAAGAAGCGGTATTCACGCTTCGATCTGAAATCGGGAAAGTAATCATCGGTCAAGAGCAAATGGTGGAATTACTTTTAGCCGCCATTTTAGCCGATGGCCATGTATTGATCGAAGGTGTTCCAGGAGTTGCAAAAACACTCACGGCAAAACTCCTTAGTCGTAGTATTTCCGTTGATTTTTCCCGCATCCAGTTTACGCCCGATTTAATGCCCAGTGATGTGATCGGTACTTCTGTATTCAACCCGAAAGATTCACAGTTCGAGTTCCGACGTGGTCCAATATTCTCTAACATCGTGCTAATTGATGAAATCAACCGTGCCCCTGCAAAAACTCAGGCAGCCTTGTTTGAGGTGATGGAAGAACGTCAAATAACCATGGACGGAACCACCTATGTTCTCGACAACCCTTTCATGGTAGTGGCCACTCAAAACCCAATAGAGCAAGAAGGTACCTACCACCTTCCCGAAGCTCAACTAGATCGATTTCTTTTTAAGATTTTGGTAAGTTACCCCACTCAAGAACAAGAATTGCAAATTCTGCAGAATCAACATGCCAATAACATGGCCACAATGGTTGATCAAGTAACGCATGTGCTCAATCACCAGCAAATTGAATCACTACGATTACAAGTTCGAAAAATTCATATTGAAGAAAAACTCTTGCATTTCATTACAGCTATCACTACCAATACAAGAACAAATAAGTCTATTTATTTAGGGGCTTCACCTCGTGCCTCAATCGGAATAATGAATGCTGCAAAAGCGATTGCTGCAATGGAAGGGAGAGATTTTGTCACCCCTGAAGATATTGTGAAAGTGGCGACGCCGGTTCTCCGTCACAGAATCACGCTTAGCCCGGAAAAGGAAATGGAAGGCATCACAACTGATGAAGTAGTGAGTCAAATTATTCAATCTATTGAAGTGCCCAGATAAGAATGAATTTCCTAAAAGCACTATATAATAATCCTGTTTTTATCGGTCGAAGGCTCTATTTAGCCCTCGTGATACTGATTTTGGCGTTCGTTCTGTCCTTTTTTCTGCCATGGCTTCTATTGGTAACAAAAATTGCTGTTATAGCGCTTGCTGTAATTGTTTTAGTAGATGCTGCTACGCTGTTTTTGCCACGTAGACCCATACTTGCAAATAGAATTTGCTCCGACCGCTTTTCCAATGGTGATCAGAATAAAGTACAACTGAAAGTCTATAACAATTTTCCCTTTACTTCTCAAATTGAGATAATTGATGAATTGCCGATTCAGTTTCAGATTCATGATTTTTCCAAGAAAGTTGCTGCGAAGTCAAAAGAATCTTCAATTGTTGAATATTCACTTCGCCCTGTTGAGAGAGGCGAATACCATTTTGGTTCCTTATTGGTCTATTGTAAAAGCCCCTTACAATTACTCATCAGACGAATCGAATTTACGCAAGAGGAGCGAACTATCAGGGTACTACCTTCCTACTTTCTAATGCGCCAATATGAATTAAAAGCATTCTCTAATAACCTCCAAGATGGAGGTTCAAAGAAGATCCGAAAAATTGGTCACAGCCTTGAATTCGAGCAAATCAAAGAATACGTTCGGGGCGATGATATCCGGAGCATTAACTGGAAAGCTACGGCTCGCAAAGGCGGCTTGATGGTCAATAATTATACCGATGAAAAGAGCCAACAAGTGTATTGCTTGATTGATAAAGGTCGTGTCATGAAAAGCCCTTTCAATGGACTTTCACTTTTAGATTATGCTATCAATGCAAGCTTAATATTAAGTAGGGTAGCGCTCATAAAACAAGATAGGGCCGGACTCATCACTTTCGATCATCAAATCGGTCAAGTAGTTCCGGCTTCAAGGGTACAGGGCCAAATGACCAATATCCTTGAAACCTTGTATAACCAACAGACTCGTTACCTGGAAACCGACTATGAGAAGCTTTATGCCCAGCTTAAGTTTAGAGTGAACCAAAGAAGCCTATTGATACTCTTTACTAATTTCGAATCAATGGCCGGTTTAGAGCGTCAGTTGCCGTATTTAAGGGCCATTTCTAGATCACATCTACTCTTAGTAGTATTTTTTGAGAACACTGAATTGAATCAAATAACCTCTCAGAAATCTCAAAGCCTGGAGGATATTTATATGAAAACCATTGCTGAGCGCTTTTCATACGAAAAGAAACGCATGGTAAAAGAACTGAGAAAACACGGAATTTTTACCATTCTTACCGAACCTGAAAATCTCACGATCAACACCGTGAATCAATACCTCGAATTGAAATCGCGACAAGCCATCTAGCTTAATTCCCCGAACTTGGTTAGCTTTGCAGCATGAATACGAGTGCCAACCCGTTTGATGCAGGTAAAGTGTTATTAATCGACAAGCCCCTAGAATGGACTTCCTTCGATGTGGTTAGAAAAATTAGAAATGCAGTCCGTACCAAAAAAGTAGGACATGCCGGCACACTCGATCCATTAGCAACCGGGTTGTTGATCGTTTGTACCGGAAAGTTCACCAAACGAATCAATGAATTCATGGCACAGGAAAAGGAATACACCGGAACATTTACAATTGGTGCCGTTACACCTACGTATGATTTAGAAAGCGATCCGGAACAACAGAAGGATTGGACCTCGATTTCAAAAGAAGCAATCTTAAGCGCAACCACTCCTTTCATTGGTGAAATACAACAGATTCCTCCGGCACACTCTGCAATTAAAGTGAATGGTAAACGTGTTTATGAACTGGCAAGAAAAGGTGTGGAAGTAAAACTTGAACCAAGAACCATTACAATTAAAGAATTTGAAATTACTGATATCAAGGACAATGTAATTGGTTTTCGTGTAGTATGCACAACCGGAACCTATATCAGAAGTTTAGCACAGGATTTTGGTCAACAATTAGGTGTTGGCGCCTATCTAAGTTCTCTACGCCGCACCCGCATCGGCGAATTCTCAGTAACTACGGCTTACACCATGGAACAAGCCCAAACTATGATTGCAGAAACGCTTTCAGCACAGTAGAGAATTTTTCGATCTCAAATAGTTATTGATTGAGTTTTGAGTTATTGAGTTCGGTGTAGTAGGCATTGGGCCTTAGGCTTTAGGTCTTAGGCTTTTTTTGACTACAGATTAGCCTCCAATATTCAATCAACCTGACAGCGATCAGGATTTACAGGATTAAAGGATTTACAGGATGGATAGTCTACCTCCTTACCCTCGTTCCTCGTTTCCTCTCATCCTCGTTCCTATTTTCCCCCTGTTCCTCCTCCTGTTCTTTCTATGTATTTCATCCCACATCTACAAACTCACAAATTCACTAATTATCTCCCCGGCTGTTTCATTATTAATTATTAATTCTTAATTATTAATTAAAAAGGGTAATTGATCCCCAACTGAAACTGCCCATTCGCAATTCTCAAATCATGAAACCAGCCGTCATTTATAGCAACCCAGCGAGGGTCTTTCAATTTGTAGGCCCAATCAAATCGTATGAGGAAATAGTCGAAGTCTAAACGTAAACTGGTGCCACCACCAATAGCGAGGTCTTTATAGAGTCTGCTGAATTGGAAACTAGCTTCCGGAATTTTATCTGTCAAGTTCGCATCTTTGAATTCATTGCTCCAAATATTACCCATGTCAACAAATAAAGCGCTCTTTACTTTTATTCCTGCTACTGTTGTTAAATCAAATCGATATTCCATATTTGCTTCCAACTGCATGTTGCCAAAACGGTCGTTGGCTCTGGTTCCCGAAGTATCATAAAGTAGGGTACTACCAGGTCCCAAGCGTCGAACTTGCCATGCACGCATACTATAAGGTCCACCTGCGAAATAAGCTTTGAAGAAGGGCAGGTTGGTTTCCGGCTGATCGCCTTTTTTACCGTAAACGTAACCATAGCCAAAAAATCCTCTAAAAGCTAAGGCTGATCGATTGTAGCTAATTAAATGTTTGTATTCAATATCTGTTTTAACAAAGCGGAACAAATTGTTTCGCTCCAAATTTTTAATAAAACCAAACAAGGCACCACTTTCTTCTATGCGAACTTTGAAGTTAGAACGGCGTTTGCCTTTGATCCATGTTGTATTCATGGATGCTATCGTACCAATTACAAATCCATCGTTAAAGGCATAGCGGAGCGAAGGAATTTGCTGAATCAATTTATTCAAACTATCCTTTCCATCTAAGCGAGTATACTCCACATTTATCGGAATCAATTGCCAATTGAATCGTTTTGATGACCATTCGTAACCAAAGCCACTGTTGATTGAACTTACATTGTAAATATCTTTTCTAATAGTATAGCTACCATTGATGTTTAAAATGGTGCGTTCGTTGGCGATTTTCTTTTGAATTTTATCACTGATCTTGAAAGGGACAATCAATCGAGGAAAATTGATGCTGTGTGATAAATTCGTTTGAAGTGTTTGAATAAAACTAGAACCGAATTCTACACCAAAGCGGGCATTGGTATTGGTTTGGATCGACTGTCTAAAAGCGTTTCTATTGGTCAAAGCAAAGTTCAAACCAAGGCCAAAGAATTGGGAAGTGGTTAAATAATCGGCTATATTTCTGCTCGCTTCTAAGTCAACTTTAAGATTACGCTTGAGAGAAGGATACAAACGGATTTCAGCATCTAATAGCGGTACACTATCGTATCGCTCTGTAAGTGCAACATCTGCACTTTGCCAAGCACCCAGCCTGTTAAACGTATTGATCGTTTTATAATAATCCGTTTCATTGTACAACTTTCCGGGAACCAAACTTACATATCGATTCATAAAACCAAGTTTGAATCGATTACTTAGAAATCTAAATTGATACGGTTTTACAGTACTGTCTTTGTATATGAGAACGGAGTCTTGTACCAAACTTTGGTCGGGCAATATGGTAACATTACCAATGTAGAATTTCTTAACTTGGTTGGAATCGGAGGGAGGCTTTTGCTTGAATACAATTTTAATAGTGGGGTTCTCTGATTTTTTCTTCAAAGAATCCAATAGTCTAATTTGTTCAAATGGATCCAACGTAGGATCGATCAATGCCGCAACAACAGTATCTACCAAAGCATATACATCATCGGGCCCAATTTTATAATACCCATTTTGATGAAATTGGCTCACCAATCGATCACGTTCGGCGGCAATGGCACCAATGGAATAAGGATCGTTTGCTTTGATAACGGGTTTTGTTTGTGGCTCGGTGGCTATTTCCTGAAGCGCGGGTGTTGTTAGTTGATAGGTTACCGACTCAACCTTGGTCTGCTTCCCCGGTGTTACAAAAAAATTGATATGCACTCTCTGCTGATCACCTTTCTTTACCACGTAAAAACTATCTCGAATTTGAGGGTAGAAATAACCTATAGAGGTGAGTAGTGCTTTTAAAAAGATTCGAGAACGAGCAATATTTGAACTGTCAAATCCGGGAGGGTTTTGCAATACCCGAACACCTGCATAACTCACATACCTAGTTTTGATGGAGTCGTCTAACTGATTTTCTAGTTTACTGATCAATTCAGCCTTGGGTAGTCCGGTTAGGGGAGAATTGAGATAGATGGTTGTTTTGTAAACAAAAGGTTTATTGCGCGGCAATTTCTTCGACGCTCCACAGGAGGTACTGAATAATAACACCAGCCCGGCTATCAGGTAATGGGTTATAACTTGAAATAAACTAACTTGCTTCCGGGCTAACATAAAAGGAATAAATCTATCACAATGCTGGTTAAATCACAGGTCAAATATATTCAAAGTTTAAGCCAGAAAAAATTCAGGGATGAAATAGGGGAATTCACAGCCGAAGGTCCCAAAATAATTAACGAATTCTTGGCTGCACCAAATATTCAAATCAAAGAAGTGTTCGCCCTGGCCTCTTGGATCGAAGAACATGAAAATGCGCTTAAAACAGCCGCCATTCCTTTTACGGAAGTAAGCCACCAAGAATTGGAGCGCATTTCACAGCTTCAAACACCCGCCGAGGTGTTGGCAATCGTAAAAAAGCCTGTTTTTAATGCAGATAAGCCAGTTTCACCTTGGATACTAATTCTCGATACTATCCAAGATCCCGGTAATTTAGGAACAATCATTAGAACAGCCGATTGGTTCGGAATCACCGATATCGTTGCAAGCCCCCAAACAGCCGATTATTTGAACCCTAAAGTAGTACAAGCTACCATGGGCAGCTTATCGAGAGTTCGAATCATTTATACCCCACTTGAGTTTTATATCGATCAAATCAAAGATCGACCCATATTGGCTGCTCACCTAAACGGCAGCCCCTTGCAATCAATCCAAAAACCTGAAAAAGGAGCTTTGATTATAGGTAATGAATCCAAAGGAATTGCCGCTAATCTAATCACTGATAAGGTTGTCAAAATAACCATCCCGGCCAAAGGTGGGGCAGAATCTTTGAATGCTGCGGTAGCCACCGGCATTCTATTATCGCACCTTACCTGAACTGAATCGCCCGAATCGGCTGTACCGTTTTCACAATTGCGGAAGGAATAAGAAGAATCAAAAAGCACACTACAAAAGTGGCCAATACCACTAATGCAACCTGCCACCAAACTAGGTAAACAGCAGCTTTGGAGATATAATATGTGTCTTCAGACAATGTGATAAATCCATACTGGTATTGAAGCCAACACATAAGAAGTCCCAATAGCAACCCACCCAAAATGCCCACTCCCGAAATGATACTACCCTGATATAAAAATATCCGTTGAACAGTGCCATTCGGACTTCCCAGCGCTTTCAACAAGCCAATCATTCGGGTCCTTTCCAATACGAGAATCAGCAAACAAGTAATTAAATTAAGGGTTGCAATCACCATCATAATAGCCATCACAATGTAAATGGTTTGGTCTTGTAACTGCAGCCAATCAAAAATCGAAGGGAACGACTCTTTGATCGTTTGCGAAGTAACGTCAAAAGGAAGATAAGGTACAATGTCGTAACTAACGCGGTCCATATCATTGGGTTGATCTAAAATCAACTCATATCCGCCAATTTGTTCGGGTGTCCAGTCATTCAATCGTTGTATCAAGCGCAAATCGCCCAGTGCAAAAAGCTTGTCGTACTCTTCAATACCGGTTTTGAAGATACCCACTACCGTGAGTTTCCGTGGTCTAGGTGGTGCTCCGTTGGGTTGAATAAAGAAAATCATGACTTGGTCCTTCACCTTCAAATTCAGTTGCTTTGCCATGGAAGCAGAAAGATTGATTTCTTTATTATAGCTGCTATCATCAAAATTGATCCATCTTCCTTCAACCAGAAAGTTCTTTAAGTTATCAAAGCCATAGTTTTTTTCTACCCCTTTAAAAAGCACACCTTCAATTGTTTCCGTAGTCTTTAATATGGCGTTTTTTGTGGCGTACGCTTGCACCTTTTTGATTCCTGGCACCATTTTGGGCAAATTCAGAACGGAATCGCTTTTTCGGACCGGTAATTCTTCGGCAATGGCTACTTGTTGAGTGCTATTGTAATTGATCACTCGCACATGCCCGAAAAAACTGAATACTTTATTGCTGATAGTTTGTTGAAAACCACCGGCAAATGCAAGGGTTACGATCATTACAGCCACACTAATAATGGTAGCTGCAACCGACAATCGTACGATGAATCGGGAGAAACTTTTCTGACCGCTAAATGCTACCCTTCGGGCAATGAACGCTGCTATATTCAATCGGCATGGTTTTCGTTTGTCAAAAATAGTGGGTACCTTTCAATCTGCCGTATTTTTTAAGGGTTCCAACCTATTCAAATAACGTATTTTTAGTTCATGAAGCATTGTTTCAGCATCCTATTGGCCCTCTTCATTTTGCAGGTAAAGGCACAAATTCCTGAAATGGTGGTGGCGCCTAATATTGCCACTGTGCAACTTTTTCAAAATGGCAACCAATTGGCCTATCCCCTCATTCGTTTGAATGCCCTAGAACAAATGGAACTTCATTTCGACGATCTGGATCCTTCCGTTAAAAGCTATTATTATACCTATCAATTGTGCAATGCCGATTGGACACCAGCCATGCTGAGCCAATTTGATTTTATCAAAGGATATTCCCAAACCCGATTAACTACCTACCGAGTTTCATCCGTTGCCTTTACAAAATATGTGCACTATCAGGCCGTACTTCCCGATCGTAACTCCATTCCTTCCCGTTCCGGCAACTATATTCTCAAAGTTTTTAAAGACGGAGATACTTCAAAACTGCTTTTTACCAAACGATTTCTGGTGGTTGATGACAAAGCCTCCATCTCTGCGGCCATAGTTCAACCCTTCAATTCTCAAATCATTCGCACCCATCATAAAGTTCAATTCAGAGTGAATTTCAGCGAACAGTTGAATTTGATGAACTATTTGCAACAAACCAAAGTGATGATTTTACAGAATGATCGCTGGGACAATGCTATTACCCATGTTCGACCTACTTTTTTCAATCGAAACATAATGGATTTTGATTGCGAAGCAGATGCTGTTTTTCCGGCCGGTAAAGAATGGCGCTGGCTTGATTTGAGAAGTTTTCGATTGCAAAGTGATCGAGTCTTGAATGCCATCTACACCAAAACTTCGACAGAAATTTTTGTGAAACCCGATGCAGATAGATCGAATCTTCGAGTGAATTTCTTCCGAGATGCCAATGGAGCTTACTATATTCAAAATACAGAAGGCTTGAATCCCTATTGGCAGGGCGATTATGCCACTGTTCACTTCGCTTTTGCTCCGGCCGGCGGCCAGCCCATCCGTGGCAAAGACGTGTACATAGTAGGTCGCTTTACCAACTATGAATACAATAGCAAAACGAAACTCGTATTCAATGCTGAGAAGGGTTTGTACGAAACCAGCTTGTTTCTGAAACAAGGCTATTATGACTACGCCTATGTAACCATCGACCAAGGAACGCAACCAGGTCCCAAACAACTGCCTGATTTCCAACAAACCGAAGGCAATTATTGGGAATCGGAGGACGAATACACCATACTAGTATACTACAAGGCTTTGGGGGGGCGACACGATGAATTGGTGGGTGTATCAAAGGTTAATTCCATGACCAATAAAACCCTCCGATAAAGGCTTTTTAGAAAGATCTATAAATCTGCCCGCTGCCAATGTTTTTTGTCCTATATTTGCGGCGGCAGGTCTTACACGACCAGCTCCTGCCGAACCTCCCCAGGGTCGGAAGGCAGCAAGGATAGGCGGTTGTAGCGGTGCGATGTGAGTAGCCTGCCATTTTTAAAGAAATTCTCGAGAGCCAATTTGGAAGAACCTTTTTTCAATTTGGCTTTTGTTTTTTATATCGCAATCATTCAAATATCATATCAAATGAAATTTTTTATTGATACAGCCAATTTGGCTCAAATTAAGGAAGCCAATGAATTAGGCATCCTCGACGGTGTTACTACCAACCCATCATTAATGGCCAAAGAGGGCATTAAAGGCGAAGCAGCTATTTTAAAACATTATGAAACTATCTGCGAATTAGTAGATGGAGATGTAAGTGCAGAAGTATTGTCAACCGACTTTGCCGGCATGATTGAAGAAGGTAAAAAATTCGCAGCGATCCATCCAAACATCGTGGTGAAAGTTCCCATGATCAAAGATGGTATCAAAGCATTGAAATGGTTCTCTGAGAATGGAATCAAAACCAATTGCACCTTGGTGTTCTCTGCCGGTCAAGCTATTTTGGCTGCAAAAGCAGGCGCCACTTATGTTTCTCCTTTTATCGGTCGTATCGACGATAGCAGTTGGGACGGTATCCAATTGATCGAAGAAATTGCTCAGATCTATACCATCCAAGGTTTTAAAACTGAGATCTTAGCAGCTTCTATCCGCAACGCCCTTCACATTGTGAAATGTGCTCAAGCCGGTGCTGATGTATGCACTTGTCCGCTCGATTCAATCTTGGGATTGTTAAAACATCCTTTGACTGACATCGGCTTGGCAAAATTCATGGAAGACGCTAAGAAAATGTAATTCTAGTAGAATAGATCATATTACAATGGCGCTGCAACTGCAGCGCCTTTCTTTTTATTTAGCAAACAAGAACGAATCTATTAATTAATACGTTCAAATTTTTCAGTTCTGCCCAACAAGCTAATGCCAATATAGCCTTTTACATGTAAGTAAGATCCATCCAACCACATTTTGCAGCTATAAGTTTTACCTGACTTGGGATCATAAATTTCTCCATCAATATACTCGTCGTCGTCAAATTTGAAATCAGTCAAGAAAGTCATACCTACAATTTCCCTTGATCGCAATTCGGGTTTGGGGTTTTTGGCATCTTTTCTCGGGTTGGAACTCCAAATGATTTTTCCATAGTACTTATTACCTTGTTTGAAAATCTCAACCTTGCCATCTTTTTGAGGACTCCAATACGTGCCAATAATTTTGTCGGCCTGTGCACTCGCCTCTTTCGCTCCAAACAGCAGTGCAGCAATCATAAAAAAGATCACTTTTTTCATATGATAGTTTTTAGTTCAACCTTAAAACAACTCAATTCAATTTTGGTTGAACAAACTCCAATCTTACCCAATTTCCTCGATTAAACCTGTTGACACTGCAATATATTGGATGAATACTGGAAAGAAAAGCGATTGTGCTAATTGGTGAATTTGATAGTTTGAAAATTAGTTAATTGAATACAAGAACGAGGTTGATTGAAAAAGAGAACAGCGCAAGTAGCTTGTTGGCAGAGCGGAGAGAGCGTAAGCTCGCGTAGCTTTATTCAAGCGTAAGCTTGCCTTTGAATTCAACTACAGTGTTGGCGCAAGCGTCAGCTTGTGCCAACATTGATATCCCATTTGGGATTATGATAGTTTAAAAATATGTTGATTAAAAAAAATGATGCATATGAGAACTTTACGAATTCTTTGCGTTCCGGCTGTTCCCCCGCGCAGCGGCTTTGCGCCCTTAAGTAGAAGACTCTTCGAATTTCAGTCTGCCAAAAACTTAACTACCCTCAGCCTCTCCAACCTCCAACCACCAATTCTTTGCGTTCCGGCTGCTCCCCGCGCAGCGGCTTTGCGCCCTTAAGTAGAAGACTCTTCGAATTTCAGTCTGCCAAAAACTTAACTACCCTCAACCTCTCCAACCTCCAACCACCAATTCTTTGCGTTCCGGCTGCTCCCCGCGCAGCGGCTTTGCGCCCTTAAGTAGAAGACTCTTCGAATTTCAGTCTGCCAAAAACTTAACTACCCACAACCTCTCCAACCTCCAACCACCAAACCTTTGCGTTATGGCTGTTCCCCGCGCAGCGGCTTTGCGCCCTTAAGTAAAAGACTCTTTGAATTTCGTTATGTCAACAACTTAACTACCCACAACCTCTCCAACCTCCAACTACCAAACCTTTGCGTTACGGCTGTTCCCGCTTCGCGGGATCTGAATACATTTAAACGCAAAGTTTTAGATATCTCGAGTGCAGCAGTCTGTATTCAGTTGGGCTTCGCCGGAAGGAGGCCTCCGGCCAGCGCGGTTGGCAGTCATATTGAGTAGGTATCATTCCGCCTTCGGCGGAATTAGGGATTTTACGCTGCGTCATCGCTGCGATCGCTGCGTCGCCGCGGTTAAAAAAATCTTTGAATTCTTCGCGCACTCATTTCTCAAATATTTGACTCTTCGAAAATCAAACTGCCAAAAACTTAATTAACCTCAGCCGCTCCAACCTTCAACCACCAAACCTTTGCGTTCCGGCTGTTCCCCGCGCAGCGGCTTTGCGCCCTTAAGTAGAAGACTCTTCGAAAATCAAACTGCCAAAAACTTAACTACCCTCAGCCTCTCCGACCTCCAACCACCAAACCTTTGCGTTACGGCTGTTCCCGCGCATCCTCATCGCTAACATCCTTGTATCTTTACCCCAATTAATACATCGTATGTCAAAAAAGTCTTTGCTTGTCCTATCTCTTTTATTTTTCGCATATATCGGCATCCTGTTCTCTGAACGAAACGGGGTGAACCTCAACTGGGGACTCGTAAAAATCGCCCTCAATTTCACCTTCCTAGTCGCCATGATCTATTATCTCTACGGGTTCTTCAAACTCTCACCGGGTCAAACCTATACACGAAAATTCGTCCCCATTCTCTTCATTGTTGCACTCATTGCCGGTACTCAATTCGTTGCTTATTTTATTAAAACCGACGGTGGTAAAACCATTTTCATTCGAAAAGAATACCAATCACCAAAACAAAAGCAACTCCTCCTCATTTTCAGAGATAGCAGCTTTAAATTACTCAACATTGAAGGAAGAACCGGCACTTACTATCGAGGACAAGCCCTTCTTACTTCCAAAACGATCCTACTCAAGTCCTCTCAAACCCTTCCGCAATTGCTGTTCGACCTAAATCTGCCTAATCCTTAAATCATCATGGTATAAAAAAAGCCCGCTTCTTACGAAACGGGCCTTTGTTGCTTGTCATGTCAGTGAACCAAGTTTATCTCAAGAAGAGCATTTCTCTGTACTTAGGCAACAACCAGAACTGATCGTCAACCAATAACTCAATCTTATCAACTGAGTAACGAATTGCATCGAAATAAGCATCTTTTACAGTAGCTTGATATGCAATTGCTTTCTCACGTGTATCGCTCAATGCATTCGCTGCTTTGCGAGCCTCAATCATTTTCTCAACCAAATCACTCACTTTAGCAACATGCTCAGAGATCTTGGTAAGAATTTGTTTTTGGTTTGCTACAGCTGCTTCTCCCAAACCTAAATCAGTTAAAGATTTAACATTGGTAGCCAATACATTCATGTATTTAACCGCAGAAGGAAGAATGTGACTAGTGCACAACTCACCCATAATACGAGCTTCGATCTGTACTTTCTTAATGTACTTCTCCAACTCAATTTCGTGACGTGCTTCTAACTCAACATGTGTCAACACATTGTTTGATTCAAACAAATGCTTCGCTTTCTCAGTTACATAAGCATCCAATGCTAAAGGAGTAGTGCGAACGTTTGGTAAACCTCTTTTTGCAGCTTCTTCATGCCACTCATCGCTATAACCATCGCCTTCAAACAATACTTTTTCGCTCGCAACAATGTACTCACGAATAACATGCATGATCGCGATTTCTTTTTTCTCGCCTTTCTCGATCAACGCATCAACGTCTTTCTTAAAGGTTTTCAAAGTTTCAGCCATGATGGTGTTCAAGGCAGTCATCGCATTCGCACAGTTAGCAGAAGAACCTACTGCACGGAATTCGAATTTATTACCGGTGAAGGCAAAAGGAGAAGTACGGTTACGGTCGGTATTGTCCAACAACAACTCAGGAATACTTCTATGTAAGTCTAATTTTAAGATAGCTTCGTCTTGTTCGTCGAACTTACCACCTACGCGTTGTTTTACATCGTTCAATACTTTCGTTAAGTACTGACCAATGAATACAGAGATGATCGCAGGAGGAGCTTCGTTCGCACCCAAACGGTGGTCGTTACCGGCAGAAGCAATAGATGCTCTCAGGATGTCTGAATAGTCATGAACCGCTTTGATAGTATTAACGAAGAACGTTAAGAACATCAAGTTGGTCTTTGGAGTTTTACCTGGAGCCAATAAGTTCACTCCGGTATCAGTAGCCATACTCCAGTTGTTGTGCTTACCACTACCGTTGATGCCGGCAAATGGTTTCTCATGAATCAACACGCGCAACTTGTGACGACGGGCAACGCGCTCCATAATGTCCATCAACAAAGTGTTGTGGTCTACCGCTACACTCACTTCTTCAAAGATAGGAGCACACTCAAACTGAGCAGGCGCTACCTCGTTGTGACGTGTACGCAAAGGAATACCCAACTTATAGCTTTCTGTTTCAAAGTCTCTCATGAAAGCATACACTCTCTCAGGAATTGCTCCGAAGTAATGATCTTCCAATTGCTGACCTTTCGCAGGTGAATGTCCAAATACAGTTCTACCGCTCATTACTAAGTCAGGACGTGCATTGAAGAACGCTTCGTCAATTACGAAGTACTCTTGCTCCCAACCCAATGTTGCAGTGATCTTTGTAACGTTCTTGTCGAAATAGTTCGCTACTTCAACAGCAGACTTGTTCAAAGATTCCAAAGACTTCAACAAAGGAGCTTTATAGTCCAATGTTTCGCCGGTATAAGAAACGAAGATGGTAGGAATACACAAGGTTTTACCATAACCGATCTCCATAATGAAAGCAGGTGAAGAAGGATCCCATGCAGTATAACCGCGCGCTTCGAAAGTTGCACGAATACCACCACTAGGGAATGATGAGGCATCTGGCTCTTGTTGAATTAAAGCCGCACCGTCGAACTCCTCGATAGCTGTACCATCACTCTTCAAAGTAAAGAATGAATCGTGCTTCTCAGCCGAAGTTCCGGTTAAGGGTTGGAACCAGTGCGTGTAGTGTGTTACACCTTTGCTTTCAGCCCACTGACGGATACCCGCAGCAATCTGATTCGCAACAGCACGGTCAATTTTTTTACCACCTCTGATTGATACCAAAAGGCTTTTATAAGCTTCGTCGCTCAAAAATTCACGGGCTGTCTTCAATGTAAATACATTCTCTCCGAAAATGCCGGTGATTTTTGCCGCTCCCTTAACTTCAACATCCTTCGATGTGCTCGAAAGATCGTTGATGGCTTTAAAACGTAAATTTTCCATTAGTTTTTAATTTTTCGTTCCCACAAAGAAAAGAAGAAATAAATTAAAAAACGTTGAATATTTTCTAAATTTTCTATGTTTACGAGCGTTAGTGTGAATAAAATGGTGAAAATGCTAAATATTTTGGGTGAAAATGAGCAAAAAATTGGAAAAATATAAATATGTAAAAAAATATTAATTTGTATTTCGGGGGCGAAACATTGCCAACCCAATCCAGAGATAGAAGAACACCATTCCGGGTACAATATACCGTACGATTGCACCAGGATAGGGTACCGTAAATCCAATAATTAAATACAAGCTAACGCTAAAGATTAGAAGCGAACCAATAGCCGGTGATTTCGCAAGAGAGAGTAATTGATGAGGGTATCTAAATACAGCAAACAATAACAAGACCCAAAATAACAGATGACTGCCACTAAAGAATAATTGAAGCGCTCCTTTGGCTTCCCAAGGAAAGGGTCTTAAAAAGCTATTTGAAAATGCTTGCGGCAATACTTTAATATAAGTGACCCAACTACCGTCTAATTGCCCCAAAGGAAGAATCGTTTTTCCATGCAACTGGCGATAGCTGTTCTGCAGCGATGCAATTTTAAGTGGAATAGAATAGGAGGGAGGAAGAAAAGAAGATAAAATAAACAGGGCTATCAAAGTTCCATACACCCAAACAGCCGTCCTTCCAATCAGTCGGTTCTTTCTTACAACTAAATACCAAACCAGAAGAGCCGGAGCCAATAGCACCATAATTTGTTGGCGGAATATCAATACCCCAACAATGCCCAATGCTAAATAGCAAAGGGATCGTTTTTTGAATTGAGTTAATAATGAATCAAATGCATTTATTACCAACATCATGCATAAGAACAAGTAACCATCGCCCCGTATGCCACTTAGCCAAAACGCAATCGGAGGAAAGAAACAGAGTAGTAGGAATGGCCAAGGTCCTTGCACTTGAAAGCGCTTCCGCACCCATTTTAAAAAAATCAAGGCCGACCAAATCTGAATAAAATTGAACAAAACAGCATTGATATAATAATTTCCCCCACTCACTACATGGAACAATCCCAAAGGCTTGGTAATAAAACTCCATTCCAGGTCTACTAAATAGTAGTACCAATTTTTACCCCACCCTTCATACCGCTCAAATGCAGCTATTGGATTGAAAGGTTTGAAGAATCCAACCGGATCGGTTCTTAACAATTCGAATTCTTCAGCACCGCCTTTATTAAAATACCAAGTATCGTCTCCCCCATAATAGTGCAAATAGATATAACCGTACAAGCACCCCAGTAAAATTTTGGAAAAATAACCTAACAGCAGCCATTTCCAATGCAAGCCCGCAGAAAAACGCTTGTTTAAATAAACAAGGAAATAACTGAAAAGCCCCAGCGTTATTATGAAAATGATGATGGACTGCACAACGCTGAAAGTTATTCATTTTTAATGAATTGTTCCCTACTTATAAAGTAATTGTATCTTTGTTTCGCATGGATTTCAACCCCTCTACATACAAACGGATCGCCTTCGTTTCCAATAACGCTTGGTCGGTTTACAATTTTAGATGGGATGTAATTCAATACCTGATCAAGAATCAATTTGAGGTGTTGGTAATAGCCCCCGACGATGATTTCTCTCACCGACTCACCGAAATTGGGTGCCAATTTATTCCCATTCATTTTGATAATAAGGCGGCCAAACCGCTTGCCGATATTCGCTTTTACCGTGAGTTGAAACAACTCTACAAAAAATGGAAGCCCGATTTCATTTTTCATTATGTGGTAAAACCCAATATCTACGGTTCATTAGCCGCTGCTTCTCTTGGAATTCCTTCGGTTGCAGTAGTTACTGGATTGGGATATGCCTTCGCAAAGAAGAATTGGTTGAATACAGTTGTCAAAAATCTTTACAAATTCGGCTTGAAGAAGACCCGTGAAGTATGGTTCTTAAACAACGACGACGCCCGCATTTTTATCAATGAAAAATTGATTCCTATTGAAAAGGCCAAAGTATTGCCCGGCGAAGGCGTAAATACAAATTTCTTTAAACAGGGATCGCTACCACATACAAAGAAAAAGCAGCCCTTTACTTTTCTGATGAGCACTCGTTTGCTACGAAGCAAAGGAATTGCAATATATGCTGATGCTGCTAGAATTTTGAAGAATAAAAACTATGATTTCAACTGCGTTTTGATTGGCTTTTTTGAGAAAAACCATCCCGATTCTATTCATCAAGAAGAACTGGATAAATGGCAAAAAGAAGGCCTAATAAAATACGAAGGCTATACCGATCATGTGAAAGCCTATTTGGAAAAAGCCGATTGCTTTGTTTTCCCTTCTTTTTATAATGAAGGAGTTCCGCGATCGTTAATGGAAGCAGCATCTATGGAATTGCCCATTATCACAGCTCAAAATCGAGGTTCAAAAGAAGTAGTTCAACACGAACTCAATGGGTTTATTTGCAATAGTAATGACCCCTTCGATTTAGCCGATAAAATGGAACGTATGCTCAATTTGCCCGAAACGGCGTTGATGGAAATGGGATCCGCCGGAAGGAAATTGGTAAAACAAAAATTCGACGTGCGCCTCATCATCCAAGAATACCTCCACACCCTCAATAAAGAATGGATCGATTAAATTGACTGTCATCACCGCTAAGAGCGAGGAGATTTCGCGAAGTTTTTTTGAATCTTAGAATACTCAGCCGCTAATCTGTGAAAATCTGTCATAATTTGTGCGAATCCGTGGTCAAAAAAATATTCTCCGTAAACATAGGAGAGCGCAAAGATTTCGCGAAGTAGTCTTTTTTTACCGCGGCGGCGCAGCGAACGCAGCGTTTTCGCAGCGTTGGCAGTTTCTTCGTATTTCCTCCCTCCTTATTTTCACCACAGATAGCTCTCAGATTAGTACAGATTTCCACAGATTAGCACCCAATATTCAATCAACCTGACTGCCGGCTGTTCCATTATTAATTGTTAATTATTAATTTTTAATTATCCTCCTCGTTTCTCCTCTCAAAACCTCACCTCCGGAAACACCTGCTCAATAAACTCCAACACACCGCTTTTTCGAATTTGTTGATCCCAGGTCCAATCGCGTAAATCAGGAAAAGCATAGTCAAATTCATTCAAAGTTTCCCAATTTAAATTGCTCAAGTCCTCTTTTAAATAGAAGAATTTACCCCCTTCCGATACCTCAAATTGATGAACCCAAGGGTAGGATGTAGTAACTACGGGAATTCTACAGGTGCAGTATTCCAATAATTTGGTAGAAGTTTGTTGATTAAAAGGAGCCAGATCGGGAATGTAATTCAAAGCAAAGCGCGACTTTAAAATAGCCATCCGAACCTGCTCTTTGTCAACCGGTCCCTTGAACTGAATATTCGAATAGCTGCTGTACTTTGATTGAAGGTCCTCGTAATGTTGACTTACCATTAAAAGACTCCGATCTCTCAATTCCTTGGTGAACTTATCAAGCAGGGGCTCCAAATTTCTATTCGGGTCTACACTGCCAATATAAATGAAGTCAAACTCTTTTTGAAAGTGAACCGGACTTAAAAGCCAATTGCTTGGAATGCCAACTTCTCTGAAACCATAGGAAATAGAATCTCTGAAATTGAAGCAATTCTTCACATATTCGTTCTGGAATAACCTAAAATCGGGTTGTGTATTAAAAAAACTCTTAATCCAATTCTTATAACCGGCAAAAGGGGGTACCGATGCCGAAGCGTATTCGTGAATCTTATAGATGCCCTCTCGCGGCTTTGACAGGTCTTTTCCCATGAAATGCCATTCTATATGCCTGTGTACCAAGCCCAATTCATCGGGGCTCACTACCTCGGTTTGAATGCCAAACTGCGAAAAAAACTGTCGATAGGCCGTAATTCCCGGCAAAAGCGCTTTTTTATTGTGAACAAATGCAATTGTCATAGTTGGTGATGCAAAGTGGGTAAATTTATAAAATAAGATTGCTTTTGGCTTCGTACTTTTGCGCTTTCTTTTACAGGCACAAATAAAATCATGGAAGTAACTGTTAAAACGGCTAAACAACTCCGTCTCACCGAAGAAGAATTTGAACTCATTAAACAAAAGCTCGGCCGCACCCCCAACTTTAACGAACTCTGTGCGTTCAGTGGTATGTGGAGCGAACACTGTAGCTACAAAAATTCAATTAAATGGCTGAAAACCCTTCCAAGAGAGGGAAAAAAGATGCTGGTGAAGGCTGGTGAAGAAAATGCCGGATTAATGGATATTGGTGATGGTTATGGTGTGGTGTTCAAAATTGAATCACACAACCACCCCTCTGCCATCGAGCCCTTCCAAGGAGCTGCTACCGGGGTAGGAGGTATTCACAGAGATATCTTTACCATGGGTGCCCGCCCTATTGCTTCTCTCAACTCCCTCCGTTTTGGCAATCTTAACGAAGCAAAAACTCAACACTTACTCGCTGGAGTAGTACACGGAATCAGTCACTACGGTAACTGTTTCGGCGTACCTACGGTAGGCGGTGAAATATACTTTGAACAAAAATACCACACCAACCCGCTGGTAAATGCCATGAGTGTGGGTGTTGTAAAGAACGGTGAAACTGTTTCTGCTACTGCTAAGGGAATCGGAAACCCTGTATTCTTTGTGGGAAGTGCAACCGGTAAAGACGGTATCGGAGGTGCAAGCTTTGCCAGTGCCGATATTACAGCAGAAAGTGCTGAGGAACTACCCGCAGTTCAAGTGGGCGACCCTTTCCAAGAGAAGAAATTATTGGAAGCTTGTTTGGAAGTGATTCAAACTGGTGCGGTAGTAGGAATGCAAGACATGGGTGCTGCAGGTATCATCTGTTCCACTTCTGAAATGAGTGCCAAAGGCGAAGTTGGTATGCGCATCGACCTCGATAAAGTGCCAACCCGCCAACAAAATATGAAAGCTTGGGAACTCCTTCTCTCTGAAAGCCAAGAGCGCATGCTCATGGTAGTTGAAAAAGGCAAAGAAGCCCTCGTGCAAGCCGTATTCGACAAATGGGACCTCCCTTGCAGCGAAATTGGAGAAGTGACCGACGACGGTATCCTCCGTTTCTACATGAATGGAGAACTGGAAGCCGAACTACCTGCCTATGAACTTGTATTAGGCGGCGGTGCTCCTCAGAATAATCGCGATTATATACAACCCGAATATTTTGATAAGATCAAAGGATTCAATCCTGATACTATTGAAGTACCCGATGATTTATATGAAGTAGCTGAAAAATTGGTAACCATCCCTAACATCGCTTCTAAACGTTGGGTATATGTGCAGTACGATAGCATGGTAGGAACTGTAAATGCCTCAACCAACGCGCCAAGTGACGCGGCCGTTGTTGTTGCAAAGCCAACCAATAAAGGTCTCGCATTAACCACTGACTGTAACTCGCGTTATGTATTCGCTGATCCTTATAAAGGTGCTATGATCGCTGTTGCAGAAGCTGCTCGTAACATTGTTTGTAGCGGTGGACAACCCCTTGGTGTTACCAACTGCTTGAACTTCGGCAATCCCTACGATCCGGGAGTATATTTCCAGTTCGTGAACGCTATTAAAGGCATGGGCGAAGCTTGTACCAAATTTGATACACCTGTAACCGGCGGTAACGTTAGTTTCTATAACCAAAACCCCGACGGTCCCGTATACCCAACTCCAACCATCGGAATGGTAGGCTTGCTCGACAATGCCAATAAAAAAATGACCATGGATTTCAAAGCAGCCGGTGATGTGATCTACCTGATCGGAACCAGCCGCGGCGATATCAATTCATCAGAATATTTGCATAAAATTCACGGGGTGGAATTCAGCCCGGCCCCTCATTTCGAATTAGATGAAGAATTCGATGTTCAACAAAAAGTTGCTTCGCTTATTCAACAACGCTTAATTGAGTCGGCTCACGACGTTAGCGAAGGCGGATTGTTCATTGCGTTGCTTGAGTCAGGCTTTAACCGAGAACTAGGCGTAGATGTAGTGGCTTCCGACTATAAGATCAGAAAAGATGGTTATTGGTTTGGTGAAGCACAGAGCCGTGTAATTGTTTCAGTAAAAGCAAATAAACAAGCGGCATTCCTTCAAGCAATGGAAGGTTTCGCTTTCGAAGAACTGGGTGAAGTAACCACAGGATCTGTTGAAGTAGATGGAATGAATTGGGGTCGTATTACAGAATGGAAAGAGAAATACGATAACGCTATTGCTAATCTTTTGGCTGGTCACGATGAAGAACATGCCCTGAGTGCATTATAAAGTAAGGATATGAAAATTCATTCCAATAGTTCAATAGTTATTACCGGAGCTGCCGGGTTCATCAGTAGTTGTTTGGTAGGATTCCTTAATGAAAAAGGGTTTACTAATCTTATTCTGGTGGATGATTTTAGCAGAGCCGATAAAGAAGCCAATTGGAAATCTAAAAGATATACTACCACCGTTGAAAGATCGGAGTTTTTTGATTGGTTGAAAGCTCAACCCAAACATCCCGACTTTATCTTTCACCTCGGTGCTCGTACCGACACTACCGAGTTTAACTATGCCATTCACGAAGCATTGAACGTAGTGTATTCTCAAAAAATATGGGAATACTGTACACTTCATAACATTCCATTAGTATATGCTTCTTCTGCTGCTACTTATGGGGACGGTGAATTAGGATATGACGATAAGAACGAATTGGCCTACCAATTGAAACCCCTGAACCCTTACGGTGTTTCAAAAAATGAATTCGATAAATGGGCCTTGCAACAAGAAGATCAACCTCCTTTTTGGACGGGATTGAAATTCTTTAACGTGTATGGTCCCAACGAATATCACAAGGCAAGAATGGCAAGCGTAATTTGGCATTCTTTCAACCAAATAAAAAAAGACGGAAAAGTAAAGCTCTTCAAGTCGCATCGTCCCGATTTTAAAGATGGAGAACAGTTGCGCGACTTTGTATATGTAAAGGATGTGATTTCTGTTTGCTTTTGGCTCATGGAAAACTCCGATACCGGTGAAATTGAAAACGGACTTTACAACTTAGGAACCGGAAAAGCGCGCGCCTTCCGTGACTTGGTAATCGCCACCTTCAAAGGATTGAACTTAGAGCCTGTTATTGAATACATCGATATGCCGGAAGACATTCGAGACAAGTATCAGTATTTTACCGAGGCAAATATGAACAAACTCATTACTGCAGGTTATTCACAACCCTTTTATAGTTTGGAAGATGGGGTAGTGGATTATGTAAGAAATTATCTGGTTTCCGGAAACTATTACTAACTTTATCAGGTCAATATGCTTGCTGCCATTCCGCTATGCGGAGTGGCAGTTCTGTTTTAATACTTGATTTATATGAATAAAACGATCGCAATTATAGGTGGTGGAAACCTCGGTACTGCCATGGCCGAAGGTTTGATAGCGGCCGGCTTCTCAAAGCCTTCCGATATCATCATTACCAAACGCAGTATCCAAACTCTTTCCGATTTACAATCAAAAGGTGTTCATGTTAGCTCCGACAATGAAGCCGCCGTTCAAAATGCCGATTTGATCATTTTGGCTGTGAAACCGTTTCAAACAGAAGCCGTTGTTAAAGCATTTCAACAACACCTTGATCCAACCAAACAAGTGTTAGTTTCTGTGGTGACTGGAATTACAATAGAAGACCTAGCGTCCATCACTCCAGAAGGAATGCCAATTGTAAGGGCCATGCCCAATACGGCAATAGCCATTCAAGAGTCAATGACATGCTTGGCCGGAAAAAAAATTACCACCAACACCGAACAGTATATCACCAACTTATTCAATCAGTTAGGTAAGGCTGTATGGATCGAAGAAAAGCTAATGGAGGCAGCAACTGTGCTCGGCGCATGCGGAACTGCCTATGCGATGCGTTATATAAGAGCGAACATCCAAGGTGGCATAGAAATTGGATTTAGTGCGGCTACCGCCAGTCTAATTGCCGCGCAAACGGTAAAAGGGGCAGCGGAATTATTGCTGAAACGAGGTTCGCATCCTGAACAAGAAATAGATAAAGTAACTACGCCAAAAGGCTGTACCATAGCGGGTTTGAACGAAATGGAACACCAAGGCTTCAGTTCTTCACTTATTAAAGGAATCAGGGTCAGTTATGAAAAAATTGCGAAGGATTAGTAGTAACTGACTGATACCCAGATAATAAGATTTTTTTGTTTAGAAAAAAGAACTTTACTTTGCATTTATAATAATTTTATAATTATTTCGTTTTCCAATTGATCCTAAACCGAAATCAACCAGTATCTATGAAAAGCGACAAAATCAGCCGCGTTGTCCTTTTACTTGAAATTGCCTTAATCATCTTGTTACACGTTAACAAGAGTCAGGTTAATACCGATACCACCAAGCAATCATTGCCCGGTATCGCAGGAAGCCCTACCGCCACAACCGGAATGGTTATTTCCCAAGTAATACGATAATATTAATTGATAATCAATTTATTAGAATAATTTCCCTAGCTTCAAGCTAGGGTTTTTTATTTCCATTCTAACCGTCTTTTCACTTTTCCACATTCCCTCCCCAATATTGGGTCAACAGCCAAAAAGAGCGTAACTTTGTACGACCTCTAAGGAATTCCATGCCTCAATTATCCTTTTAATGGATCGTCCTCCACAGGTCAAATAGGCTCAAGGGTTATCCTAAATCAGAATCGATACTTTTTTTGTGTTATTGCTCCCACTTAATGAGTTGGAGTAGGAGTGGATTTGAACGATAGATTTACCCATCAGTTTCCAAGGGTAAATACACGAATTTGTAAGTACTGTATTATGGCTAAATATATTTTTGTTACAGGAGGGGTTACATCCTCTTTAGGAAAAGGAATTATCGCGGCTTCGTTGGCAAAATTGCTACAAGCTAGAGGTTTGAAAGTGACCATTCAGAAGTTCGACCCCTACATCAATGTCGATCCCGGAACCCTTAACCCCTACGAACACGGTGAGTGCTTCGTAACGGAAGATGGAGCCGAAACCGATCTTGATCTCGGGCACTACGAGCGCTTTCTCAACATCTTTACGTCTCAATCGAACAACGTTACTACCGGTAGAGTATACCAAACTGTTATTAACAAAGAACGCGAGGGCGCTTACTTGGGAAAAACAGTTCAAGTGGTTCCCCATATTACCGATGAAATCAAACGCCGAATGCTCTTGTTGGGACAAGGAAAAGGATTTGATATCGTGATCACTGAAATCGGCGGAACCGTTGGTGATATTGAAAGCTTGCCCTTCATTGAAGCGGTTCGTCAATTGCAATGGGAACTTCCTGAAGAAGACTCAGTAGTTGTTCACCTTACGCTCATTCCTTATTTGAAGGCAGCGAAAGAATTGAAAACTAAGCCCACTCAGCACTCCGTGCGTATGTTGAGCCAAGAAGGCGTACACCCCGATGTAATTGTTTGTAGAACAGAAGAAGCATTAAGCCCTGAAATCAGAAGAAAAGTGGCATTGTTCTGTAACGTAAAACAAGAGGCCGTAATTGAAGCAGCCGATGCTCCAACCATCTACGAAGTGCCATTGGCTATGATGCGTGAAAAATTAGATCTTATTTGCTTGAAGAAAATGAACATCACCCAGTACAATGAGCCGGAACTGTCGAAATGGAAAGAGTTTTTAGACAAATTAAAGTATCCTAAAAGCAAAGTGACCATCGGATTGATCGGTAAATACATTGAATTGCAAGATGCCTACAAATCAATCTTGGAATCATTTGTTCATGCAGGCGCTATGAACGAATGCAAAGTACAAATCGTGAACGTTCACTCTGAATTCATTACTGATGATAATGTTGCTGAAAAACTCGGCACTTTAGACGGCCTACTGGTTGCACCCGGTTTCGGAATGCGCGGAGTAGAAGGAAAAATCATTGCCGTAAAATATGCAAGAGAGAACAAACTACCATTCTTTGGTATTTGCCTCGGTATGCAAATGGCGGCTATTGAATTTGCCCGTAATGTGCTCGGAATTGCCCAAGCCCATTCAACCGAAATGAATCCCAACACCCCCGATCCGGTGATTGATTTAATGGAAGAACAAAAGCAGATCACCTCAAAAGGTGGTACCATGCGCTTGGGCTCTTATCCATGTCAAATAAAAGAAGGAACGCTGGCTCGTACCATCTACGGAGCTGAATTGATTTCTGAGCGTCACCGTCACCGCTGGGAGTTCAACAACAAATACCTCGAGCAATACGAAGCAGCCGGCATGGTTGCCAGTGGTAAGAATCCGGAAAGTGGTCTGGTTGAAATCATTGAATTACCCAACCATCCTTTCTTCATTGGAGTGCAATACCACCCCGAATTGAAGAGCACGGTAGAGAACCCTCAACCTATATTTGTGCATTTCGTGAAAGCAGCTCGAGAGTACGCCGATCGAAAAAATGCAACCAAAAACCCGCTCTTACAAAGCGAAATGATTTAAAATCAAGTATTTCTGATAAGATGGTCGGCATTTGCCGACCATCTCTTTTTTCCCGATTTTGCCCCTCAAAACACTATCTTTGCCCCTCTTAAATTTCTAGATCATGAACATGGACCGTAATACGGTGATAGGCTTTGTGTTATTGGCCTTACTACTTTTCGCTTATTTGTTCTTCGCAGGGAAAAACACACGCGAACTACAATATGCCGATCAATTGAAACAAGACTCCATTGCGAAAGCAAAAGCAAGACAAGACTCGATCAATTACGCAAAAGATACAGCAGGAAAAACAATTGTAATCGATTCCAACACCGTAGGTTTTCAAAAACTAGGTGTTGAACAATTGACCACTGTTGAGAACGAAGTAATTAAAGTGACCTTTACTAACAAGGGGGGTCAAGTGAAATCAGTGGAATTGAAAAATTACAATTCCTATACCGGAAAGCCCGCAAAACTTTCAGGCGCCGATTTTGATAAGGTTTCTTATACCATTAACACCGGTAACAATCTTTCTGCCCCGATAACCGATTTGTATTTCCAAACCAAACCTGCTGTTAAGAATGCAGATGGATCTCAAAGCATCGAATTCACGGCTGTTGGTTCACAAGGAGAGCAAGTAAAGCATGAATTTGTAGTTCGCCCCAACTCATACATGATTGATTGGACTCCATCATTTACCGGAGCCGATAAATTATTTACACAAGGAGCGTTTAACCTCACTTGGCAAAACCAACCGGCGAAATTGGAAAGTGATGCAGCGTATGAGCGTCAACAAACCAGTATCTGTTACATGGAAGATGGTAGTTTCGACTATATCCAAACCAAAACAGAACTCACTTTCGAAAAACCCGTTTCTTGGTTAACTGTTTCGCAACACTTCTTCAATATTACTTTGTACGCTAAGAATAACTTTACTTCGGGTGATTTGAAATTAAATAAAAAAGCTGCAGACGATTCTTCAGATGTGATCGCCAATGCAACAGCTACCATGCATGCAAAACTACCTGTTGGTGCGCAAAGCAGTTTCCCAATGCAATTGTTTTTTGGTCCGAATGATTACAAAATTCTTAAAAGTCAGCCCATTGCAGAAATGGATCGCATCTTGAACTTGGGTCGTGATATGTATTCGTTTGTTCGTCCAATCAACGTTTATGTTATTTATCCTGTGTTCAATTTCATCAAAGGATTTGTATTGAACTTCGGTATCGTAATTGCGCTGTTAACGATCTTTATTCGCGTGGTTACTTCTCCATTGCTATACAATAGTTACGTGAGCAGTGCGAAGATGAAGGCGCTCCGTCCGGAAATCGATAAATTGAAAGCCAAGCACGGATCCGATCAGCAAGCATTTGGAATGGATCAAATGAAATTATTCCGAGAAGCGGGAGTGAACCCACTCGGAGGATGTATTCCGGCTTTACTCCAAATTCCGATCTTCTTTGCGTTGTACTCTTTCTTTAACTCAAACATCGACTTGAGAGGTCAAGAGTTCTTATGGTCTCATAACCTCGCCTCTTACGATTCAATTGTGAACTTTGGATTCAATGTATGGGGGCTCGGTAATCACCTCAGTTTGTTTACACTTACTGCAGCAGGTACCAGCTTCTTGATTTCTTTGTACAATTCTAATATGACTCCGGATCAGAACAACCCTGCTCTGAAGTACATGCCTTATATTTTCCCATTCATTCTTTTATTCATCTTTAATAGATTGCCTTCGGCGCTTACTTGGTACTACACAGTATCAAACCTTATTACGCTGATCCTTCAATTCGTGATTCAAAATTATATCATCGACCATGATAAAATTTTGGCGAAAATTGAAGAGAACCGTAAGAAGCCAAAAACCAAATCTAAATGGGCTGAAAGGATGGAGCAAATGCAAGAAGCTCAAAAGCAAATGCAAGATGCCAGAAAGAAAAAATAATCAGAAAGCGCTCCTCGGAGCGCTTTTTTCTTTCCGATCGGGTCTTAATTTTGATTCTTAATTATTAATTCTTAATTAATTACGTATTTTGTTAAAGTTCTTTCAAGATGACTTCTTTTGAGAGCTTGGTACCGTCTTTGAATAAAGAAGAATAGAGGAGAAGGGACAGAAAAACAACATGAATATGAAACGAGTAGTACTTTTTTTAGTGGCTTTTGGAACCTGGATGAGTTCATTTGCGCAGCGAAAAGTGTCGGAATTGATGCTTAGTTACGATATCAAAGTAATAACAAATTCAAAAGAGCCTAAACTGGCCGATGCATTCGATGGGTCTACTACTACTGTTTATATCAAAGGAAATTTGAGCAGAAGTGAGATGAGCAGTGCTTTGTTTTCTTCAACGGTTATTCATGACACGAAAACAGGATCAGCAGTTGCATTAAGAGAAGTAAGTGGTCAAAAGATCCTTATTCGAATGAATCAAGACAATTGGAACGAAAAGAATAAAAAGTACGAAGGAATCGTATTCAAAAATACAGGTGAAACTAAGATCATTGCAGGTTATAAGTGTACAAAGGCCATTGCTACTATGGCCGATGGTACAACGTTTACGGTATTTTATACTACTGATATTGTACCGGAGAACAAAGAATATGAATACATGTTTAAAGACCTAGCCGGCTTGCCACTTGAATGGGAATTATCACAAGGGAAGTTGACGCTTCAATACACTTTGTCTAAAATCAGTTTGAATCCTATACCGGCCTCAAAATTTGAAATTCCGAAGTCGGGATACAGAGAACTGACTTACGAAGAAAGTAAGAAGGCTACTGCAAATTAAGGTCAACGTAATTATCGATGAAGAGACAACTTCACATTTACCAAGTTCAAGTTGGTACGAACACCTGAAGGCTTTACATTCGTCTTTAAACCTGGTAATATCACAATAGTATTGCCCTTTCTGTAAGTTACTACTGCATTCACCGAAGTAAAATTCATAGTTTTAACCTTACTGAGACTGAGCACATTGTTGTAAATTCTGCCGGCTTTAAGGGAGAATCCGGGAGTGGTTTTAACAGTACTTAAACCTACTGCGGCAGCTTTATTGCTTTTTTTGTTATCTCCACCGCCACTACTCGCTGCAGCTAATGCTACAACTCCAACCAGCGCAAGGCTAACGATTGATTTTTTAAGCATGTGGTTAAATTTTAAAGTAGAGATAATTAACATAAGCAAAATTATACAATTTTTTTCTAAACCTCCGACATATATATGTACGTGTCAGATGCTAAAAAGTTACAGATTTCACAAAAAAATCTAAAAATAATGATGAAAAACCTTTGTCTTTAGTTGGCTCAAACGTTAAAAAGTTTAACGAAACACTCGAATTATTTTTAGAATCAGCCGTTATGCGCTGATTATTAGCGAGTTAACTAAAGATCTTTTTTTGAGTAGAATTTTGAATGGGGTAGTGAAGCTTTTCTTGAAACAATAAGGTTTGAATGTAAACGCCAATTGCGGCTTTTTATTGGGTACACTGTTTTAAACAAAAGTTAATAAATAAGGCTTGGACTCCTCCAATTATCTGATTATCTTACAATAAGCTCCGTTACATGAAAGAAAACCCACATCAAGACCGCGACGAAATAAAAGACCTTGTCAAGCAATTTCAAGCTTTGAAGAATGGTCGCGCCCACAGGTTTCTCGACGAAGATGCTTTCGAAAAAATCATTGATTATTACGACGATATAGAGGACATCCCTCAAGCCCTAGAAGCCGCAGAATTGGGGGCAGAACAGTTTCCCTATTCATCAGCCCTTCTTATCAAAAAGGCAGACTTGCTCATTGCCACTCGAAAATACCACGAAGCATTAGAAATACTTCAAAAAGCAGAACTGCTCGACAGTAACGATATCAATCTCTACATATTAAAAACTGATGTGTATTTAGCGCTCGATCAGCAAGAAAAAGCCGTAATACTTCTTGAGGAAGCGCTGGAACATTTTGAAGGTGAGGAGAAGATTGAGTTATTATTCGAGTTGGCGGATGTGTACGACGACTATGAAGAATTCGATAAAATTTTCGATTGCCTTCGTTGGGTACTAGAGCTGGAACCTACCAACGAAGAAGCACTTTATAAGATCTGTTTTTGGACCGATTTTACCGGCAGAAATGAAGAAAGCATCAAGTTGCACCAACAAATCATAGATGAGTTTCCTTATTGTGAGTTGGCATGGTTCAATTTGGCTGCTGCCTATCAAGGATTAAAATTGTACGAAAAAGCAATTGATGCGTATAAATATGCAGTGGCTATCGACGAGAAGTTTGATTATGCCTACCGCAACATGGGAGATGCTTATATCCGGTTGAGAAAGTACAAAGAAGCGATTGAGAGTTTGGAAAAAGTATTGGAACTCTCCCGCCCAGAAGATGTGATCTACGAAGCAATTGGTCACTGTTACGATCAATTGAAAAACTATGCGCAGGCTAGGTTTTACTATAGAAAGGCTTCGCATTTGAACCAAGAAGATGTAAAGCTTCAATATAAAATTGCGTGCACTTACATGAATGAACAACAGTGGACGCAGGCCATCAAGCATTTGGAATCTGCATTACAATTATTCCGCATGCAGCCTGAATACAATTTGGCAATGGGTGAATGCAAAACCCAATTGGGTGAATACAAAGACGCATTGCAGTACTTCTCCAATGTTGTTCGTCAACGCCCAAAAAACGTAAGTGCATGGGAAGCCTTGATTCGTTGCCTATATCTGGGCGAATTTCATGAAGATGCGTATGAGCAAATTGAAGTGGCGCTGAAAATGACTGAACAGAAGCCGCTGTTTTTATACTACAAAGCACTCCTCTTACTTGAAACAGGTAGATCTAAAGAGGGCCTGCTTCAATTGGAAAAAGCACTCATTGCTGCTCCGAAACAGTTAAAAAAGATTATCGACCTAAGTCCATCCATTCTGCGAAACTCCCAAGTGGTGGACCTTATAGCCCGTTTCAAAAAGAATAAATCTATTTAACAGATAGGATTTTAGCCGGAATGAATATCACAGCGAAAATCTTAGTATTTTTGCGCATTATTTTTTTAGACAAGACTAAGGATAACCACATGAATTTCAATCTTACTCAAATTCCCGATCGTCAACAAAAGCCTCGTACCAACGGTATTACCATGGTGATGGATAAAGGCTTAAGTATTCCTGAAGTACATAATTTCTTGAGTGTTTCCGGACCGCATGTCGACATCGTGAAGTTAGGTTTCGGTACCTCATTTGTAACGCCCAACTTGAGAGAAAAGATTGAAGTGTACAAGTCGTATGGAATGCCTATCTATTTCGGAGGTACTTTATTCGAAGCATTTTTAGTGAGAAATCAATTTGAAGATTATATAGCGGTTTGCAAAGATTACGGCATTGAATACATGGAAGTAAGTGATGGATCAATTACCATTCCTCATGCCGAGAAATGTGGTTATATCGAAAAACTCACCAAACATGGCAAAGTGTTAAGTGAGGTGGGAAGTAAAGACGCTACCCATATTATTCCCCCTTACAAATGGATTGAACTGATGAGTGCTGAGCTAAGTGCCGGTGCGTCCTACGTTATTGCTGAAGCAAGAGAAGCCGGTAACGTTGGTATTTATCGAGGTAGTGGTGAGGTAAGGGAAGGGTTGGTGCAAGAAATTCTTACTCAAATTCCTGAAGAGAAAATCATATGGGAAGCACCTCAAAAAGCGCAGCAATTGTACTTCATTGAATTGATCGGATGCAATGTGAATCTTGGTAACATTGCTCCAACAGAAGTAATTCCTTTAGAAGCGATGCGCATTGGATTGAGAGGCGATACTTTTCACTTATTTCTTTCAAAAGAAAATTCACAATGAGAAAATTTGGATTAATAGGATATCCTTTAGGGCACTCTTTCTCAAAAAAATATTTTACTGAGAAGTTTGAGAAAGAAGGCATCGAACAGGCTCAATACGATACCTATCCTATTGAATCCATAGAGTTGTTACCGGCTATACTGGCTAATAATCCCGATTTAAAGGGCTTGAACGTAACCATTCCTTACAAAGAACTGGTGATCCCTTACCTGCACAAAAAATCACCGGTTGTTCAAAAAATAAACGCTTGCAATTGTATCAAGGTTGTAGATGGAAAGTTAGAAGGACATAACACCGACGCAATTGGATTTGAAGCTTCCTTAAAAGCCGCTTTTCCTAATTTGCCATCCAAAGCATTGATCCTTGGAACCGGTGGTGCTGCTAAAGCGGTAGAATACGTATTGCAACAGAATAAAATACAATACAAATTTGTTTCTCGAAAACCCTCTGCGTATTCATTTTCCTACGAGCAAGTAACTCCTGCAGTGGTGAATGAATATAAACTAATTATCAATACTACACCTTTGGGAATGTTTCCTCATGTAGTGGAAGCACCTCAAATTCCCTATGAAGCACTTTCTAACGAACATTGTTTGTACGATGTAGTTTACAATCCCGAGAAAACCTTGTTTTTACAGAAAGGAGAGGAGCGCGGTGCGGCAATTAAAAATGGACTTGAAATGTTAGTGCTCCAGGCAGAAGCTAGTTGGGAGATTTGGAATAGCTAAGCGGAGAATTTTAATTTTACCTCTTCAGGCAATGCGGCCACTTTTCGAGTGGCGTAATTAAAACATACCATTCCTGTTTTTGCAATACAAGCCGGCACCCAATTGTTGGATTCCCATTTATAGATCACATAAATCAAATCAAAGCTTACTCTTGTGATATTGGCCGCAGTTACTGCTATTTCAAGTTGATCGTTTGCCAATACTTCTTTCTTGTACTCTAAAGCAGCATCTCCCATAATTAAACTTACACCCCCTAATTCTAATTCAGTGTAGCCCATCGATTGTAGAAACAAAACTCTAGCCTCATGGCAATAAGTCAAAAAACGATCGTTTCCAACATGACCACCATAATTTAAATCCGTGATCCGAACAGTGAGCGGAGTTCTAAACAAGAAATGTGATGGGATATCAATTTTTATGCGCGACATGTTATTGAGCCTCGTTTAATAGTTCCAAGAGTTCAAGCGCATCTAAAAAATTAGTAGCACCGGGATTAAACTCCTGATTGTACAAAATTGTTTTCTTCCAACGATCAAATTGCCACTGCCAAATCCCGTTCTTTCCCCACATCAATGGATGTGCAGGTCCGTTAGTTGAAGAAGTATGCAGGTAATTCAGCTGATGAAGAAATTTCGTTGAAATTCGGGTAGTGCTACCATCAGGAGCGGTTACGGTTATGTAGTTTCCTTTGATCGATTGCTTCAACAAGTCGGTATCGTAGATAATATTTCCTTTGGAATCCTTTATTAGTGGAGCATTGATTTCTGTTACTACATCAGCTGTAACTTTTTCAATGCTACTAACGTCACTTGATGGAAGTTCCAAGTCCTCTGTGTTATCATCTGGATTGCTTACCGCAATCATTTCAGGTTGAACAGTAACCGCTGCCCGAACAGGAACATATTTCTGAACCGAACTTATTTGAAACGGATTTTTTTCAATGGCCTGATTGATGGCTGAGGTGAGCGGTTGAAATATTGGAGCGGTCAATTTTTTTTGCTCTGCAAAAATTGCGGAGGTTTTTGTAAAATTTGATCGAAAAAGCCAGATACCCAAAACTGCAACAGCTACTGCAGCTGCAGCATAGTACCAAGGTCTAAATGAAATAACCTTACCGGGTTGGTTATTGTTTTCTTGTATGGCAGCCTCAATAGACTCCCAAGCCAAAACCGGCGGCGTTAATTCGAACTGAGCAATACGTTGCCCTATTTCTTGTTCCTTATTCAAGGGCGTTTCGTTAATGGCAGCCGCAATAGCTTCCCACGTACCTGCTGGAGGGTTCATTTCAGCTTGTTGCAACTTATTTCTTAACGATTCACTCATATCGTACGGCGGATTTTATTGGTCTCGTTTAAATATTCTTTCACTTTTTTGGCAAGGATGCCTTTGGCTCTTGCTAATTGACTTTTACTGGTTCCTTCGCTTATTCCAAGTAGCTCGCTGATTTCTTTGTGGGAATATCCCTCCACTACATACAAGTTGAACACGGCTTGGTAGCCAGGTGCCAACTCGTGAATCATTTTCAGAATGTCTTTTTCTGCCAATCGTTCTAGTGCCGTAATATCATCTTCGTCGGCAACATCTAAATGCTTTTCTCCAATCGAAGTTTGCGGCAATGATTTTTTGCGAAATTGTTCTATGGCAGTATTCACAAAAATGCGTCGTATCCAACCCTCCAAAGAGCCTTCAAAACGAAACCGGTGAAGGTTCTTGAATACTTTAATAAATCCATCCTGTAAAAGGTCCTGAGCCGCTTCTTGATTAGAAGTATAGCGAAAACAAACGGCATACATTTTAGGAGCAAATTGCTCGTAAAAAGCTTTCTGCATGCGGGCATCTCCCCGTATGCACCCTTCAACTAAGTCGGATTCCGGTATCAATTGGTTGCTTGTATGGTCTGAATTTGGCAAGATTATGCGTGTATTCCGTTGTTCGTATTGTTTTTCAAGAACTTAACTAGTTCACTAGCTGCTTTGGTTCTATGACTGATGGCCGTTTTCTCCTGAGTAGTCATTTCCGCAAAACTCCGTGTTTCACCATCAGCCATGAAAATAGGATCGTAGCCAAACCCTTTTTCTCCTCTTCTCTCTCTCAGTATTTCACCTTCACAGATACCTTCAAACTGATGTTCTATACCATCCCATATAATAGAAATTACCGTTCTAAACCGTGCTCCTCTATTCTCTTTCCCTTCCAAACCCGCTAACACCTTTTCAATATTGGCAGAAAAATCACGATGCTCGCCCGCATAACGTGCACTCTTTACACCCGGCTCTCCATTTAACGCATCAACTTCCAAACCCGTATCCTCGCTAAAGCAAGGCAGCCCGGTTAAACGGTAAATGGTCTGAGATTTCTCGCGCGCATTTTCTTCCAAAGTTGCATGAGGTTCAGGAATATCGATATCAATTCCCACAGCCGATAAAGAAATGACCTCAATGGCATCGCCAATGACGGCTTGAATTTCCTCAACCTTATGCGCATTGTTGGTTGCAAAAATCAGAGTGGTAGGCATAGGCTTAAACGTTAAAGATCGTTTTTAAGTTATTCCACAATTTCATTTTTAATTCCTTAACCGTAGGATCGCTTGTTGCTAAATAACCGAGATCTGGTGCTGACAAATAAGTAACTTGATCGTGTAACTGTATTTTAAAATCAGGAAATACAAAAGGCAATGCCAATTTCTGCTGATCTTGCCCGAAAAGCATCACCACTTGTGGCGACATGCTTTTCTTAATGTCTCCTATTGTAAATTCTTGCTTGGCTGTATTGATGATGGCCACGTCTGCTAAATTCAACCTACAAGCCCCCAACATCTTACTTAACATCTCCAAAGCCAGATCGCTAATATGAGTGTCTTTCTCGAAACGCACCAATAAGCTCACTTTTCGTTTGTGCTCACCCAAATAACGGGGCACTCGAAGTTCTTCGGGTACTGGCTTGGGTTGTTCTAATGTTGATCCGGCTACTTTATTTACCGTTTTGGGAACGGTGCCTTCCTCCTCTGACTTCAATTTTGGATTGTTTCGCTCTTCTTCCAAACTCACCAAACTGCTCTTATACAGATCAGTTAGGGTAACAGTACTAATATTTAAATCTTTGAAACTCACCGAAATCGTTTTAAAATCAATTGCTTTGGCAAAAATGATGATTTTGAGCGGGTTTGCGAAATGTTAAGCATTGTTTTATATGCTAACATTTGTTAGGATTTTTGCCTCCTTTATTTGCGAATGAAGATCTTAGTTTGTTTATTTGCATATAATTTCTTTATATGGTGGAAACATTTAATATATCTGTTAGCAAGGTGGCTTCTAGCAGATTGAAAAACCTGTCTCTGGAAAATCTCCCTTTTGGCAAGCATTTTACGGACCACATGTTGGAAGCTGATTATGAAAATGGCGAGTGGACCAACGTATCTATTAAGCCCTACCAAAATTTGTCTTTAGCTCCTTCATTGGCGGCTATTCACTACGGACAAGCCATTTTTGAGGGCATCAAAGCGTACAAAAATGCAAATGGAGAAGCCAATATTTTTCGTCCATACGACAATTTTAAAAGATTCAATAAATCTGCAGCGCGACTAGAAATGCCCGCAGTGCCGGAAGAGATTTTTATCGAAGGAATGCGTCAATTGATTGAGATCGATAAAGACTGGATCCCAGCAATTAAAGATCATTCTTTATACATCCGTCCGTTCATGTTCTCTAGCGACGAATTGATTGGTGTAAAACCTTCCGATAAATATAAATTCATGATCATTTTGAGCCCCACCGGTCCATACTATGCGGCTCCAATGAAAATTTATGTTGAAGAACGTTTTACACGTGCTGCTCCGGGTGGTGTTGGCTTTGCCAAAGCAGCAGGTAACTATGGCGGTGCCATGCACGCAACTGCAGAAGCTCGCAAAAAAGGATATGATCAAGTGCTGTGGACTGATGCATTTGAACACAAAGTAATTCAGGAGTGTGGTACCATGAACGTGTTTTTCATCATTGGAAATACGGTGGTTACTCCTGACTTAAGTACCGAAACCATTCTTGCCGGAGTAACTCGCGACAGTGCAATCACGGTTTTCAAAGACCTTGGTTACAATGTAGAAGAAAGACAAATTACGATTGACGAAGTGATTGCTGCATACGATAATGGAACTTTGAAAGAAGTATTTGGAACAGGCACTGCAGCTACCATTTCAATGATCCGTGAATTGACGTATAAAGACAAAGTGATGAGTTTTGATACCACTACTTGGAAAGGATCGCCTGCACTGAAAGCAAGATTAGACGCCATTCGTGACGGTCAGTATCCCGATACACACAATTGGTTGTTCAAGATTTAATTCAGTTCAACAAAATAGTTTGCATACCCATTCATCGCATTTGATTTTGAATCATTGTGATTAATGGGTATCTTGTTTTTACCATGATTGTTAAATATAAAACCAACTAAACATGCTTATTTACGGATCAAGAGCAACGAAATTAAAAGCCGAACCCATTGTATATACCTGCAAGCATTGCCAGTCGAAGAATACTACTACCATGGTGATGTTTCAAAAGTATGCACATGTGTTTTGGATTCCATTTTGTCCCATTAAGAAATTAGCCGTAACACAATGTGAACATTGCAAACAAGTGCTCGAACAAAAACAATTCGATCCTGAATTGAAAGAAATTTTTGCCGAGCAAAAAAGCACGCTTAAAACACCCATCTGGACATTTATAGGTTTGGCACTGCTGATAGTGCTCATTGTTACTATTATTCAAGATGAGAAAAAAGAATCGGCAGAGAACAAAGTATTCTTGGAGCAGCCACAAGTGGGAGATGTATATACCATGCGAACAAAAGAGGGCAACTATACATTGTTCTTAGTGAAAGAGGTAACCAAAGACAGTATCGGTTACTGGATGAATAATTACGAAGTGAATAAGATCAGCGGGCTGCACAAAATTCCGGCTAACGGCGATAGTGCTTATTTACCTATAACCGTTTACATGGCCAGAAAGGAATTACTCCCACTTCTCGATAAAGGGGAGATTCATGATGTGTCGAGGAAAAAATAAGCCCTCGCGAACCAAGTAGGAATCAAATAACATGTCATTATATATTACTGTTATACTAGTTGTTTTAATTGGAGGGGCTCTCTTGATTCAATCCATTGGATTGAGAAAGCGGATGTCTAAACACCCCATGGATATCGAAGAGGATGCATTGGTACATCCGGCCCGATTCAACACTGTAGCGCAGGTAATTCGCATCAAGAATGGCAGCTTTGAGAATTTGGAAGCAATTGTTCGGGGCTTTGAAACGGCCTATGAAATGGATCATTTCTTGGAAAGCATTCATTTTATTCAGGTAGGGCCGGATTCGTGGGTCGGGTCCTTAACAAAGCCGTTGAACTTTACGGAGTTCTGTTATTTTATCAATTACTTGGAGTTTCCGATAGCGGTGAATTGGAAGGCGACTGTAACGGGGTGGACCAATTTTGTTTCAAAAGAAGGCGACCGACTCGATTTGGCTCCTGAACCCATGATGGTTTATGTGCCCGCTATTGAAGAATCGGGAGACGGAGTTTTGGTAACTTGCGCCTCCGGGATCGGCTATAAGATTTCCTTTTTGAAAATGAAACTGGAATATACCGGGGATGGGGGACGGGCTTATGAAAACCCACCTTTACTACCTTGATCAATAAAAGACTGATAATTAGAATATTATATAAAAAATGGGATTGAGTATCTGTGTGGACTAGGAGGATATGTTGAGTTTTTTTGAAAAAACTTAGATTTTTTCAGTTGTTTTTTTCATTTTTTCCTAAAAGCCCTTACCTTTGCCGTCCCAAAATAAAAGGTTCATAATGCCTACAATTCAACAATTAGTACGTAAAGGAAGAGAAATTATCAAGGCCAAAAGTAAGTCTAGAGCCTTAGATAGTTGCCCGTTTCGCCGTGGAGTATGTACTCGTGTGTACACTACCACTCCTAAAAAGCCAAACTCTGCATTGCGCAAAGTGGCTAAAGTTCGTTTGACCAACAAAGTGGAGGTAATCGCTTACATTCCGGGTGAAGGTCACAACTTACAAGAGCACTCAATCGTATTGGTGCGCGGTGGTCGTGTAAAAGATCTTCCA
Organism: Endoryza foliicola; assembly: GCF_050589245.1. Lineage (NCBI taxonomy): Bacteria > Pseudomonadati > Bacteroidota > Chitinophagia > Chitinophagales > Chitinophagaceae > Endoryza > Endoryza foliicola. The sequence continues at coordinate 143,472 of NZ_JBOBEW010000003.1, read as the reverse complement.
GGTGTACGTTACCATATCGTGAGAGGTAGTTTGGATACTGCCGGTGTGAAAGATCGTAAGAAGAGCCGTTCTAAGTATGGTACTAAACGTGAAAAAGCTAAAAAATAATTAGAGTATCTCAAATCATTCAATAAATGAGGAAGACTAAAGTCAAAAAGATTCCCTTAGCACCCGATGGTCGTTTTAACGATGTACAGGTGACTCGCTTTGTTAACAACTTGATGTGGCAAGGTAAAAAGAACACTGCTTTCAATATTTTCTACGATTCTCTTGACCGCGTAGCTAAAATTACCGGTGAGAACGGATACGAAGTATGGAAAAAAGCGTTGTCAAACGTTACCCCTGCTGTTGAAGTACGTAGCCGTCGTATCGGTGGTGCTACTTTCCAGATCCCATCAGAGGTTCGTCCTGAGCGTAAAGTTTCTTTGAGCATGAAGTGGTTGATCCGCTACAGCCGTGAAAGAAACGGACGTAGCATGGCCGATAAGTTGGCGAACGAAATCGTTGCTGCCAGCAAAGGTGAAGGTGCTGCTTACAAAAAGAAAGAAGACACTCACCGTATGGCTGAAGCTAACAAGGCTTTCGCTCACTTCCGCGTATAACCCGCATTCAATATTTATTTTGGATATAGATCCCGCAGATTCTCCTGCGGGATTTTTTTTACTCTCCTCAGTGATCGCTAAGTCCGCAAAGAATTCGAAAACACGTTCCTCCCTCCTCGTTCCTCGCATCCTCCCTCCCGGCTGTTTCATTATTAATTTTTAATTATTCATTATTAATTAACTCCTCTTTCTCGCCTTCCCCCTCTTTTTTGTTTTTTCCCTTCTTTTCCCTAACTTTGCAGCGCCAAAATCCAGAACATAGGTGAATCGGGTAGACGTGAAGGGTCTGCGATGTTTGGCGATCTATGAGAGTATAATCCCCACATATCAGCAATTTGGTCCCACTAAGGTGGTTCCTTACCCTACTCTTACCTGCTGATAACTCATCTCAAAGCCTGATATTTTCTGATTCGTGAAGATTGAAACACAGGCACACACCATAGTAGATTCAAGATTTTTAAAACGATAAACAAACAAAACAAAAGTCATGGCAGACTTAAGATTTCAAAGAAACTTTGGTATCGCCGCGCACATTGACGCCGGTAAAACCACCACTACGGAGCGTATCCTCCGTTATACAGGTATGATCCACAAGATCGGTGAGGTACACGATGGTGCCGCTACTACCGACTGGATGGAGCAAGAAAAAGAAAGAGGTATCACCATTACCTCAGCAGCTGTTAGCTGTCAGTGGAACTTCCCAACCGTTTTGGGTAAAGCTGATGCCAACACTAAAAAATATTATTTCAACATTATCGATACTCCGGGTCACGTGGACTTCACCGTAGAGGTTGAACGTTCTATGCGTGTACTCGATGGTTTGATCGCTTTGTTCTCAGCCGTTGACGGTGTTGAACCTCAATCTGAAACTGTATGGCGCCAAGCCAACCGTTACCGTGTACCTCGTATCGGTTTCGTAAATAAAATGGACCGCTCTGGTGCCGACTTCTTGAACGTGGTAAAACAAGTTCGTGAAATGCTCGGTTCTAAAGCCGTTCCTTTACAATTGCCAATCGGTGCTGAAGATAACTTCAAAGGCGTGGTAGACCTTATCAAAATGAAAGGTATCATCTGGCACATGGAAACAGAAGGAATGACTTTCGATGAAATCGAAATTCCTGCTGATATGTTGGATGAAGTAAATGAGTGGAGACAACAACTCGTTGAAGCCGTTGCTGAATACGACGACAAATTAATGGAGAAATTCTTCGAAGATCCTAATTCAATCACTGAAGACGAAATGCACGAAGCGATCCGCAAAGCTACGATCGACTTAAGCATCGTTCCAATGATGTGCGGTTCTTCATTCAAGAACAAAGGGGTTCAAACTGCATTGGATGCTGTTTGCCGTTACCTCCCTTCTCCGCTCGATATCGAAGCGATCAAAGGAACAGATCCTTCAACAGGTGAAGAATTGGTTCGTAAGCCTGATGCAAAAGAACCATTCGCTGCCTTGGCTTTCAAAATCATGACCGATCCTTTCGTAGGACGTTTGGCCTTCTTCCGTGTTTACTCTGGTCACCTCGATGCAGGTTCTTATGTACTGAACGTGCGTAGCGGTAAGAAAGAGCGTATCAGCCGTATCATGAAGATGTTCGCTAACAAACAAAACCCAATCGATTTCATCGAAGCAGGTGATATCGGTGCAGCAGTTGGTTTCAAAGAGATCAAAACCGGTGATACCTTGTGTAACGAAGATCATCCAATTACATTGGAGAACATGTTCATCCCTGAGCCTGTAATCTCTGTAGCGGTTGAGCCTAAAACACAAGCCGACGTAGATAAAATGGGTATGGCCATCTCTAAATTGGTGGAAGAAGATCCTACGCTTCGCGTTAAAACCGACGAAGATACCGGTCAAACCATCCTTTCAGGTATGGGTGAATTGCACTTAGAAATCATCGTAGACCGTATGCGTCGCGAATTCAAAGTGGAAGTGAACCAAGGTGCTCCAATGGTTGCCTACAAAGAAGCTTTCAAAGCAACTGTAGAACACAGAGAGGTATTGAAAAAGCAATCGGGTGGTCGTGGTAAGTTCGCCGATATCGTATTCGAATTCGGTCCTGCCGATGAAGAATGGTTGAAAGAAAACCCCGGTAAAGACATGCAGTTCGTTAACGATATCTTCGGAGGTTCTATCCCTCGTGAATTTATCCCTGCTATTCAGAAAGGTTTCGAAACAGCAATGTCTACAGGTGTACTTGCTAGCTATCCGGTAGAAAACATGAAAGTACGCGTATTCGACGGTAGCTTCCACCAAGTTGACTCTGACTCTATGTCATTCGAATTGTGTGCTAGAAGTGGTTTCCGTGAAGCAGCTCGTAAAGCAAAGCCAACCTTGTTGGAGCCAATCATGAAAGTTGAGGTAATTACCCCAGAACAATACATGGGAGATGTTACCGGTGACTTGAACCGTCGTCGTGGTATGTTGGAAGGTATGGATACTCGTGCCGGTGCACAAGTTATCAAAGCGAAAGTTCCTTTAAGTGAAATGTTCGGATACGTAACACAATTACGTAGCTTAAGTTCTGGTCGTGCAACTTCTACCATGGAGTTCAGCCATTACGCTCCGGCTCCAAACAACATCGCTGAAGAAGTAATCGCGAAGTCAAAAGGTAAAACCAAAGTGGAAGAATAATCTTCTCACTACCTTAATAATGATCCCGCAGGTAACTGCGGGATTTTTTTTTCTTTTTTGCGCGAAAACGCGCCATTCATCCTATTTCGAAACGGAAGATTAGCATAGTATTCTAAAATCCTTAAATTGGAAGAAATTAGTACTCATGCGTCTCAAATTCGTTCTTGCACTTTGCTTCTCCATTATTTTCTTTCAACTGGTTACAGCTCAGGAAGGATTTCAATGGGAGAATTCCGGAAAAGCATACTTTCAATTCGATGGTTCCGATATTCAACGAATTGAACTGCCTTCACTCAACAAACAAGTGATTGTTTCAAAAGCACAGTTAACACCAAAAGGCGGAGGGTCGCCACTGGTAGTTAAAAGCTTTCGTTTTTCAAACGATGGAAATCAAGTGTTGATTTTTACCAATACCAAACGGGTGTGGCGTTTAGAAACCAAGGGGGACTATTGGATTTACAATAAGTCAAATAATAGTTTAAAACAAATTGGAAAGAGTTTGCCGGCGTCTTCATTGATGTTTGCAAAAATTTCGCCCGATGGTAAATCAGTAGCCTATGTGAGCAATTTCAATATCTATGTTGAAGACATTGCTTCCGGAAAGATAAAGGCACTCACTACCAAAGGCAACCGAAAAATCATCAATGGTACTTTTGATTGGGCCTATGAAGAAGAGTTTTTCTGTAGAGACGGATTTCGATGGAGCCCCGATAGCAAGCAAATTGCTTACTGGCAAATTGATGCTCGTGGTACCAAAGACTATTTGATGGTTAATAACACAGATAGCATTTATCCGGTTGCTGTTCCCGTAGAATATCCGGTATCGGGTGAAGCTCCTTCTCCATTTAAAATAGGAGTGGTGTCTATCGCTACTGCACAAACCAAATGGATGAATGTACCTACTGATCCTGTATTACAAAGCTATGTACCTCGCATGGAATGGGCGGGAAACAGTACAGAGCTCATTCTGCAGCATTTGAACCGCAAACAAAATCAAAGTACCATTTATGTTGCTACTGCCGCTACAGGAGCAGTAAAACCCATTTACAAAGAAGTTGACAATGCTTGGATCGATATCCTGCCTTTATGGGACAATGATTATATCTGGGGAGGTTGGGACTGGCTCGACAATGGTAAGTCATTTCTTTGGGCCAGTGAGCAGGATGGCTGGCGTCATTTGTATAAGATTGATAGAGCCGGAAATGCAAGTTTGATCACCAAGGGAGATTATGATGTAATGGATATTGCAGCCATCAATGAAAAAACCGGCTATGTGTATTTTCATGCTTCGCCTGAAAATGCTACGCAAAAGTACCTCTACCGCACCAAGCTAGATGGAACCGGATCTTTGGAAAGAGTGAGCCCGGCAAATCAAGCAGGTACACACGATTACGATGTTTCACCTACCGGAGATTTTGCCTATCACAGTTTTTCCAATTATTATACAGCACCTGCCTCAGAAATGGTAGACCTCGGTTCGCATCAACCGCTATCCGGTAAATCATTGATTGACGCGGCCCTCGAGAAAAGTGCCGGTAAAAAATCATCAATGGAATTCTTTACAGTAACCACATCCGAAAATGTAACAATGGATGCTTGGGTTGTGAAACCTGAAAATTTCGACCCCACTAAAAAATATCCGGTGGTATTTTATGTTTACACAGAACCCTGGGGGCAGAACGTAAAGGATCAATTTGGAGTAGGCAGAAACTTCCTGTATCAAGGCAACATGCAAAAAGACGGCTATATCTATATCTCCATCGATAACCGTGGTACTCCTGTTCCGAAAGGAAGAGCTTGGAGAAAATCGGTGTACCGTAATATTGGCATCATCAATATCCGCGACCAAGCTTTAGCGGCAAAAGAGATTTTGAAATGGAATTATGTAGACAGCAGCCGAGTGGCCGTGTGGGGCTGGAGCGGTGGTGGCTCGGCTACTTTGAACTTAATGTTTCAATTTCCTGAAATTTACAAAACCGGAATCTCCATCGCGGCTGTTGGAAACCAGTTGACCTACGATAATATCTATCAAGAGCGATACATGGGGCTGCCCGCTGAAAGCAAAGACGATTTTGTGAAAGGATCACCGATCACCTATGCCAAAAATCTAAAAGGCAACCTGCTTTATATTCATGGCACCGGCGACGATAACGTGCATTATAACAATGCCGAAATGTTATTCAACGAACTCATCAAACACAACAAACAATTTCAAATGATGAGCTATCCGAATCGTTCTCATAGCATTTCAGAAGGTGCCGGAACCTTCCGTCATTTATCTACTTTGTATACGAATTATTTAAAGCTGCACTGTCCGGGAGGAGCGCGATAGAAACTAGTGCGGCTTATTCGCGATTTCTGAGCTTATAAATGTTGAAAATTTGAAGGCCTGAACCGCTGTTTTCTTAAAAAGAAGCCGGTGGTTCAGGTTCTTTTTTGCATTTAACTTTTGATTAGAAATTCCGTGAATAATTTACATGAAATTTCACGCCATGAAGAAACTGTTACTAATTGCACCTATTATGCTGTTTTTCGCCTCTTGTAAGCCTTACCAGTATTTTACTGTTGCAGCACCGGAATTGCAGCAAGACAGTTTAAAGCAGTATGTTTTCGAAAATGATACCATGAAAGTACTCTACAATTTTACAGGGTATCAGGGTCCTTTGAAGGTGACAGTCATCAACAAATTGAGAGAGCCTATATTTTTGGATTGGAATCGTTCTGCAATGATCATGAATGGTGAATCGGTGGCCTTGTACCAACCTTCCTTTCAATTTTCCGGGCGTTCTGTAGGCAGTTCAGTAGAGGTGATCAAAGATGTGAGCCTTAATAGCAGCCGCATGTCGGGCACATTGAGTGGACAAGAGGGGGTAGATATGATTCCTCCGGGAAGCAGCCGTCAACGAAGCGTATTGGCTCCCTTGCACCGATCTTTGTTAGATGCCGGTTTCAATACAGAGAACAAGAAGTATTTCGATGACGATAAGACCTCCATTCGCGGTCGATTTTTGGACTATTCTGAATCCAGTACTCCGTTAATTTTTAAGACCTATTTCAGTTTTAGATTGGAATCTACTCCCGATCTGGTTCGTCATTTTGAATCTCGATTTTTCATTAAAGACGTATTTGTGACCATTGCGGGTCCTGATCAAGTAGGGCAGGGGGTAAATAGGGGGGATCGGTTTTATACGAAATAGGAGGAGGCGAGGAAAACAGGAGGGAGGAAGCGAGGAGACGAGGAAACGAGGAGGGAGGAAGGAGGCTGGTTTTGCGTAGCAAAAGCAGTCCCGCAGGCGACAGCCGTTGCGGGAAACGAGGAGGCGAGGAGAAGAGGAGCGCTGCGAAAACGCTGCGGTCGCTGCGCCGCTGCGGTGAAGAAAAGACTTTGCGAATTCTTCGCGAGCTTTGCGATCTTAGCGGTGACCAACCGGAAATCGACATTTTTTGTTTAACTATAATGTTATATAACTTAAACAGAATCAACAAAGAGGAAATTTATTTTGAAAAAGGCTGAAAATTTATGTTGAATCTTTTTGTAAGTAATCTTTTTGCCCCTACCTTTGCATCCCCATTCGAAAAATGGGATTTGATGTATGTCTCAGCGAATTAGAATAAAATTACAGTCTTACGATCACAATTTGGTAGATAAATCTGCCGAGAAGATCGTTAAAACCGTGCGCAGCACAGGTGCCGTAGTAACAGGTCCTATTCCTTTACCTACACGTAAGAAAATTTTTACTGTGTTACGTTCACCACACGTAAACAAGAAGAGTCGTGAGCAGTTCCAATTGAATACGCATAAGCGTTTATTGGACATTTACACGTCTTCAAGCAGAACAGTTGATGCGTTGAGCAAATTAGATTTGCCAAGTGGTGTTGAGGTTGAAATCAAAGCTTAACAGATAAGAATTACCTCATCGGTTGGATTACCGCTCGATGAGGTTTTTTTATATAGTTCTTTTACAACTCATCTGTGAACTTCCAAAGAGGGAACAAAGCAGCGCTGAGTTAGATGCAAGAGCATCACACTAGTTAACATTAAAATATGAACTAGCCCTTCGAGGTTAGTTTACTGTTGGTACTTCCGAAATCTGGAAGCCGCGAGGCGGAAGGAGTCTCACCCGATAATGAAAGGATGGGTGAATCAAAAGAAAAGGTCAACAGCAAACGGGGATTGAAGACCGATTACTTTCATCGGGCCTGTCTCTTTAACCTTACAGGGCATAAACTGTAAATAAAATGAAAGGGATTATTGGAAAAAAAATCGGGATGACCAGCGTCTTCAGTTCCGATGGCAAGCAAACCGCTTGTACCATTATTGAAGCTGGTCCCTGTGTTGTAACACAGGTTAAAACTGTTGAATCAGACGGTTACAACGCATTACAAATTGCTTACGGCGACAAAAAAGAAAAGCACACTCTCCAAGCTGAAAAGAATCACTACGCCAAAGCAAATACTTCCGCTAAAAAGTTTGTAAAAGAATTTCGCGACTATTCTATTGCTAAAGCATTAGGAGAAGCCATTACTGTTGAAATTTTCTCTGAAGGAGAAAAAGTTGACGTAGTAGGTACTTCTAAGGGCAAGGGTTTCCAAGGGGTTGTAAAACGCCATGGATTCAGTGGGGTTGGTTCACAATCACACGGTCAACACGACCGTCAGCGTGCACCAGGTTCATTGGGTAACTCTTCCGATGCATCTCGCGTAATGAAAGGTATGCGCATGGCCGGCCGTATGGGTGGTGACCGCGTAAAGGTGAAAGGCCTTAAAGTGGTTAAAATTTTCCCTGAAAAGAATTATATCCTCGTGACAGGCAACGTTCCTGGTCACAACGGTTCTATTGTTTACATCCAGAAATAACTTTTTAACTGAATCATCATGCAAGTAGATGTTTTAAATATAAGCGGTAAAAAAACAGGTCGTACAGTGGATCTTCCAGAAGAGATCTTCGGAATTGAGCCTAATGACCATGTTATTTACTTAGCCGTGAAGCAGTATTTGGCCGCTCAGCGTCAAGGTACTCACAAAGTAAAAACTCGTTTAGAAGTAAAGGGTTCTAGCAAGAAATTACACCGTCAAAAGGGAACCGGTGGTTCTCGTAAGGGTAATATCCGTAACCCATTGTATAAAGGTGGTGGTACCATTTTTGGACCTAAGCCCCGCGATTACGATTTCAAGTTGAACCAGAAAGTAAAGGGCTTGGCGAAATGCTCAGCGCTTTCTTACAAAGTAAAAGAAAGCAACTTGGTAGTTGTTGAAGATGTTACTTTGGCTCAACCTAAAACAAAAGAACTCGTAAGCATTCTGAAAAGCCTGAATGTAAACAATAAGAAAGTATTAGTGTTGGCTGGTGAAGAAAACACCAACTTGTACTTGAGCTTCCGTAACATCCCTAACGTGGTTGGATATCAGTACAACGACATGAATACCTACGACATCGTAAATGCTGACGTAGTAGTATTATTGGAATCTTCTGCAAAAACAATTGCGGAAGATGTGAAAGAAATCAGCGCGAATTAATTAATAGTAAAAATTGTTAAGAGATGAAACTCTCTGAAGTTTTAATAAAGCCAATCGTAACAGAAAAAAGCAACAAGTTAACGGATGCCCGTAGAACCTATGCTTTCCGTGTAAGCCGCAAGGCGAACAAGCTTGAAGTAAAAAAAGCTGTTGAAGATTTCTACGGTGTGAACGTAATCGATGTAAACACGATTGTTGTTCCCGGTAAAAGAAAGAACCGCTTCACAAAAGCAGGATTCATTTCCGGACAGAAGTCTGCATACAAAAAAGCGTATGTAACTGTTGCCGAAGGCGAAACCATTGATCTGTACGGAACTGTTTAATCAGATCAATCAGTAAGAATGGCGGGTCAAACGCCGCAAAGAATTGACAAAACATTATTTAAAACGATTAATTAGAAACGATGGCACTTAAGAAGTATAAACCAATGACCGCCGGTACACGCTGGAGAATTGGTAATGCCTACGCAGAAGTAACAACTGCAACACCGGAGAAGAGCTTAGTAGAGAAGCAATCTGCAACTGGCGGTAGAAACGCACAGGGTAGAAGAGCGATGAGATATATTGGCGGTGGAAACAAGAAAATGTACCGTATTGTAGATTTCAAAAGAGACAAGAAAGATATTCCAGCAACTGTTGCGAGCATTGAGTACGATCCAAACCGTACTGCATTCATCGCATTGTTGAACTATGCTGATGGTGAAAAGCGTTACATCCTGGCTCCTCAAGGTTTGCAGGTAGGCGCTACCGTTATAGCTGGTAACAGTGTTGCTCCTGAAGTTGGAAATGCACTTCAAATGAAGTTTATGCCGTTGGGTACAAACATTCACAACATTGAAATGCAGCCTGGTCAGGGTGGTAAATTGGTAAGAAGTGCAGGTACTTCTGCTCAGTTAACCAACAAGGAAGAAAAATACGCTGTATTGAAAATGCCAAGTGGTGAGTTGAGAAAGATTTTGATCAACTGCGTTGCAACTGTTGGTGTGGTAAGTAACAGTGATCACAACCTGGAAACAGCCGGTAAAGCGGGTGTGAACCGTTGGAAAGGGATCCGTCCTCGCAACCGTGGTGTAGCGATGAACCCAGTAGATCACCCAATGGGTGGTGGTGAAGGTAGATCATCTGGTGGTCACCCAAGAAGCCGCACCGGTAAATACGCGAAAGGTGAGAAGACAAGAACAAGAGGAAAAGGAAGTGATAAGCTGATCATCCAACGTAAAAACGGAAGCAAGCTCGCTAAATAAGAAGTGAGTAAGTGGATTCAAATTCAAATTATCAAAATTTCAAATTAACACAGTAATATGGCTCGTTCAATTAAAAAAGGTCCTTATGTAGCTGCCAAATTAGAAAAGAAAGTATTAGCAGTTAATGAGGGCAAAGCCAAAAAGGGAGTGATCAAAACATGGAGCCGTCGTTCTACCATAACTCCTGATTTTGTTGGACACACATTTGCAGTACACAACGGGAACAAGTTTATTCCTGTTTATGTTACCGAGTTCATGGTGGGTCATAAATTAGGTGAATTTGCACCTACCCGTCAGTTCAAAGGTCACTCAAGTAAAAAAGTAGCGTAAACTGTTTGATAGGACGAAACGCCTGTTGAACTCAAACGAAATAAAAAAATGGAAGCAGTAGCTAAACTTAAAAATTATCCAACTTCACCCCGCAGAATGCGTTTGCTGGCTGATGAGATTCGTGGATTGGGAGTTGAAAATGCGTTGGCATTATTGGAGCACCATCCTCAACACTCCTCTACACCTTTATACAAATTGTTGAAGAGTGCAATTGCAAACTGGGAGCAAAAGAACGAAGGAAAGAGTGCAGCCGATGCCTCACTGGTAGTAAAAACTATTTTTGTAGATGGCGCAAGATCAATTAAGAGAATGTTGCCAGCTCCTCAAGGTAGAGCTTACCGTGTGAGAAAGCGTAGCAACCATGTTACTTTAATTGTAGATGCTAAAAACTAATTGATAAAAATTTTTAAACCATAATATGGGTCAGAAAACAAATCCAATTGGTGCCAGATTAGGAATTATCCGCGGATGGGAATCTAACTGGTATGGTAATAAGAAAGATTTCGCTACGAAATTGATCGAAGATAACAAGATCAGAAACTACCTCAATGCCCGTATCAACAAGGGTGGTATTTCTAAAATTGTTATTGAGCGTACGCTGAATAAGTTGATTGTTACCATTCACACTTCTAAGCCTGGTATCATCATCGGTAAAGGTGGTAACGAAGTAGATCGTATCAAAGAGGAGTTGAAAAAACTTACCGGTAAGGAAGATGTGCAAATCAACATTTTGGAAATTCGCCGTCCGGAATTGGATGCGATGATTGTTGGTGATACCATTGCTCGTCAAATCGAAAACCGTATCAACTATAAAAGAGCGATCAAAATGGCGATTGCTTCTGCCCTGAGAATGGGAGCTGAAGGAATCAAAATTAAAGTAGCCGGCCGTTTAGGTGGTGCTGAAATTGCTCGTACAGAAGAAATTAAACAAGGTCGTACGCCTTTGCATACATTACGTATGGACATTGACTACGCAAATGTGTTTGCTCTTACTGTATATGGTAAAATTGGTATCAAGGTATGGATCTGTAAAGGAGAAGTATTGGGTAAGCGTGATTTGAACCCGAACTTGATCAGCGGAAAAGAAGGTGGTGAAAGAAGAGAAGGTGGAGCTCCTGCCGGACGTGGTGGTAACGATCGCCGCGGTGGTGGTAGAAACGATAGAGGTGGAGAAAGAAGAGGCGGTGGCGACAGAGGTCCGCGTAAAAACTAATAGTCGATTACTAGAATCGAAACATTATTAAAATTTTCAAATTAGTATAGAAAATGTTACAGCCGAAAAGAACGAAACACAGAAAAGCACAGAAGGGACGCATCCGTGAAACCGCGAAGCGTGGTACCAGCATTGCTTTTGGTTCCTTTGCATTGAAAGCATTAGAGCCTGTGTGGTTAACGAACCGTCAGATCGAAGCTGCACGTCAGGCATTATCTCGTGCTATGAAGCGTGAAGGTAACGTGTGGATCCGTGTATTCCCCGATAAGCCTATTACCCGTAAGCCTCTTGAGGTAAGGATGGGTAAAGGTAAAGGTAACCCTGAATTCTGGGCTGCTGTGGTAGAACCAGGTCGTATCATCTTCGAAACAGATGGAGTTCCTTTAAACGTTGCAAAAGAAGCGTTGGAACTGGCTGCGCAGAAACTGCCAATTAAAACAAAATTCATTGTGCGTCCTGATTACGCCGCATAATTCGAAACAGTCAAAATCGAAATAAAATGTCTAAGAAAGTTGATTTTGTAAAGAGTATTAAAGAGATGTCGGCTGATGACTTGAAAGCAAGAATTCAGGAAGATGAGCTGCGTCTGAAAAAATTGGAGTTTGCGCATGCTATTTCTCCACTCGAGAATCCAATGAGCATTCGTGCATTGCGTAGAGATATCGCTCGTTTGAAAACAGTATTGGGCGGCCGCAAGTAATAAGCTCTGATAAACATCGATAAAACAAATTAGATCAGATAGCTGATCACTAAAAAGCAAAAGCTGAATAAAATGGCTGAAAGAAATTTGCGAAAAACAAGAACCGGGGTGGTTACCAGCAACAAGATGACAAAAACAATCACTGTTGCGGTTGAACGTAAAGTAAAGCACCCTATTTACGGAAAGTTCGTTAAGAAAACAACGAAGTTCCATGCTCACGATGAGAAGAACGAGTGCACCGTTGGTGACGTAGTTCGTATCATGGAAACACGTCCTTTAAGTAAGACGAAGCGTTGGAGATTGGTGGAGATCGTGGAGAAAGCGAAGTAAGCATCAGCTGCGGTTGTATAAAACCGTTAGTTAACGATATAAATGAAGTTTTTAATATGCTGTGGGTAATACCGGCAGCACAAAGCTTAAAACAATGATTCAGCAAGAAAGCAGATTAAATGTAGCTGATAACAGCGGTGCCAAAGAAGTATTATGTATTCGGGTACTGGGTAACAGTGGACAGGATTACGCAAAAATCGGTGACAAAATTGTTGTTACTGTTAAAGATGCGATCCCTGCCGGTGGTATCAAAAAAGGTACTGTGGCAAAAGCGGTAATCGTTCGTACCAAGAACAAATTGCGTCGTAAAGATGGTTCATACATCCGTTTCGATGACAATGCGGTGGTATTGTTGAACGCCAGCGATGAGCCTCGTGGTACACGTATCTTCGGGCCAGTAGCGAGAGAATTGCGTGATAAAGGATACATGAAGATCATTTCATTGGCTCCAGAGGTATTGTAAGCCAATCGTTGGAAATCAGCCAACACCCATAATTAGTTTCAAACAGCGAGATGCTAAAACAATTTCGCACTAAGCTTAATAAAATGAGTAACAGATTCAAACCTAAATTCAACATCAAAAAAGGTGACAGCGTGGTGGTAATTGCAGGAGATGATAAAGATCCTAAAAAAGCCCGCAAAGTACTGGAAGTATTTCCGGAAGACGCTCGTGTATTAGTAGAAGGTGTAAACATCGTTACTAAGCACACCAAACCTTCAGCTGCCAATACAAAAGGCGGTATTGTAAAGGTAGAAGCACCTATTCACATCAGTAATGTGATGTTGTTTGATGCAAAAAGCGGAAGCGGTTCTAAAGTGAAGCGCAGCCGTGATAACGGTAAATTGGTACGTGTTGCCAAGAAATCCGGAGAGGTGATCAAGTAATAAATTCTTATCTGAAAAGAAGGAATCGTAAAACATAAGCAAATGAGCACAACAAAATATACCCCACGCTTGGCCGCTAAGTACCAGAACGATGTTGTTCCGGCTTTGAAAAAGCGTTTTAACTACGGTAGTTCAATGGAAGTACCGCGCTTAGAAAAAATTTGTTTGAACCGTGGTGTGAACGGAGCTGTTTCTGACAAAAAGCTGATTGATATCGCTTTGGAAGAACTGTCAACCATCACCGGACAGAAAGCTGTAGCTACTATGTCTAAGAAGGATATCTCTAACTTCAAATTGCGTAAGAACATGCCAATCGGTGCACGTGTTACTTTGCGCGGTGTGAAAATGTATGAGTTCCTGGATCGTTTGGTGTCTACCGCTTTACCTCGCGTTCGTGACTTCAAAGGTGTAAATGAAAAAGCATTCGACGGTAGAGGTAACTACACTTTGGGTGTTACAGAACAGATCATCTTCCCTGAAATTGATATCGATAAAGTAAATCGTATCACAGGTATGGATATCACATTCGTAACTTCTGCGAAAACAAACGAAGAAGCGTATGAATTGTTGAAAGAGTTGGGTATGCCTTTCAAAAACAATAAAAAAGACTAATCCAGTAGCTGTAAAAAACAGTTGCTTTCATTAAAAATAAAAACACAATGGCAAAAGAATCAGTAAAAGCCAGACAACGTAAAAGAGAGCGTATGGTTGCTCAGTTCGCTGAAAAGCGTGCTGCTTTAAAAGCTGCCGGTGAGTGGTCTGCATTAGATCAACTTCCGAAGAATTCTTCTTCTGTACGTTTGAAAAACCGTTGCCAGTTATCAGGCCGTCCGAAAGGATACATGAGATACTTTGGTATTTCCCGTGTTACATTCCGCGACATGGCGCTGGCTGGTAAAATCCCAGGTGTGAAGAAAGCTTCCTGGTAATTTGTTTTCACCCAATTTTGAACTGATTAATTTATATAAACATGGTAACTGATCCAATAGCAGACTTCCTCACTCGCGTACGTAACGCCCAAATGGCCGGACACCGTATCGTAGAGATTCCTGCTTCTAATCTTAAAAAGCGTATTACAGAGATCCTGTACGATCAGGGTTATATTCTGAAGTACAAATTCGAAGATGATTCTAAGCAAGGTGTGATCAAGATCGCGTTGAAGTATGATGCTCAAACAAAAGAGCCTGCTATCAAAGCTTTAGAGCGCATTAGCCGTCCAGGGTTGCGTCAATACGCTAGCCCAGCTGAATTTAAGCGTGTGAAAAACGGTTTGGGTATCGCTATCCTCAGTACTTCTAAAGGAGTAATGACCGATAAACAAGCGAAACTTCAGAACGTTGGTGGCGAAGTTCTTTGCTACGTATACTAATAAATAATCAGGTGCTTCTACGGAAGCACCCGTTATAAAATAGGAGAGATACATTAAGCCGTTCCTATACAGGCTGATCGGTTTCTCCAGATTGAACAAACTAATAAATAAAAAGCACTATGTCTCGTGTAGGTAAAAAACCCGTTAGCATCCCTGCTGGTGTTACGGTTACTGTAGGAGCCGATAACGTGGTTACTGTTAAAGGTCCTAAGGGTACATTGCAACAAGCAATTGACCGCGATATTATTGTTAGCGTTGCCGACAACCAAATTACTATTGGTCGTCCAACAGATCAAATCCGTCACCGCGCTATGCACGGTTTGTACCGCGCATTGTTGGCGAATTTGGTAAAAGGTGTAACAGAAGGTTACAAGAAGCAATTGGAATTAGTGGGTGTGGGTTATAAAGCTGCCAATCAGGGTAACTTATTGGATCTTTCATTAGGTTATTCTCACAATATCATTTTCGAAGTTCCAAACGAATTGAGCGTAGTAACTGCTCAAGAAAAAGGTCAAAACCCTTTGATCACATTGGAAGGTATCGACAAGCAATTGTTAGGTCAGGTTGCTGCGAAGATCAGAGGATTACGTAAGCCTGAGCCGTACAAAGGAAAAGGTGTTAAATACGTGGGTGAGTACATCCGTCGTAAAGCTGGTAAAGCTGCTGGTAAATAAGCGTGAGCTGCTAGTAGCATTTATTGAAATCTTTTTCGAAATAACATTACTAATCGTCCCGGCAGAATCGGGTGATAAAATAAAGAAACATGAATACTAAAGCATTAAGAAGACAACGAATCCGCTTCAACATTCGCAAGAGAATAGCGGGTACCGCTCAGAAGCCACGTTTGTCTGTTTTCAGAAGTAATGCAGATATCTACGTTCAGTTGATCGATGATACAACCGGCGTTACATTGGCTGCCGCTTCAAGCCGTCAGAAAGACATCGCTGCTCAAAAAGGAACTAAATCTGAAAAGAGCAAGTTGGTAGGTTTGGCGATCGCACAAAAAGCTACTTCTCTCGGATTATCAGAGGTAGTATTTGATCGTGGTGGTTATTTGTACCATGGTCGTGTGAAGAATGTAGCTGATGGAGCTCGCGAAGGTGGATTGAAATTCTAATTCGCAACCAAACGTAGTAAACAACAAACATTTCAAATTTCAACTTTTATAAATGTCAAAAGTTAATTTAAACAGAGTTAAAGCCGGAGACCTGGAGTTGAAGGAAAAAGTAGTAGCCATCAACCGTGTTGTGAAAACAACCAAAGGTGGTCGTGCTTTCAGTTTCTCTGCTTTAGTAGTAGTTGGTAACGAACAAGGAATTGTAGGTCATGGTTTGGGTAAAGCCAAAGAGGTTCAAGAAGCCATTACGAAAGGTATCGAAGATGCTAAAAAGAATCTGATTAAAGTGCCAGTGATGCACGGAACTATTCCTCACGACCAATTGGCGAAGGAAGGTGCTGCAAAGGTGTTGATCAAGCCTGCCGCACACGGTACCGGTGTAATTGCGGGAGGTAGCATGCGTGCCGTTTTGGAAAGCGCAGGTGTTACCGACGTATTGGCAAAATCTTTAGGTTCAGCAAACCCTCACAACGTGGTAAAAGCTACTTTCAAGGCCTTGGCTTTGTTGCGTGAGCCTATCACAGTTGCAAAGGAGCGTCGCTTAAATCTTAAGAAAGTATTCAACGGATAATTATCACCCTGTTTGAACTCTAGGTTTCAAACTCATTATAACATTTGTTATGAAAAAGATTAAAATCACCCTGGTTAAAAGTCCAATTGATCGTCCGGAGCGCCAAAAACAAACATTGGTTGCTTTAGGTTTGAACAAGACCAACGCCAGCAGAGAAGTAGAAGCTACTCCTCAAATTCTCGGAATGGTTCGTAAGGTGAACCACCTTCTGAAAGTGGAAGAAGCTTAATAAATTGAATTAATTTGGCAGTGTGAAAATGAGTAACTAGCTTACGGCATTTTCACATTTGCATATTTACACTTTTATTAATAACAAGCGAGGGGCGATTCCCCGTAAGTAAAAATCAACAGTATGAAATTACATGAATTGAAGCCTGCGAAAGGCGCAACGAAAAGAGAAAAGAGATTAGGTCGTGGTGAAGCATCGGGTCACGGTGGTACATCAACTAAAGGTAACAAAGGTCATCAGAGCCGTAGCGGTTTCAAAAATAGAAGAGCACACGAAGGTGGTCAGATGCCAATTCAACGTCGTGTTCCTAAGCGCGGTTTCACAAATAACAACCGTGTTGAATACAAAGTGTTCAATATTGGTCAAGTAGAATTATTGGTAGAGAAATACGGATTACAGGAGTTTTCTTTGGATACTTTGTTCATGAATGGTTTGGTAAGCAGAACATCATTGGTGAAGATCCTCGGAAACGGTGAATTGAAATCAAAAGTTACTTTCAAAGTGAACGCTGTGAGCGAAAAAGCTAAACAAGCTATTGAAGCAGCAGGTGGTTCTGTAGAAATCGTAAAGTAATTTTGCGTATATTGCCAGACGCATGATAAATGCGTCTTTTTTTTGTTTTAGGCTTTCATAAAAAATTTCTGCAATCCGTGAAAAAGTTTATACAAACACTGAAGAATATCTGGAGTATCGAGGAATTAAAGAGTAAGATCCTCGTTACCCTCTTATTGATTGCTATTTATCGCGTAGGTACGCATATCGCTTTGCCAGGTATCGATCCTAATAAACTTCCAACCGGCGGTTCCGGTACCGGAATTTTAGGTTTGATCGATGCATTCGCAGGTGGTGCGTTCTCTCAGGCATCTATCCTTGCATTGGGAATTATGCCATATATCTCTGCATCTATCTTCATGCAATTGATGACCATTTTATATCCTCCTTTCCAGAAATTACAAAAAGAAGGAGATAGTGGTCGTAAGAAAATCAACCAGTACACTCGTATTTTAACTATTGTAGTAGCAGCGCTTCAAGCAAGTGCCTATGTTGCCTATTTGAATAGCCCCGGTTACAAAGAGGCCATTATCCCTGCTTATAGCTCTTACTTCTACATTTCTACTACTATTGTACTCACAGCCGGTACATTGTTCGTAATGTGGCTTGGTGAGCGTATCACAGACAAAGGATTGGGTAACGGTTCTTCCGTGATTATCATGGTGGGTATCTTAGCTCGTTTGCCACAATCAATGGTACAACAATACAGTTCAATTACTACCAAATACCAAGGTGGTGGCGGTTTGTTGTTGTTTGTATTGATGATTGCAGTGTTAGTAGCTATAATCATGGGATTGATTGTATTGATCCAAGGTGTTCGCAAAATACCTGTACAATATGCTAAGCAAATTGTTGGTAACCGTCAGTTTGGTGGTGCCCGTCAATTCCTACCAATTAAAGTGAACAGTGCAGGTGTAATGCCTATCATCTTTGCTCAGGCTATCATGTTCCTACCAACTTTGCTTTCAAATTTTGAAACAACACAAGGTTTGGCAAAGATCTTCAACGATCATAGCAATGTTTGGTACATGGTTATCTACTCTGTAATGGTAATAGCGTTTACGTTCTTATATACAGCTCTTATCTTCAATCCGAAGCAAATTGCTGATGATTTGAAACGTAACAACGGTTTCATTCCGGGTGTAAAACCAGGTCAACCTACCGCTGATTACATTGGTGCCATCATGGATAGAATCACATTGCCAGGTGCCGTATTGTTGGCCTTGGTAGGTATCCTTCCAGGTTTCGCTCAACGTTTAGGTGTTTCAGTTCAATTCTCAACCTTCTTCGGCGGTACATCCCTCTTGATCATGGTTGGTGTTATTTTGGATACCTTGCAACAAATAGAAACGCAGTTATTGATGCGTCAGTACGACGGATTGATGAAGAGCGGAAGAATTCAAGGCCGCCAGTCGAGCAGTGCACCTGTTTCAATGTAATTATTAAGAGCTTTACTTTTATACAACCTGACAACGCTTAGCGCTGTCAGGTTTTTTCTTTAATTTTGTGTCTGGAGAAAAAACATGGTTCATTACAAATCAAACGAAGAAATTGAGTTGATGCGGATTGCCGCTCGACTTGTGAGCAAAACCTTGGCTACAATTGCAGTTGAATTAAAGCCAGGGATTAATACCTTATTCTTGGATGAGATGATCGGTTCCTTTATTCGCGATCATCAAGCAATTCCCTCATTCCTAAATTACCACGGCTACCCCTTTAATTCATGTATCTCGGTAAATGATGTGGTTGTTCACGGTTTTCCCAATAAAAGAGAATTGAGAGAAGGGGATATTATTTCCATTGATGTTGGAGTGATCAAAGACGGTTGGCACGGGGATCATGCTTATACCTTCTCGATTGGAGATCCCGGCAAAGAAATCGCTCAATTGGTTCGAGTTACTAAGGAATCATTGTATAAAGGAATTGAAAAGGCAGTTGTTGGTAACAGATTGGGAGATATATCATATGCCATTCAAGAACATACAGAAAAGAAATACGGATACGGAGTAGTTCGTGAACTAGTAGGTCATGGTCTTGGTCGTTCCATGCACGAAGACCCTCAGTTGCCTAACTATGGTAAAAAAGGAACAGGCCGTGTATTAAACGAAGGATTGGTTCTTGCAATTGAGCCTATGATCAATTTAGGAAAAAGAGATGTATTTACAGAAGATGATGGATGGACCATCAGAACCAAAGATGGAAAGCCTTCCGTGCATTTTGAGCACGACGTTTGCGTTAGAAAAGGGAAGGCAGATATTCTATCCGATTATAGCATCATTGAAGAAGCAGAATCAAAGAATCCCAACTTATTTGTAGGATAAATTACCGGCAGCGAATTCTCGCTGCTTTTTTATTTGTACATAAGCCTGCCCGGTAAAAAAGTACACAAGAGGAATAGCAAGTGGCCAATAGGATTGAAAAAATAGTCCTAATAAAAATGCTGTAATTAACAAAAAGGGAAAGTAGAAGAGCACCAACACTCCCAACATTATAGAGTCATAATGAGGCGATCCTTTTGTTTTTCTTCCAATAAACCTTTTAATGGGGTAGTAGAATGGAGCATGCAGCAACCATCCAACTAAGCCGGGTATAACTAGTAGTGCTTTCTTGAATTTAGGAATTGGGAGTTCCAGAAATTTAGTGAAAGGTGGAGTTCGGGGATCTGCCGGATCTACCAACAAGGGTTCTAGCCTGTCTTTTAAGAGAGCATTGAACTGTAGATTCTGTTGCCCTTCTGTTAAGTTGCTTCGATCAAGTTCATTTTCTGAGATTGCAGCGCCTGCATTGATACAAATGTTTTTCCCGAAGCTTCGAAAACTCTGATAGGTAATGCCTACCGGAATTACTTTCAACGGGATGCCTTCATTCCATGCTTGTAAAGCAAGACGAGCCGTTCCTTTTTTCAAGGGTCGGAGCCTCCATTCTTGTACGCAAAGTCCTTCGCTAAAAATCAAAACTTGTTGATTGTTCTTAAAGAGTTGAATACAGGACTGAAAAGTGTCATAATTCTGTGATAAATTTTCTACACCTTCCGATGGTCGATATACAGGAAGAATATTGAGTTTTGGCAGAATTGTTTTTCCAAGCTTTGAACGAAAAACGTCGCCTCGAGCAAGCGAGTAAACGGCTCTCTCAGCAATAAGATCTATGAGAATAGCATCAAGAAAAGAGTTAGGATGATTGACCGCAAACAGCACAGGACCTTCTTGTTTGAATTGCTGCATACCGGTAACCACTTGTTTTCGGTAAAACAAGCGGATCACAATTCGCGCATAAAATTTTAGAAAATGGTAGAGCAATCCTTTATTTTTATCCTTGAATGATGTTGAAAGATAACAATAATGAAGCAAAAAAAGCCTTGATAATTGGCGGTGGAGCCGCCGGTTTTTTTGCTGCCGTAAATCTTGCAAGGATGAGGCCCGATTTACAAGTAATACTGGTAGAGAAAACCGGAAAATTGCTAAGCAAGGTAAAGGTTAGTGGTGGAGGCCGATGCAATGTTACCCATGCTTGCTTTGAAATTGGGGAGTTGGTAAAACGGTATCCGAGAGGGGCTTCATTATTAAAGAAAACCTTGCATCAGTTCAATCCCACCCATACCATCGAGTGGTTTAAGGAGCGCGGCGTTGCGCTAAAGGCTGAGGCAGATGGTAGAATGTTTCCCGTAACCAACCAATCGCAAACCATTATTGATTGCTTGTTGAAAGAGGCAGATGATTATCAGGTAAAAACCTTGATGCATCGAGAGGTAGTATCCTTGAAACAAGTAACAGATGGAAGTTGGAAGGTGTTGTTTAAATCGGGTGAAGAGGTGGAAGCTGCAGTTGTTTGTGTTGCTTGTGGCGGCTTTTCGAAGAGGGAACAGTTTTATTGGTTAGATGAGTTAGGGTTGCCTATTGAAACGCCAGTGCCCTCATTGTTTACTTTTAATTTACCGGAACATCCAATCGTGGCTTTAATGGGAGTGAGTGTTTCTCAAGCCAAAGTGAAGATAGTAGGGACTAAAATTGAAACCGAAGGTCCGTTGTTGGTAACCCATTGGGGTTTGAGCGGTCCCGCTGTATTAAAAGCAAGTGCTTGGGGAGCAAGAATATTGGCGGAAAAGCAATGGCAGTTTCAAGCTAATGTAAATTGGATTGGTGATTACAATGAGCAAACTTGTTACGACTATTTGCAAGAATTAAGAAGCAGTTTGAATACTCAGAAAATTTATGGCAAGAATCCATTCGGGATTCCGAATCGATTGTGGGATTTCTTTTTACAACAGTGTGGTATATCCGATTCTTTGAAATGGGCTGATTTGCCTGCTAAATCTCAACGCAAGTTGTGTATGATGCTTACCAATCAAGAATTTCAAGTGAAGGGGAAAACTACATTTAAAGAAGAGTTTGTGACTGCGGGAGGCGTTGAGTTAAGTGCCATAGACTCGAATAGTATGGAAAGCAAAAAGTGGAAAGGATTGTTTTTTGCCGGAGAAATTATGGACGTTGATGGAGTAACGGGAGGGTTTAATTTCCAGCATGCATGGACGAGTGGCTGGATCGCTGCTAGGCACATGTCGTTAATATAAGATTCCTATCTATTTGAACCGAAATTGCAGTTCTTACGTATCTTACTGGTATGATAAGTGTGGTGATTCCTGTTTATAATGAAGCATTGTCAATTGGAAATTTGATCCATTTTTTAAAAGAAAATGGCAGTGAAGAACTATTGGAGATAATCATTGTAGATGCTGCAAGTACCGATTCAACTGTTTCCACTTGTAAATCACTAGGTGTAACGGTTATTCAATCTGCCATCAAAGGAAGGGCAGCCCAACTTCATCTTGGGGCACAAACTGCAAAAGGCGATGTACTCTATTTTGTACATGCCGATACCATGCCCGCAAAAACATTTATCAAGGATATTTATGATGCTGTAAAAGAAGGATATCAAATTGGCAGGTATCGAACAAAGTTTGATAGTTCTAGTTGGCTTCTGAAAATAAATGCTTGGTTCACTCGATTTGACTGGTTTATTTGCTACGGTGGGGATCAAACATTGTTTATAAAAAAAGACTTGTATTTCAAAGTTGGTGGATTTGATGTTTCCTTGAAAATAATGGAAGAGTATGAGTTTGTAGAAAGGGCTCGCAGAACAGCTCGTTATAAGATATTTAAGGGAACCGCTTTGGTCTCTGCTCGAAAATATAGCAAAAACAGTTGGTGGAAAGTTCAACAAGCGAACAGAAAAGCAGTTGCTATGTTTCGAAAAGGCTGTAGCCAAGAATCTATTTTTTATTTTTATAAGAATGCACTCAAGTAATTTTAAAAGGCCATTTCAAATTTCGGGAATACAACAAATTGGGATCGGTGTTGAGAATGCCGATCAAGCATTTCAATGGTATAAGCGAGTGTTTGGGATGGACGTAGTAGTTTTCAAAGACAAGGCAATGGCAAGCTTGATGACTTGTTATACCGGGGGAGAAGTACACGAGCGTTATGCCATTCTTGCTATGAACTTACAAGGAGGTGGTGGTTTTGAGATCTGGCAATATATGAGTCGAAAACCGAAAGGAAAACTCAACAAGAGAAGTCCACAGGATCTAGGTATTCTTTGGGTAAAAATTCGCAGTGCTCGACCCAAAGAGGCTTTTATACATATGAAAAATGAAGGGGTTCAGTTTCTCACTGGCATGTTAACGAATTCAGAGGGGAAGTATCATTTTTTTGTTAAAGATCCATACGAAAATATATTTGAAGTGATTGAGGACGATTATGTTTTTGATAGTTGCAAGTCGTTCACAGGCGGTGTTTTAGGAGTAGGGATTGGAGTAAGTAATATTGAAATGTCTCAATCATTTTACAACCGGTTGCTTGGATATGATAAAGTACTGAGCGAAGAAACCGGCAGATGGAAAGGGTTGGGCGAAGAATTTGAGGAGGCTGTTGCTGTGCAGCGGGTTGTTTTAACGCATTCTCAGAATAGAGCGGGGGCTTTTGCTAAATTATTGGGTCCAACTCAAATTGAATTGATCTGCCACCCTGAGATTAGTGGCCGACCAATGTTTGAGAATCGTTATTGGGGTGATTTGGGTTTCATTCATGTGTGTTTTGATATTACCGGTATGAAGGAGTTGGAAAGCCTTTGCGAATCTATAAAGCACCCATTAACGGTAAATAGTAATAATAGTTTCGATATGGGGGAGGCAGCAGGACAATTCGCATACAATGAAGATTGTGATGGAACTTTAATTGAATACGTAGAAACTCATAAAGTACCAATCTTAAAATCACTCGGATGGTATTTGAATCTCAAGAATCGAAACCCGGAGAAACCTCTTCCCAATTGGATGGTGAAGTCGTTGCGGTTTTCGCGGGTAAAGTAGATCTTTACTGAAAGAATTGGTGTTATTTGAACAGTTCTAGTTTCTGTTTAAAAGGTAGCCAATCGGCCTCTTCATCAATATCTGTTAATGTAGATAGTAACGAGTATGAAATATTTAAGCGTTCCAGATCGCTCAATGTTTGATGCAATACATTTTCAGTGCTCCATAATTTGTTTGAGAATAGATCGGTAATCATTCTTTTCTTTCCAAGTAGATAGTAGCCTCCATCTTTAGCAGGCCCAATGACCACATCTTTTTCATCTAATTCAATAATAGCATTTTGAATGTGCTGCGATTCTAGCTCCGGGCAGTCGGTACCCAGAATGATAACTTTTTGATATCCCATTTGGAACAGTTCATCAAATGCCCGTTTCATTTTATCTCCAAGATCACCTTCTGCTTGTAATCTTTTGTAATAGTGCTTATTTAGCCAATGATCCTTGTCATCAATTTCATCCGAATAGTACACAAATCTATCGGCATCAATGGTGAGTAGTACGGAATGAGTGTAGTTCAGAAGTTGCCGGTATACCGACAATGCTTCTGAACTACCGATTGTTTTTGCTAATCGAGTTTTTACTTTCCCTTCAACCGGTCTTCTTGCAAATATGATAAGTGCCGGCTTCATTTAGCAACATCCACCTCCGTCGTAGAAATAAGTTGAATCTGATATAAACAATTCCGGATGATTGAGTTTCGAAAGCGCTGCTGCGGTTTTATCGCACACGGCCAGCGGTTGGTTTGGTAGCAATACATGCCCTTTGTTGTCATCGAAACATTCTTCGTTTCCATAATAGATGGCTGCTTTACCGGTAAATACGCAAGGTCCATCTTCGGGCATAGGGTCTTTGATTGCGCACACTTCCACGCTTTCGATGAAAAGAAGCTCTTTAGTGGGATAGTTTTTAGGGTCAAGAATTCTATACGGACGCTTTGCTCTAATTTCTACTGTTCCAAAGCCTGCATCTGTGATCATCTTTATATAATCCCAGAGTGGGAGAGAACCACTTAAACACAAAGCTCTTAATCTTTCATCTTCTCTTAATTCTTTGCTCATTTCTTGTTCGCAAGTCGGGTCACTCATCACCAATCTTCCTCTAGGCTTAAGAACCCGGTACATTTCTTTCAACGCTTGTTTCAATTCTTCTTGTTTAAAAATATTGAAAAGACAGTTTTGGGCTGCAACGTCTATAGAAGCATCTTCAACCGGAAGGTTAAGCGCATCGCCCTTTTTCAATTGAACAAAATCTTTTTTAAACCATGGATTGGCTTGTTCAGCTTCCAAAAAGTTCCGATTGCAAGCTTCTAACATTTCATCCACTACATCTACTCCAATAACGCCATTTGTTTGACGGCTGAAGTAAGCGAATTGAAGCAGCTCCATTCCGCCGCCAACACCAACATATAAAATTTTAGGATTGTTGACTAGGTCGCGCGGATGAACGGTAGATCCACAGCCGTAATTCATTCTCTGCATGATTACGGGAATATCGAGACCCGGCAACTGCCAAATGGGTGTGGTGGTGCAGCAAAGACCAACTTGAGGGTTTTCTGCTGCTTCTTTGTATACGTTTTTGGTTGTTTCCAAGTAGGTGATGCTCATACTTTATACTATTTGAATGAATTAATTATGCTACACTTCCTCCGCAACTGCTACCGGATCCGGCTGTACATCCATAACAATGTTGATTTACAACAATGGATCGAGTTTGAAGCTCGTGTAAATTGAATTGGGAAATATGATGATGGTTGGAATCTACTTTTAGGTTCAACATTTGATTGAAATCGCAATCAAACAAGTAACCATCCCAACCTATTGACAAGGTGTTTCTGCACATGACATTGCTAGCTGCAACAGGATTGAAAGCACCTATCAATTTCTCCATGTATTTCTCATAGTTGCCGCTAGTAAGAAGGTAGTCGAGATACCTACTAATTGGCATATTTGTTATAGCATAGAGGTTATTGAAACTAATGTTGAAATGTTTTTTCAATTGTTCCTTGTATTCAAGTTCCAGCCCATTTTGTGCCGGAGGAAGAAAGGCACCGGCTGGATTGTACACAAGATTTAGTTGCAAACCACTTCCTTCAATTCCATACCCTACTTCATTGAGCATTTGAAGTGCTTTAATTGAATCTTCAAACACCCCATCGCCTCTTTGTCGGTCGGTTCTATCAGCAGTATAGAAAGGTAAAGAGGAGACTACTTCAACTTGATGTTTTTTGAAGAATTCCGGAAGATCGTGGTATTTTTTATTCGCAAGAATAATGGTTAGGTTGCAACGTACAATGATGTGTTTTCCCAGCGCATGTATTTGTTCTACAAACCACCTGAAGTCAGGATTCATTTCCGGAGCGCCACCTGTAAGATCAACTGTTTTGAAAGAAGGGTTAGCGGCCAATACATCTAAACAAGCCTGCATCGTAGTTCGAGTCATGATCTCTTTTCGATCAGGTCCCGCATCTACATGACAGTGTTTACAAACTTGGTTACACATTTTTCCAACATTTACTTGAAAGATCTCAAGCTGCGTAGGAACAAGAGGAAAGAGGTTCAGTTGTTCCAATTGCTGTTGAAATGGGATCAATGCATAGTCTTTGTTTCCACTGAGTCCATTTTCGATGATGGCAAGTTGCTTTTCAGTGCTTGCAAGTTCACTTTTTTGAGCTTGTAGTGATTTCATGTTACTGAATTAAAAATTACATTGCTATTTCTTTCACTTTATTCATCATTTGAACGCCGTGAACCAATGCGGCGCCCCCCTTAATGGCTGCGGCAACATGAACAGCTTCCATCATTTGTGCCTCGTTCCATCCTTTCTCATAAGCATCACTACTGTAGGCGTCAATGCAATAAGGACATTGTACAGCGTGAGCAACGGCCAATGCAATCAGTGATTTTTCTTTTGCAGAGAGCGCGCTGTCTGCAAAAGCAGCACCGTACCAAGAAAAGAATTTATCTGCCAATTCCTTTTGGTATTCGCTGATTTTTCCAAATTTAGCTAGGTCAGCCGCGTCGTAATAGTGATTTGCCATGGTGATTATTTTTGAAAGTGATTTAATTGAAGAGACCAATCGTATTTTTTGTAGTGGATTTTGGGTTTTACCGTATCCGGAAGTAGACCAATTTTTTGAGCGTATTTAAGTCGTTCTTTCTTCTTTCCAAAATCGCCGCGAAACCAACTCATTAAGGCAGGAAGGGTTAGTACATTGGTTGCTGCGTTGTAACTTGCTTCACTGTTAAGATAATTAGTAGTAGCTACTTCAAGTTGTTGATCAATAGTAGCATCGTTGTAAAAGGCGATTGGAGGACAAGAGTTTGCTCCGCAGTTTAATGCAAAATGAATTCTAGGATCAATAATTGCTACCCTATTTTTCTTCTCAAATTTTTTAACGCCAATTTTTTTAAGATAGCCCAATGAATATTTGCAACTCGATTTCCTTAGAAGGCCGTGTTCTATTTCATCTAAACTCCATTTTCTTTCTCCAATATTGATAAATCTGGTTTTGAAAAATTTGTTTCTGTGTAGGTATGCTGAAGTATCTTTCTTTAATTGAATTTGTGTGAATGCATTGTATATGTTCAGCCAGAAGGCTTTTTTCTCTGAATCAGTTATCAAGTATTTCTCAAGTTCAGACGCTGAAATCTTGCTCAGGTCCATTTCCAGTGCCTCTGATGATTCTTCGGTTTTAGTGGCATACACGAGTTCCTGCGATTTCTTTACCAAAATATTATTGCTGGTATTTGTATTAATCATAAGCGAAGAAAAAGAGGGGAATGATGTAGTTGGCTGTTCAATTGGCGGAGCCGGCTCTTCGTTTTTTATCAAACTTTCTATTAAGTCTTTTGTTAATGCACTGGCATGAGTTATTGATACAATAACACCTTGTGGGTTAATTATAACAGTATAGGGATAAGAAGGTGGCTGGAAGTAATTGCTCAGCTTTGCATTGCTGTCTACAACAATAGGTAAGTGAAGAGAAGGCCTTTTTTCTAAAAATGAAGTGAGTTTTTCGGTAGATTCTGTAGAAATGAGCCATACTTTTATTTGTTCCTTAAATGATCCTTGAAGACTATCGAGTTTTGGAAGTGCTCTAATACAAGGAACACACCAGGTGCCGAAGAAATCTAGAATGAATAATTTCGGACCTGGTACAATGAGTTCACTCGACTTTTCGTCTGCTCGGGAGATCACACGATCTACCGGAAGCCTGGGAACGCTGCTTCCTACAGTTTGCCCGATGCAAAACCAAGCGTTGAGCATCAAAAAACTAAGAATGGCGAGTATGCGTACTTTCATGTTAGACAGTGTTACCTTTAGAACTTACGTAATCTAAAACCGATAAGATTTAACTGCATGATAAATTATACTCCAGAGCATGTGGCCGATTGTGCTCGCTTTTTACAAGACAAAGGCATTATACAATCAACAATTGGGATTGTTCTAGGAACCGGATTGGGAGCATTTACCCGGGAGATGGAGATTGAACTAACGATTCCTTATCAAGAAATCCCCTATTTCCCGACTTCTACAGTAGAATTCCACAAGGGTCAACTGGTGTATGGATCAATTGGAAGCAAGAAAGTGCTGGCCATGCAGGGGCGTTTTCATTACTATGAAGGGTATTCCATGCAGCAGATCACTTTTCCGATTCGTGTAATGAAAGCGTTGGGAGTGCGGTACTTGTTTTTGAGCAATGCTGCCGGGGGAATGAATCCTAGCTTTAAGAAGGGAGATTTGGTGTTGTTGGACGACCACATCAACTTGCAACCTGACAATCCTTTGCGCGGTATGAACGATCCTAGTTGGGGGCAGCGCTTTGTTGATCTGTGCGCTCCTTATGACGGCCATTTGAATGCTTTGTTTGAAATGAAGGCTTCTGAATTGAAAATACCGCTAAAAAAGGGTGTTTATGTTGCTGTTATGGGCCCTAACCTTGAAACTAGAGCCGAATATCGTTGGTTGAGAAATACGGGTGCTGATATGGTAGGCATGAGTACGGTGCCTGAGGTAATTGTAGCCAACCAGGTGGGACTTCCCTGTGCCGCCGTAAGTGTAATAACAGATGAATGTGACCCCGATAACCTAAAGCCGGTAAACATAGCAGAAATAATTGAAGTGGCGGGAAAATCGGATAAAACCCTCAGTTTGCTGGTGAAAGCTGTAATGGGGGCTTGTTGATTGCCTTAACTGTTTGAATTTCAATAACTTGGAGGCCATAATTTTTCCCCTGCAAAAGATGGGTATGTACGGGGAATAAAGTATCTTTGCATCCCCGAAAATTTTAACCCTTTCGGGACTATTTATCATGTTTTTAAATTTTATTGTTAAACAATTAAACGCTGATGCACAGGATGCGTCTTCTGCAGACGCAACAGCGACAACAAACCCTTCTGTGGACACTTCGGCGCACGACGATTTTGACTGGAGTGTAGACAAACGCAACGTTACTTCTTACTCTAAAGAAGAGAAAGTAAAGTATGACGAAGTGTATGAAAAAACCTTCAAGTCAGTAACTGATGGTGAATTGGTTTCTGGTTTGGTAGTAGGTGTAACAAAAACTGATGTTGTGATCAATATTGGTTTTAAGAGCGATGGTTTGATTTCTTTGAACGAATTCCGCGATTTGCAGGGTTTGAAAGTAGGTGATGAAGTGGAAGTAATGGTTGTAGAGAAAGAAGACCGCGAAGGTCATTTGAACCTGAGCCGCAAGCAAGCTCGTATCACTCGTGCTTGGGAGCGTATCGTTGAAGTTCACAAAACTGGTGAAGTTATTACCGGTTTGGTTACTTCTAAAACAAAAGGTGGTTTGATTGTAGACGTGTTTGGCATGGAAACATTCTTACCAGGTTCTCAAATTGACGTTAAGCCTGTTACAGACTACGATCAGTTTGTAGGAAAAACTATGGAGTTCAAAGTAGTGAAGATCAACGAAACTATTAAGAACGCTGTAGTATCTCACAAAGCATTGATCGAAAGCGATATCGAAGCACAACGTGCAGAGATCATGAGCAAACTCGAAAGAGGTCAGGTATTGGAAGGTACTATCAAAAACATCACCGATTTCGGAGCCTTCATGGATTTGGGTGGCTTAGATGGTTTGTTGTACATCACCGATATCAGCTGGGGTAGAATCAGCCATCCTTCAGAAGTTCTGAAACTTGATCAGAAATTGAAAGTGGTTGTATTAGACTTCGATGATGAGAAAAAACGTATCAGCTTAGGCTTGAAACAATTGACTCCACATCCTTGGGATATTTTACCTGAAACAGTAGTGGAAGGTTCGGTAGTGAAAGGTAAAGTGGTAAATATTGAAGATTACGGTGCATTCTTGGAAATCATGCCTGGTGTTGAAGGTTTGGTTCACGTAAGTGAAATTACTTGGGCTAACACTCCAATCAACGCAAAAGAGTTCTTCAAATTAGGAGACGAGCATGAAGCGAAGATTGTAACCTTGGATAAAGCAAATCGTAAGATGAGCTTGTCGATCAAACAAATGACCGAAGATCCTTGGAGTTCAATTGAAACAAGATTCCCTGAAAACAGCCGTCACAATGGTTTGGTGAAAAACATCACTCCATACGGTGTGTTTGTTGAATTGAGCACCGGAATTGGTGGTATGATTCACATCAGCGATTTAAGCTGGTTGAAGCGTTTCAATCACCCAAGTGATTACACGAAAGTTGGTCAAACAATTGAAGTGGTAATCCTCGGTATTGATAAAGAAAACCGCAAATTGCAACTCGGACACAAACAGTTGGAAGAAGATCCCTGGAATGCACTGCAAGATACTTTTGCAGTGGGAACACAACACGAAGGAACCGTTATCCGCAAAGATGACAAAGGTGCTGTAGTTCAACTTCCCTACGGATTGGAAGGATTTGCTCCTAACCGTCACCTTGCAAAAGAAGATGGTAAGCAAGTTCAAGCCGACGAAACCATTACGTTTGTAGTAATTGAGTTCGATCGCAACGAAAAACGCATTGTATTGTCTCATAGCCGTCTTTGGGAACAAGTGAAAGTTGAGGAGAAAGAAGCTGCGAAGAAAGAAGCTCGCGCTGAAGCCGACAAAACGAAGAAGGCTGTTAAGACCATCCAAAGCAAAGTGGAAAAAGCTACTTTGGGAGACCTCGGTGCTTTAGCTGAAATCAAAGCTAAATTACAAGAAGGCGAAAAAGGTGGTGAAGAAACCGCTCAATAAGATTGTAACACATCTTACATACAGTCCCGCAGTAAAGAACTGCGGGACTTTTTAATTCAGCGCTTCTCTTTAAAATTCAAGATATGAGTACGATTCAGGCAGTAATATTTGATATGGATGGATTGTTGATTGATTCAGAACCTTTGTGGCAGGAAGCCGGTTCCGAAACCCTTTCTACCTTCGGCATCAACTTAACCGATGAGCAATACCATTCCTCAACCGGATTGAGAACACCTGAATGGATCGATCATTGGTTTGGATATTTCGGAATTGATAAAGCTCATGCACCCGAGGCCATCAAAACCATTGAAGCGACGGCCATTGCAAAAATCAAGGCCAGAGGAGAAGCCCTGCCCGGTGTTGAATACATCATGAATTATTTCCATAATAGAAACATACCCATAGCCATTGCTTCTTCTTCACCCATGAAATTGATTGATGAAGTTGTAGAGAAACTTTCTATCGGTCAATTTTTGCAAGTAAAAACTTCGGCTGAAAAACTTGCTTATGGCAAACCCCACCCGGAAGTGTTTATCAACTGTGCCAAGGAATTGGACATGCGTCCGCAACATTGCTTGGTATTTGAAGATTCTTTCAATGGTATGATTGCAGCCAAAGCTGCTAAAATGAAATGTGCTGTGGTACCTGCTCCTAGTGTTCAGCAAGAACTTCGGTGGAAGGCAGCAGATTTGGTGTTGAGTTCTTTAAATGAATTCAAAGGATTCTAAAACGTGCCTGAATAGAATACGTAATTGGGATTTTTTTGAAGCCCACGCTGAAATCCTCACTCTTATCGCCAAGTGAAATATTACTGTTTAGGAATCTGTTTTCTCTTGTAGCACTAAATGCATACGTTTCGGGTTCGGTAATTTCTATTGCTTCACCTAGTTTTTCTGAAACAGCTTCGCAGAGGTAGCTAGCTTTTTCTTTGGCAGCTCGTATCGCTTGTTTGCGTATGTCCTTCAAGAATTCTACCATTTTTGTGTGACCAATTTTTACAATTTGAATTGATACTGTTGCATCGTCGTTCAATTTCGACATCATTTTATCAATCAGTTCAACATTATTAAATTCAATTACATATCGAATAGTGTTGTTTAAAACAGTTTTCTTTCCGCCAAATTTCCGCCAAATAGATGCCGAAAGCCCTTCATAGGAATCTACCGAGATATTCTTTTCCGGTATTCCAACAGCTTTACAAGTATTGATGAATTCTTCTTTCACCGCTGCAAGCTCGGTTTTAGCTTGGCCCCTTTTCTCGTATTCCGTCAATTCAACTGAAATAAAAATTTGATCGGGTATAATTTCCATAGATGCGGTACCAGTAACCGAAATTGTTTTAGGAGCGGTAGTGCCGGTTTGAGTAAAAGCGGCGAAGGAGAAAAAAAATAGGAACATGACTGTTGTGGTAATCGACTTCATAAAGGTTTATTTAGGTTCAAAATAGGGGAGAA
The DNA here is from genome assembly GCF_050589245.1 of Endoryza foliicola. NCBI lineage: Bacteria > Pseudomonadati > Bacteroidota > Chitinophagia > Chitinophagales > Chitinophagaceae > Endoryza > Endoryza foliicola. The sequence goes on along the minus strand of NZ_JBOBEW010000003.1, from coordinate 111,152 downwards.
GTTACAAATTCAAATACGATTCAACTGTTTCAAAATGTTAAAGGTTTCCCGGCTTTCAAACAATTTTTTTTCGTAAAATAGGGCTATATTCGTTCGATTGTTTGTTCAACTGAAGGCTCATGAGTGCATTTGTACACCGATTGAAAAATACCAACCTCGTGCGGAAAGTGGTTTATTTGGTGGTAGGATTGGTTTCCTATCCCGGGTTAACCTTGCTGAATTCGCTTTCCATTAAAGGAACTGAACACATTAAAGATTTGCCAAAAAGAAATGTGTTGTTTGTGAGCAATCACCAAACGTATTTTGCCGATGTTATTACCTTTTTGCACATATTCTGTGCCGTTAAGTGGGGTAAAGAGAACAGATTGGGCATCCCTTATTACTTATTGAATCCCTTCACAAAAGTATATTATGTAGCTGCGGAAGAAACAATGAAAGGAAGTTGGATCAGTCGATTGTTTACTTTGGCAGGTGCGCTCACTGTTAAAAGAACTTGGAGAGCCGAGGGACAAGAAGTTAGAAGAACGCTTGATCCTTCAGACACTCGTAAAATTCAAAGAGCCTTGTCTGATAATTGGGTGATCACGTTTCCTCAAGGAACAACCAAACCCTTTGCCCCCGGAAGAAAGGGAACGGCTTTTATCATCAAGGAAAACAGACCGATAGTAGTGCCGGTTGTTATTAGTGGATTTTGGAGAGCTTTCAATAAGAAGGGTTTGAAGTTCAAAAAGAAAGGAGTGGTGCTTTCTGTTACTTTCAAAGCACCTCTTGAGATAGACTACGATGCTCCAACGGATCAAATTTTAGATCAAGTAATGGATGCAATTGAGCAAAGTAAGGAACACATGATGAAAGGGCCGCATCATTGGCTCAAAATTGACAAATAATAACGCTGTTTTGCCACGCAATTAAACTTCAATTGGGCATCAGTATGAAACTTTTTGTTGCGATCTTTTTAAGCTTGATTCCGTGCTGGTGTTTTTCGCAAGCATCGGTGTTTGGTACTGTGTTAGAAGAAACCACGGGGCAACCTCTCTCCAAAGCCAGCGTTTACATCAACAATTCTACTATCGGTACTACCACCAATGATTCCGGCTTCTTTGATCTCAAGAAAATCAATCCGGGTTTTTACGATATTGTTGTTAGTTATGTTGGATACAATCCTGTTGTGTACCGCCTGCAAATTCAAAGTAAGGATTTCAGGATCACGTTTCGACTTCAAAAAAAGCAGAATGAGCTACGCAATATTGTAGTAACCACCAAGCGTGAGAAAGCGGAGTGGATGCGAATATTTCGTGAGCACTTTTTGGGAGTTACACAGGCCGCCAATAATTGCAGTATTTTGAATGAAGATGAAGTATTGTTCGAAGAAGGAGATACAAAAAAAGAAATTAGAGCTTTTAGTGCGGTGCCTTTGGAAGTAGTGAATGAGGAATTGGGCTACCTCATACATTTTCAATTAGAGCGGTTTTCGTATGATCCTGTAACGCAAAAAGTATACTTCTACGGGTATACGCGTTTTGAAGATTTGATTGGACGAGATGGGAAAGTAAAACTTAAGTACATTAAGAATAGAGAGCGCTACTACAAAGGAAGCACGATGAATTTCTACCACTCGCTGCTCGATAAAAACCTGGCTTTAAATCATTTTTCTGTTTTCGATCAAAATAGCAAAGCGTTCACAGAAGAATCCTTGAAAACGCTGTTGGTGCAAGATAGTACCGCAGGTTTGAATGTGTATCGACTGAACATTGCAAACTACTTGGAAATTCGATATTCCGGTATTCTTTATGGATCGGGTTATTTGGCAAGGCGTCAACCGTTTTCAGGTATGGGAGGACGCATCTTTACGGCTAAAATTCGAATGGTAGAACCACCGGCTTTTTTAGATCAACAAGGAGGCCTCGCCAATCCCCTTGCAGTTATGTATGAAGGATATTGGGGATTTGAACGCGTTGCTAATATGCTTCCGGTAGACTATCGGCCTGCTAAATAAGCTTTGATTATTTAGTGAACAAGGCTTTTAATTCATCTGCTTCCGAGGGTTTCATTTTCCCTCCAAGTATCAAACGAACTTGACGACGGCGCAAAGCACCTTCAAACAATGTTTTCTCTACCTCTGTCTCCGGAATAATAGGTGCCACTTTTCGGGGCTTTCCGTTGGGATCAAGTGAAACGAAGGTAAAATAAGCTTCATTGCTCTTGTATTTGTATTGATGTACCACATCTTCACCCCAAATTTGGAGATGTACTTCCATGGAGGAATTGAAGGCGCGGGAAACTTTGGCTTCAATGTGTACCACATTGCCCAATTTGATGGGAGCTTCGAATGAAATGTTATCAACAGAGGCTGTAACCACGGGAGCATTGCAATGCTTCATGGCGGCTAGGGCTGCAGCAATGTCCATCCAATACATCAATCGTCCACCCATAAGATTGCCAAATGTATTGGTATCGTTTGGGAGCACTAATTCAGTCATAACCACATGCGACTCTTTTGCCGTTTTTGCCACTTGATCCATTGAATAAAATTTTTGCAAAGATACTGGTTGCGTCCTAATTTGAAAGAACCAGTTTGATTAGTAGGAAACCACTAGTGAATACTAGAAAAAGCCCGAATTCGTTAGTTTTTATGTGATGAAAGCTGCAATTAGAACAGGTATGTTGGTGGTTTTTATAACCACTATTTTACAGTCGTGTGAGAATGATAACTCGTGTGAATCCTGTCAAACTCCCTTTATCGGTGCGCAAATAAAATGGACCGGTTCTTTGTTGAATGGCGGTTGCGATTGGGTACTTGTGGTAGACAATATGGGCTCTTATCGTGCCATTAATTTACCCGAGCATTATCAGAAAGATTCCCTGCGTGTAAAACTTCGATATGAGTTGATGACGCAATCGTTCAAATGCGGCAATGCTGCTTTAGCCTATCCTTATATTCGGATTCTCGCGATTCAATAAATTGGTACTATTAAGAGATGATTGTTCTCTCCATCTTGTTTAAAAAGTTTTGGTCAATATCAGCTCCGATTCCTGCTTTTTCCGGAAGTTCCAAAAAGTAATTGTTGTAAACGGCACCACCTAATACGGGGTCGGCCAAATGACCCAATAAGCAAGTATCCAAATCGTAGAATTTGATGCCATCATGACTCATAGCGAGATGCACTTTTGCTGTAAGAGCCATTCTGCTTTCAACCATTCCGCCAAGCATGCATGGAACATTGCGTTCTTTGCAGGCATCCGCAATTCTGATTGCTTCACGAATGCCACCCGATTTTGCGAGTTTAATGTTTACATAATCGCAGGCATTCGCTTCAATTAATCGAATCGCATCTCTGTGATCGAATACACTTTCATCGGCCATTATTTTAATAGGAGAGAGTGATTTCAATTTGGGCAAAAGAGGATCGTTGTAACGCCTCATGGGTTGTTCGCAGTATTGAATATCATAAGCAGCAATTTCTGTTAATGCGTAGAGCGCGTCGTCAAAAGTCCAGCCTTGATTGGCATCTATCCTTAACTGAATATCGGGTTCTACTGCTTCTCGAATTAGTTTCATTCTAAGAACGTCTTCCTTGGCATTTTTGCCAAGTTTGACTTTTATGATCTTGACACCATCTTTTACATATTTAACAGCGGTATTTGCCATTTTTTGCGGTTCTGCAATTCCGATGGTAAGATCGGTTTGGATGGTTTTTCGTTGTCCGCCAAGAAATTGATAAAGAGGCAAATTGGCTGCTTTTGAGCTGATGTCATAAAACGCCATATCAAAGGCGCTCTTGATTGAAGTGTTGTTTGAAATATAGTCGTCTAGTAGTTTTAAGCACTGTTCTATTTCAAGCGGGTTCCAACCTCGCAGCATTCTTGCAAAATCTTTGGCTACTTCGTAACAGGTGTTTTGCGTTTCCCCAACGAGCATAGGAAAGGCTGAACATTCACCTACACCTGTGATTCCTTCGTTCGTGTGAATTCTGATGAATATATTCTGAGTATAATAGGAGGTTTCTGTGGCGATCACAAAGGGTTCCATTGGGATCGTTAATTTGTAAATTTCCGTGCTTGTAATTTTCATTTGAACTAGAATAGATTTGGAAAATACTAAAAAAACGGAAGAGTAAGAGATAGTTTAGTTGCTTTAGCCTATTTCTTATCATATCTCAAATAATCGATATTTGTTTAATCCAATGTTAACAATTGTTTTCAGTGAAAATATTACCGTAACTTTTGAGTAGAAAATTAACTCCATGAAATACATGCTCCTCTTATTTGTAACGCTTTCTGTTTTTCACAATGCCAAGGCACAGGAAGATAGTGTTGATTTGACCGGCACCTGGGTTGGAAATTTAAAAGCCAATGGCAATTTTAGCGGGTTGGATCGAAACTATGTAATGACTTGGGAATTGGTTCAAGTGGAGCGTGAAGTATATGGTATTGTATATTTTTTCCCTCAAGACACGAAGGATGGTGATAAGGCCAATTGCTGGTACACCTGGTACGGGAAAATGGGTAAAAAGCAATCATTTCCGTTCTCGTTTATTCAAGGCCGTTATATAGATGGAATGGGTACTACGAATTGTTATCAGTTTAAAGTGGAATTGAATGATACGGGTGATGTAGCTTCATTAAAGGGTATTTGGTTCTCTAATTTTGAGAGCCTGAACACTTTGGAGAAGCCCAATGGGAGCTTTGTGATGCAAAAGCGGAGTAACCATGTGTCAGACCAGCTCTGGTTAAAGCGACGTGAAAAAGCAATTCTAGATAAAATTAATCGGCAATAGCAGAAGCAGAATCTAACAAACGTTTTTTTGTATCATAGATTCGGTTAAATTTGCGCCATATTGGTAGCAGATATGAGTCAAACAAATCTAGGTACAATTTCTTTCGACAATACCGAGAATGCATTCGCATATAAATCGGACAAATCTCTCAAGCAGGCCCATTTTTTGTTTTCATCAATGAGCTATGCTAGTTTGGTACGTTGGGGTACTAAAATTACTCCCTGGGCTATCAAGATCGGTCTTCCCATTCAGGGAATTATCCGCAGCACCATCTTCAAACAATTTGTAGGAGGAGAAACACTTGAGGAAACTGCTTCAGTTGCTAAAACTTTGGGTGATTATAAAGTTCAGGTGATATTGGACTATGGGGTAGAAGGCGGCGAAGACGGGGAAGCCGGATTTGATCATTCTTGCGAGGAATTCATCAAAGTGATCAACTACGCTGCAACTCAACCGAATATTCCTTTTATGAGTATCAAAGTAACCGGATTGGCACGCTTTGGACTTTTGGAGAAATTGGATCAATCGGTACATTCCCATGCAGGTAGTTTGATGAAGCGCTATGCAAAGGCATTGGAAGGTTTGAGTGCCGAAGAACAAGCAGAGTGGCAAAGAGTAAGCGCTCGGTTGCAAAAAATATGTGCTACTGCGGCAGAAAAGAATGTTGGAGTGTTGGTGGATGCAGAGGAAACTTGGATTCAAGATCCGGTAGACGTACTAACCATCTTGATGATGGAACAATACAACAAAACAAAAGCAGTTGTTTACAATACCTATCAACTGTACCGCCACGATCGCTTGAAATTCTTGGAGGATTCTCATGAAGCGGCCGTTATTCGCAATTTTATTTTAGGAGCGAAACTGGTTCGTGGTGCTTACATGGAAAAAGAAAGAGCAAGAGCGCAACAACTCAACTATGCTTCTCCCATTCAACCAAGCAAAGAGGCTTCGGATCGCGATTACAATGCCGGGGTGCGTTTCTCTATTGAGAACCTCGACCGAATTGCGGTAATTGTGGCTTCTCACAATGAATACAGTAATTTACTGACTACTCAATTGATGGACGAAAAGGGCATTCCCCACAACCACTCTCATGTCCATTTTTCTCAATTATATGGAATGAGTGATAACATCACCTTCAATTTGGCAAACGCCGGCTTTTCTGTGAGCAAATACCTACCATTCGGACCTATCAAAGACGTGATACCTTACCTAATGCGCAGGGCTCAGGAAAATAGCAGTGTAGCCGGACAAACAGGCCGAGAATTAGGCTTGATTAAGAAAGAGTTAGAGCGCAGAAAAAGCAAAAAATCTTGATTCTATTTCAAAGAAATTATTAAGAAGGTCGCTTCCAATTGTTAATTACTTTTTACTCCAAAAATCTACTTTGGGTTTAATTTGCAGGCATGAAACAGTATCATGACCTGCTCCGCCATATTTTGGATACCGGCGTCCAAAAACATGACCGTACCGGTACCGGAACCATCAGTTGTTTTGGCTATCAAATGCGCTTCGATTTGAAAGAGGGGTTTCCTTTGGTGACTACTAAAAAAGTGCATTTAAAGAGCATTATTCATGAATTGCTATGGTTCTTGAAAGGCGAAACCAATATCCAGTATTTGAAAGAAAATGGAGTGAGTATTTGGGATGAGTGGGCGGACGAGAATGGTGAGCTTGGACCCGTTTATGGCAAGCAGTGGAGAAGTTGGGAAGGTGCCAATGGAGTTGTGGTGGATCAAGTAAAAGATCTGATTGATCAAATTAAAAAGAACCCAGACAGTCGTCGTCTTATCATTAGTGCATGGAATGTTGCAGAGTTGCCGAAAATGGCATTGATGCCTTGCCACAGTTTGTTTCAGTTTTATGTTGCCAATGGCGAATTGAGTTGTCAATTGTATCAAAGAAGTGCCGATGTGTTTTTAGGCGTGCCCTTTAACATTGCATCGTATGCTTTGCTTACTTTGATGGTTGCGCAAGTATGCAATTTGAAACCAGGCAGCTTTGTACATAGTTTTGGAGATGTTCATATTTATAACAATCACATTGAGCAAGTGAATCTTCAATTGAGTCGAGAACCATTTCCCTTACCAACTATGAAATTGAATCCGGAAGTAAAAGACATCTTCGGTTTCAAGTTTGAAGATTTTACCTTAGAGAATTATCAGTCACATCCGGGAATCAAAGCTCCGGTAGCAGTTTAAAACCCAATAGCATGGTAGTTTCGATAGTGGTGGCCGTTTCAGAAAATTTAGCAATTGGAAAAGACAATCAGTTGTTATGGCACTTGCCTAACGACATGAAATTCTTCAAGAATACCACTTGGGCGATGCCTGTGATTATGGGTCGGAAAACCTTTGAAAGTCTCGGAAAACCTTTGAACGGCAGAACCAATATTGTGATTACTCGTAATGAAGATTGGAAACAGGAAGGTGTTTTGGTTGCTAAAAGTTTGGAGCAAGCCATTGAATTAGCTAAAACGGTAGATGCAAAAGAAGCCTATGTAATTGGCGGGGGAGAAATTTACAAGCAAGCTTTACCTTACTGTAACAAACTTTATATTACTAAAGTACATACTCAAATAGATGGAGACACTTATTTTCCAAAAATAAGTGAGCATGAATGGGAGCGTGTGTCGCTGCTCGATTTTAAGGCCGATGCCAAACACAAATGGGATTATAGTTTTGAAATTTGGAACCGAATAATGTAAGCAATGTATTATTAAATAATTTAATAATTTTTAATTGTTAATTTATTGATTATCTTGTTGTTCCAATTTCAAAACCAGTTTTATTATTCTTGTGTATTCAAAAACACAGTTAGCACTCAAGTATATTCAATATCTATTCACCGCGTCTAATGGCAAAGGACACGGTACGCATTCCCCTTTTGTCTACGATTTTATAGAAAAAATATTAATTGATCGCACTCCTTATAAAGCCTACGAAACTGTTGAGTTATTAAGAACTCAATTGAAGCAGGAAGAAGAATTATTGGAAGTGGAAGATTTCGGAGCAGGCTCGGCTTATGAATCAGTAAAAACCAGATCCGTTTCTTCCATTGCTGCCAGGGCAGCCAAGCCCCGAAAATTCGGACAATTGTTGTTTCGCATTGTTCAATACTACAAACCCAATCACATTATTGAACTGGGCACTTCACTTGGAATCACTACTTCCTACCTAGCTTTGGCTAATCCCGATGGTTTGATTCATACTTTAGAGGGGGCAGAGTTGATTGCCAAAAAAGCCGAAGAAGACATCAAGTTGCTAGGTATAGAGAATGTACGTATCATTAAAGGCAATTTTGACGTTACACTGCAGCGGGTTCTGGCAATGATGCCGGTGGTAGACATGGCATTTATAGATGGCAATCATCGAAAAGAGCCAACGCTCCGGTATTTTGAGGCGCTCTTGCAAAAAAGGTCTGAAACCTCAATTTTTATTTTTGACGATATTCACTGGAGTAAAGAGATGGAGGAAGCTTGGGAAGAAATCAAAAAACACGAAGGTGTGATGTTGACAGTGGATTTGTTCTTTGTGGGGATCGTGTTTTTTAGTCCGGCGTTTAAGGTGAAACAAGATTTTACGGTACGCTTTTAAAAATTGGTACCTTCGATTGGATCTTACGAATACGAATTAACTATCATTTTATATTATGATTATTGGCGTTCTAAAGGAGCCTGCTCCTGAAACCAGGGTATCGCTCTTACCGGAAGGCGTTGCTTCGCTTACCAAAAAAGGCATTGAAGTGTGGGTTGAAAAAGATGCCGGTGTTACTGCATCAGCAACTGACGAAGATTATTCTAAAGTAGGTGCAAGTGTAAAATCGGCTTCTGAAATTCTACAATCGGCCGAGATTGTATTAGCCATTCAAACTCCTGCTGTAGCGGCTTGGCCTAAAAAGGCTACTGTATGGGTAGGGGTGTATCAGCCATTGTATCAGCAAGCAGTGATGAAAGATTGGGCCGCAAGCGGAAATACTGTTTTTAGTTTAGACATGTTGCCGCGTACTACGCGTGCTCAAAGCATGGACGTGCTCAGTTCTCAAGCCAACATTGCCGGTTACAAAGCAGTGCTTACGGCTGCGGGAATGTATCCACGGTACTTCCCTATGTTTATGACAGCGGCGGGCAGTATTGCTCCGGCAAAAGTGTTGATATTGGGAGCGGGTGTGGCGGGGCTCCAAGCCATTGCCACGGCCAAACGCTTGGGTGCGGTAGTAGAAGTATTTGATACCCGTCCGGCAGTAAAAGAAGAAGTGATGAGTTTGGGTGCCAAGTTCGTAGAAGTAGAAGGTGCGGCAGATGCAAGTAAAGCAGGGGGATATGCTGTTGAACAATCGGAAGATTTCTTAAAACGTCAGAAGGCAAAAATTGCTGAAAGCATTGCGAAAGCTGATATTGTTATTACAACGGCTCAGATACCGGGTAAGAAAGCGCCGATTTTGATCACACAGGAGATGATTGAAGCAATGAGAAAAGGAAGTGTGATCATTGATATTGCTGCGGCCACCGGCGGAAACACTGAATTGACGAAGAACAATGAAACCATTGTTCATAAGGGAGTTTCCATTTATGGCAACTCTGCGCTACCTGCTACAATGCCTTCAGACGCTAGTAAATTATATGGAAAGAATATTACCAATTTCTTACAACTGATTATCACAAAAGAGAATGCATTGAATTTGAATTGGGAAGATGATTTGGTGAAAGGCTCTTGTGTGAATTTTGGTGGTGAAGTGGTGCACGAACGTGTAAAATAATTAACGAATTACAATAGCAAAATATGGAGCAAGTACTTAATTGGATCAGTCAGCATCAAGAAATGATCTATATCGTGATCCTAATGATTTTCGTTGGGATCGAAATCATTGGAAGAGTTCCAAGTGTATTGCATACTCCTTTAATGAGTGGTGCAAACGCCATTCACGGAGTGGTGATCATTGGAGCCATCATTGTAATGGGGAAAGCGGAATCTGATAACTATATCGCGCTTATTCTAGGGTTACTGGCGGTTGTGCTGGGAACGCTTAATGTAGTAGGCGGATTTGTAGTAACAGATCGTATGCTAGAGATGTTCAAGAAAAAGAAATAACCATTACCGTTAGTACTCATTTTAATTTAGAATTATTATGGAATTTTCAATATTAACCCTTTGCTACCTCATCGGATCAGTAACCTTTATTGTAGGGTTGAAGATGCTATCGAATCCGGCTTCTGCCCGGAAAGGAAATTTGGTAGCAGCTGTGGGAATGACGATTGCAATTTTAGGAACTATTTTCTTATATAAGGACTCGGAAACCGGTCACCCCCTCGGAAACTATCCTTGGATCTTCGGCGGATTGATTATTGGCGCCATTGTAGGAACATTGGCAGCCAAGCGCGTTAAGATGACGGCCATGCCGGAAATGGTGAGCTTATTCAATGGTATGGGAGGCGCTTGTGCGGCGCTGATTTCATTGATTGAGTTCAACCACCTTTCCCATGAGCTTGAAATTAATATGGATGGATGGCCTTCCGGAAAATTACTGATCATTTTACTCGGACTTATCATTGGTTCTGTTTCGTTCGCAGGTTCTATCATTGCTTGGGGAAAGTTGAATGGGTCTATAAAAGACTTTTCATTTAAAGGACAGCATATCTTCAATATTGTATTGTTGTTAGTGATCCTTGGTTTGGCGGCTTATTTGATAGTTGTACCTACAACATCGGCGCTCCTTGTATTTTACATCATTTTTGCACTTTCTCTTTTATATGGAGTGTTCTTTGTATTTCCAATTGGCGGAGCAGATATGCCGGTTGTAATATCATTGTTGAACTCCTTTACCGGTGTGGCTGCGGCTTGCGGTGGTTTCTTGTACGACAATAAAGTAATGCTAACCGGTGGTATCCTTGTAGGAGCAGCCGGTACGCTATTAACGATATTGATGTGTAAGGCCATGAATCGTTCTTTAAAAAATGTATTGATCGGTTCATTTGGTGCAACAGCATCGGGTGGTGGCCAAAGCAGTGCCAGTGGAGGTACTTACAAAGAAATTAGTTTGAGCGATACAGCCGTGGTGATGAGTTATGCATCCAGAGTGATGATTGTTCCCGGTTACGGATTAGCGGTAGCACAAGCCCAGCATGCTTGTCATGAACTGGAAAAATTATTGACTGAAAAGGGAGTGGAAGTAAGTTATGCCATTCATCCGGTCGCAGGACGCATGCCCGGGCACATGAACGTATTGTTGGCAGAGGCTGATGTGAGCTACGACAAGTTGATGGAAATGGAGCAAGCCAACGATCTTTTCGCCAATACAGATGTTGTGTTAGTATTGGGTGCGAATGATGTGGTGAACCCTGCTGCAAAATCGGATCCTGCTTCTCCTATCTATGGAATGCCGATTTTAGATGTTGAAGCTGCCAAACATTGCATCATCAATAAAAGAAGTATGAAACCCGGCTATGCAGGTATTGAAAACGAGTTGTTCTTCCGTCCTAAATCATCAATGTTATTTGGAGATGCCAAGAAAGTATTGCAGGATTTAATTGCTGAAATAAAGAGCTTGTAGGCGCGGTATTTTGTACCTTCGCGCCATGTTAGAACCTTCACAAAATGTATTGCCTCAAGGCTTGATTCAATCTTTAAAAGGGTTGACAGGATTTGATGAAGCAGCATTTGTGAAGGTTCATTCTTTTGGGGCTACTGATGTGCATTCTATTCGTTTGAATCCGGTTAAACCTTGTATCAATTTAGAGCAGCGTTTAGCAGATTCCTTACATGCGAATGGTGTAGTACCTCCTCCTCGTATAACCATGCAATCCATTCCGTGGGAATCGCAGGGTTATTATTTGAACGAACGTCCTTTCTATACTTTCGACCCCTTGTTTCATGCAGGTTCTTATTATGTTCAGGAAGCATCCAGTATGTTTTTGGGCTGGGCATTGAAACAGTTGATCGATTCCAACGCGTCGATTCGTGCGTTGGATTTGTGTGCTGCTCCCGGTGGAAAAACAACCTTGCTTCAATCGTACCTTAATAATCAATCGGTATTGGTGGCCAATGAAGTGATCAAGTCGAGAGCTGCCATTCTCCAAGAAAACATAACCAAGTGGGGAGCTGAGAATGTGGTGGTAACCAACAATGACCCTCAACATTTCAAAAAAATGGAAGGGTATTTCGATTTAATTGTGGTAGATGCCCCTTGTAGCGGAAGTGGATTGTTTCGAAGAGACCCTGATGCTATTAAGGAATGGAGCGAGGATGCGGTTCAATTGTGTAGTCAACGACAGCAACGTATTTTGAGTGATATTCTTCCTTCGCTTAAGGAGAATGGCTGCTTGATCTATTCTACCTGTTCCTATTCAAAAGAAGAAGACGAAGCAATTTGTGATTGGTTGTTAGAGGAAATGAATTGCGAAAATGTACCATTGGAGGTTCCAAGCAATTGGGGAGTGGTTACAACAGAATCGGGTAAGGGTGCCATAGGATACCGTTTTTGGCCTGACAAGGTTCAAGGCGAGGGCTTGTTCTTAGCATGTTTTCGCTGTAAACAACCTAATTTTTTTACTGAAGGAAAGAAGAAGAAGCCAACAATTGGATTGTCGAAGCAAGAGATCGCCTTGGTTCAGAATTGGGTAAAAGACGCCGGCGAATACGAATATCAAAAAACGGAAGATTTGATTTTGGCCATGACACCTACGGTAGCTGCTGTAGTAGAAGAGCTAAAAAGCGGAGGCCTTTATATTAAACAGGCGGGAATTGCGGTAGGTAAGTCAACCGGAAAAGAAATCATCCCCGATCCGGCGCTGGCTTTAAGCGGCTTGAATAGCGAACACACTGTTGTGGTAACGTTAAAACACCGGCAGGCGCTGCAGTATTTGTCGCGGGAGGACATGACCGATTTTTGGCACGATTTTGAAGTTCAAATGGCGTGCGACGGTGATGAAATGCAGACTCAGACGAAGAAGCAAGCACTTAAAGCAAAAAAAGGATGGGCATTAGTTGCCTATAAAGGAAGGAATTTGGGATGGGTGAAATTGTTAAGTAACCGTTTAAATAACTATTATCCGAAAGAATGGCGCATCTTGAAAAAGCCCGTCTTCTAAATTTTTCGCATCTTTGTATTAACCAGTAATCAGACCTATGTTTCAGATCAAAACCCTTTTCACAATAGCCCTGTTGGTACTTGGAATGGCCGTAAAAAGCCAAGAAAGTTTGATGATTGAAGGTACAACCGGGGCCTTCTATCTAAATCATAAAGTTGCACCTAAAGAGAATTGGTACAGCATCGGGCGTTTGTTCAATATTTCTCCTAAAGAACTAGCGGCCTATAACAAACTTAACATGACCCAACCATTAAAAATTGGTCAGGACTTGAAAGTGCCGTTAACAGCTTCCAACTTTGACCAACAAGGTCAATCGGCGGCTGATGAAAGTTTGGTTCCTCTTTATCATAAAGTGAAAGAGAAGGAATGGATGTTTCGGATCAGTACTACCTACAATAAAGTTCCTATCGCTAGTTTAGAGTCTTGGAACCATATCAAAAACGATCAGTTGAAAGCTGGGATGAATGTGGTGGTAGGTTATTTGAAAGTGAAGACCTCATTGAGTGCGTTCTCCGGAAAAGCGGTGAGCCCTGTTGTAGCAAAAGTGGAAACACCTGCGCCGGTAAAGCAAGAGCCGGTAAATACAAAGCCGGAACCACCTGTGAAAACAGAGCCTGCGAAAACCGAGCCTGTGAAAGTAGAACCGGCAGTTGTAAAGAATGATCCACCGAAACAGGTAGTTGAAACAACTCAAGTAAAAACTGTTCCTGCTCCAGTCGTGAATTTGCCAAATACAAAAGGTGGTGCGTTTAAAAGACTCTATGAAGAATCTGGAAAGTCGATAGCCGGTAATGCCGGAGTATTCAAAAGCACTAGCGGGTGGAACGATGGAAAGTATTATGCTTTGATCAATGATGTGCCAGTAGGGACCATTGTTAAGATCAGTTATTCTACTACTAACAAATCGGTGTATGCGAAAGTGTTAGGCCAGTTACCTGAAATGAGAGAGAGTCAAGGATTGTCGGTTCGTTTGAGCGATGCTGCAGCGGCAGAATTAGGAGCTGAGAACGGTAAGTTTTATGTGGAAGTGAAGTATTAAGAAGTTAGAATAATAAATACAGAAGGGATTCACATTTGTGAATCCCTTTTGTATTAGAAATCGTTTGCATCTGATTAACCAGTTGGTCACATTCAGCTAACATCCCGAAAGTTCTTTTGCAAAAATATTTTGCAATGAAATTCTTTACTCGTTGTTTACTATTTCTCTTTCTTTTGATTTCAGGAGGACTAGCTGCTCAAGAAACAACTGCCACTCTCTCAGGTATTGTTACTGATTCAAAAGGTATTCCGGTACACGGAGCCAGTGTTGTTGTTACGTATGAACCAACAGGAATCAAGTCGGCTTCTCAGTCCAATTCAAAAGGGTTGTTTGTAATTCCAAACTTAAAACCGGGAGGACCCTACACCTTGATCATTAGTTTTGTTGGACTCAAAGAAATGAAGTTCGAAAACATTCAACTGAGTTTGGGGTCTAATCCTGAACTGAAATTGGTACTTACGGAAGATTCAAAAGTTTTGAATGAGGTAGTGGTAAGTGGATCGAAGAAAACAGTAAATGCTTCTTTGAGTGTGGGCAAACAGCAATTGAATGTGTTGCCTACCATTGGTAGAAGCTTGGGTGATGTAACCCGCTTGGTTCCTCAATCGAACAATAACTCATTTGCTGGTTCAAACTTTCGTTATAATAACATTACTTTAGATGGAGCCATAAATAACGATGCTATCGGGTTCAGTAATTCATTTGGTGGCGTAAGTGGTGGTGGACAAAGTGGTACGGCCGGTTCAGGAACGCGCACAAACCCTTATAGCATGGATGTGATTCAAGAAGTACAAGTGCAATTAACACCATACGATGTAAAAATTGGAAACTTCACCGGAGGAAGCGTGAATGCGGTTACCAAAAGTGGTACCAATCAATTTCACGGATCTGTTTATGGTTATGGAAGAACACAAGCTTTGGTAGGTAAAAGTGTAGACAGTTTGCACTCTAAAATTGGTTCTGATTTTTACGATTATCAAACAGGGTTTACTATTGGTGGTCCAATTGTAAAGAATAAACTGTTCTTCATCGTTAATACTGAAATTACCAGAAAACAAGAGCCTACTTTTTACAATGCGGGTGATCCGGGTGCGGCTATTAGCATAGCAACTGCTCAATCGATTGTAGACCAGTTGAAAAATAAATATGGATACGATGTGGGTAGCTACGGTAAGTATAAGATATTTACCAACAGCGATAAACTGTTCACTCGATTCGATTGGCATATCAACAATGCCAATAATTTAATGGTGCGCGCCATCTATACAGATGGAAGTGGAAACAACTTGGAGCGAAGTTCCACCAATTTTCAATTTTCTTCAACGGATTTCACGCAGCACACAAAGAATTTAAACCTAGTAGCAGAACTCACTTCCAAGCTTTCTCATCATCTTAACAATGATTTGATCTTAAGTTATATCAATGTTCATGAGTACCGCGATTTCCCGGGAGTATTGGCTCCCTTTATTGATATTGATAATGGTAGAATTTGGGCAGGAACTTGGAGAGAAGCTTCTATTTATAATATGAAGCAGCAAACGGTTGAATTCACCGATAATTTGACGCTCTTAAAGGGAATTCATAAGATCACCTTGGGTACCCATAATGAATTTTATAACATTAGTTACGGTTTTGTAAACTCATGGAATGGCCGATGGGAATACAATGGTGGCGTGAATGCCTTTTTGGCCGATAACCCTAGTAGAATAAGAGGTGCTTTTACGATTGACACAAAATTGACGAATACGCGTGAATATCTCTATAACAATCCCCCTAATCCGTATAAGGTGAATTTATTGAGTGCATATGCACAAGATGAAATGACATTAAGTCGTCAGTTTAAACTTACATATGGATTGCGCTTGGATTACTCCTATGTTCCAACACAGCCGGTATTAGACGATGCTGTCAAGAATACTGTTGAGTATATTTCCCAAAGCCCAACTTATAGTCATACAGCGTTTAAAGATTTGAATAACAAATGGCTGGGTAGGCCAAGTTTGTCTCCACGTATTGGATTCCAATATACCCCCAATAACAAGCTCACGATCAGAGGTGGATCGGGCATTTTCACCGGTAGAATTCCCTTTGCTTGGTTAGGCTATGCGTATACTTTGAATGGAACCACCTATGGTAATATTGACTGGAACAATATTGCTTCGGGAACCAAAGTGCCGCTTGCCATTGATCCTGTTGGATTGAAAGACACGGTTACCAAGTACGGCGGTACTTCTAGAAGTTCAACTCATGAAGTTGATTTGATTGATAACAATTTCAAACTCCCAAGAATATGGCGATCCAATATTGCTGTTGACTACAAGTTTGGAAAAGGATTGAAGCTTACCTTGGACGCCTTGTATACAAGAACATTGTATGATGTGAACTTTCAGCAAATTAACTTGAAAGATACCGTCGCTTACTTTACTAATACTCCTCAAATTACAACTCCTGTTTATGTTGGTGGTAAGGTAAACAGTGCTTTTTCTAATGCCTTTTTCTTAACCAATACTACTCAAGGATATCGTTATAATTTGACGGCTCAATTGTCCAAATCAGGTACACCTATTAAAATTGATGCTAACAAGAGCATTCAATACAGTTGGATGATTGGGTACACTTATGGAGAAAGTAAAGATCTTGCTAATGGTATCCGCAACTCATTCCAAAGTAACTATGAGTTGAACCCAACAATTATTCCTGGCAATTCACCTTTAGCATATTCCAACTTCGATGTTCGTCACAGAATTGTTGCCAATGCTTCGGCTGCACTCACTTGGAACAAGTCAAACCAATCGGTTATCAGTATTTTCTATTCAGGAATTTCCGGCAGTCCATATAGCTTGGTATATCAATCAGCTCCTTTCGGTAACGGATCGAACGCGCCCTTACCTTATATTCCTAAAGATGCATCGGATATTCGTTTGGCTGATAATGGCACTTATACAGCTGCTCAACAGTGGAACGACTTGAGTGCATTTATCAATGGCGACTCGTATTTGAAAACTAGAAAAGGTCAATATGCGGAACGCAATGGTTTAAGAACTCCTTGGAACCATGAATTGGATATGAAGTTGATGCACACTATTAAATTCAATAACGAAAAATCGTTGCAATTAAGTTTGGATGTATTCAATGTATTGAATTTGATCAATAATTCTTGGGGACATATTACTTACGTAACCAATGTAAACAACTACACGGTGAACTTCTTGAAGTTTGTTACCGATGCAAACGGAAAGAAACCGGGTGCGCCTTCAACAGGATATCAACCTACATTTAATTTCGTAAAACCAACTACTTCCAATGGTCAGTACTACACCGTTGATCCAATCAACTCGAGATGGCAAGGACAAATTGGAGTGAAGTATATCTTTTAATTGAGCATCACAGTATTCATTTTGTTATTCCCCCCCTGAAGTTCTCTTCGGGGGGCTTTTTTATGCCTTGAATCCTCGAAGAAAATCTTCAGTGGCCATGCGTTTCTTTCCTTCTAACTGAAGTTCTAAAACTTGAACAGCCTGTGTGCCGCAAAAGAAAAACAATCCTGATTTGTCTTCAATACCGAACTGTCCGGGTTCTCCGGTTTTTTCAACAATGCTTGTTTTAAATATCTTAAGCAATTTACCATTGAAGGAAGTGAAAGCCCCCGGAAAGGGAGAGAGTCCACGGATGAGATTGTGTACTTCTTGAGCCGATTTTGTAAAGTCGATCTTACACGTTTCTGTAAAAATTTTAGGAGCATGTTTTAGTAGGTCGGCAGGATAGCTCGACTGCGGTTTTTCCTGAATACTGCCTTCTGCTAGACCAATAACTGTTTTTACGAGCAAAGCAGCTCCAATGTCTTTCATACGATCGTGCACCGATCCTGCAGTTTCATCAGCACCAATTGAAAAGGATTCTTGCAATAGAATATCGCCCGTATCAATTTCATGTTTTAGTTTGAAGGTAGTAACGCCTGTTTCGGCATCGCCATTGATCACGGCCCAATTAATGGGAGCGGCACCGCGGTACCGAGGAAGCAAACTGCCATGGAGGTTAATGGTTCCGAGAGGCGGCATGTTCCAAACCAATTCAGGCAGCATTCTGAATGCAACCACAATTTGCAGATCGGCATTGAATGATCTTAATTCTTCAATAAACTCCGGGTTCTTTAATTTTTCCGGTTGCAAAACAGGGATCGAATGGGCTACTGCCGATTTCTTTACGGCACTTTCTTGCAAATGCATCCCTCTTCCGGCCGGTTTGTCGGGTGCTGTAACTACTGCAACGATGTTAGCACCTGCTGCAATCAATGCTTCTAATGAGGCCACTGCAAAGTCAGGTGTGCCCATGAAAACGATGCGGAGGTCTTTGAATGCTTTATTGTTCATTGTTTTCGGATACGTTTATTCAAAATCGGGATACAAAAGGTTGCGCTTTCTAATTAGTTTGAAAGCATCGAGGTCTTTTTTCCAAGAGGCACGAATGTCTGCTTCTGGTACTTGATCCTTTATTTGTTTCCAAAGGATATTATTTCCTGCTAACTTGTTGAAAAAGGATTCTTCCATTTTTCCTGATTTGGGTAAAATGAAGAAGGAATCTTTGTTCGGAAATAGCTTGTATGCTTCTATCAACCACTTTAGTTGAATTTGTCGGTTCACTTCTTTTTTTACCTTTTCGGGGGGGGCCGCTAAATTCCATCCATAACAAGTAACGTTGTAATGTTTCGAGCTTTTAGCTCCTTCATTTGGAACGGGTGTAAAAGCGTATAAGTTTTTGGGATAGGAGGGATGTCCAAACACTTGAAAAGGTGTAGGGGTTCCTCTTCCTTCACTCAATACTGTTCCTTCAAAAAGGCAAGTAGAAGGATACCAGTAAATAGAAGCCATATTGGGAAGGTTGGGCGAAGGCCGTTCCGGTAAGTCATAACTGGAAGCATGCGTATAATTTTCGCATTTAATCACTAAGAAATGAAAAGGAGTATCTTTCGAATTTTGGGCGTTTTTATAATAGTTGAATCTTTTGTTGGCTTCGGGACTCAACCATCCTTCACGGGCCAACATCCATCCATATTCGCCGATGGTCATTCCATATACAATGGGAACTTGTTTTCTTCCTACAAAACTTTGGTATTTCAAATCGAGCACGGGCCCATCTACATAATTGCCGTTTGGATTGGGTCGATCTAAAATCAAAAAAGGTTTACCCGCTATTAGTACGGCTTCCATCAATTCTTCCAAAGAAGAAATATAGGTGTAGAATCGAACGCCCACATCTTGAATGTCGAAAACAACAATATCAACGTTTTGTAGATCTTCGGCTGATGGGCGGTGTTTAGAGCCATATAGAGAAATAACCGGCACACCTGTTTTGGGATCTACATAATTGCCTACTTTTTCACCGGCACTGGCCTTTCCGCGAAACCCGTGTTCGGGTCCAAAAATAGTAGTGATGTTCACCCCAAGTTTTTGGAGGGTGTCTACCAAATGGCTGCTCCCTACCATCGAAGTATTGTTCGCGAACACTCCAATTCGTTTTCCTTTTAATAACGGTACATAAACCGAAAGGCGTTCGGCTCCGGGGATCACTCGGGTGTTTTGAGCAGTGCCGGTTTTAAATACAAGTAAAAAACTAAAGATGGCGAGGACTATTTTCATGCTAAATCTTTGAAACTCAAAGGTCATAAAAACTTTGCACATTGGGCGCAGGGGTGGGTTTTTTGGGAAAACTTTTGTGTCTAAAACCGATTTTATGGCCTACCTTGCAGCCTGACTTCCCGGTAAACGGAGACGGATTATGCATTCTTTTTCGCTTTGATGGAGAGTCTCATTCTGATTAATAAAAAAATTAAACATGCAACAAGTAAAAAGCGGCGATACCATTAAAGTGCATTATCATGGACGTCTCGTAAGCGGTGAAACATTTGACAGTTCTCAAGGTCGTGAGCCTTTGGAATTTGAAGTAGGCAGTGGAATGGTGATTCCAGGCTTTGACAATGGTGTTACCGGTATGACAATTGGAGAAAAGAAAACCATTCACATTCCGGCAGATCAAGCATATGGTCCGAAAAGTGCAGAATACATGGTGGAGTTTCCTTTGAATCAATTCCCACCCGATATGAAACCTGAAGTAGGCATGCCCTTAACCATGACTACAGCTCAAGGTCATCCTGTTCAAGTGGTGATTGCTGAAATCAAAGAAGAAGTTGTGATTTTGGATGCTAACCATCCTTTGGCCGGTCAAGATTTGATTTTTGACTTGGAATTGGTGGAAATCAAAGGTGGCAGTCCTTTGATCATTATGCCTTAATACAAAGCTTAACGAACAATTTTTATAGAATCCCCGAAAGGGGATTTTTTTTATAATTTACGGCAATATTACATTCTCTATGTTCAACGATTATTCATTTTCAGTTCAAGAACGCTTTCTTCGTTATATTCAAATAGACACGCAAAGTGATCCCAATGCCACCGCTTTTCCTTCTACTGAAAAGCAAAAAGATTTGGCACGCATTCTTGTTATTGAATTAAAAGAATTAGGCTTGCAAGATGCAGAAATGGATGAATACGGTTATGTGATGGCTACCATTCCTGCGAGTGGTTCCAAAAAGTATCCGGTGATCTGTTATTGCTCACATATGGATACAGCTCCCGACTGCAGTGGCAGCGGTGTAAAACCGCTTGTGCATGAAAACTATGATGGCTCCGCTATAGTACTACCCGATGATGAATTGCAAGTGATCACAGTTGACGAGCATCCATACTTAAAGGAACGCATTGGTGATACCATCATAACTGCTTCCGGTACAACCCTACTTGGAGTCGACAATAAAGCAGGTGTTGCCATTATTATGGACATCGCTCGCTATTTCATGCAGCATCCGGAATTGGAACACGGAGCTATTCGCATTTTGTTTACTCCGGATGAAGAAGTAGGAAGAGGCGTTGATAAATTGGATTTACAAAAGCTTGGTGCCGATTTTGGCTATACATTCGATGGTGGTGAAAGAGGCGCATTTGAATACGAGAATTTTTCAGCCGACGGTGTAACTATTGAATTGTTTGGAGTGAGTGCACACCCCGGTGCGGCGAAAGATAAATTGGTAAATGCTATTAAAATGGCCGCCGATTTTTTGGAGCGCTTGCCTAAAGGCGAGCTGTCGCCTGAGTCAACAGAAGGAAGGTACGGCTTTGTGCATCCTGTTCAAATGGAGGGAATAGCAGAAAAGGTAACATTGAGGTTTATTATTCGTGATTTTATTACAGCCAAGTTGGCGGCTTACGAGCAGTTCTTGAAAGATAAGCTCGATGAAACATTGGAGGCTTTTCCGGGCGGAAGGGCCAGTTTCACCGTGAAAGAGCAGTATCGTAACATGAAAGATGTGCTGGATAAGCATCCCCACGTTATTGCCTATGCGGAGAAGGCAATTAGAGACTCCGGATTAGAATTGAGGGTAGAACCTATTCGTGGTGGAACAGATGGAGCTCGACTCAGTTTTATGGGTTTGCCTTGCCCGAATATTTTTACAGGAGAAATGGCTTTGCATGGTAAGCATGAGTACGTAAGTGTGCAGGACATGCAAAAATCGGTTGAAGTTGGGGTTCGTTTGGCACTAAGTATTGAACCATTGGTGTAATACCCAGTTGCGGGTAGCCCGATTTGCCATTTTTGTCTTACTTTCAATAAAAATAAATTGCCATGGATTTTCTTGTTCATAACTGGTATTACATCGTAGCAGTACTCATACTGTTTATGGGTCTCAAAACCATCAATCAGGGATCAATTGGAGTAGTAACCGTATTCGGAAGATATCAACGTATTTTGCGTCCGGGTCTTCGACTCATGATTCCCTTTGTTGAGCAGATCTACAAAAAGATCAGTATTCAAAACCGTTCTGTTGAAATGGAATTTCAAGCCGTAACAGCAGACCAAGCGAATGTTTATTTCAAAAGCATGCTCCTCTATGCCGTTCAAAATGCCGATGAAGAAACGATCAAACGTGTAGCATTTAAATTCATTGGCGAACGCGATTTCATGCAGGCGTTAACGAGAACCATTGAAGGAACCATTCGTTCCTTTGTAGCAACAAAAAAGCAAGCTGAAATTCTCGGACTGCGTAAAGAAATTGTAGAGTATGTAAAAGAACAAATCGATCATTTGTTGGAAGATTGGGGCTATCACTTAATGGACCTCCAAATCAACGATATTACGTTCGATCAAGCTATTATGGATTCTATGAGTCGCGTAGTGGCTTCTAATAACTTGAAAGCGGCCGCGGAAAACGAAGGTCAGGCTTTATTGATCACAAAAACCAAGGCTGCCGAAGCGGAAGGTAATGCGATCAAGATTTCTGCTGAAGCGGAGAAATCTGCAGCGCAGTTGAGAGGTCAGGGTGTGGCTTTGTTCCGCGAAGAAGTAGCACGTGGTATGAGTCAGGCTGCTGAACAAATGAAGCAAGCGAATTTGGATACCAATGTGATTTTGTTCAGTATGTGGACAGAGGCCATTAAGAATTTTGCAGAAGTTGGGAAGGGTAATATCATTTTCTTGGATGGTAGTAGTGAAGGAATGCAGAAAACAATGCAACAAATTATGGGTATGTTAGAGATGAAATCTAACAACAGTATTCAGAAATAGAAATCAATTTTAAGAAGATCCAGATGTTTTGAAGAAGAATCGTTTGGATCTTCTTAGTTTAATTTAGTTACAAGAGCCAACGAAAACAGGGTTTTAAACGTAGTAAGTTAAGAAACCAATCTCATTTTGTTTATTGTTAATTTGTTTACGCCATGAAAAAACTATCCATTTTTGTAGCCCTTTTTCTTCTAGTAGGCTTAGGAGCTTGTAGTAAAAAGTCATCAACCGGAGTAGGTCAATTTCAAGTAGTGAATGCTTCCGCCGGTTTTGGACCTGTTGATGTTTATATGGATGGCTCAAAATTCATTTCTAATCTTGGTTACGAAGACGCTTCAGGGTACCTACCCTTAGCAGAGGGCTCTCATGTGATGAATTTTCCTAGTGCGGGTACTACTACATCATTGTTCGATGTTAATTTAACTACTGCGGCCAATATCAATCAAACCATGATTGTTTATGGAAGAACCAGTTCTTTACAGGTATTTGCTGTTCAAGATAATATTTCTTCACCCGGATCTAATAAGGCAGCCATTCGTTTTTTTCAATTATGTCCTGATGCGCCATTACTTGATTTCGGAACTTTGGTGAGTGGAACTTATACGCGACTTTATACGGCAAGAAGTTTTGAAAATGCAACAACGGCCTCTTCCAATTCTGGATTTAGTACCATAGATCCTGGCACCTATACTTTTCAAGCAAAAGTGAATGGGGCCGGAACAACATTATTGACCGCCGGAGGTTTTACTTTTGAGGCAGGAAAAATTTATACACTCTACTTATCAGGTACTAGTGGTAGTCCTACTGATCCGTTGGTTTTATCAATGGTGGTTCATAACTAGCTTTCGAATAAACAAATGGAACCGCCTACCCATTCTTTGTCTTTGTTATAGCGAACACCGATCATTTTACCTTTACTTAAGCGTGCTAAGTTAATAGCAGCTTTTGGGCGAGCCCATTTTTCATTCCATAGATAAATGACACGTATTTCTGCTTTTGCAGGCTCATCGGGAGTTTCAACGATGGCTGCATAGTTCACTTTCTTTTGTAAGATCCAATTTTCCGGATCGGTTATTTTTTCGATATCAGCCGGGGTAACGTCAATAACTACTCCCTGCCCTGCAAACGAGAACAGTGGTTTCAATACATAATTCTCTAAGTCTTTCGGTACTTCCTTGATCTCATTCAAGAAAGAAGTTTTAGGAACATAGGGGTGATCTATGAAGGGCAGCGTGAACTTACTAATTCTGTAGAACCAATTGGGATGGGGTACCCATTCAACATTCCATTCTTTCGTAAGATCAAGATAAGAACCCAAATTGGGAGCTTGTGCATGCAGATCGTCGAAAATTACGCGGTTGTATATACGCTTAATAGGAGTTTTCAATCCGGTTTTTTCGTTGATATAGTAAAGATCTTTTCCTTCTGTGATCACTTCTGTAATGCAAACCGGTTGGATACCTAAATAGTCTTGTGTACAATAGAAATCAACCCGCGTTTTTTGTTCGTGTGGTTTGATCTCTAAGAGTATAACTTCTTCAGGTTGGTGCTTTCCAATTACAATTTCTTTAAAATCTTTCAAGTATGATTCTTTATCATAGCCGCTCAAGTAAGGGGTGAAATTGGAAGGCAGGTCGTACGATTGGAAGACAGCTTCATTGAAATGCACTTGGAACCCTAGTAAGGTTGGAAACCCTTGCATTTCGATGAGTTGAGGCTCTAATTCGTTTTTATCGTTGATACAGATGCCAAAATCAAATGCAATCATTTCTGCCAGATTCGTTTCATTGGGAACCGTATCTGTTTTGGGGATGGCTCGATTGGTATAGTTTTTAAAATTGGGATCGGTGATGATGTCTACAATGCTTTCACAGGCATCCATCATTTTCTTTGTAAAAGCTTTGTCAATAAATACCGGCGTTTCAGCAACTCGGAACTCAATAGCGCCCGGATGTGGGGCGTTCAAATTCTTTAAAAAAGTCTGATACTTTTCTTCTGTAAAAGCTGCATTAAAAGATTTTCGAATAGCCGGAATCATGATGGGAATTTCTTTGAAATGAAGATAGGGAAAAAGGAGGAATACGGGAAACGAGGAAGCGAGGAGCGAGGAAGCGAGGAAATACAGAAAGAAGAGGGGGAGGAACAAGGGGGAGATACAGGAACGAGGAAACGAGGATGAGAGGAAACGAGGATGCGGGAAGTGAGGAAATACAGAGAAAGAAGAGGGGGAGGAACAGGGGGTAGATACAGGAACGAGGAAACGAGGATGAGAGGAAACGAGGATGCGGGAAGTGAGGAAATACAGAGAAAGAAGAGGGGGAGGAACAGGGGGTAGATACAGGAACGAGGAAACGAGGATGAGAGGAACGAGGAAATACAAAGAAAGAAGAGGAAATGCAAGAGGCGAGGAAGACTAACGGGCAAATACCTAGAAAAAATATTTTTTTGTTGTGTTAAATTAGTTAGTATTTTCGCTAAAATTATTAGTTTATGTCTATTGCCGGTAGAAATCTTCGCTATTTGCGTAAACTGAGGGGTTTGACTCAAGAGGAGTTTGCTATAAAGTTGAACATCAAACGTTCTTTATTAGGAGCGTATGAGGAAGAGAGAGCAGAACCTAGAATTGAGGTGTTGGAAATAGTTGGAGATATTTTTAAGCTCTCCTTAGATGAGTTGTTGTTGAAGGATTTGTCGGATTCGGGAGGAAGTTATTTGGCGCGAAGAAGAACACAGAAAATGAGTTCTGGTACCAATGAAATCATGATGGTGCCTGTAAAAGCGGCGGCCGGATATTTGGCAGGTTATGCCGATCCCGCCTTCTTGGATGAGTTGAATACTTTCACGCTACCCATGTTGGCACCCGGTACTTACCGAGCTTTTGAAATAATCGGAGATTCGATGCTTCCTACGCCCAGCGGTTCTGTAATTGTTGGAGAGCGAGTAGAAGATGTAGACGATGTTCGCCCAAACAACACCTATATCGTGATTTCGCGGAAAGAAGGAATCGTGTACAAGCGTGTAATCAAAAACAATAAAATTAGAACCAAACTGACTTTGGTGAGTGATAATCCAGACTATCAACCTTACCAAGTAGACGCAGAGGATATTGTTGAATTGTGGAAAGCCAATTTGGTAATAAGTAAGGCGAATACTCAGCAACGTTGGGATGTAAATCAATTGGCAAGTTTGGTGAGCGATCTGCACCAACAAGTAAATCAACTCAAAAAGAAGGTAAACTAGTCGCCACAAGAGCGTTAAATTTCTGATAAATGCCAACCGATGGGGAATTACGACCGTAATTTTACCAATGGTTGGCATTTGCTTTTCTGTTATTTTTGTTGATACCAGACTGCATGAGATTTCTTTCTTTTTTAATATTGTTATTAGGTTCTTCGTTGTTTGGCTGGACACAGCCCAAAACAATTCAAGCGATCAAATCTTCTCAAGCTCCCATCATCGACGGGAGCTTGGACGATGCTGCGTGGCAGTCGGCTCCCATAGCCACCGACTTTATCACCAATACTCCCATTTTTGGTAAACCTGCCTCTTCAAAGACCATTGTAAAAGTAATATACGATAACAACTCTATCTACATTGGTGCCTATTTGTACGACGATCCAAATGAGATTCGGCGCCAGTTCACGCTTCGCGACGATCAAAGCAATGCCAATGTAGATTATTTCTCCGTTTTTCTTGATACTTACAAGGATCGGCAGAACGCCTTTCAATTTCAAGTAAGCGCCAGAAACGTTCAAACCGACACAAGGGTGTCGCCTCAATACGCAACCACTTATGGCAGTTATGGCGATGTAAGTTGGGACGCTGTTTGGGATAGCAAAGTAAGCATGAAAGCAGATGGTTGGGTAGTTGAAATGCGCATCCCCTATTTTGCCATTCGTTTTCCAAAATCCAGAATTCAAGATTGGGGTATTCAATTTCTTCGATTTTCAAAACGCTACAACGAAGCATCTTTTTGGAATCCCGTCAATCCTAACCAAAGTGGATTCGCTAATCAATTTGGGGATCTTCAAGGACTCGATAATATCTTACCACCTCCTCGTTTGAGTTTTTCACCTTATGTAAGTGGGGGCTATCGTGAAACGCCTACCATTTCAAATGGAAGATTAACGGAACGCTTATCGAGCGGAGGCATGGATGTGAAATATGGAATCAGCGAAAGTTTTACATTGGATGCAACACTGATCCCCGATTTTGGTCAGGTGATATCCGATAACGTGGTGAACAATATTTCTCCTTATGAAATACAATTTCGAGAGAACCGACCTTTCTTTACCGAAGGAACTGAACTCTTCAACAAAGCGGGAATGTTTTATTCGCGTAGGGTTGGCAGTACGCCATCGCGGTTTGAAGAAATAAATGAATCGGTGAATGGAGGTGCGTTCTCAGGTTATTCTATTCTTAAAAACCCAAGTGTTACGAAGCTTTACAATGCCCTAAAATTTTCAGGAAGAACCAAGAATAATTTGGGTATCGGAATATTCAATGCTGTAACTCAGCCCGTATATGCGAAGCTTCGTAACAATACAAGCGGAAAAGACACCTCGGTGTTAACCGAACCACTCACTAATTATAATGTAATTGTTTTCGATCAAGCCCTGAAAAATCGTTCTTATATCACATTCACCAATACCAATGTTATTCGAAACGGAAACCAGCGAGACGCCAATGTAACCGGCGTAGACATGGCTTTCTATGATAAAAACAATAAGTTTGGTATTACACTTAGTCCCCGCTATAGCAAAGTGTTCGATGAGAATGGGGGCTACGATGGTTTCAAGAATTATATCGAAATAGGAAAAGTAAGCGGCAAGTTTCAGTACAGTTTGTCCAATAATATTGAAAGCGCTCAATACGATCCTAACGATCTTGGTTTTTTATATGCTCCCAACGAAAATGCTACTACACTCAAAGGCAGCTACAATATTTTCGAAGCCAACAAGTACTTTCTTAATCAATCATACTCACTCAGTATTGAACAGAGTTATTTGTACAAACCCTTCGAATATCAGAAAACCTCGGTGGTGGCGAGTGCTTTTGTAGTGTTTAAAAATTTCTGGGATTTAACCTTGAGCACCGAAGTACAGCCGTTTTGGTTCAATGATTTTTTTGAATTACAAACACCCTCCGATATTCGTGCTACGCCTCGTGTGAAGCTGAAGAAAGCACGAAACTATTTTATTGGGGCTACCGGAAGTTCAGATAGTAGAAAGCGATTGTACGTAAGTTGGGACTTGGGTTTTGCGGAGAGTCCTAACCCTAATGACCCTTTTTATTCAGCCATGCTGGAAACTCGCTTTCGATTCAGCGATCGCTTTACGGTTTCTGCCAGTTTTCAGAAAAGAGAAGATCATGGTCAATTCGGATATTCATTTTTAAGAGATCCATTTAACAGTGCACCTATTTTGGCAAGAAGAAAATACTTGGATGCAACCGCATTGGTAACCGGAACCTATAGCTTTACGTCAAGAATGAACCTGAGTTTTCGCGCCCGTCACTTCTGGAACAGAATCAAGAATACCAACTTTTACAATGTGAAGCCTGATGGCTATTGGACGGAACGATTCGATTACAATCCTTCTGACTACAATTACAACTACAATGCGTTTAATCTTGATGTATTCTATACATGGGATTTCAGATTGGGAAGTCGACTCATTGTAGGATGGAAAAATTGGTTAGCACGTGATTACGAATTTTTTATCAATGAAAATCAGTTCCCCGGATACACACAGAATGCCGGTGAAATTTGGAATACACCTCATGGAAATGAAATTACCGTACGATTTATTTACTTTCTAGATTCTCAGCGACTGTTAGGTAAGAAAAAGCCTTTTTAACTGCGGTAATTAAATAACCCTTTTAGGTAGGCTGTTATTAGTTCTCCATTTTCTTTCAATTCAAAATTATGTTTCAAGAGGATTTCAATATTCAATTGCGAAGTCCATCTTTTTTCAAGTATTAAGTTCAATAATTTAATGCTGCCTCTGTTCTTTAAATGATCTAGGGTTGTAATGCGATCATAAATCAATGTATAAATTGTAGGGCTGATTTCATGGTTTTGAAAATAGCTTGCGATCAATTCATCTTTGCAACTTGAGTCTGCAATATAGCGGATGAGGAATTGATTGCTGCTATCTTGCTGGCAATGCCTTAGGCAAAAGATCGCTTCGTCTTTGTTAGATTCATAAAAGGCTTCAAACATTTTCCAATCTTGTACATAGCCCATGTTTCCCATGATTTGCATATAGGCTACTGTGTCCTTTTGAAATCGATCGATTGTTGATAGTTCATTTGCTACTTGTTTTGCAAAGAAGTGATAACATTCCTTATTTTTCGATGAAAGTTTCTGAATCAAGTTGGAAACGGTAAGCCAGCAAGTGTTTTTGAGTTCATGAGGTAGCTGAGCCGTTGCATTTTTCAAGTCAGTGATCAATACGGAATCGGGTTGTGCTACTTGTGAGCAGGTAGTAAGCCATTCTTCTTTTTCGTCAAATGAAGCAGCAGGATTGTACAAAGATGCTAGAAAAAATTTTCGACTGAAAGCCGTGGAGGCCTCTAAAATTGCCGTGATGAGTACGGTTCTTTTTCTCGGGTCTGTTTTGCTGGAGTGGTAGATTGAGTCAATTCCTGTTTGAGAAGGATTTAAAATAAGAAATGCTCTCCATTTCGACTTTAGGCGAAAGGCCTGCTCACTGTTATTTAAATTGGTTTGATACAATTCTTTTATTAAAGTGTTTAAATCGAGATTTTTAGCAATAGATTGATTGATGAGTATTCTCCGGTCTTCTTCCGAGATGGTTTTAAAGGGAATGATCGTGTAAGGAGTTTGATCATTGTGGAATTCAGCAGTGTCTTGTATTTGGTCTATTGAAAGTTCTCTGTGTACGGCAGCAAGCTGTTTAGCTCCTAAGAATTGATCGAAGGTTTCATTCGATACAAAGGAACTGAGCGCGTCTCCTTCAAACTTGATACTCCAATTGAGTTGGAGGAAGTTTACTCGAATTTTCGTGGCATTGTTATTTTGAATAGACCCGCTTGAGTATTTAAATTCTTTTTTGAGCGAATCGTAGGTTCCACTTAGTTCCAGAATGCCGTCTTGTTGCTGTATTTTTATAGTGTTTGGTAGAGCTGGATTTAGTGGCAGTAGACGAGAAACGATCAACAAAAGACTTTGCTGAAGTTGCTCTCGGCTTGAATGGATGATTTGAACACTATTCTTTGAGCTAATAATTAGTAAGTTTCCTTTTATCAAACTGTCTGAATAGTTGTTTGCTAATGATTCAATGAGTTGATAATTAAGAAAAGTACTGTCGGAATTCTTTTTCAGGATGGAAAGCTTTCCTGAAGTTGATTTATTGAAATGTTGAATCGATTGATTGTTGGGAGAGGAAAGCGACTGATATTTTACAGCAGCCAGTTCTTCCAAACGAACCGAATAGGTTTGAGAGAAGCAAAGTTGACAGCTTATAAGAAGGAGGGCTGTGTAAAGTATCAGTCGCTTTTTCATATTATTGCCATTTAACGGGTTCAGTTTTGTCGTCGTCTACCAGAGTTTTCTTAAATGAAAGCAGTGCATTGGTTCTAAAAACATCAGTTTCAACTCTGCGTTGTTCCCAACAACTCAAGTCTAAACCTTGAAAGATGATGTTATTGCAGGTAAATACCGGATATTGATAAAAAGTGTACATGCGGCCTCTAAGAATTTCAAGGTCGGCAATAGCGCTCATATCATTCTTTAAGATCAGCTTTGTGCCTGAGAAGCCGAGACCAAGACTGAATCCATAATCGAGCCCGCCCTCAATTAACCTCAGTTCACCGGCAACGCCTGCGTCAACTGTATTAGAAATCCCTTCTCCAATAGGTCCAAGCATTTCAGTAGCAGAGGTTTCCATGATCACTGATTGTGCTAAACGCGGTCCAACAGTACCATTCACGCCGGTTCTATCCAATTGAACATCTACTTCTGCTCCAATTCCGATGGCTGAAAGATAAAAGTCAACCGGCATTAAAGCATTTAATCCATAAGTGTAGATGTCTGCCGCACCAATGAGTTTTGAAACATTGTACAATCGGTTTTGACGGAAATTATAAGCCTCGGTTGAAATGTTTGCTTGATTTTCATTGATGAGTACTTGTTGAAGAATGGTGAGTTTGGCTTTGCTGGAGTGCTTTTTTGAAGCATTGGAGCGGGCCGTGAATTCGGATTCTAGTTTATAAACTACCAACTCGCCAATTTCAGGAACTTGTGCATTTACCGTCATGTTCAAACCCGCGGTGAATTCATTACCGGTGTTTTTGATTTCATTGAGCAAGCCCGCCGCATTCTTCTGGCTACTGTTGAGTGAAAAGGGGTCTACGGTTCCTTTTAAGTATACGCTACCGCTTAAATTGGTTTTGTACCCACCCACGCTGAACTGTGGCGGATTGAATTCTATGTTTCGATCGATGGACTCATTCGGCATGGCATCTATTTCCGCTTGCTTGAGAACGGTAGTGAAACTCGGTTTGGTCGTTTGGGGAGCCAATCGAGCATTGATGGCAAATCTATTTTTGACAGCGGCTGTCATGGGTGCCGTTTGTACTGTTGTAGATTTTGTAGAAGCGGCTGCCAAAGCCGTAGTAGGAAGCAGGTTCAAACGCGCAACAATAACTGTTTTTTCAGTTCTGTTTTGTGCGTACCCCATTTTTGATAAATTTCCTTCTAAGTAGTTAATAGCTGCTAGGTACTCAGACAGCTTTAAGCTTTTTTTGTTGGGAAGTTTTACGATGCTGTCTTTTGCTTTAGTGCCACTAGCAAAGCTGGTTAGGCTATACGGTGTAAATGGCTTGGCACTTAAGTTCGACGTTGTAAGGGCGGTTTGGCCCAATAATTTTCTTTGCGCCAAGAGCGACAAAGGGAGGCTGGTGCTAACTGCCAGGCAGATAGCAAGGGTTCTTTTGTTCATGATTTTTTGTTTTATGTGATGGTGATTATCGCATCATGCAGGAGATACCTGCAATGGGAACGAAGGCTTTTGATTTTAAATTTGAGTCGAGTATCCAACGCATGCCGTAGTTGAGGATCACATTTTTGCCTACCCGCCAGTCGCCACCGAAGCTGAGCGAATTCGGATTCACAACTGTCCACTTTACGGTATTCGAAACGATCTGGGTATTGGCCGGTTCTTGAAAGGTTTCTTTTAAAGCTTCTTCCGGCGTTTTCAAGGCCTTGCGTTCGTATAAGAATTCAACAAAGAAGCTATAGATGGGACTTCCATACCTCAGATTCAACCCCATGGAGTAAATGGTGTTCTCGGCAACCGCAGCTTGTTCTTGCTCTACTCCTGTATTGATGTTTCTTAAAAGAAAGTTCAATTCTTCTTCATACCAAGTGGTTCTAATGAGGCCCGATAACATGAGTCGCTTGCCAATAGGAAGTCCCCCATTTAACCAGATGCCCCATCCTGTATTTCGATTTAGGCGCAGCTTTTTTAAGGAACCGGCGCTGTCGCTTTGATAGGTATACACTCTTCCGAAGGCAAAGTCGAGAGAAGCACTGTTCCAGTTTTCTGAAATGAAGATGGCAGCTCTTTCATTGATAGCAGCAATGCGACGGCTGTTGATGGTTACCAGTGCATCCTGTTTTTGGCGAATTTGATCTCGAAGTCCGGGCTTTTCTAGAATGTTACTAGTAGTGTCCAGCTTTAGTTTTAATTCCTTCAGATCTGTTTCTAATTGCTTTTTCTCCTCGTCGAATTGAGGATCGATATCGGCATACAAGTCTTTTGCTAATAAAGGATCTTTTCGTTTGATCAAATTAATTTTGGTAGCGAATCCAATTCTACGATCGTTCTCATCTGTTTGAACGGTTCCTGCAGAAACATCAATAGAAGCCAGTTTTCTCATGAAAGGATTTGCCTGCTGGTATTTTTTTAGACTCTTTCGATTGTAGAGAAGTTCCCAAAATGGTTGGCTTTGTATAGCAATGTTGGGGTTTAAGCGCCACGACTTGAATGACCAATCCACTTTAAAGTCCTTTATATCTGAAGTTTTGTTGATCTGAGATGGAGTAACGCCCATCAAATCGAAAACAGGAGAGGGAGGTATCGAGAATTCTTTTGGACTGAGTTTACCGGCTTTTTCTTCTGTTTGAGCACTACACTCTACAAATATGATGGTAAAGAGTAGCGCAAGTATTTTTTTTATGTAAAACATGGTGTTTGTTTTATTTGTTACCAACAACCGCTGGATAGAGATATGGAAATGGATCGTCAAATGCAGGAACTTTAGCTTTCATTGAAGCCCCTAAAAGGTTCCACATTTTTTTGATATAAAATTGAGGATTGTGGTGTCCTGCATTTACTAGTGGAAAGCCTCTGATATCTTTTGGTGCGGCAACACCTGGATCTACTAAAGTAAGAGCCATATATGCTAATAGTACTGGAATGGTTCCAAAGTCGCCGTTATCTCTATTAATTTCAAGGGCACTTAGATTATTATATTCAAATGGATTCAGCGTTAGGGGAAATTTCCGTTCGGGAGTATTCAAGAAATCATTATCGCCTGCATGGTTGAGCCAATGTCTATTACCCGGGGCATCAACATAGTTGGTTACTAAGGGGATAGTGATGTTCAGTTTTGGAACAAAGTCTAAACCATATTCAAAACGTTCAATTTTGTTATTTAGTAGACCGTTGGAGATGGTTTTAAAACTGGCATCTCCAAGAATTTTTGGACCGGCAAAAGAGTAGACATGTCCAATATTATAGCCAATTGCTTGAAGATAGGTTGCTGAAATGATTGCTTCTCCACCACCGAGAGAGTGTCCTGTAACAAAAATTTTCTTGTTTTTAGTTTTAGCTTCAAACTCATTCAATGTTCGTATGATCGCATTTCTGACAATTTTAAAGCAGTTCCACATACCCGAGTGCATTTTTACATTGGCTAAGGGACCATCACCCGATGCTGCTTGAACTTGGAAGTCGGTTCCGTACCATTCGGCGACATCATTAGGATAAACATCATCGGTGCCCCTCCACACAATTATAATATATGTTTCTTTTGAAATGATCATTACTTCTGGATCGTATCCAGGAAGCCCGACTCCATTAGGAAGGGCTACAAAATTTTGTCTTTTGTTCAAGAATCTGAATTTTGGTTTTGTTTTCTCGAAAGCAATGGAATCTAGCTGGTATTGTGTTGAAGGTGACACTGTAACAGCTGTACCTACTGCGGGGGCCGCTGGCAGCGATGATTTGTTTACTGCGATAGGCGCTGTTACATTTGGAGTATTTGAAAGAACCGGAGTTTCAATTTTCAAAGTGGGATTTTGAGGCGCTGCATTCAGGTCGTAAAACCAATGCTCAAATCGATCGCGATAGTCGTTTTCGAAATTAAGGTTTGAACTTGAGTTGAGGCTGGTTGATTTGAAGCCACTAGGTGGGAAAGTAGTTGGGTTCTTCAGTCTTTTCAAATCAAAGTCTAGTCGTTCTGTATACATTAATTCAGCGAGCCTAGAAAGAAGGTATGCATTGATTTTATCTATGCCCCCACCTTGATCAACATTGAAATTTTTAAAGCAATTTACTTCTCGGTTAGGGATAGCAAATTTGGTTGTAGTGGTAGTTGTATTGCTGGTTTGAGCTTTACTGATGGCCGTTGTCGCAAAGACAAAGAATAATAGTTGAATGAAAGTAAGATGTTTCATGGTGAATAAATTTTAATAAAGCTCGGAATCAATGCAGCTTAAATATTTCACCAAAAGGATGTAGATTTTCTTAATTCGTTCTACCTGCTGTCAGGTATGAGTCTGTCTGAGCAATAGTTTCAGCGATTTTTGTTTCATAGGTTTTGGAATAATACACGAATTTGGGTAGTTCGGTACTACCTGAATTCAGGTAGTTCTGTTTGCGGAAGAATGATTATTTTACGCTCAATGAGAATGCGGCTATTGATATTACTTTTACTTACGAGTACTGCGCTTAGCGTATATGCGCAGCAGTATAATTTCCATGATCAAGTAATCGATAGTTTTTTAATTGAATTAAAGAAGCCATCTCACGATACGGTTAAGATGAATTCTTTTTTAGCATTCAGTAGGTATCAGTTCAATGCCGGGCAGTATGAAGATGCATTGCGTACAGCCCAATCTGCCATTCGCTATTTTCGGGGAAAAGAGATTAACGGTCAACTCCCACGACTATACTACAATGCTGGAATGAGCGCAACGAATTTGGTAAAATATGATTCTGCCACCCAATACCTTGATACATCCATCGCTCTTGCTACAAAAGAAGGTAACAACGAGGTAGTAGTGTTATCTATCATCGCAAAAGCCTTGATGAGTGATTATCGAACCGACTACGAAAAGGCGGTTAATTATTATGTTGAGGCATTGGCCATTATTAACAAAGTGGCTCCGGCTTTAAATGGGTATTATCCCAAAGTGTATTCCGGAATGGGAAGGTGCTTAATTGTGCAAAAGCAATATGAAAAGGGGATCGCATACAATAAACTAGTTTTAAACTATAAAGGGTTTGCTGATGAAAAGCGCTATCATATTTTGGCCGCTTTGAACGTTTCGGATGGGTATATTTCTCTCCAAAATTTCGACTCTTCTAAGAAGTACCTCGATATTGCCAGTCAATTATACAGTGGCTTGAAAAACCCGGTTTTAGGGAATTTAATACACAATACTGAAGGCTATTTTTATTACAAAAGGGGGGACTATAGTAAAGCTAAGGCTGCCTATGAAAAAGCAGTAGTAGACGCCAATGAAGCAAAAAACTATTATTTGCTAGTGGAAGTGTACGATAATCTTACCAATTTATATTTCGATTTACGTGATTTCAATTCTACTAAGAAATACGCAATGATGGCTATTGAAGGTGCAAGAAAACACGGTCAGATATCTATTCTTGCCAATTCTTTCAATGTGCTTTCCAATGTCTACAAACTAGAGGGCGACTATCGAAATGCCTATGAATATGCAACGCTTTTCAAAGTCTACAGTGATAGCTCTTCCAATGAGCAAACAAGGAAGGAGATTCTTTCTTTAGAATCTAAATATGAATTTGAAAAGAACAGGCAAGAAATTGCACAGCTTACAATTACAAATCTAAAGCGACAAGCTGAAATCAATCGTAATTATTTTACAATTAGCATTGGTGCGGTTATAGGAATCATACTTCTAGCGATTCTTTTCTATTTTTTCAGTAGGTATAAACACAAGGCTTTGCTAGCAGAAAAGGAGACGAAGTTGAAAGAAGAAAAGATTGTTTTCTTGGAGGGACAGCAGCAAATGGTTGCCATGAAAAGTATGATAGAAGGGCAAGAGGCTGAACGAGCTCGCATCGCACGTGATTTGCATGATGGCTTGGGCGGTATATTCAGTACGATTAAAATGTACTTTAGTACCATTCGCGAACAGAGTCAGGAGTTAAAAGAACAGCCATTATTTAACAAGAGTATTAAAATGGTAGACGATGCTAATGAGGAGTTGAGAAGAGTGGCTTTTAATTTGATGCCCGAAGTACTTACACGTATGGGATTGTCGCAAGCAATCTTGGAATTGGCCAATTCCATTACACATGGGGGTAGTTTGAAAGTATTGTTGCAAGATTATACCTCCAAAGAACGTTTTCATTCCAATGCTGAAACTACAATTTATCGCATTCTCCAGGAGCTTCTGAACAATGTACAAAAACATGCGGAAGCTACGGAAGTGGTAGTGCAATTGAATCAGAACGATCAAATGCTCACAATTACCGTTGAAGATAATGGGAAGGGTTTTGATCTCAACCATACCATGAGCGAACCACATGCAGGGTTAACAACTATTCAAAACAGAGTCAGTTATTTGAAAGGCAAATATACCATAGAGTCTGTATTAGGTGTGGGTACCAGCATTTTTATTGAAATTCCTAACGCGTCATTGTATAAGAATGATTAGAATTGTAATTATAGACGACCATCCGCTTGTAGCGGGAGGAATTGAGATGATGATTAAGTCTGAATCACATTTATCTATTGTTGCTCATTTGCAAAATGCAAAAGAAGCACTGCAGTTTTTAGAAGAAAGTTGTCCGGAAATCATTTTGTTAGATGTAAACTTACCGGATATTGATGGATTGCAATTGTGTGAGATCATTCGTGGTAATTATCCTGAAACAAAAATCATTGTACTCACTTCTATTGAAGAAGCTTCCATTATTACTCAGTTTTTGCAAAAGGGTGCTAACGGGTTTTTATTGAAAAATATATCCAAAGAAGAATTTATTCAAGCCATCGATTCCGTTCTAGACAATAAAACATTTCTGAGCAAAATTGCGAATGAGAACATGATCAGGCATTTCGCTTCGGTAAACAATGCATTGAAATCGGTTCCGGTACTCACGAGGAGAGAGAAGGAAATCTTAGCCCTGTTGAACGAGGGTATGAACGGGCCTCAAATTGCAGAACACCTCTTTTTGAGTACTTATACCATTGAAACTCACCGAAAGAATATGTTGCAAAAGTTCTCGGTAAGCTCCACACAAGCCCTCTTAAAGAAAGCAAGAGATTTGAAATTGCTCCTTACTTAATATTGTAGTGATTGGAAATGAAGTTGGACATTGTTTTTTGAATTTCGATTAACAACGTAGTGAGTCACGGAAATTAATTGCGCTAAAAATAAATATCCAACGCCGCTCTATACGTATTACAATGCGCTTCTACAATGTCTTTTACATTGGGGGAATAGCCGCCGCCCATTGCAACCGTGCAGGGAATGTTTTTCTTTTTCAAAGAATTGAATACATATTCATCACGTGCTTTGCAACCTTCCATGGATACATTGAGCTTTCCGAATTTATCTGTCGAAAGAATATCTACTCCTGAAAGATAGAAGGCAAAATCGGGTTGTTCTTTTTCAAGTATTTCCGATAAGTGGTAAGCCAATAGAGATAAATATTCAGCATCACCAATGCCATCGTTTAAAGGCACATCGCGGTCACTTTTCTCTTTGTGAAAGGGATAGTTATGAGCGCCGTGCATGCTGAACGTGTAAACATTTGGTTGTTTTTCAAACAAACTGGCTGTACCGTTTCCCTGATGTACATCCAGATCAATGATCACAATTTTCTTTGCCTTTTGATGTTTCAACAAGTAATTTGCGGCCACTGCAAAATCGTTAAGCAAGCAGAATCCTTCTCCACGATCAAAAAAAGCATGATGCGTTCCACCGGCTATATTCATTGCAACACCGTATTTCATAGCATAAAAACAACAGTCGATGCTGCCTTGCGTAATCATTAATTCTCGCGCTGTTAAAGCGGGTGATTGCGGAAAGCCAATATGACGTTGTTCTTTAGCCGACAAAGTTTGATCTTTCAGTTTTGCTAAGTACAATGGATCATGAGTTAGTAGAACTGTTTCATCGAGGCAAACATTTGGTTTGAATAAATTCGACTCTTTTATACTTCCTTCATATAGCAATTGTTCAGGAATGAGTTCGTATTTGATCATAGGGAATCGATGCCCTTCCGGTAAAGGATGAGCATAAATTGGATCGAATGCTATGTATAATTGAGGAGATTCACTCATTGTACCGGAATCAAGGATTTTTCTACAATTGCAATTACTTTGTCGGTTTTGGAAGCTTCCAATGCAACCGAGCCTGTAAAGGCTCCAAATGCAGGCAAAACTGCCATGTCTTTTCCGAAGTGAAAACAAGGGAACCGCAAACTTTGTTTGCCCAACCCTTTTAATAATACACCCGGATGAATATGACCGCTGAATAAATATCGATCTGTAATTGGCTCTTCTGCTTCGTGCGTAAATTGGAAGGGCCCCAGTTCATAAGAACCATGAATTACTTCAATGCCGGCTTCTTCATAGTGCTTGTCTTCCAGAATATCATGATTCCCTCTAATTAGTTTCCAATCTAAAGTGCCTAAGTCTTTCACCCATTTATGAAACCAATCCCATTCTAAGTTGTAGTGACTGTGGAACAAGTCACCAACGATCAATAGTTTTCTAGGCTTAAAAAATTGAATGAGTGTCACTAAACGATGCAGGTCGTTTTTGATCAGTTCTTGTGGCATGGGAATTCCTGATTTCCGGAAATGCCCCGACTTACCCAAATGCAAATCAGAAAGCAAGAGCGCTTGTTCCTGTTCCCAGAAAATGGCTCTCTCTGCACTTAACCAAAGCTGCTGCTGCCGAATGGAAATCGGGTAAGGCTGATTCATACGCAAATTTACAAAACTCGGTGCATCTCATTGAAGGAGAAGACCGCTTATTAACTATTTTGGAGGATCAATTTTTTCACTCTGTCTTCCAGCTTTTCGCTCGACAGGTCTTCTCTCAAACTGTCTACTTTTATTGGGAAGCAGAACGGGGTCAATCGTTCCGGAAAGGTTAGTACGATGGTTCCGTTTTGAATGCGGTGCAACATATCTCTTAAACGTACTTCCTCCATTTGTTGATCGAATACTTCTTGGTAGGCCTGCCTCAATAAGAGATTATTAGAATCATAGTCATTGAATACTTTGAAAATGAGTGAGGCTGAGGCTTGCAAATGCCGCGCTTTTTTGTGCTCACCCGGGTAGCCTTGAAAAATGAGTCCACCAATCACCGCAATATCTCTGAATTTACGCTTTGCCATTTCAGTAGAGTTGACACTTCTTTGTATATCCGCAAGTAAGTTTTCCGGTGAAAAAAGTTCGTATACATTGGTGTCGTCTATTGGAATGGGCTGATCGCTGAGTAATTCAAATCCGTAATCATTCATTACGAACGAAAAAGTGATGGGGTGAATTTTACTGATGCGATAGGCAAGAATTGCGGCCATGGCTTCGTGCACCAATCGTCCTTCAAAAGGGAAAACGAATAAATGGTAGCCGTCTTTGGTGGCAATTTGTTCGATCAATAATTCATTGGCTTTCGGAACAATGCTTCGTTCTTGTTGCAATCGAAGCAAGGGCTCTAATGCTTGCAATTCTTTGGACAACGGTTTAAATCCATCGGGTGTTTCACAAGCAGTTGCACAAATACTAAGTTGCTCGCGCAGTTTCTTACCCATATTGGCTGTCAGCGGCATTCTACCGCCTACCCAACTTGGCACTTGCGATTTTTTGGCAGTTGATTTTTTCACCAACACCGTCATATCTTTGATCATTACCAATTCTAAGGTTCTCCCGGCCAAGGTGAATACATCACCCGGTTCCAATCTTGAGATAAAATATTCTTCAATTACTCCGATAAATCCACCGGAGAATAGTTTCACTTTTAGCATGGCATCGCTTACAATGGTACCAATGTGCAAGCGGTGACGCATGGC
The DNA here is from genome assembly GCF_050589245.1 of Endoryza foliicola. Lineage (NCBI taxonomy): Bacteria > Pseudomonadati > Bacteroidota > Chitinophagia > Chitinophagales > Chitinophagaceae > Endoryza > Endoryza foliicola. Next base: position 71,316 of record NZ_JBOBEW010000003.1, on the reverse strand, counting down.
AATTTTCCTGTTGGCAATCATATAGCGATCGCCGGTCCAAATTACTTTTTTGTATTCATCGTATTGTTGAAGGGCATTTCCGCCATCTACAATATGTTGCAATACTTGTTGCCATTCATCAAGAGTAATGTCTCTAAAGCAAACTGTGTTTTTGATTTCTTCAAAGGTTTGATCGGGAATAAAGCCTTCTCCTAAACTAAGCGTACAGCAATATTGTATCAAAGCATCAAAGCAAAGTAGCAAGGGGGGCTTGCTTTCAATCATCGATTCGTCGATGGCCGATTTCAAAGCAGCAGCTTCCATTAGTTCGAGAGAGTGGGTAGGGAGAAAATAGATTTTGCTGACTTCGTCGGGACGGTGTCCGCTTCTTCCTGCACGTTGTAGAAATCGAGCGACTCCCTTTGGCGAGCCTACTTGTATTACCGTTTCAACCGGTCGGAAGTCAACTCCCAAATCGAGGGAAGCTGTACAAACAACGGCTTTTAGTGATCCGGTATGAAGGTTTTCTTCCACCCAGTCGCGAAGTTCTTTATCAATCGATCCGTGATGTAGGGCAATGGCTCCCGCCAAATCGGGGTTAGCAGTTAACAATGCCTGATACCAAAGCTCACTCATGCCACGGGTATTGATGAATATGAGGGTGGTTTTGCTTTCTTCAAGAATGGGCAATACTTTATCTACGAGTTTCAATCCCAAGTGTCCTGCCCAGGGATATTTTTCAATTTCATCGGGGAAGATAGAATCCACGGCTACTTCTTTTCTTAAAGCCGCCTTGATGATCACCCCATTGGTTTGAAAGGGTGTCATTAAGGTTTCTAAGGCCTCATCCATGTTTCCTATTGTAGCACTGATGCCCCAAATACTACATGATAGTGGCCCGTTTTTCCGAATGCCTGCGAGGCGCGACAACGCCAATTCTACCTGAACGCCTCTCTTACTTCCAAGCAATTCATGCCATTCGTCTACTGCAATAATTCGAATAGAGGAGGCCACCTTGGTGTATTCTTTTTGCCCGAGAAACAAATGCAAGCTTTCAGGAGTGATGATCAATACTTCCGGCATTTGCCGCTTCTGTTTGGCTCTTTCTTTTAATTCAGTATCGCCATTTCGGATTCCAACCTGCCATTGCATTCCCAGGCCCGCAATCACTTCTTCCATAGCCCTCCCAATATCTTTTGCCAAAGCACGCAGGGGTGTGATCCATAAAAGTTGTAAGCCGTTTTTTGCCTTCGTTTGATACTGTGTTGGATGTTCGTTGATGAATTGAATCAATGCTCCCATGAATACCGCAAAGGTTTTACCACATCCGGTGGGGGCATTTACCAAACCACTTTTTCCGGAAACAATCGCCTCCCAACTTTGCTCTTGGAAAAGGAATGGCTGAAAGCCAACCTCCTTCATTCGAGACTGTATGACTTTATAACCGGGAGTTTGGTGAAGAATCGACATGGATCAGCAATTTACTAAAGCTTTTTGATGGCAGTAGAAGCCTTCGTGAGATTCTTTCTTAATTGAAAAGAAGAAAATAGAGTTAACGTGTTGTGCTATTGAAACAAAGGGGCTCAAACATTTCATGACATACTAGTTAATGAGCGATGACGCTTTATAAGAGTGTACTCTTCTATCCATGCGACTCCTCCGACCGATATTTTGAGTGGTTCCCACGAGGTCCCTGAGTATCCCGAAGGGATTAACGAAGGGCCGACGTGGGGCCACGAAAAATATCGAATGTTTAATAAAAAAATGCGGTGTCATTCCGAACGACTGAGTTTGCAAAGCAAACGAAGGAGAGAGGAACCTCAGAATGGGTTTTGCAGAAAGAATCGGATTTCGAAGCAATGATGCTACATGCTGTTAAGCGCCAAGTAATTGAATAATTTAGTTATTAAGTTGCTTCCCCATTGACTCATGGCGCTCATGTTCACGCAAGAATGCGCAAAAGAACAAATTCAAACCGGTATCTTTTGTAATGCCAAACTCAACAACTAAATCACTAAAAAACTTACCAACCAGTTTAATGAAAAAATCTCTTTCAGAACCGCCTCTTCCATAACAACGCGTCTGGAGGTCCCTCTCTCGCTGCGTCTGCTTCGCAGCCTCGCTCATTCGGGATGACGGGATTTTTTTAATAACAACCCAGATTTCTCGCATCCATCTTCAGGCCTTCGGCCTTTCGAAGCATGCTCGAAATGGCTTCGGACATCGTTTTCGGCTGATATGGACCAATGGTACTTAAAAAATGAAATCATTTTAAATAGATAAGAAGTATGCAACGGAACAGATGTAGAAAAAAGGAAGCTTGCTTTTTGATACCATCAGTTTTTGTTGATTAGCCAATAGCACAAGCCGTTAGAGTAAGTTATTTGGTACTTGCAGACGATTTCGAGCCCGCGTTCTTTCTACAGCGATCGCTGCAGTATTTTACTTGCTCCCAGTTCTTTTCCCATTTCTTGCGCCAGGTCATTGGTCTGCCACAGACTTCGCAAGGCTTTTGCGGGAGGTATGATTTGTTGCCCTTCGACATACCACAATAACAACATAACAAAGAAAAGGTTGATTAATTCAAGCGAGTGGTGGTGCCGTCTGTTTTCTTGATGAAAACTACTTTTTTGTTTTCTATGAAATCGGTAGCGCCGGTCTTACTATTTTTTACCGGAGCCCAATCAATTGAACCGAATAGACTAGGGTAAGCGTAGAAGAGAGAACTGCTTTTTTTATAGGCAGGTTGAGTTATTTCAAAAGCTGTGAGTAATACTGTTTCAAAAGTGCGAAGCACTGTTTCCGATCCCGTAACAAAATATTTGCTTTTGATTGATTTTTGATAGTACTGAACAGCCAAGTTGTCGTTTGAAAAGTGTGTGGCAAGGCCATATACAATGTCGATGCCACGGTATTGAGCTCTTGAGAAATCAATCGACTCCCAGTTGGGCATTCCTACCAAAGTAGCTTTGTATTTTTTCGATAGAGAGGCCAATTGCTTCGCGAAAGTGGCACCAAATTTTAAGTCTAAGCTTCCGGATATACAAACCGTATTTTTAGTACTGTCTAAATATCTTTCTAATTGATCAGCACTTAGCGTATCGGTGAGCGTTACATATTTAATTTTCAAGGGAATACCCGAAGTACTCCGTTCTGCTTGCTGGAAGAATTGTAAAAGTTTGTCTTCCGCAGCACCTATTTTTTTGAAATAAACAATGGGTTGTAACGGATGATTTTTCTGCAAGTGTTTATAGATATTGCTAACGTGTGTTCCCAATGTTGGATTAAGAATATAGTAATAAGGGTTGCCTGTGACACCCGCATCATTAGGTTGGTTGAGATTGATAAAGGGGATTTGCCATTGTTTTGCGTAGCGCGCCCACATTGCCGCCTCATTCAAACTCACATAGCCAATTAATACATCAATATTCTTTACTGAATCACCGAGCAGCGAAGGGTGGTATTTTTTGTCTTTAATGTCCCAAAGTTTGATATCTAAATTGATACTGTCTTTTTGAAGGGAATCCACCGCCAGTTGCAAGCCCGACACTACATCCAATCCGGGTAGTAAATAAGTCGGAACGGTTTTGTCGAATTTCGGTTTTCCATTGGCGTCTACCAACGTATCGAGATAAAGAGGGGCTAATACTGCAATCCGTCGCTTACCGGTGCTGTCTTGAGCTATTGCATGGTGAGCAATAAGAACACTGAAAACAATAAATATGGTAAGCGCTCGAATCATATTATGTTATTTATTCCCATTCAATGGTGGCAGGTGGTTTACTACTAATATCATATACCACACGGTTGATGCCTCTTACATTGTTGATGATCTCATTCGAAATGTGTGCCAGAAAATCATAAGGGAGGTGCGCCCAATCTGCTGTCATTCCATCTACTGAAGTTACTGCACGTAAGGCTACTGTAAATTCATAGGTTCTTTCGTCTCCCATTACGCCCACACTTTTAACCGGAAGCAGAATGGTTCCTGCTTGCCATACTTGATCGTACAAATTAAAGTCTTTCAGTCCTTTAATATATCGATAATCGGCCTCTTGTAAAAGTGCCACTTTTTCCGGAGTAATTTCCCCCAAAATGCGGATGGCTAAGCCTGGTCCCGGGAACGGATGGCGTTGTAAAAGATCGGAAGGAATGCCTAATTCGGCACCAACTCTGCGTACTTCGTCTTTGAAAAGGAAACGCAGGGGTTCTACCAGTTCCAAATGCATGGTATCGGGCAAGCCACCTACGTTGTGGTGACTTTTGATGGTTACGGAAGGTCCATGAACCGATACACTTTCAATTACATCGGGGTAGATGGTTCCTTGACCTAAAAGGCCAATTCCTTCTACTTTCTTGGATTCTTCTTGAAACACATCAATGAAGAGCTTTCCAATGGTTTTGCGTTTTGCTTCAGGATCGGTTTTGCCGGCCAGTTCTTTGTAGAAAAGGTCTTTTGCATCTACCCCTTTTACATTGAGGCCAATAGATTTATAGATGTCCAATACTTGTTGGAATTCGTCTTTTCGCAATACACCGTTGTCTACAAAAATGCCGAACAAGCGGTCGCCAATAGCTCTGTGGATGAGAGTAGCAGCAACAGTACTGTCTACTCCGCCGCTCAATGCCATGATCACTTTGCGGTCACCAATCTGTTTTTTCAAATCGGCTACGGTATCGGTGATAAAGTGCGCCGGGGTCCAGTCTTGACTGCAACCACAAGTATTTACCAAGAAATTGCGAATCAGCTTTTTACCTTCAGTAGAATGGTACACTTCGGGGTGAAATTGTACCCCATAGAGGGCATTGCCGGCGCCTACTTTTTTGAAAGCGGCGTAGGGGATGCTTTCAGTGGTGGCCAAAACTTCAAAACCCTCGGGTAAGCGAAGTACGGAGTCACTGTGACTCATCCAAACTTGACTGTTTTGAGTGATATCATCGATGAGTTGGTCGGATTGTGCTTTTTGCATCAAAGCACGTCCGTACTCTCTTTTATTTGATTTTGCCACATCGCCACCAAACTGTTTGGCGGTCAATTGGGCACCATAACATACCCCCAAAACCGGATACTGAGCGTGCAGTGCGGCGATATCTACAGTAGGAGCGTTGGGCTCGTTTACACTGAAGGGAGAACCGGAAAGAATGATACCTTTTAGGGCCGGGTCGGCAACAACGGGCTTGTGATAAGGGATGATTTCGCAATAAACATTGGCTTCGCGTACAGCGCGGGCAATCAATTGAGTATACTGACTGCCAAAATCGAGAATAAGAATCTTTTCTGTCATGGTGCCGCAAAGATAGCTAATTTCAGGGTTAGACCGAGGCGGGCGGGGCCTTTTGGGGAAAGTTTGAGAATAGTGTAACGTTTTTCAAAAAACGGCGTCCTATTATATGAGAATTAATACCTTTCACTATATAACCAACCAGTCATGAAAAAGATCATTTTAGCCTTATTTGTTATCAGTTTCGTCGCTTCCTGTTCCTTTATTGGAGGCAAGAGAATCAAAGGAAACGGGAATATTACCACCCAATCAAGAAATGTTTCAGGATTTGACGCGGTAGATGTGAGTGGAGCCCTTGATGTGTATGTTTCACAAGACTCTCAATTCAGTGTAAAATTGGAAGGAGATGACAACCTCTTACAATACATTTTAATTGAAGAACACGGTGGAACCCTAGAAGTTAAAACCAAGAATGGAGTGAATTTAAGACCTAGCAGTCATTTGAAAATATTTGTATCAGCCCCTAATTACAAGAGTATTGAAGTTTCAGGTGCTTGTGATATCATTGGCGAAGAAAAATTGGTAAATAAAACACCGATCAGATTCGATATATCAGGTGCCGGTGAAGTGAAGATGGACATCGATGCTCCAGAGGTATCAGCGGGAATTTCGGGATCAGGAACCGTGAAGTTAACCGGTGAAACAAGAAAGGTGAAGTTGAATTTAACAGGCGCTGCCGATGCTCATTGCTTTGATTTAAAAGCCGAAGAGGTAGAAGTTGATATTTCAGGTGCCGGTGATGCCGATGTATTCGCGAGTCTTAAATTAGATGCGAGCGTAAGCGGTGCCGGTTCTGTTCAATACCGCGGTGGCGCAACAGATATTAGTCAGCACGTTTCCGGAGCGGGAAGTGTGAAGAAAGCGGACTAATTAATTAATAATTAATAATGAAGAATTAATAATAAAACAGCCGGCAGTCAGGTTAATTGAATATCAGCGGCTAATCTGTGTCAATTCGTTCTAATCGGTGCGAATCTGTGGTCAAAAAAAGCCTAACGCCTAACACCAAAAACACAATACACACAGTTCCCGCCATCCATTTATTAATTTTTTTTCACACCATACAACCTGCCTCAACTTCATGTCATCTGTAATACTACATTTACATTTATGGCAGATCGAGGCAGGTTGTTTCGTTTTTTAAACCGGTGCAAAAAATGGGGCATCGGTTTTGTCATTTTTGTATTACTGCTTATAGTTCTCAATCTCCTATTTCCCCTTCGAGTTTCTATTACCTATTCAACTCTTATCCAAGATGAGAAAGGTGCGTTGTTACATGCCTATTTAAGTCCCGATCAGAAATGGCGGATGTACACTGAATTGAATGAAATAGCTCCCCTGCTGAAGAAGACCATCATTGAAAAAGAGGATCAATATTTTTATTACCATCCGGGAGTCAATCCGGCTGCCATGGCTCGGGCTTTCTTTAAGAACCTGCTAACGGGCCGAAGAAGTTCCGGCGCCAGTACCATCACCATGCAAGTTGCGCGTGCGCTGGAGCCTAAGTCGCGCACGTATTGGCACAAAGCAGTTGAAGTGTTTCGAGCATTTCAATTAGAATGGAATTATTCCAAAGACGAGATCCTTCAAATGTATGTGAATTTGGTGCCCTATGGCGGCAATATCGAGGGAATGAAGGCAGCTTCTTGGATCTATTTCAACAAGAATCCGGATCATCTTTCATTAGCAGAGATCACTGCGCTTTCGATCATCCCTAACCGACCTTCAAGTTTGGTTATAGGCAAAAACAACGATCGAATTGTTGCCGAACGAAACAAGTGGTTGGTTCGATTTAAAGAGTCGGGGTTGTTTTCTGAAAAAGAGATCAAAGACGCTTTAGATGAACCCCTGCTGGCTTCTAGAAACATCGGTCCTAAATTCGTACCGCACCTGGCTGCTGAACTTCGCAAATCAACCAATCCTAATGTAGTTACCACAACACGGTTGGAAATGCAGCAGCAGGCAGAAAAAATAGTGGCCGATTACGTGAGAGGCCAACAACAGCTAGGCATTCACCAAGCTGCCGTTGTGGTCATAGAAAATGAAACGCGTAAAGTGTTGGTATACCTAGGATCAGCCAATTTTAAAGACACTATTGATGCAGGTCAGGTAAATGGAGTGCGTGCCATTCGGGAACCCGGCAGTACGCTTAAGCCGTTTTTATATGGAATGGCCTTCGATGAAGGACTGGTAACGCCGAAGACAGTAGTTTCGGATGTGCCTGTAAGTTATAGCGGATATGCGCCTGAAAACTACGACAAGCAGTTTAATGGCAAAGTGAGCATCGAATATGCTTTGGAGCATTCTTTGAACATTCCCGCTGTGAACATGCTCAATAAAATTGGAACGGAGGCATTTATTGATAAGTTGAGTGAGGGTGGGCTGAAACAGATTCAAAAAGATCGAAAGAAACTTGGATTGAGCTTGGTTTTAGGAGGATGTGGCGCAAGCTTGTTGGAATTGACTTCTTTGTACAGCGCTTTGCCTAATAATGGTCTGTTCCTTCCCCCAATTTTAACCCGCGAAGATTCTTTGAAACAAGCAAAACCAATTAGGGTCTTAAGTGAACCAGCCTGTTATATGTTGCATGAAACGCTTTCAAAAGTAAATAGACCCGATTTTCCATTGAATTGGCAAAGTACTGAACACATGCCCAAAATTGCTTGGAAAACCGGGACTTCTTATGGCAGACGCGATGCGTGGAGTATCGGATATAACCGTAAGTATACGATTGGTGTTTGGCTAGGAAACTTTAATGGAACCGGTGTGGCCGGATTGAGCGGCGCCAATACTGCTACACCCTTGTTGTTTCAATTGTTCAATACGTTTAGTTACGACGAAGACGAAGCCTGGTTCAACATGCCGAAATCTTGCGCTTGGCGACAAGTGTGTGGCGAATCGGGACTGCTTCCGGAACCGAGTTGTGAACACTTGGTAACCGACTACTTTATTCCCTTGATCTCATCTCAAGAACATTGCAAATCGAAAGAAGAAATTATGGTATCAATTGATAATCGGATTTCGTATTGCAAAACATGCGCACCCGCCTCCGGCTATGTTTCAAAATTATTCCCTGTATTGGCTCCGGAGTTAAAACAGTATTACCTCGATCATCATGTAGCTTTCGCACAAATACCGCCTCACAATCCAAATTGTGAGCGCGTGTTCAAATCGAATGCTCCTCGAATAACAGCCCCTCAAAACGGACATGAGTACATTATCAATACCAAAAGAAAAGAACCCTTGCAATTATCTTGTCAAGTTGCCAATGATGTAGCACGCGTGTATTGGTATGTGAACGATCGCTTTTACAAAGAGGCGGCTCCCGGCTCAAAACTGTATTTCGTTCCTGATCCCGGAAAAAACAAAGTATCCTGTACCGATGATAAAGGAAGAAATGTGAATTGTACCATTGATGTGTCTTATGTAAGTCTTTAAAAGTTTATAATAACTATATGCGTAACCATTCAACCCTTATTCTTACCATCATGCTTGCCTTTGCCATGGCTGCATGTAAAACCGGCGCTGTTCAATTGGATAAAACAAATGCCAAAGACGAAGTGCCGGTGCTCACCAATTTGAGCTTTCGTTTCAACAAAGCCTTAGTGCCCGATTCCTTGCTTCAGCAATGGGATTCCACGCCTTTTATTCAATTTGACCCCGCTATTAGAGGTAGGTTTCGTTGGGAGCAGCCCGATGAACTCGTGTTTTCTCCTGCTCAACCATTGGCACCTGCTACCAACTACAGCTTCAAATTGAACAAAGAATTGCTGACCTACTCGAAAGAGTCGTCAGTGAAAGCTTGCGACGATTGTAGTTTTCATACACCCGATCTGCAATTGGTAGATCAAATGGTACAGTGGGTGGCTCCTGAAAACAAACCTACCCAAGCGCAACCACAATTGGATTTGTATTTCAACTATCCGGTTCAACCTTCTTTGATAAAAGAAAAGCTGCAACTAAAAGCAGGAGAAAAAGCACTGTCTTTTTCCATTACTTCCGCCGCAGCAGATGCGCATATTTCAGTATTGATCAACGGTTCCAACTGGACGGATGCCGATATTGAAGCCAAATTGGAACTTCCTTCAGGGTTGTTGCCCGAGGGTGGAAGCAATGCTACGAAGAAGGAGATTTCAGTACCTTTTCTCATTCCTTCTCCCTTTAATTTGATGATCAATGATGTGGTTGCTGATCATGACGGAGTAACCGGAACCATTACCATTCGATCTTCACAAAACATCAGCGCAACCAAGCTATCCGATTATATTTCTGTGAGTCCGAGCGTACCACTTCAGTTCAATCAAACCGACGATGGTCTTGAATTGTCAAGCAATGATTTTGATGTGAACACTTCCTACACGTTGAACATTCGTAAAGGTTTGAAAGGCGTGATTGGCGGAACTTTAAAAGAAGATTATGCCAAGCCCATCGCTTTTGGAGAATTGGAGCCCGGAATTAGTTTTCGACAAACCAAGGCGGTGTATTTGAGTGCAAGTGGAAGCAAAAATTTGGAAGTTCAAATCACCAACTTACCAAAGGTAAAAGTGGTGATCTCTAAAATTTATGAACAGAATATTTTAGCATCTCAGCGATTTGGGTATAGCCCCGGTGGTTACGATGACTATTATTATGAATCAGGGTCGGGTTCCGACTTTGTAATGGGTGATATTATCTATGAAGCAGAAATTGATACCAAAACACTGCCTAAGCTCGGCAATTCACGTTTGTATACGTTTAATCCGGATAATGTTCTCTCCGACTTTAAAGGCATTTATCATATTAAGATCAGTTCGCCCAACGACTATTGGGTTTCCGATGCACGATTCATTTCACTCACCGATATTGGATTGATTGCTAAGAAAGGAAATAACAGTATTGTAGTATTCGCCAATTCCATAAAAACAGCTCAGAGTTTAAGTGGTGTAAATATTGTTGCCTATGGCGCCAATAACCAGGTGCTTGGAACAGGTACAACCGACAAAGATGGAGTGGCCACAATTAATTACATCAAGCGCGATCAAAATGGATTCAATCCCGCAATGATCATTGCCAAAACAGATCAGGATTTCAACTACCTTCCTTTCAATACCACTTCGGTAAATACATCAAGATTTGAAATTGGAGGAAAGAGTATCAATGTAAGTGGATGGGATGCGTTTATTTATCCGGAGCGTGATATTTACAGACCCGGTGAAACCATTCATTACAATACGCTTATTCGAGATGTGAACTGGAAAATTCCCGGAACCATCCCTGTTACGTTTAAGTGGTTGTTGCCTAATGGTAAAGAATTAAAAACCATTCGTAAAACATTGAATGAACAAGGAGCCGTTGAAGGTAGTTTAGCACTCGACGAAGCGGCAATCACCGGTACCTATACTTTGGAACTCTATACTTCTACCAATGTGTTTCTAACTTCTAAAACTTTCAGTGTAGAAGAGTTTATGCCTGATCGTATTAAAGTGAATACGAAAATTTCATCGAATAGTTTGGTGCCGGGACAATCTGCTAAACTTGATATTGAAGCTTTGAATTTCTTTGGGCCGCCCGCCGCCAACCGTAAATACGAATGGGAAGTTCAAGTGAAGCCCATACGTTACAGTTCCAAACGTTTTTCTTCTTATGATTTTGGCATCAGCAATAATCAACTCAGCTTCGATAAAATTGTAGAAGAGGGCACTACCAATGAAGAAGGAAAAGCATCTCAAACTTATGCAGTGCCCACAGAATTCGCTAATAATGGTTGGTTGAAAGCCTCCATGTACACTACTGTATTTGATGAAACCGGTCGTCCGGTTAGTAGAATGACAGCAGCGGATATCTATACCCAAGCGGCATTCCTAGGACTTGAAGACGATGGGATCAACTATTATGCACTGAACAGACCCATTGTTTTCCCGGTTGTTGCGGTAAACAAACAAGACCAACCTGTTTCTGTTACTGCCAAGATTATGGTGGTGAAGAAGGAATACAAGCAAGTGTTGGTTCGAGCCGATTCTTATTTCAGGTATGAATCACAAAAAGAATCGAAAGTATTGATGGAACAAAATATTGCGATCAATGGAGAACGCTCAAGCTTTACTTATGTGCCTAAACAATCGGGCGATTATGAAATTCGTTTGTTCTTGCCAGGTGCCAGCACCTATGTTTCAAAGGAATTTTATAGTTATGGGTCTTGGGGAATCAGTGCATCGAGTTTTGATGTAAATCCGGACGGAGCGATCGATATTTCTCTTGATAAGGAATCCTATAAACCCGGCGAGAGTATGAAAGCCGTATTTAAAACTCCCTTTAGTGGAAGAATGCTCGTAACTGTTGAAACCGATCATTTGTTGGAGTATAAATTTGTGGAAGTACCGGAGAATGCAGTGTCGGTTGATTTAGGAGTGAAAGAAGAGTACTTGCCAAATGTGTATATAACAGCAACCTTGGTGAAGCCGCACGAACAATCGAGTATCCCTTTAACCGTAGCGCATGGATTTCGACGAGTGAAGGTTGCAGCCGATCAACGCCAACAAACAGTGAAAATTGAAGCGCCGGCCAGTATTCGCAGTAAACAAACGCAACGAATTGTAGTGAAAGCCGCGCCCGGTAGTGAAGTAACCTTGGCTGCGGTTGACAATGGTATCCTTCAAGTGACTGATTTTTCTACACCGGATGCGTTCACATATTTCTATGCCGCGCGTGCGCTTGCCGTTCAGTCATTCGATATGTATCCACTTTTATTCCCTGAGTTAAAAGCGCGCTTGAGCAGTACCGGTGGTGACGGCGATTTGGAATTGAGCAAAAGAACCAATCCAATGCCTGCTAAGCGTGTTAAACTGGTTTCATATTGGAGTGGAATTGTAAAAGCAGATGGTAGTGGAAATGCCAGTTTCGATGTGCCGGTTCCGGCCTTCAGTGGGCAAATTCGATTAATGGCCATGGCCTATAAGAACGAAAGTTTTGGAGCCGCTTCACAACCCATGACTGTAGCTGATCCCTTGGTTATTAGTACGGGATTACCAAGATTCTTAAGTCCAAAAGATAGTGTAAGCGTTCCTGTTACTATTAGCAATACTACCAATCAGTCTATTACGGTAACCGCCCAAATTCAGAGTACCGGTCCGGTTGCGGTAGTTGGTGCCAAACAGCAACAGGTTTCTATTCCTGCTCAACGGGAAGCCAATGTGTTGTTTACCGTTGTAGCACAGTCATTAGGATTATCTGATATTACCATTTCGGCTCAGGGAGGGAATGTGAAAGTAGACGAAACCATCAATATTGGAGTTCGACCTTTATCACCGCTTCAATCGAGAACGGGTGCCGGTGTGGTGAATGGTGGAAGTACCACCAATATTGTATTGAATCCTGGCGATTTGTTGCCATCCAACTTAAAATACAAGTTAGTGGTGAGTAAGAATCCGGCACTCAATCTGGGTAAGCAATTGCAGTATTTAACACAATATCCATACGGTTGTACAGAGCAAACAATATCTATTGCATTTCCTCAATTGTACCTCGATGATTTGTGGCAACAATGGAAAGGAACCAAATCTGGAAATGCATCCGGGGCAGCCGTACAAGAAGCCATTCGAAAATTAAAAATGCGTCAGTTATACGATGGTGGCTTTACATTATGGGATGGAGAAGTAGACGCGCATTGGTGGGCTTCGGTTTATGGTGCTCATTTCCTATTGGAGGCACAAAAGGCCGGTTTTGAAGTAGATAAGAAAATGATGGATGCATCTTTGTCGTACTTAAACAATCGACTTAAGAGCCGTCAACTGATTACCTATTATTACAACCAAAATCAGGAAAAGAAGATCGCTCCGAAGGAAGTAGCCTATAGCTTGTATGTATTGTCTTTGGCCGGTAAGCCGAATGTTGCCACCATGAACTATTATAAATCAAACCCTCAATTATTGAGTTTGGATAGTAAATACTTGTTGAGTGCTGCCTATGCATTGGCAGGCGATAAAGAGAAGTTTCAACAGTTACTTCCTAATAGTTTTTCCGGAGAAATTTCTGTAGCTCAATCGGGTGGTAGTTTTTACAGTGATGTTCGAGATGAGGGAATTGCTCTGAATGCATTGGTGGAAGTAATGCCCAATCATCCGCAGGTAGGCTTGATGGCGCAGCATATTTCGCAGCAATTGAGCAGTAGGGTGTACTATACTACCCAAGAATGTGCCTTTAGTTTCTTAGCACTTGGTAAGATGGCACGTGCGGCAAACGGAACCAATATTAGCTACGATTTGAGAGCAAATGGCAAAGCACTTGCATCAAATGCCACTAGCTCTCTTAGTTTTGATAACAAAGAGCTAACAGGTGGTGGAACGGTGATGCTCACAACTAAAGGGAATGGAAAGCTTTACTATTTTTGGCAAGTAGAAGGAGTAAGTGCATCGGGGAACTACAAAGAAGAAGATCAATTTATTAAAGTACGCAGAAAGTTCTTTGATCGATTTGGGAAGCCTATCCAAGGAAATCAATTCAAGCAGAATGATTTGATCATCGTTCAATTGACTCTTGAACAAGCCTATAACAAGCCTGTAGAACAAATTGTAATTACTGATCTACTGCCGGCCGGTTTTGAAATAGAAAACCCAAGAACAAAAGAAATTCCCGGAATGGATTGGATCAAAGATGGGGCGACGCCTACGGCCTTAGACGTTCGGGATGATCGTATCTTATTCTTCCTCGACTTGTTCAATACCAAACAAACTTATTACTATGCGGTAAGGGCTGTTTCTCCGGGAGTGTACCAATTGGCTCCTGCAGCCGCTGACGCTATGTATAAAGGAGAATACCATTCATACAACGGTGCCGGAAGCATTCGGATCGTAAAATAAGTGAGATGGATAAAATCAAAAGGCGGATTGAACTTTAAAGTTCAGTCCGCCTTTTTTATTCGCTGACTACTGTTTTGTTTTGATTTCAATGCGTTCGCCAACGGCATCGTATCGGTATTTCTTGTAGCGCCTCAGATAGAGTAGTTTGCCGTTCTTGTCGTAAAACTTCCAATCTCCAATTTTCCAATTGTTCTTGTACTGACCGATCGATTTTATTTCCCCTTCTTCCAAATATTCCAGCCATACTCCTTCGCGCTCATTAAGCTTGAAAAAGCCGGAATCTTTGAGTTTTCCGGAGGAAAACCAAGATTTGTATTCTCCGTCGAGTAGACTGTTAATATTGACCCTACCTTTTCTGATGGTATAATTCCGGATGTTCATGAGTTGGCCATTGTAATGCCATGTTTTCCAAATACCCTTACTATAATTTCTCCAGAACAATCCGGAATCTGCTAAAACTCCATTACTAAAATAGCGTTGGTAAACACCTGTTAAAAGGCTCTTTTTGAAAACAGCAGTAGAAGCCACCGATCCGTCGGGGAAGTAGCGTACGAATACACCGCTTTTGTTTTTAAGTCCGTGTCCTTTGTATTCACCAAAAGCAACTTTGTTTCCGTCTAAGGTGTAGAATGTAATCTCGTACTTGTTTTTGTAAAGTCTCTTCGGCAAACCCATAAAGGTCACATACTCCATTTCACTTTCTGCTTCAAAATTAGAATTGAAATAGACGTACTTCATTGTGTCGGAAGAGTCTGAAACAAAGAAGGATTTAAGTAACAATATGGGCAACCACTGCAGCATCGTTATTTTACAAATGGTATTTCAAAACTTACGGTAAAATCGATCGCTCGGTTGTGTGAAACGGCCGGTGACCATTGCTTGAGGCTTCTAAAGAAGCGCTCGGTTTCTTTCGACAAAAGTTCGTGGGGGCTATCCGTAATCACAAAATCTTTAAACTCACCCAATTTAGTGATCGTGTATCTGCCTTTTACCATTCCGCTCACGTTCTTATCCAGAAGCTCTTTGGGCCAGAAAATATTATCGAGCATATACGTATTGAAATCAGTGAATCGATCCAAATTTGGGTAGGGGGCTTTAGCAATGCTACAGAAATCGCCGGTTTTGGTACCTGTGCTGTCGAAACATTCCATAGCGGTTACTTTATCGGATTTGTAAACTTCAATGGTACTCAAATTTCCATTTTCATGGTAGTAATTCCATTTTCCTTCCTTCAAATTGTAGACATATGAACCTTTTGAATCGATTTTTCCATTGGGGAAGTAACTGGTCCAGCCTCCATGCAGCGAAAATGCAGGCAAACTGTTGTGTAGAATTTCTTTTACAATTAGTGGCTTAGATGAAGCATAAATGCTGTCGGGATCGGGGAAACCGGCTTCGAATTTTAATCCACCGTTTTCATACCAACTGCTCCAGCTACCGGTCATTTGGTCATTAATTACCATACCCGAATCTTTCATGCCTCCTGACTGGTAGTAAAATTTCCAAACGCCTTGGCGAGAATTATTGATAAAATTACCTTCACTAGCTTTGTTTCCGTTTTCATAGTACACAGAATAAGGACCGTCTTTGACTTCTAAATTGGGGTCTTTGAAGTATGCTTTTAGAATGGGTTTGTTATTTGGATAAACTGCTATCAAATACCAGTGATCTCCGGACCGAATTGCTAGACCGGCGATGGCAGCTTTTGATTTTGAAGTCGGCTGAAATGACGCGTCAAAGTATTTCCTTAACGTATCATTTTTTTGAGAAAATGATGCGTAACTACTTAAGATAAAAAGAAGGAGTAGTGTTTTTTTCATGCGTTTGATTGTCAGTACAATGAATCGAAACTATTTATTTTGTCCGATTTCATAAAAATTGGATTGAATAAGTTTTTAACATGCTATTCTCCTCTTTGAGATGAATGATTCCTTTTTCAACATACAATTTGCTACTCTAGTTCTAAATCATGAGTTTACTATGACGATAGGTATTGCTTTTGAACACATTATGCGCAACCCTTTAATGATTGTAATTCAATGGCTGAACCCACTGCTACCATACTTTCAACCTAAAGGCGGAGGCATTTCTATTACAAATAGATGAACACCTCCCTGCGAATTATTTTCGGCCGATGATCCCCGAATTATTAAAGGGAATCACAAATTTCATTGTATAATCGATATTTCTGTTATGAGAAACGGCCGGCACCCATTGTTTGAGGCTCTTGAAAAAGCGCTCTGTTTCTTTTGATAGCAGTTCGTGAACGCTACTCGTTATTTTAAAATCAATGAGTTCGCCATTTCGGGTAATAGTGTATTCTCCAAATACAACTCCATCAATTGCTTGCTTCAATAATTCTTTTGGCCAGGTAATGTGATCGTACATATAGGTTTTGAAATCGGTGCGTTCATCTAAAATGGGATAAGGCTCGCGTTCTAATGCACAATGGTCGTGCGTTTTAAATCCTGTACTATCAAAGCATTCCAATGATTCTAATTTTTGTTCTTTGTATTCTTCTTTTGTGCTGATTTCTCCATTCTCATAGTAGAATTCCCATGAACCTGTTCTTTGATTGTTCAAATAGCTTCCTTTGGAATCAAGATGTCCATTGCTGTGATAACTTATAAAATCCCCGTTTAATGAGGAGGATGGATATTCATTCATTATTATCCAAAAAATGACCACTGTCTTTGAAGCTTTCTCCAAGCTATCATAACTAGGATAGTTCGCTATTGATTTCACTTGCCCATTCTCATGCCAACTGGTCCATGTTCCGGCCATTCTTCCGTGAACAACCATGCCGGAATCCTTTAGTTTTCCCGAAGCATAGTAATACTTCCATATGCCCTCTTGCACGTTGTTTATAAAAGTTCCCTCATCCGCTTTTTGGCCATTTTCGTGATAGAAAACATAAGGTCCATTTTTTGTTTGACGGCTTTTTTCCTTGAAGTATGCTTTAATCATCGGTTGGCCGTTGGGATATACAAATTTCTGAAACCATTGGTTTCCTACCCGAAAGGCAATTCCATTATAGAAAGATGCAGCTTTTGTAGCGTTCTTGAAGTCGGCGTCCATAAATACACTCAACGTGTCGTTCTTTTGCGAAAAGCCGCTGTTCAGAAAGATTGTAAGGAGTAAAAGGAGTAAAGGTTTTCTCATTCGGTGCCAAGAATTAGACTGTCAAATTAAGAAAATAAAAGAGGGCTGTTTTTCAATAATCAAATATTAGGAAATTTTTATGTGTAGGGTTTTGCACAATCAGTGATGTTTGTGGAAAAATAACTCTCGCTATCGGACATTGTTAGATTTAAGGATGCGGTAATTTTACACTTGTTAAGCCATTCGCTTTTCCCCGAATCCATGAGACAAACCATACTATCTTTTTTTGTTGTTGCACTTTCCTTGCAAAATGGGTATTCACAAGTTGTTGAAAATCGAATACCCGACGGGGGAGGAGCATTTCTTTCCGGGCCTTCCGACCAGATGGATCCTGCTATCAAAAAATTATGGGTGTATCGATTGAAGCAATCTGTTGCATCTTTAAGGGCAAGTGGCGTTATTCCCGCGGCACCTATAAGCCCTCAAATTACCTATAGCTCTCTTCGGATGCCTCTCAAAAGGGCTACCGCATTTACAGACTCAGGGTACTATGCCATGGAAGCTTTCATGGATCATAACCCCGCAGCAGGTCAATTGCGTGATTTCAACTGCGGTACCCGCACTTGGGAATACAATGGCGACTACAATCATACCGGAACAGATATCAATATTTTTCCATTTCCTTGGACGCGAATGAATGATAATTCTGTGGAAGTTGTGGCAGCTGCTGCCGGATACATCATTGAAGGAAATGGCTACAATCGATCGAATGTAGATGGATGTGATTTTACCAATTGTCAAGGCGGGGCTCCTTGTGAGGCCAATCAGATTTTTTTGTTACACGACGATGGCACTGTTGGAGTTTACCTTCATATGAAAAGGAATACCATCACAACAAAAGCTATTGGCGCTCGAATTGAAAAGGGCGAGTATCTCGGAATAGTTGGAAGTTCCGGTCGTTCTAGAGTACCCCACCTGCATTTTGAAATTTGGCAGGATACCAACGGAGAACCCATCGATCCTTGGATGGGAACCTGTAATACCACTATTGCAAGTGGTCAAACCATGTGGGAAACTCAAGAAGCTTACCGAGCTTCATCTATTTTAAAAGTAATGACACATGGCCTAGCGCCGGTTATGGCAGCATGCCCGGAAAACGAGCAGGTAAATGTGCAAACTGTTTTTGTGCCGGGCAATACTTTGAAAGTGGCGGCGTATTATCGAGATAATATTTCAGGGCAAACAGTAACGCATCGCGTGTATGATGCTAACAACGATCTGTACTCACAATGGACACAAACATTCACTTCCACAGACAATACTTCATTTGCATATTACAATGTAGTGTTACCCGTAAACGCCATAGCAGGCTCTTGGCGATACGAAGCTAGCTATGCCGGGTACACGAAGTCAACAAACTTTATTGTAACCTTGAGTTCGCTGCCTCTTGATTTATTGGGTTTTGAAGTAAGTACCAATTCAAATAAAAAAAATGAGTTGAGTTGGGAAGTAGTGAACGATCAAGAACTCCAAGAATATGAAGTTGAGAGAGGGCAAGATGGAAGATCAGGAATTAGTATTGGTAAAGTAGCCGTGAAACAAGCATTGCAAAACAGTTATAAGTTTACTGACGAACAAAGCTTGCCGGGCATTGCATATTATCGACTTAAGATGGTCGGTAAAAATGGTGCCGTAAAATATTCAAAGTGGGTAGTGGCGAAGAATGGATCTACAAGTGGTTTTACTGCTGCTACCGTTTCTAATTCGTCCATTCAAGTACAACTGTTAGAGGCTAGTTCAAAAGGCATGTTATACCTACGAAACAGTCAAGGACAGGTAGTGAAATCTTGGAATATAGCGGGAACAATAGGGCAAGTACTCACACTGAAAGCTTCAGGATTGGCTTCAGGCGTGTATCTCTTGGAATTCCGCAATGATCAATACCAGCCCTTTACCAAGAAGGTATTGATTGCACGATAAAAGGTATATCTGCATGCAAGAAATAACACTCCACAAGAACGGTTTTGATCTTTCTACCGATCGCTCCAGAATTGATTTGGATGCCGTGCACCTGTTTCTTTCTACGAAAGCCTATTGGAGTTTGCATATCCCCAAAGAAACTGTGGCGAAGGCTATTGAGCAGTCTCTTTGCTTTGGTGTGTACCATGAAGACCGCCAAGTCGGATTTGCTCGGGTCATTACAGATTATGCAACCATTGCTTATTTGGGAGATGTTTACATTGAAGAGGAGTGTAGGGGATTGGGACTCTCAAAATGGCTGGTAGAAACGATCATGAATCACCCATCCTTACAAGGACTTCGAAGATGGATATTATTAACCGGTGATGCGCATGGGTTGTACCGTCAATACGGGTGGAAAGAAATAGCCCAACCGGAGAAATGGATGGAATGCCACAACAAAGAGGTTTACACCAAGGGGTAGGAGCAACAATAAAAAAATCCCGCCAAAAGCGGGATCAATATTGGTTTACGAGTTTTTCAACCTCGAATAGACTGCTTACTTAGCGATCGCATTCACACGCTTCGTCAAACCGCTCTTTAAGTTAGCAGCTTTGTTTTTGTGGATGATGCCACGCTTAGCGAGTTTATCGATCATAGAAGATACTTCAGTCAATTTAGCACCCGCTTCAGTTGCCGTTTTGATTTCTTTCAAATCACGAATCGCATTACGGGTTGTTTTTCCGTAATATTTATTTCTATCGCGGCGTTTTGCAGCCTGACGTACATCCTTCTGGGTAGCTTTGTGATTAGCCATGAACTCTAAAATTTAGGACGGCAAAGGTAATCGCTGTAAGGAGAACTACCAAAAAAATACAGGGTTTATTTCTGTTTTTTTTCAAAAATAGGCGCTTTTTCGACTAAATCCGGGCTTTTATTCGTTTAAAAACACCTTGTTTTTCAAGGTGCTGGACATTTTATCAAAATTTTCAAAAAATAGTGATTATCAGGGGTTCAACTACTCGGAGTTCCACCATTTTCACCGATATTTGCAAACCATTCAAAAGACGATGTTTTCATGAAGGATTTTTCGTACATCACACAGTCACACCCACAGTTTATCGAGCATTTGTACCAGGATTTTGTAAAAGACCCTGCCAGTGTTGATCCAGATTTTAAAAAGTTTTTCGAAGGATTCGATTTTGCCGTGAATTCAGGCGCTGCCACCAATGGTACCGCAACCGGTAGCACGAATGTCGGAGCCGATATCGATTGGAAAGCTGAAATAAACGCCTACCGAATGATCTTGGGGTATCGCAACAAAGGACATTTGATTGCCACTACCAATCCTATTCGCACTCGTAAAGACAGAGGAGCCAATCTCGATCTCTCCTTTTTTGGGTTCTCTGAGGCCGATCTCAATAAAGAATTCTTCGCGGGAAACATCATCGGATTAGGACGTACCGCCCTTCGCAATATTCTCAATCACTTACAAAAGAGCTACGCTTCCCACGTAGGGATTGAATTCAAATACATTAGCGACCAGAAGAAAGTAGATTTTCTGACTACTGAAATTGAGCAGAAATTCCATCAAGACATGCCCTTTGAAACCAAAAAGCGCATTCTTGAAAAATTGAACCAAGGGGTGATGTTTGAAAAATTCCTTCACACCAAGTACATCGGTCAAAAACGATTCTCATTGGAAGGAGGGGAAACAACCATTGCTGCCCTTGACGCGATCATTAACACTGCTGCCGATCATGAAGTTCAAGAAGTAGTGATTGGAATGGCACACCGCGGTCGTTTGAATGTACTCGCTAACATCATGGGAAAAACCTATGAGCAAATCTTTAGTGAATTTGAAGGAACGGCCAAGTTGGATCAAACCATGGGTAGCGGCGACGTGAAATACCATATGGGCTATGGTTCGGAATTAAAAACTCCGAATGGGAAAACCATTCACTTGAAATTGATGCCCAACCCTTCACACCTGGAAGCGGTTGATCCGGTGGTTGTAGGTTTTGCTCGCGCAAAAGCAGATATTTTATACAAGAGTGATTTCGATAAAATTCTTCCGATCCTGATTCATGGCGACGCTTCAGTTGCAGGTCAAGGTATCGTATACGAAGTATTGCAAATGAGTGACCTCGATGGCTATTTCACGGGAGGTACCATTCACTTCGTGATCAATAACCAAATTGGATTCACCACTGATTTTGATGATGCGCGTAGTTCTGACTACTGTACATCATTAGCGGCTGCTGTTCAAGCACCGGTATTGCACGTGAATGGCGATGATCCTGAAGCAGTAGTGAAATGCGTGCAAATAGCAACTCGTTACCGTCAGGCTTTCAACTCAGATGTTTTCATCGACATGGTTTGTTACCGTCGTCATGGTCACAATGAAGGAGATGATCCTAAGTTCACTCAACCACAGCTCTATTCATTGATCGATAAACACCCCAACCCTCGTGAAGTGTACACTACGTATTTGTTGGATAAGGGTGAAAAGGACGTAAAAGAGTTGGCCAAGGAAATGGAACAGAAGTTCTGGGGCGATCTTCAAGAACGTTTAGATGAAGTAAAACAAAATCCACTTCCTTATACTTACCAGCAACCCGAATTGGCTTGGAAAAGTTTGAGAACGGCAACAAACGATGACTTTGAAAGAAGTCCAATCACCGCCATCAAAAAAGAGGATTTTGAAAAAGTGTTCAATGCATTGATGGCATGGCCTTCTGATTTCAAACCATTGAAAAAAATTGAAAAGATCATTCAAGATAAAGTGAAACTCTTCGAAGCCGAGCAAAAAATTGATTGGGCTACAGGAGAGTTACTTGCTTATGGAACATTGATCAATGATGGCAAGGATGTACGTATGAGCGGACAGGACGTACGCAGAGGTACTTTTAGTCATCGTCATGCTGTTTTGCGCGATGAGAATACGGATGTTGCCTACAATCGTTTGAGCAGAATAGAAGGTGCAACAGGTGAATTTAGAATTTACAACTCATTGCTCAGTGAATACGGAGTATTGGGATTTGAATACGGTTATTCATTGGCCAACCCTAATGCCTTGGTGTTGTGGGAAGCTCAGTTTGGAGACTTCAGCAATGGGGCCCAAACCATGATCGACCAGTTCATTAGTGCAGGCGAGCAAAAATGGAACCGTATGAACGGTATCACCATGTTGTTGCCTCACGGGTACGAAGGCCAAGGTCCGGAACACAGTAGTGCTCGTTTGGAACGTTACCTCCAAATGTGTGCTGAATTAAATATGGTGGTTACCAATATCACCACAGCTGCGAATTTCTTCCACGCATTGCGACGTCAGTTGGCATGGCCTTTCCGCAAGCCAATGATCAATTTTAGCCCGAAAGCGAATTTGCGTCACCCCGGAACCTATTCACCGGTGTCTGCATTTTTAGAGGGTGGATTCAAAGAAGTGCTCGATGATACGTATGTGAAAGATCCAGCGCAAGTGAAGAAAGTATTGTTCTGCAGCGGTAAGATCTATTTTGATTTGGCCGAACAACAAGAGAAAAGAGGTGCAACCGATGTAGCCATTGTTCGTTTGGAACAATTGTATCCATTGCCTGCAACTCAAATAGAAGCTTTGTATAAAAAGTATAGCAAAGCAACTTGGTTCTGGGTTCAAGAAGAACCCTTGAACATGGGAGCCGCTTCTTTCTTGCAAATGAACTTGAAGTCAATTAATTACGGAGTGATCAGTCGTCAGCCGAGCGCTGCTACCGCCACAGGTTATGCGAAAGTTCACAAGGCAGAGCAAGAAGAAATCATCGAAACAGCATTTACTATTTAAGCATTCAACGAATTTTAATTAAGAATATATTTTTATGATCGATATTAAAGTACCAACCGTCGGAGAGTCCATTAGTGAAGTAACCTTACTGAAATGGACGAAGAAGACCGGCGATTATGTAAAGCGCGACGAAGTGATTGCAGAATTGGAAAGTGAGAAAGCAACATTTGAAGTGAATGCTGAACAGGCCGGTGTTATTACATTGGGAAATATTGCAGAAGGCGATACCATTAAAATTGGTGATGTAATCGCTTCTATTGATGAAACAGCTGCTGCTCCTGCCGCTGCACCTGAAGCTCCTAAAGCAGAAGCACCCAAGGCTGAAGCTCCAAAAGCAGAGGCTCCAAAGCCCGCTTCTGCACCTGCTGAAAATGTGAAAGCAACTCCGGTAGCATCAGCTATCATTGCCGATAAAAAAGTAGATCCTAAATCGGTTACTCCAAGTGGAGTAGGTGGAAAAATATTGAAAGATGATGTATTGGCTGCCTTGAGCAATCCGGGAAGAAAGCCGGGTGCTGAACTCTTTGGTCGCAATGTGAAGAAGGAAAAAATGAGCAACCTCCGCAAAACCATTTCTCGCAGATTGGTGGAAGCGAAGAATACAACAGCCATGTTAACTACTTTCAATGAAGTAGACATGAAGCCGATCATGGACATCCGCGCTCAGTACAAAGACAAGTTCAAAGAGAAACATGGTGTAAACCTAGGCTTCATGAGCTTTTTTGCCAAAGCCTGTGCGTACGCTTTGCAAGAATGGCCGGCAGTAAATGCCTATATTGATGGTGATGAATTGATTTACCACGATTATTGCGATATCTCTATTGCTGTCTCTACACCACGTGGATTGACCGTTCCTGTAATGCGCAACGTAGAAAGCCTTGGAATGGCCGATATTGAAAAGAAAGTAGTGGAATTGGCCGGAAAGGCACGTGATAACAAATTAACCATGGAAGACTTGCAAGGAGGTACTTTTACCATCACCAATGGTGGTGTGTTTGGTTCTTTGCTCAGTACTCCCATTATTAATATTCCTCAATCTGCAATCTTAGGAATGCATAAAATTGAAGAACGACCCATTGCTATGAATGGTCAAGTAGTGATTCGCCCGATGATGTATTTGGCGTTAAGCTACGATCACCGTATCATTGATGGTCGTGAAAGTGTTAGCTTCCTAGTGCGCGTGAAGGAATTGTTGGAGAATCCTCAGTTGATGCTTTTCGGAAAAGATCCGGTGAAAGCATTGCTGGAAATTTAAACCTTAAACGAGAACTGCTTATGTTACGCGATCTTATCAAATGGGCTTTGCCCGTGCTTTTATTATCTGCCTGCGGGAAAGAACTGAGTGTTGATTCTACTGACCCGGGTTATTCCGGAAATGGCGGAGGCGGTAGTACGAATGGAGGCCTTCTTACCAAAGTAGTGGCCGCATCATCCATTGATACTTCAACTACCGAATATACCTACGACGTTAACAAACGTCTCATAAAAGAAACCTACTTAAGTACTTCGGGTTCATTAGGTGGTATGCAGGCTAGCTATGAATTCCGCATTTACAGAAATTCTGCAGGCCTTATTACTAAGTACACCTATATTACAAGTGAGTTGGCAGGTTCGGGATTAGACAGTCTTGTTTATGAGGCTCGTTACAACAGTGCTACTTCACGTTATACTGCCATTGTTTCTTATGCATATGAAACCGGGTTTGATCCGGAAGTGTATGATAGTACCGCATTGACTTACAATACCGCAGGCAAGTTGATCAAGGCCAACGGTTACGTAAATGCGTTCGGAACTTATGAATTGTATTCTGCTTACGATTATACGTATGATGCATCAGGCAATTTAGGCAGCTCAACACAGTCGGTTGAAACCGGTAGCGGCGTGGCTCCTCTGATGAAACTTGGCTTTACGTACGATGGAAAAAAGGCGTCTATAACTCTTCCTTATCAAGATGCTGTAGCGTTGAATAATATGCAATATGCCAATTCTCAAAATGTACTGAAAACAAATATTACAGTTTATTCAAGTGGTGCACCTCAATCTTTTGAAGTAGCTTCTACCTACAAGTACAATTCAAATAACCAGCCTTCTTCAGCAAACTTAGTTTCTCAAAACGGTATTCAAACGGCTACTTACTTTTATAAGTAGTTATTATCAAATAATTGAGAAGCCCGATTCAATAGAATCGGGCTTTGTTATCTTTGTACAAATTCATCTCTTTTGAGTCGATACTATTCTTATATCAATACCGCTGCATCCATTCTTCATCACTATCAGGGAGCAGAACCCCTTGCTGCGCATTTGAAAAAAATCTTTGCTCAGAACAAGAAAATGGGTTCTAAAGACCGAAAGTGGGTGACAAGTCTCTGCTACGATTATTGCAGAGTGAAACCACATTTAACTACCAATGACCTCCCTACCGCGGTACTTCAAGCACATTTTCTTTTAACACAACAGTCTACTGCATTATTGGAAGTAGCGGCTCCGGAATGGAACTTGTTAGCTTCGGAATCTTTTCAAGAAAAAATAGAAAGAATTGGCGCTTCGTTAACGGCCAATATAGCTTGGGTGAATGAGCTGTCGCTTGAAATAAATAAAGACGCTTATTTTACCGGCATTCTTCATCAACCTCCTTTTTATCTAAGACTTCGCCCAAGTTATGAGAAAATAGTTGTTGATAAATTGAAGAAGGCTGAACTCGCATTTGAATCGATGTCTCCAACTTGCATCGCCTTGCAGGCCGGATTGAACATAGAAAATATAATACAGCTAAACAGGGAAGCAGTTGTTCAAGATCTTAGCTCACAACGTGTACAAGAATTCTATCAGCTAATTTCTTGGGTAGGAAAACCTGAAAGGAAAACACCCACCGTTTGGGATTGCTGCGCCGCCAGCGGTGGTAAATCAATTTTACTATTCGACACGCTTTCAACCATTGAACTATCAGTATCGGATATACGAGACTCCATTCTGCATAATTTATCAAACCGCTTTAAAGAAGCAGGCATTAAGAATTACCACCGATTTGTGTTTGATGCCGGCAGGGGAAGCAAGCACGATCGCAAGTTCGACTTGGTAATTGCTGATGTGCCTTGCACAGGCAGCGGCACCTGGTCGAGAACGCCTGAGCAATACCTTTTCTTTGATCAACAAAAAATTGAAACCTACGCAGCAGTTCAATCCAAAATTGTAAGCAATGTTCTTGCAAATGTGAAGCCCGGGGGCTATTTCCTGTATTGTACCTGCTCTGTATTTACCAAAGAAAATGAAGAGAGAGTGCAAGAAATTCTTTCCAATAAAAAAATGAGATTGGTTTATTCGGGATATCTAGACGGAACTTCAAGAAAGGCCGATACCTTATTTGCAGCTTTGTTTATTTCTGAATAGTAATTCGTTGAGTTGAAGTTCCATCGCGGTATTCAACTATGTAAACGCCTGCAGATAATTTTGCTGCAGCTCCAAAGCTTAAAGTGTAAGTGCTGCCAGCCTGAACATCTAGCTGTTTCAATTCTATCAATTGCCCGCTGCTATTGAACAAGCGGAGTGTGGCTTTACCAGTATTGGGTGCTTTTAATAATGCAGAGAGGGATTGTTTAAATGGAACGGGGTAGATCTTGATCCAATTCGATCCAAGAATTGCATCCTGATTCTTTTTCAGTCTTTCCGCTGCAAGATATTCATATGCTTTTCTGAAATTCGGAATGCCATATCCCAAGCTATCATTGGGACTTGTATAAGTGCTCGAACTTTTTTGAACGGCATTGATGATTTCCATATTGGTGAACTCGGGATATGCTTGCCACAGGCAAGCGATCAATCCACAAGCGAGCGGGTTCGAAAACGAAGTACCATTTCCACTCGATGCATTACCGGCGGTATTGGCCAGTACCGTGGCTTGACCTACTGATACAATATTCGGTTTTCGAGCACCGGCACCATTGGGCCCCCAACTGCTGAATTTTGCGCGAATGCCGGCCTGTGTTACCGCACCTACTGCCACCACGCTATCGCCATCGGCCGGGCAAGCAATGTATTTCGTATCATTTGTAGCATTACCCGAATTACCTGCACTATTGGTTACAATGATTCCTTTTTTAGCGGCTAAGTCGGCGCCTAATGTAACGAGTGCCGTATTACCATTGCGCTGGGCATAACTATGGTTGAAGGAAGCGTCGTCAAAATCATAATAACCCAATGATGAACTGATCATATCAACTCCCACACTGTCGGCATATTCTGCCGCTGCTACCCAGTTTTGTTCTTCTACGGGATATTCTGAATTCACATCCTCTGTTCTGAATAAATAGAAGCTAGCGTGAGGTGCTGACCCCATTAAGGAGCCCGGTTTGTTGCCGGCTATAATGGAGAAACAGTACAATCCATGTGGATGATCTTCATTTACACTTTCTTCATTGGCTACATAATCCCATACTCCCAAAATTCTGTTCTGAGAACGAACACTGTCCATGGCCACATTGGTTTTATAACCAAAAAAGCCTCCGTCAAGGATGGCGATGGTAATGCCTTTGCCGGTAAAGCCAAGATCGTGTAAGTATTCGCCTTCGTGTAAATGAATTTGATTGTAACTATTTCCGTAACTGAGAGAGTGGGTACCGTTGAGGCCGTTCATGCCAATCAATTCATTTCCCACTACGCCATATTTTTCATTTGTGATTGGTTGCCCTTTGTCGATATTGTCTACATTCAATGCAATAGGAGCCGCGGTTTTCACGAAAGGAAAACTATTGATTTTTACCAGTGCAGCGGGGTCGGTAGTTTTGACCAATACTTGGTTAAACCATTTTGAAACATTTAGTACCGTAACATTTGGTACGGAACGAATACTGTCTAAATAAGCGGGGGTAATGGGCAGATCGGTGGAATCGATACTGATATTTTGTTTCGCTCTTCGCGCGATGGCTTTCGCGCTGAGATAGCTAGATGGATTGGAAAGGCTGTGCGGGGTATTCTTCTTATCCGTAAACTTTACCACGTACCTGCTATACTGTGCAGTACTTGAAAGTGTTGCAAAGAAAAGAATTCCCATCAACAGCAGTACCCGTCTCATTTCCAGCTTTTTTAATTGTGATCGATCATCGTTAATTTGATACCATAACCAGTATATCCATGATTTGAACTACTTGGTGGTTGGTATTCCCAGTGCAAGAATTCTTTGTAGATGAGGCCAATGCCCTTTCCAAAAACTTCCTTGCTAAAGTTTCGTTCGCTGTAGAAATTAGCGTCTGTTGGAGTTCCTAAGGTTTCATCGCGTTGATTCACGGTTACTGTGTTGGGAATGTTTAGATTGTTCCAAACAGTGAACGCTTGCTCAAACTTGTCGTATACATAGTCCCACCCTTTCAGATACTGAACAGTAGAACTTTCAGAAGTTGTTTGAATATAATTGTTGCCACCCCAAGTAACGCCGTCTGCAATAGGTAGTTTCAACTTCACGAAACGAAGATTGTTTTCTACCAGTTCAATAGTTGCATTGGTTGGTGTTACCGTGTATGTACTAATAGGTGTCCAAGTGCCGGAAGCGGCAGTATCATTGAGATAACGAATGATTCGATAAGTAGGACGATTTGAATTGTCGGTTATTAATGCGTCAACTACGTCTTTTACTTGATAGGATTTTACGGTATCCTTGGTGCCGAAGTTTACAAATACGGTAGAGTCGCATCTGTAGCGAATGTATTTTCCAACTTCCAGGGGCATATAATCACTTAATGCAGGAGTCAATACTTGCGCTTTCTCGTCGCAAGAGGTGAGCAAGCTTGCGCTTACGAACAACAGCAGTGCTATTTTCAACAGTCTTTGCATAATATGGATATAGGGTTGAGATTTGGGTTAAAACACAAAACAACTTCACAATTAACGATTTAGAACCTGTTTTATTGCTTTTCCAACCAAAAAGCAGAAAATGCAAGGAGTTGAAAATCAATCGATTTTAAAATGGCCGCTGAATGATGCCACCCCCAACTACATCGTCTCCTTCGTAAAACACAGCACTTTGACCCGGCGCAACCCCTTTTGCATCCTGATAAAACTTCACTTCAATTCCTTTTTCATGGTTGTACAAATGGCTCATGGTACCACCATCTTTGTATCGAATTTTGGTAGTTGCTTCAAAGCCATCTTCCACACCTTCGTATTTTACCCAATTGATTTTGGATACGATCATCTCATTTTTATTCAAATCTTCCTCATCTCCTAAAACTACGGTATTGGTTTCCGGTTGGATGCCTGTAACATACACCGGTTTACCAAAAGTAATGTCCAATCCCTTTCTTTGACCAATGGTATAGAAAGGATAACCTTTGTGTTTACCAAGAATATTTCCCGATTTGTCAACAAAGTTTCCGCCGTTTACTTTTTCTTCCAGCCCTTCTACTTTTCTTTTTAGAAAACCACGGTAGTCATTGTCGGGCACAAAACAGATTTCATAACTCTCGTGCTTTTTAGCTAATTCAGGATAGCCATAATCGTGAGCCATTTGACGAATCTCTGTTTTACGATAAGGGCCAAGGGGTAACAAGGTTCTACTCAATAGATCTTGTTGCAATCCCCATAGCACATAGCTTTGATCTTTGGTTTCGTCTACTGCTTTGCTTACATAATACCGACCATTGCTGTGTTGAAAGCGTTTTGCATAGTGACCTGTTGCAATGAATTCACAATCCAATGCATCGGCTCTTTTAAGCAAAGCACGCCATTTAATATGGGTATTGCACATCACACAAGGGTTGGGCGTTCTTCCTGCCAAGTATTCTTCAACGAAATTATCGATCACGAAATCACCGAATTCATCTCGAATGTCCAATATATAGTGGGGGAAGCCATGTTGTACGGCTGCCATGCGCGCATCATTAAAGCTGTCGATATTGCAACAGCCGGTTTCTTTCTTGCTGCCACCGCTGGCTGCATAGTCCCATGTTTTCATGGTAATACCAATCACCTCATACCCTTGATCGTTCAACATCAGGGCGGTAACGGTACTGTCGATACCGCCACTCATCGCTACCAGCACTTTTCCTTTTTTACTCATACGTTCTTCACTTGAATGGGCAAAGATACGATGCTTGGGCGGTTTAAGAGGGTGGTATCCTCGAGGTGAGTCGCCGGTTTTCAACATGTTTTTCTTATTTCGTAAACCGGAAGGGATGGGAGGTGCTTTTATACCGTAAACTTTGTTACCTTAGAAATCCAACTAAAAATGTATGAGAAAACTTCCCATTGCGCTGATTTTCAGCCTGTTTACCTTTTTTGCAAGTGCTCAGGAATTGAGTTATTATTTGCCCGACAGTGTTAGTTACAATCCCAACATTCCCACTCCTAAATCGGTGATCTACCATGAAGTAGGGGAATGGCATGTAACACATGACCGATTGGTAAATTACATGAAGGCTCTTGCTGTAGCAGCCCCCGACAGAATTAAATTGGAAACCATGGGTTTTACGTATGAGGGCCGTCCTCAGGTGCTCCTCATCATTACTTCTCCAAAAAATCATGCGCGTTTAGAAGAGATCAGACAACAGCACGTTCAATTAACCGATCCTTCATTCAATGGAAACCTGCCCATTGATCAAATGCCGATTGTGGTTTGGGTTGGGCATTCCATTCATGGTAATGAGCCCAGTGGTGCCAATGCTAGTTTATTAAGCGCCTATTATTTGGCCGCAGCCCAAGGCAAAAACATAGATGAATTGTTAGATAAAGTAGTGATCTTATTTGATCCTTCTTTTAATCCCGATGGATTGCAACGCTTCTCCACTTGGGTGAACCAACATAAGAGCAAGAATTTGGTGACCGATCCCAATTCAAGAGAATTCAATGAAGTATGGCCCGGAGGTCGTTTCAACCATTATTGGTTCGATTTGAACCGCGATTGGTTGCCGGCTGTACATGTTGAAAGTCAAAACCGATTGAAATGGTTCCATTTATGGAAGCCCAATATTTTAACCGATCACCACGAACAAGGAAGCAATGCTACCTTTTTCTTTCAACCTGGTGTTCCTTCCCGTGTGAATCCGATTACTCCTGAAAAGAATCAAGAGTTGACGGGCAAGCTCGCTGTGTACCACGCGAAATTTTTGGATCGAATCGGTTCTTTGTATTTTACCAAAGAAAACTACGACGACTATTATTACGGAAAAGGATCCACTTATCCGGATGTGAACGGCGCCATCGGAATCTTGTTTGAACAGGCAAGTTCCAGAGGTCATGCACAACAAACATCCAATGGATTGTTGAAATTCCCTTTTACCATTCGCAATCAATTCGTGACCACTCTTTCAACTTTGGAAGGTGCCGCTGCTTTGAAGAAGGAGTTTTTACAATGGCAACGTGAGTTTTACAAAACAGCTATTTCAGAAGCGGCCACCGCACCCGTAAAAGCATTTGTGTACAGTGCGAAAAAAGATGCAACCAAGGCGGCTATTTTCACGGAGATGCTCAAACGCCATCAAATTGAAGTTTACAAAACTGCTGCGGAAGTAGCGGGTGACAATGGCGTCATTCCGAAAGGAGAAGGATACATTGTTCCGGCCAATCAACCTCAATACCGCTTGATCCATGGAATTTTTGATAAAACATTGCAGTATAAAGACAGCTTGTTCTACGATATCACCGCTTGGACCTTACCACTGGCTTTTGGTTTGAATTATGCCGAATTGGGAGCTGCTAAATTTAGTCCTTCCTTAATAGGTGATAGAGTGGAGGCCGTAACCATGCCCTCTGGTTCAGTGGTTGGAGGAAAATCGAATTATGCTTATTTGTTTGAGTGGGATGAATTGCTAGCACCTAAATTTTTATACGAATTGCAGAACAGTGGAATCATTGTGAAAACTGCAACCAATACTTTTGAAATTCCAACAAGTGCGGGTAGTCGAAAATTTGCCTATGGTACTATCTCTATTTCTGTACAATTGCAAAGCATGAGTTCAGATCAGTTGTATAAAAAGATTGAAGAAGGTGCTATTCGAAATGGTATTACAGTTTACAGTGTGGCAACAGGTAATGTAACAAGCGGAAGCGACTTGGGAAGCAGTCGCATGGCAGTAGTGCCCAAACCTTCTGTAGCAATGTTGGTTGGTAACAGTGTAAGTGCAACTGATGCAGGTGAAATTTGGCATTTGTTAGATCAACGCATGAATATTCCTTCTACACATTTGGATGTGAGTAGTTTTAACAGAGTGGAGCTGGGTCGCTACAACACCTTGATCATGGTTTCAGGTGGTTATGGAGATATCAATAAAGACAAATTGAAAGCTTGGGTTCAACAAGGCGGAACACTCATTGCTTTAGAAGAGGCTATTAATTGGTGTGCCGATAATGGTATTACAACCGTCAATTTCAAAAAGGCGAAATCTCCTTTAGACAGTCTAAAAAATCTTACTTATGTAGATCGTGAACAGATCAACGGTGCTCAACAAATGAGTGGAGCTATTTTTGGTGCGGCGATCGACCAAAGCAATCCGCTTGCTTATGGTTACCAGCAAAAAGTGGTGAGTTTGTTCAAGGCCAATAGAGTGTACATGGAAAAGGGAAAGAATCCTTTTGCTATTCCCTTCGTGTATACTGCGAATCCATTGCAGAGTGGCTGGGTTAGTAAAGAGAATTACGATGCTGTAAAAGGCTGTGCAGCAGTTTTGGTGAGCCAGGTAGGATCGGGTCGTGTGATCAATATTGCCGATAATCCAAACTTTAGAGCATTCTGGCTGGGTGGAACCAAGTTGTTTATGAATGCTATTTTCTTCGGAAGATTGGTGAACAGTGGTGGTGATAGGGGAGAAGAATAATATACCCAAATACCTTTGGTGTTGAAAATTTCTTAACAACCAAATATGTATTCTAATGTTTGTGCAGTATGTTTAGCCTATTCTAACACTTAAGAATGCATGAAGAAATTTTTGACTATAACGATAGACGTGGAGCCGGATTGTAGCAGTGATTGGACGTATTCATCCCCGTTAACCTTTACCGGTGTGGAGAAAGGGATCAAAGACATTTTGCATCCTTTGTTCATCAAATACGATCTGGTTCCTACCTATTTGTTAAACAATGTGGTTATTGAAAACGAGGCCAGTGTCGCTGTTTTAAGAGAATTGGAAGGTGCATATGAACTTGGCACTCATTTACATCCTGAGTTTATTGCTCCCGAAAAAAGTTTTGACAATTATGCAGGTAAAAAGGCAAGGGCCAATTGTTGTGATTATCCCAATGACATTGAAGAGGGAAAGTTGAACGCCATTACAGATTTGTTCGAATCAAAATTTGGATACAAACCGATTGTTTTTCGAGCAGGTCGATTTGCGGCAGGAGTGAATACCATTCGGGTTCTAAAGAAATTGGGTTATAAGGTAGATACCAGTGTTACCCCGCATATAAAATGGGACGATCATACACGCAAAAATATTTGTGATTTCAAAAATGCTCCTGAACAACCTTACTTTATGACAGACTTTTCTATGATAGAAAAGTCGAAGTTGTCGGAAGGGATTCTCCAGATACCGGTTTCGATAGCACTTCAGAAAATACCTTATTGGAAAGAGTGGCTTTTTTCATTGGGAGGCTTGCGAAGAAAGCCCTATTATTTCAAGAGAACTTGGCTGCGCCCGAGTTTTTTTGGAGATAAAGAGCTGCAAAAGTTGGTAAAGCAATACCAGTTTACTTATCAGGGAGAAGAGATCATTGTTTACAATATGATGTTCCATAATATTGAGGTGATGCCGGGAATTAATCCTTATGCACCAACTCAAAAAGATTGTGACCAGATCTTAGCCGCCATGGAATCTTTTTTTGCTTTTTGTAAGGAGGAGGGAATTCGGGGTATTTCTACAGAAGAACTGTATGATCGGTATTATGCAAAACCGTCAAAAGCTGCGAAACCATCGTTGGTCTCTCGTTTGTCGTCACTGAGTTTTTTGCCGTATCTTCTTGGTTCTGAGGAAGTAGAGGCTGCGGTTGCACTCTTTTCCGAACTGCCATTGGCCGTGTAGAAAACCCCGGCATTTTAAGTTGAAAAAACTTTTCCCCAACGGGTTTTACCCCGAGGAAGTCACTAGGGTATAGTGTAATTTGCCCTCGAATTTTTAAGCAAGGACGCAAAAAACAATAAGTTATGATCAAAATGCAAGTGATTGGCAATCTGGGGAAAGATTGTGTTACCAATGCCGTTAATGGAAAGAATGTTATCAATTTCAGCGTTGCGCATACCGAAAAATACCGCGATCAACAAGGGAACCAAAAAGATAAGACGATTTGGGTGGAATGTGCCTATTGGACAGACCGTACAGGAATCGCTCCGTATTTGAAAAAGGGTACACAAGTGTATGTTGAAGGTTCTCCTGAAGTACGCACTTATGCCAAAAACGATGGCACTAGTGGTGCATCTTTAACCCTTCGTGTGAGCAGTGTTCAATTGTTAGGTAGCCGTGGTGATGCAGGAGCAAGTCCTAGCTACAGCGGACCCGCTTCAAACAGCTCGGTTGGTTCACCGGTGATGGATATTAATGAACCAATGGACGATTTACCCTTCTAATTAAGGCTCGTTCTTCATAAATTACTCCCGCAAGTGTTTCTTGCGGGAGTTTTTATTTAATACCATTATATGAAACCGATTGTAACCGGCTTTTGCTTCCTGTTTTTAAGCACATACGGATGGACTCAAACAACGCTTAACACTGATGTATTGGTGATTGGAGGCAGCACGGGTGGCGTAGGCGCCGCTATCCAATCGGCGCGCCTTCAAAACAAAACTATTTTGATAGAACCAACGCAATGGTTGGGGGGCATGTTAACGGCTGCCGGTGTGAGCTGTACCGATGGAAACGATGAACTCCACAGTGGCATTTGGATGGAGTTCCGAGAAGAATTATACAAGCATTACAAAACCCGAAACCTGTTCACGGGTTGGATCAGTGAAACCTGTTTTGAAGCACAAGTTGGAGATAGCATTTTCAAAGCCATGTTCAAGCGGGAGAAATTTCTAACTGTAAAGTATCAATGGTTTTTTGAGAAAGCGTTGATGATGGGGAAGTCAATAACAGGAGCTGTTTTTGTAAATCAAAAAGGACAAAAGCTTACTGTGAATGCTTCACTGGTGATTGACGCAACTGATTTAGGTGATGTATTTGCATCAGCCGGGGCGGGTTTTGATTTGGGCATGGAACATCCCATTTATGCCAAAGAAACTATGGCCCCTGGTAAATCGGACATGATTCAAGATCTTACTTGGGTGGCGGTTTTAAAAGACTACGGTCCTAATGCCAATAAAACCATTCCTCGCCCGAAAAACTATGACAGCACCCGCTATTTCTGTTCTTGTTTGGATGCTCCCTGCCCCGATGGTTCAGCCTACAAAGTAAACACCGAGAAAATGTTGGACTATGCCTTGCTTCCCAATAAACAATACATGATCAATTGGCCGGCGCACGGGAATGATTACTATGTAAACGTAACATCGATTCCTCAAATAAAGAGATACGAATACCTTGAAGCAGCCCGCCAACAAACACTCGGATTCGTTTATTTTATTCAAACTCAGTTAGGAAAAAAGAACCTCGGTTTATCTCCTTTATTTCCGGGTGGTTCAGGATTGGCATTGATGCCCTATCATCGTGAGGGTAGAAGAGTAAAAGGTGAAGTTCGCCTAAATGTAAACGATTTGATTGAGCCTTTTGACCAAAATGATCCTTTATATAGAACCGGAATTTCGGTAGGCGATTATCCGGTAGATCATCATCACAGCAAAGAAAAGAATCCGCCGAATATTGATTTCCCGCGCGTGCCTTCATTTAGTATTCCATTGGGTAGTTTGATTCCAAAAGATGTCGAGAACTTGATTGTGGCCGAAAAAGGAATTTCTGTTTCCAATATTGTTAATGGATCTACTCGCTTGCAACCTTGTGTATTGCTTACCGGACAGGCTGCAGGAGCCCTCGCCGCGGTTGTTTTGAAGGAACGAAAAGCAAACCCATCATATTCAGTAAAGCAAGCCGATGTTCGAAATGTTCAAGCGCAATTACTAGCGGCGAAAGCTTATCTCAGACCCTATTTTGATGTGAAACCTGAGCATCCTAATTGGATATCCATTCAGCGCATAGGGGTTACCGGTATATTGAAGTCGAGAGGTGTTCCGGAAGGTTGGGCCAATAAAACTTTTTTCGATCCTGATTCTTTAATTACTGAAAATGAATTGTCGGAGGGTCTTGGCTCCTTTTTTGGAATTGGCGGGCTCAGTAAATCAAATACCAAGATCACAGTGAGTAATTTAAAAGCTCAGTTGATCATTGTGATGTTAGCGAAACGAATCAAGATAAGCTTTTGGAAGTCGAATGAAGAATTGCAAGAAGTTCTGAGCAACCGTTCTATCAATAGTTCAACTGCTTTAACAAAAGCTCAAGTAGCCGTGATACTCGATCACTACCTGCATCCATTTAATTACCCGGTTGATCATTTTGGAAGACTCAACAATTCCAATGATACGCCTACAATTGAGTTGAGGCCTTAATGTCATCACTTCAATAATGCTTCCAGTTCAGCTCTTGTAACAGGGCCGTTTTTGTCGTTAAGGTTAATGACGATTAAATAGCCTTTTGAACCGGAGGTAGACATAAAAGCACTGTACATATTGAACTGCTCACTCACTAGCGGTTTGCCGGTGGTTACATTCCACAATTCTTTTGCGCACAAACAGCCCATTGTTGGTGTGAGGGGATAGAAAGGATAGTCTTTAAAGAATTCCGGATCAATGGTAGTACCGTGTGCAATGATCTCAGAGCGGCCGATTTTGCCTGCTTCCAGTGCTTCCAATCGGGGCTTGAATTTCAGCCATGAAGCGGGCCAATAGTTTTGATAATGACTGATGAGTTCTTCGTTTGAAAGTTTGAGTCCATGAAAGAAATTCTTTGAACTGTCTTCCAAAGGCATTACTAATTGAATATTGGGTGTAGGGCCAATGAAACCGAGTCTTGATACAGCGGTCCCCTGAATGCTGTACATTCCTTGCGGTGTGTTTCCATTTGAAATGAAATAGGGAAGAGATGAGCCTGAACGAGCCAGTTGTTCGAACATCATAATGGCGCCGTCTGCTCTTCTTTCAAAACTTCCATCTGCATTCTGCACAATGGCCATACCCGGATAGTCGCGATTCTCTCTTTGAAAGGAGTAGATTACTTTATTGCCTTTTTCTTTGTGAAATTGAATAAGGTCTTTGACAGATGGAGCGCTGGTCTTTTTAGGCTTGATCTTGTCTTGCACATAATGAGTAAGCGATTCTAAAATAGGAAAGGAATCCGGCTCTGAAAATTGCTCTACAGTTCTTATGCTAATTTGATTGCTCACATCAATTGAAGGATTGGCGCGAATCCAGTACGCCGCCGCCATTGAGAACAGTTTTGCATCGGTTTGTTTTCGGAAAATTTGCTGTATTTGCTCTGTGAACTCGGTAGGGTATACCGCATAAGCCGCTTCTAGCAATGCTTTTCGAGTATCATATTGAAGTTGATCGAATGCATTAAAGAGTTTACGAAAGCCAAGTTTTACGGTGTCGTTTTTAATAAGAAACTGGGAAATGGCATTGCAAGCCGACTCAAAACGGTGCTCATTGTCTTCGTTGATGTCTTGCAAGAATGTTTTGGCGATTACATTTTCTCTAATATCCTTAGCCATCCGTTGGCGTTTGCCATATAAAGCCATTTCAGTATATAAATTCTGAACGGATTGGGCATTGATTTCAGAAAGGAGCATCCATAAAAAAACTACCAACAAACTTCGCTTCATAGCGCAAAATTAGCGCATCCTTTCTTAACTTGAATGCAATGAAAGCTGAGGAATGAGATTCCTCCGATAAATTTCATCATCAATCGATTGCTCAACCAAACTATTTCTTATGAGTGCTTCACGTCGTAAATTTCTTCAACAACTAAGCAGTACCGCTTTGTTTTATGGTGCAGGTTCTTTGGAACGGCTGCAAGCAGAGGAGCGATACGATACTCGAATGCTGCAATACGAAAGAAAATACACAGCCAACGATGCCATTCGTGTGGCGGTAGTAGGAACCGGTATCATGGGGCACAATGACCTCGCTTCTGCTTTAAAGGTTCCCGGCGTTAGTTTAGCAGGTGCTTGCGATTTGTATAAAGGGCGACTAACAAGAATGAAAGAACTCTATGGGAAAGATCTGTTTGTGACGCAAGACTATCGAGAACTTTTACTGCGAAAAGATATTGATGCCATTATCATTGCTACCAGTGATTACCACCATGCGCGCATTTCTACCGATGCGTTGAAAGCCGGTAAGCATGTGTATTGTGAAAAGCCAATGGTGCATCAACTATCGCAAGGATTGGGTGTGATCAATACCTGGAAAGCCAGTGGTAAAACAATGCAAGTGGGAAGTCAGGGAATTAGCGGATTGGATTTTGCGAAAGCAAGAGAACTGTATCGTTCGGGAGCCATTGGTCAATTGAATTGTATTGAGGCATTCACGGATCGACAAAGTGCACTTGGTGCTTGGCAATATACGTTACCCACAGATGCAAGTGCTGCTACTGTTGATTGGGACAAGTACATTGCAGGAATGCCCAAACAAGCTTTTGATCCCATGAAGTTCTTTAGATGGAGAAACTATAAGGAATTTGGAACCGGCATGTCGGGCGATCTTTTTGTACACCTCTTAACCGGAATTCATTTTATAACAGGAAGCCATGGACCTTCCAAAATAATGGCAAACGGGCAACTAGTGTACTGGAAAGACGGTCGCAATGTACCGGATGTTTTAACCGCCATTCTTGAATATCCAAGTACCGATCAACATCCTTCTTTTCAAGTAATGCTCCGTGTGAATTTTATCAGTGGGGCAGGAGACAAGGGAAGTACTCGATTGGTGGGAAGCGATGGTGTAATGGAGTTAGGATGGGATGGTCTCACTGTGCATAACAGCTTAATGCCCAAAGCACCTGGTATTGGAGGTTGGGATTCTTTAGAAACCTACCCCAAAGCCATGCAAGAAGAATTATTGAAAGCATACGATCAAAAGTACTCGGCAGCAGACAAAGCTTCGCCCACTAAAGAACCGATTCAATTCAAAACACCGGAAGGATTCAATGAGCATGTGGAGCATTTTGCGAACTTCTTTAATGGAGTGAGAACCGGAGCAAAAGTGATTGAAGATCCAATAGTTGGTTTCAGAGCCTGCGCGCCTTGCTTGGCGGTAAATGATAGCATTTTTCAGAAGAAGATCATTTATTGGGATGCAGAGAAGATGATGACGAGAGTATAATTAATAATTAATAAGTAATAATTAATAATTGGGGCCTCGAGGTAAAAAGTTTAAAACAAGCAATGAAAGGATATCAATCACCTACACTTTATCATAAGAGCTCACTCTATGAAAAAATGAAGCAAGTACTATTGTTTGTATTTAAGTAGAAATTTTTCGACATCTTTGGTGATCAGGTTCGCCAAACTATCGGCGGGATGGGTTTGTGTCCAATACTGCGAATGAATTTGATAGTCGCATTTCAGATCTAGATAAGGGATATTATTCTTTTGAGTGAAGGCATGAATGTATTCGTCGAATTCGCGGCTGTCTGAACGTTCACATTCCAGAATAGGAGCACGGAATAGGTAGAGCTTGATAT
The DNA here is from genome assembly GCF_050589245.1 of Endoryza foliicola. Classification (NCBI taxonomy): domain Bacteria; kingdom Pseudomonadati; phylum Bacteroidota; class Chitinophagia; order Chitinophagales; family Chitinophagaceae; genus Endoryza; species Endoryza foliicola. The sequence continues at coordinate 31,691 of NZ_JBOBEW010000003.1, read as the reverse complement.
GATTCCGGTTGCATAGATCTACAAAGCGTTCAAAATAGTCCAAGTCATCTGCTTCAATGGTATCACGGTAATTCTCAATTTTTACATTCGGATCGGGGAAGAAAGGAGAGTAGCCCTTATCAATTCCAAAAAAGGCAATGTTTTTTTGATAGCTTCTTTCCAAAAACTTGATGCGATTTTTAAATACCAAAGGGTACCTTCTTACAAACTTGTAAAAATCGTTGTACATCACATTCGCCATGAATGGAAAGTCTTTAACTGTTTCTGCGATATAAGGATTGCGGTACCTGCAAAAAGCATTGTAAACGGCGCTGTCTTGTAAGTCGGTCACAAAATAATCATCCCTAAACTTACTACTGAAGCCATTGCTTCCATTGAAACTGAATTCATCAACTTGTAATACAACATGATTTATCTGTACTTTGTATTTCTCTAACAGTACTTTTAAAAGCAAGTAATTCGATGGCAAACCATGACCATCTTCTCCAATATTGAACACTTTCAATTTTGTAGTATCCATAACATTGGGTTTGATGCAGTGTTCTGCTCTCGATGATCCCATTACCAGATAATCAACGTTTCGATCTATTTGCTCCACATACTGTTGCTTTCTTCCTTCTACCCAACTTGGATCGAGTTTGAAAAGCATCAGGTATAGGCTCACCAATAAAAACCCACCAAACAAAAGCGATTTTTTGAGAAATTGTTTCATGGGTTAAAATTGAAAGTAAATGAATTGGGTTTTGTTCAAATAGGGGAAATGCAATACTATGAGCACACACAGAATCCAGTATACAAAATACCGCAACCAATGATTCTTGATTTGTAATACATTTCTTTCATCGTGACGTTGATACCATTCTCCCATCAACAATACAATTACATAAGGAAGGTATTCCCATCCCGCAGGTTTGGTAAAGAAGCGATCCGGAATTTGTTTGAAAAAAGAAAGTGCATCTGATAGTGTAGCCGATCGAAAGAACACCCAAGAGGCCGTTACCAACAAAAAGGTACTAAGCATCTGAAACAATTCCTTTAACGACGGTAGTGCCTTTCCTTCGGCCACTACACTGTTACGGAAGTTTTTTGTTTTGTTATGCAGAAGCAGGGGTAAGAATAACAAAGCATGAATCAAGCCCCAAAATATGAATGTATAATTCGCTCCATGCCAGAATCCACTCACAAGAAATACGATGAATGTATTACGAATCGTGATCCACTTCCCATTCTTTGAACCGCCTAGAGGAATGTATAAATAGTCGCGAAACCAACCTGTTAAACTCAAATGCCAACGTTGCCAAAATTCTGCAATGTTTCGAGAGAAATAGGGGAACCTGAAATTGCTGTACAGTTCAAATCCAAATAACTTAGATGTGCCTAAAGCGATATCAGAATACCCACTGAAGTCGCCATAAATTTGAATTGAAAAATAGATCGCTGCTAGTACCAAAGAGGAACCATTCAAGTGTTCATGACCTCTAAAGGCCGGTGCTACGGCAACTGCCAGCGTATCGGCTATCACTACTTTCTTAAAAAATCCCCATAACATCAATCGAAGTCCGGCAAAGGCTTGTGCCGTATTAAAAGGCTTTTTAGCTTGAATTTGTGGGATGAGGTGGCTGGCTCTTTCAATAGGTCCTGCTACCAACAATGGAAAGAAGCATACGAATACCGCATACTCTAAAAAATTCCGAACCGGTTTTTGTTTGTCGCGATAGATATCAAATACATAACTCATTCCATGAAACGTGTAGAATGAAATGCCAACGGGAAGAGCAATGTGGAGCAGGGTTGGATGAATGTTCCAACCGATGCCTTTGAGCATCAGTTGGAACGATTCTATGAAAAAATTATAGTATTTGAAAAAAAGTAGTACGCCAAGATTGTTGACGATACTTAGTACCAACCAAAGTTTGCGGTGTTTGGATTCTTTGCCTAGTAGCAAGCCGAATCCATAGTCCATTACGGTTGATCCAATCAGCAACAATAGAAACCTCCAATCCCACCAGCCATAGAAGAAATAACTCGCTACCAAAATCAAGGCCTGTTGGGCTCTTAAGCGCCCCGAACCGATCAGCCAATAAAGGGTAAAGACCGGAATCAGGAATAGAAAAAAGGTGATCGAGTTAAATAGCACGGTTGATTAGGGTTTCATTTGGTACTAGAACGTCTTTTTATCGCCTCCTGTTGTGCCGGCAGGGGGCGGGTTCTTTACATATTTCTCCAGCCATTGGTTTTGTTCCCAAAGCATGTGCAAAATGTTTTCTTTTCCAGCATAGCCATGACTTTCGTAAGGCAAGAACACCAATCGAGTGGTGCCGCCGTGTCCTTTAATGGCATTGTACATGCGTTCACTTTGAATGGGGAAAGTGCCTGAGTTGTTGTCCATTTCACCGTGAATCATCAAAAGCGGAGTCTTGATTTTATTGGCAAAGCTGAACGGACTCATGTTGTAATACACATCCGGAGCTTCCCAATAGGTTCTTTCTTCGGCCTGAAAGCCAAATGGAGTAAGGGTTCTATTGTATGCCCCGCTTCTGGCAATACCGGCTTTGAAGAGTTTGGTATGCGCCAATAAATTAGCGGTCATGAAGGCTCCGTAACTATGTCCACCCACTGCTACGCGGTTGCTATCTCCCACGCCCATTTTTGAAAGGGCTTGAATGGCTGCATGTGCATTCAGATACAATTGCGGAATGAAGGCATCATTGGGTTCTTTGTTTCCTTCTCCTACAATGGGCATTTCTGCATTATCGAGCACCGCATATCCTTGTGTGATCCAGAAAATAGGTGAGCCATAGTTGATTCGGGTGAAGGTATATTTTGACCCTCTTACTTGAGCGGCATCACTGGCGCTTTTGTATTCTCTAGGATAAGCCCACATGATCACAGGCAAAGGACCGTCTTTTTTTGCATCGTATCCTTTTGGCAAGTATAGATCGCCTGTTAAGTCGATGCCGTCGGCTCTTTTGTAAGAAATCTTTTGCTTGGCTACTCCTTCCATTTGAGGATAAGGGTTCTTGAAATCAGTAATGGCTATCGGAGCTACTTTCTTTTTCAAGTTGCGGATATAGTAGTTGGGTGTTTCGGTTGGACTTTCCTTCGAAGTGATGAACACTCCATTTTCTGCATCTAACACATCTACTACCGTTTCATAATACGGTGCTTCGCAACGCCACAAAATGGTTCCTTTCTTTGTTTTCAAATCGAAGCTTTGCAAGAAAGGCATGTCTCCTTCCGGAGATGAACCGGCACCTCTTAATAATAAATTGCCATTTTTTGTTTGCATCAATACTTCTTTGCCGAAACTATTTTTAGAAGTGATGGGCGAGCCGATATCACTGTATGCATCGTTGCTGCTTCTTTCATTGATCAAATCTAACTGACCATTTGAGGGGTTGAAGGCAAAGATCTGTTGCTTGCGATCGTAGGTCATGCTCTGATAAACCAAGGCTAAGTTGCCATTGCCCCAAATTACATTGCGCAATCTTCTGGTAGCCTTCAGTAAACTGCTCGCATTGTCGATAGAGACAGGTGAACCGTTGATGGGAAGTTGCATCAATTCATCATGAAATTCCGTTTTGCTTCTGCCCATTCCTTTGTCTAATGCTTTTGTGAAAACAACGGTAGAAGGCAGATCGGCTCTCCATTCAAAATCTCTAGGGAAACTCACCACATCATCGAAGCCAATGGGCTGACCTTCTGCAGAAGGATTCTTTACCAATACAAATTCGCTTCCTGTTGATGCTGATATCACAGATATAGAATGAGGAAATCCGCTAGCAGGAACTAAATAAGAAAAGGGTCTGAGTATTTTCGTAGCAAGAATGTATTGCTTGTCGGGCGAAAGGCTCACACTTTGATAAATGGCCGGTTTACCCAAGGCTTGCTCTTCTGTAAGGTTATTGATCACGAGTTGACTGGTAGTCATGTAATCAAACAAATCTTCGTCGTAGCCGTTTTTGATCAAGTCTTGGTAGGTACGACTAGCAGCAGCCTTCCCCAGGTTTTCTTGAACCACCGGACCTTTGGGTGCCAATGGTGCCGGCGGATAGGTTCTATAATTATTCGGAACTACTTTGTAAAGAAGAGCGTTGTTGCTGATCCATTGGAAAGAACCACCGATCGTAGTATTCAAAGCGTTCTTATTGATCTTACTCGCTTTTTTGGTAACCACGTCTATTATGTACAAATCAACGCGATTGCCACTACTATGAGTAAACGCAATTTTGGTTTCATCCGGACTCCACTGAATGCTACCGGCTCTCAAATTTTCAGGCAAACCTTCGATCGCGCTAATAGCACCTGTTTTTATGTTTTTCAGTTGCAAGCCAACAGCGTAGCCGGTTCTGCTGGGACTGAAATTTTGAGGGTTCAGTCTCAATCCCCCAATACGCAATTCAGGTTGTGCCAATTCTTCTACAGAGGGAAAACTGCTTCTTTCAGAGAGCAACATCAAGCTTCCTTTGCTATCGATGCTCACGCCCGGAGTGGGTTTGGCGAGCACGAGGTCTTGAATGTCTTTCGGTGGCAATTGATACGAAAACGCGTCTTGCGCTTTCGAACTCATCAATGCCAAGCAAAAACTAAGTGATACTAGGATTCTTCTCATAATCTTGGTTTTATAGTGAGTGCAAGTACTTATTGATAAACACGTACGTAATCGATTTCCATTTTTTGTGGCCAAATTTTTTCGTCTACTCCTTTCGCACCGCCCCAGTTGCCACCGGCTGCGATGTTCAAGATCAAATACATTTTGTTATCGAAGGGCCAGGCAGCGTAATCGGTATGATCGTTTTTGAATCGGAAATAAACATTTTCATCGATGGTCATAATCACTTCATCTTTATTCCATTCTACTCCATATACATGAAATGCTTCGCTACAGTCGGGCAGCACTACATTGGCGGTTTTCTGTGTACCAATAATATGATTATAGGTTTTACAGTGAATAGACGCATGAACTCTTCCTTGATCGTATCCAACGTGTTCCATGATGTCGATTTCGCCATCGTCGGGCCATTTCAGCGGAGTGGTGCTACCCAGCATCCAGATGGCGGGCCAGGTACCCAAACCCTTGGGTAATTTGGCGCGAACTCTGATTTTCCCATACTGCCAATCGCCTTTTCCCTTGGTCACCAATCTTGCAGAGCTGTATTCCATTCCTTCAAACTTCTCTTTAATGCAGGTAATGGTCAACAGGCCCTTGTCTACAGAAGCATTGTCCAATCTGGCTTTTGTATAGTATTGTTTCTCATTGTTTCCCCATCCATTACCGCCAACATCGTAGTTCCATTTGGTGCTATCGGGAAGGCCGGTATAGTTGAATTCGTCGGCCCAGATCAATTTCCAGGATTTTTCCTGAGCTTGACCGGGACCTGACTGAGTCAGCAAAAGGGTCAAAAAAACGGGGGCAAGAAGTCGTTTCATGTGCGTCAATTTTAGTGTGTTAAGATACTGATAAACCATACAAACAAGTGTTGGTTTTTACAGGAGAGGTTGATTTTATTTTGGAGGTTTCATTTTTGGGCGTACTTTTGCCCCGGAAATGAGAAAAAACACCGTACATATTCATCATCATCATTCTTGCCTGCAAGGGTAAGCCGATGTGTATTGTATGTATTTGATCATAGAATTACGTGGCTTACTTCGGTAAGCCATTTTTTTTGCACGTTATTCAAATAAAAGAAAAACTATATGTCAGCGGTGAAACTAAAGATCGCCATCCAGAAATCAGGTCGCCTCTACGAAGATTCAACGGCTTTGCTCAAAGAATGTGGCATCGACTTGAGAAACGTGAAAGACCGTTTAAAAACCGAGAGTGATAATTTTCCTTTGGAAGTATTCTTCCTGCGCGACGATGATATTCCTCAATACGTTGAAGACGGTGTAGCAGACATCGGCATCGTGGGTGAAAACGTACTCTTGGAAAAAAACAAGAAAGTAAGCACGATTGAAAAACTGGGTTTTGGAAAATGCCGTTTGTCGATCGCCATTCCTAGAAATCAGGAATACGGCGGTGCTGAAAGCTTGGAAGGCAAACGCATCGCAACCAGCTATCCCTTTCTAGTGTCGCAATACTTGGCAAACCACAATGTTACTGCAGATATTCACGAGATCAGCGGATCGGTTGAAATTGCTCCCGGCATTGGACTGGCGGATGTGGTGGCCGATTTAGTAAGCAGTGGTTCTACCTTATTCATGAATGGGTTGAAAGAAGTAGAAACCATTCTGAAAAGTGAAGCCGTGTTGATTCAGAACAATCAACTCAGTGAAGAACAACTTCAATTATTGAATACCCTTTTGTTCCGTATTCGCACTGTTAAAAAAGCGAAGAAGAACAAATACGTTTTAATGAACGTACCGAACGAAAAACTCGAAACCGTTGTTTCTTTATTACCCGGTATGAGAAGCCCAACTATTTTACCCTTGGCCTCTACAGGTTGGAGCAGCGTACACAGCGTGCTCAGTGAAGCTGAATTCTGGGACAAGATCGAGCAATTGAAAGAAGCAGGTGCAGAGGGGATTTTGGTAGTGCCGATTGAGAAGATGGTGTTGTAGAGGAAGGAGGATAAGAGGAGGGAGGAAGGAGGAGAAAAAGAACAAGAAGAAGGACAGGGGGAGTTAATTAATAAATAATCAATTAATAATTAATAATGGAATAGCCGGGAGTAATTAATAATTAACAATTAATAATTAATAATGGAGCAGCCGGAAAACAGGAGGGAGGAGGGAGGCTGGTTTTGCGTAGCAAAAGCAGTGGAGTCTATCCCGTGAGGAACGATACGGGACAGGCGAAGCCGTTGCGGGAAGGGAGGAAATACAGAGAGACTGACAGCGCTGCGAAAACGCTGCGGTCGCTGCGCCGCCGCGGTGAAAAAACGGACGGCAATAAGCAATAGAACTTTTTGATACTAAAAAATTAAAACACTCAAATCTCAACAAACTATGAGATTGTATACAAATCCGGAAAAATCACAATGGTCGGAGATCGTAGCTAGACCCGTGATGGATGCGCAGAAATTAGAAAAGACCGTTCGGAAGATTTTAGAGAAAGTGTCGGACAAAGGCGATAAAGCCGTAAAAAAATTCACCAAAGAATTGGATGGCATTTCATTGAAGCGCTTGCTCGTTACTGAAAAAGAATGGAAGCAAGGCATTGCCTCGCTCGATCCGGCTTTGAAAGCCGCCATGGATCAAGCCGCTGCCAATATTAGAAAATTCCACGAAGCACAACAAAGCGAAGTGCAGGTAATTGAGACCATGCCCGGTATTCAATGCTGGCGCAAATCCATAGCCATCGAAAAAGTGGGCTTGTACATTCCGGGTGGCACCGCTCCATTATTTTCTACCATATTGATGTTGGGCATTCCTGCTCAAATTGCAGGCTGTAAAGAAATTGTGTTGTGCTCTCCTCCCAATAAAGAAGGAGGCTTGCATCCGGCTATTCTCTATGCTGCCAAATTAGTGGGCGTAACCGTTCTTGCTAAATGCGGCGGTGCGCAAGCGATCGGCGCCATGGCCTATGGAACCGATTCTATTCCCGCTGTATATAAAATATTTGGTCCCGGAAATCAATACGTCACTTGTGCGAAACAGTTAGTTCAACAATCGGGTACCGCCATCGACATGCCTGCCGGCCCTAGCGAAGTTGCAGTGTTTGCCGAAGCAACCGCCAATGTTGATTTTGTGGCAGCCGATCTTCTTTCACAAGCAGAACACGGGATCGATAGTCAAGTAATTTGTGTTACTACAGATGCTAGTCTTCCCGAAAAATTGAAAGAAGCCGTAGCACAGCAGCTTTCTCAATTGCCCCGCAAACACTTGGCCGATCAGGCATTGGAGAACAGCAAGATAGTTGTAGTGAAAGACCGTGAGACAGCGCTACAATTGCTAAATGCCTATGCTGCTGAACATTTGATCTTGAATTGCGAAGACCCACAAGCATTAATTCCATCCATTGTTAATGCAGGATCTGTTTTCTTGGGAGCGTATACTCCGGAGAGTGTGGGCGATTATGCCAGTGGTACCAACCACACCCTTCCCACCAATGGTTATGCGAAAGCATACAGCGGTGTGAGTCTGGATAGTTTTGTGAAGAAAGTAACCTTCCAGCAATTGTCTAAAGAAGGACTTCAAGCCATTGGCACAACTGTTACTACCATGGCCGAGGCAGAGGGACTGCTAGCGCACGCCAATGCGGTAACGGTTCGATTAAAAACATTATAATTCGATAGCGATGAATTTTGATATTAACAATCTACTGCGTGATAATATCCGCAATTTGGTTCCTTACTCTTCTGCTAGAGACGAGTTTAAAGGAGAAGCGAGTGTGTATTTAGATGCCAATGAAAACAGCTTGGGCTCGCCCCTCACCAAATGGTATCATCGTTATCCGGATCCCCTACAGTGGGCCATTAAAGAAAAACTGTCTGCCATTAAAGCTGTAAAACCGGAACAAATTTTCTTAGGTAATGGAAGTGATGAATGCATCGACGTGTTGATTCGTGCGGTATGCGAACCGGGGATCGATAATATCTTGATTTGTCCGCCTACTTATGGCATGTATTCGGTAAGCGCGAATATCAATAATGTGAAAATTAAGTCGGTGCCCTTGACGCCCGATTTTCAACTCGATATTCCCGCCATTGATGCGGCCATCGACGATCATACTAAAATGATCTTCCTTTGTTCACCGAACAACCCTACCGGCAATTCTTTGAATAGAGCCGATGTGGAAGTGCTGCTGAACAACTATTTCGGGTTGATTGTGATTGATGAAGCCTATATCAACTTTTCTCGTCAGCCTTCTTATGCCCGCGATTTGGTGGAATTCCCCCAATTAGTGGTAATGCAAACGCTGAGTAAAGCCTGGGGATTGGCAGCGCTCCGCGTGGGAATGGCATTCGCAAGTAAAGCCATCATTGATGTGATGAACAAAGTGAAACCGCCTTATAATATCAACCAGGCTTCTCAAGATTTGGTGCTAAAAGCCTTGGAGGAAGTGGGACAGGTGAACGATATGATCCGAATTTTAGTGGAAGAAAGAGATAAACTGGCCGCTGAATTGACCACCGTTCCCGGAGTAGAAAAAGTGTATCCTTCCGATGCGAACTTCTTGTTGGTAAAAGTAAAAGACGGAAGAGCCGTATACGATTACCTTCTCACTCAAGGAATTGTGGTTCGTGATCGGAGTAACGTCACTTTATGCGAGGGTTGTTTAAGAGTAACCGTAGGTACCCCCGCCGAGAATCAAACACTGGTCGCCGCTCTTAAAAATTATTCAAAATAAGGGTGGTAAATAAGTTAAATTGCGATTCGCATAAACTAAAATAACATGATGAAAACCTTGCTTCGCACAACTGCATTGGCCGCCTTTGCGGTTCCATTTTTGTTTGCCAGCTCATTACATAAGTATTGGCTGCCGGTAGAACAAATCAAATTAAAAGTTCCGGAAGGATTTACCGCCACTACCATCGCTGCTAATAAAGGCCGCGCTCGTCATATTGCGGTGAACACCAATGGTGACGTGTTTGTGAAATTGGAGCGTTTGAGTGGAGGTGCCGGGATTTTACGCCTTCGCGATACGAATAAAGACGGCTTTTTAGATGATACCTTGAAATTCGGTAACTACATCGGTACCGGTATCGCCATCAAGAACGGTTATTTGTATGCTTCATCAAACGATGATGTGTTTCGTTACAAATTGAAAGCAAACGGTGATATTGAAAACATCGAGAACCCTGATAAGATTGTGAGCGGATTGGTGAATAAGAACCAGCACGCTTCTAAATCATTGGCACTCGACAATGCCGGAAACATTTATGTAAACATCGGTGCCCCAAGCAATGTATGTCAGGAAAGCGATCGCAAGAAAGGTTCTAAAGGAATGATGCCTTGCCCCATTCTGGAAACAGCCGGTGGGATTTGGCAATTCAAAGCAGATAAACTCAATCAAACCTATGCCGATGGCGTTCGCTATGCTACAGGTTTGAGAAACGTAGTGGGATTGGATTGGAACAGTGACGCAAACGACTTGTTTGTAATGCAACACGGTCGTGATATGTTGTTCCAAGATTTTCCCGAAATGTTCGATGCGAAAGCTGGTGCCAACAGCCCTGCTGAAGAAATGTTCCGTATTAAGAAAGGAGTTGACTGCGGATGGCCCTATTGTTATTTCGACAACGATAAGAAGTTGAAATTGTTGAACCCTGAATACGGCGGCAATCGTGAGAAAGAAGATATCTGTGCTACCAAAGAACATTCTGTAGCGCAATATCCAGGTCACATGGCTCCCAACGGTTTGTTGTTCTATACCGGAAATCAATTCCCCGCTAAGTACAAAAATGGTGCTTTCATTGCCTTCCATGGTTCTTGGAACAGACCACCCGAGCCTCAATATGGTTATTTCGTGGTATTCCAACCATTCAAGAACGGCGTTCCTTCAGGTGAGTGGGAAGTATTCGCTGATGGCTTTGCAGGCGAGAACATCAATCGTGCAAAATACCGTCCTTGTGGCTTAGCTCAAGGTCCCGATGGATCTATCTATGTTACCGAAGACAATGCCGGTATGATTTGGAAAGTATCGTATAAAAAATAAGGATACATGAAAAAGTATTGGATTGCCTCATTGCTATTAGTTACAACAGGAGCGCTTTTGATGAGTTATACCGCTCCTCAACCGGCTCCTTTGAAAGCAGCCATGACAAGAGGTAAGAAAGTGTACGACGAAGTGTGCATGGCCTGTCACCAAGCAGATGCCGGTGGGGTTCCTAGAATGAATCCGCCACTGATCAAAACAAAATATGTATTGGGCGATAAGAAGGCCTTGATCAAAATTGTTTTGAAAGGATTGAAAGGGGGAGAAGTAGAGATCGATGGAGATCGTTATGAAAACCCCATGCCTCCGCAAGAATCGGTATTGACCGATCAACAAATTGCGGATGTGTTGACCTATGTTCGAAACAGTTTTGGTAACAAAGCGAGTTTGGTAACACCGGCCGAAGTAAAAGCTCAAAGAGGAAAATAATCCTCCATAGAATAAGTAACTTGCAAGCTGTTTCAATTTGAAACAGCTTGTTTTTTAAAGAATCGTATGAAACGTTGTTTATTTATCGATCGCGATGGTACGCTTATTTTAGAAGCACCACCTACTTATCAGTTAGACAGTTTTGATAAACTCACATTCTATCCAAAAGTGTTTGAGTTCTTGGGTAAGATTGCCAAAGAACTCGATTATGAATTGGTAATGCCTACCAATCAGGATGGATTGGGAACTGCAACCTTTCCCGAAGATACCTTCTGGCCTTTGCACAATTTTGTGATCAAAAGTCTGGAAAACGAAGGGATCAAATTTGAAGAGGTATTGATCGATAAAACCTACCCTCATGAAAATGCTCCCACCCGTAAACCGGGCACCGGCATGTTCACCAAATACATCAACAATCCTGAATACGATTTGGCCAATTCATTTGTAATTGGTGATCGAATTACCGATATGCAACTCGCTAAAAATCTAGGTTGCAAAGGTATTTGGATGGTAGAAGATCCAACACTCGGCGCTGCTGAAATTCAAGACCAAGTAGCGCTGTTGAGAGAAGAAACGGTGGTATTGGAATCAACCGATTGGCAGAAAATTTATGAGTTCTTGAAATTGGGATTGAGAAGGGTGAATCACGATCGCAATACCAACGAAACACAAATTCATGTAGAGTTGAATTTGGATGGAACCGGTAAAGCGAATATTCATACCGGACTCGGATTCTTTGATCACATGCTTGATCAAATTGCCCGTCACGGCTCTATGGATTTAACCGTGATTGCAAAAGGAGATCTGCACATCGACGAACATCATACCATTGAAGATACAGGTATCGCACTCGGCGAAGCATTCGGAAAAGCCTTGGCCGATAAGCGTGGAATAGAGCGCTACGGATTTGCACTTCCTATGGACGAAGCCGAAGCAAAAGTGTTGATTGATTTTGGCGGACGCAATTGGATTGTATGGAATGCTCTGTTCAAACGTGAACGCATCGGTGAAATGCCAACAGAAATGTTCTTCCATTTCTTCAAAAGCTTCAGTGATGCAGCGAAATGTAATTTGAACATTGAATGTCACGGCGACAACGAGCACCATAAAATCGAAGCGATCTTCAAAGCCTTCGCCAAAGCCATTCGCATGGCAGTAAAACGAGACCCGATGAAGAATTATTTACCGTCGACGAAAGGAGTACTTTGAGGAATTAATAGTTTAGAATTAATAATTAATAATGAGGCCCACACTATTGTGTGAGGCCTTTTTCTTTTTAATGAAATAGAGACAGGCTTGAAATGGAATTCTAACTTCTCAAAAAGATGTTCTATTGCAATCATGCCACTTGAGAATTTCAATTCATTAATGTTATAGAGCGTTACCTGCATTTAAAAGAACAATCTACTTTCTATGCTACTCTTCCAACCGATATTTTGAGTGGGCCCCACAAGGTCCCTGAGTATCCCGAAGGGATTATCGAAGGGCCGATGTGGGGGCCACGAAAAATATCGAATGTTTAATAAAAAAATGAGGGGTCATTCCGAACGACTGAGTTTGCAAAGCAAACGAAGGAGAGAGGAACCTCAGAACGGGTTTTATAGAAGGAATCTGATTTCGAAGCCCTGACGCTTCACGCTATTAATTGCTAAGTAATTGAGTTGTTGAGTTTTTTAGTTCTTAAGTTGTTGCACTATTGAAGAATGGAGCCGATCTTCAGGCAAAAATGCCCAAAAGCACAAATTCAAACCAGTGTCTTGTGCAAAGCCCCAAACACAAAAACTAAACAATAGGTTTAGTGAAAAAAATAGTTTCAAAACCGTCTCTTCTCTAACAACACATTGTTAGTTTCCTTTATCAAATGCCAAGCTCTTAAGTTATTTAGTTTTTAAGTTCTTCAGTTGCTACACTATTGACGCATGGCACTCATGTCCACGCAAGAATACCAAAAGCACAAATTCAAACCAGTGTCTTGTGCAAAGCCCCAAACTCAAAAACTAAACAACTAAATCACTAAAGAACTAACCAACGAGTTTAGTGAAAAAAAATAGTTTCAAAGCCGTCTCTTCTTTAACAACACATTTTGAGTTTCCTCTCTCGCTGCGGCTGCTTCGCAGCCTCGCTCGATCGGAATGACGGGGATTTTTTAAAAAGAACCCAGATTTCTCGCATACTTCTTCAGGCCTTTGGCCTTTCGAAGCATGCTCGAAATGGCTTCGGACATCGTTTTCTTCATAGATGGACGAATGGAACTTAAAAAATGAAATCATTTTGAATATATAAGCAGTATGCGACAGAGAAAATGTAAGAGAAAGCAGTCTTGCTTTTTGATGCCATCAGTTTTTCTTGATTAGCCATTAGCACAACGAATTAATAATTAATAATGAGGCCCACACTATTTTGTGAGGCCTTTCTCTTTAGAGCCAAATGGAGAAAGGGCTTTCAAAATAGCAATAGTGAATCGCTTGCGAAATCCAGTGTTGTCAATATTTGCGAAGCAACCCAATTCTTAATTCTTAACTCTTAATTCTTAATTACCTTCCCTCCTAACATCACAAATCCCACTGCCTTCACTGCCCCAATATTCTTACTAGGGTCACCGTCAACAGCAATAAGATCGGCGAGTAATCCGGGTTTGATGAAGCCCATTTTATCGGCTACGCCGAATACCGTGGCATTCACAGAAGTGGCCGATTTTAATACATCAATTGGAGTCATTCCGTATTCAACCATCATGATCATTTCACGGGCATTATCGCCGTGCGTAAACACGCCCACATCTCCGCCCATTACGATGGTAACACCTGCTGCAAGTGCTGCTTGAAAACTTTTCTTTTTTTGTTGAATGCTGGCGGGAGTGATTCCGGAAGCTTTGTTCCAGCCACCGTATTGTTCATACGCATCACTGGCCGCAAGGGTAGGGCAGTAGGCGATGCCTTTTTCTTTCATTAGTTTGAATACTTCTAGGGTGCCCTGATCGCCGTGCTCAATGGTGTACACTCCGGCAGCAATGGCTCTTTTCATGCCTTCCACACTGGTGGCATGGGCTACCACTTGTCGGCCGCCCGATTGTGCAATTTCCACCGCTGCTTTCATTTCTTCTACAGTAAAAGTAGGCATGGCTTCATGACTTTTACCCCAACGGTAATCGGCATATAGTTTTATCAGATCCGCACCTTTAGAAATTTGAAGGCGTACTTCACTTTGCATTTCTCCTACATTGCCCACTTCCGCAGCACCTTGGTGGAAATCAATATCAGAACTGGCCGGACGTGGCGCGTAGGTTCCTCTTGCCACAATAGCCTTGGTAACTACTTGCATTCTTGGTCCAATAATGAGTCCTTTTTCAATCGCTTTTTTCAATCCCACATCATCGTATTCAGCACCTTCGGTACCTAGATCGCGCACCATGGTGAAGCCCGCTAATACGGTGGCTTTGGCGTGATTGCCTGCACGCAACATGCGTTCAGCTCTTGATTCTTTCAAAACCTGATCTTCCCATTTTGTTTCGTTGTAGGGATGTAGCAAGAGGTGAGAATGTCCTTCAATCAATCCGGGCATTAAGGTTTTGCCGGGCAATTCGATGATGGTGGTGCCGGCAGGCAGCTTGAATTGCTGCGGTCCTGCAGCCACTATGGTATCGTTTTTTACCAGTACGATCCAGTTATCGTGCATTTCAACGCCGTCGAATACACGAGCGGGCTTGAGTAAAGTGTATTTGTCTGTTTGACCGAAGCTTTGAGCAGATATTAATAAAAGAAAGAATAGCAAACGCATGAGAGTCGATTTGCTATAAAGATATTGGATAATTTTTAGAGAAAGTGCGCAAAGTGCGCGGAGAGAGCGCAAAGAGGCGCAAAGGGAGAATAGAGTAATGTTTTCTCCGCGTATCTCCGCGCCCTCCTTCATTTTGCGATGAAAAAAGAAGGAAGGCACAGCATTTTTATAGGATCGTTAACTACAGAATAATCGTAGTGTTTTCTCCGCGTATCTCCGCGCCCTCCTTCTCTTTGCGATGAAAAAAGCCGGATATTACAGCATTTCGATTGGATCATCCACCACTCTAAAATTTTCATTCAATCCACACAGTCTTTCCATATCAGCTTCACTAATTTCAAAATCAAACACATCAAAATTCTCCCTCAACCTTGCTTCATTTGATGATTTCGGAATAGTGGAAACCCCCAACTGCAAGTTCCAACGAATGATGATTTGTGCGGGCGTTTTTGAATACTTTGTAGAAAGTTCTTGAATCAGCGGATCGCTGAATTTCTTACCTCGAACCAGTGGTGTATACGATTGCAATTGAATCCCGTCTTTTTTGCAACGATCCAATTCGGCTTTTAAATACAACCAAGGACTGAATTCCATTTGATCGATCACCGGAACAATATTGGCGTAAGATTTCAATTCATCTAGAAAAGGGACCAAGTAATTGGCCACTCCAACCGATCGAACCCGTTTTTCTTCGTACAAGCGCTCCACTGCTTTCCAAGTATCTTTTCGCTTTCCTTTGATAGGCCAGTGCACGAGGTAGGCGTCTATGTATTCGATGTTCAATAATTTCATACTGGTATCGAATGCGCGTAGGGTAGAGTCGTATCCCTGATCTCCATTGCCCACTTTAGTAGTTACAAAAATCTCATTTCTCGGTAGGGAACTGTTTCTTACGGCATTGCCTATCTCTTTTTCGTTTCGATAGAGCGAAGCCGTATCAATCAATCGATATCCGATCTCCAATGCTTTTGAAACTGCCGCTTCTGCTTCAGCATTGTACATGTCGTACACACCCAATCCCAGCAGCGGCATGGATATTCCGTTGTTTAATGTAGTAGTCATTTGGTGGTATGTTTTTCGGGGCAGGTAGCTTTTTTTTGAGTTTTTTAGACCACAGATTCGCACAGATTATAACGGATTAACACAGATTAGAGTCTGAATATTTTGTCTTGCTGATATTCTTTCGGCCTCTAATCTGTGTAAATCTTGTATTTGTAATCTGTGTGTTCTGTGGTCAAAAAAAGCCTAAAGCCTAAGGCCCAATGCCTAAAACACCGAACTCAATAACTCAAAACTTGATCTAAAGGTGTTCTGTGTTCAAAATAAAAAATCATTCTCTAACTCCAACTTCTCAACCCCAACAACTTCTCCCCCAATTCCGTCAACTCCGCTGTTCCGTATTTATTCTGCTCCCATTTTCTTGGATCGCCGGGGAATGCATACCCTTCCGGTGCAATACGGTCTCTCCAAGAATTGATGCGCCATTCTTTTAATGCAGGATTGTCTTCTTCCGCAGGCATCATGGAAATGTACTGTGCAATACGCACTTTATTGCCCGATAAATTCGGACGAATGCCGTGCGCCAAAAGACTATTGAAGATCAACAAATCGCCCGCTTCCATTTTTACTTTTACCAGATCAAATCCGGTTGTATCGGGACGGAAATGGTTTCGGTCTTCCGGCTGCGTTAGTTTCCACGTATCATAGGTTCTGTACAATTCGGGGATGCATTGAAAGCCGCCCATGTTTTCATCGGTTTGATCGGCCAAGGCCAATACCCCTTGAACGTTTTGTGGTTTGGTTTCAGGGTCGTAGTCCCAATGAATAAAGCCTTTGAATTCAAATCCGGGTCGCATAGGGAAATTCAAATTCGCACGGTCGATTGTGACCCATAGCTCTTCTGTTCCCCAAATATCACTAAAGGCATCGTATACTCGTTGCATTTGACGGTTGTTCCACAAATGTTGGTTGTTGTACACTTCTACCATGCCACTATTAGTAAGCTCTTTCATTTGTATTTCTGCGCGAGGTGGTGCGTACCAAGTCTCCGGATCATTCGGGTCTTTTTCCTCAAATTCCCAAAGAAAGGCTGCTGTGGCTTCGGCTTGTTCTTTTGGAACCGCGTTTTTGATCACGATATAGCCGTTCTCGATCCAGAACTTCCAATCTTCTTCCGACAAAACTTTCAATGGTTTTCCATTGGAGCGGTCGTTCAATCGTTGTTGACTGCTCTTCGCAACGGAAGGATTGCCGGGGATGTCTTTATGGGCATTGGTGGCCATCGTTGGGGCCATGGTTGCCGCCATAGTGGGGTTCATTGTTGGTGTGGGATTCATATAGCAATTGATTTAATACACCAAAGCTACTTTTTCATAGAGGCTGAATACAAGCCCTGTTTTGGCTATTTTTTGCACTGTATTGACCGTTTTTATCTTTTCTGAACCAAAATTCAGTAAATTCAGGTATGAAGATCTTGCTGGAGAACATTCAAAAAGATGAGGATAGTTCCTTTAAACTATTGCTTACGCCGGGGTTGAACGATGTCTATTATTGGCATTTTCACCCGGAGTTTGAATTGTTGTATGTAGAAGCAGATCGCGGCCCTCGTCAAATTGGCGACCATGTTACATTTTACGAAGAATCGGATTTGGTGTTGATTGGTCCGCATACGCCCCACCTGAATTTCGACTACGGCGTTAACACCCCCATCGATCAAACCATTGTACAATTAAACGAAGATTTCTTGGGCTCCGCGCTCACGCATTCGCCTGAAATGAAAAAGATACGGTTAATGATGGAGAAGGCCCGAGGAAGTTTGGTGTTTACAGGATCCATCAAAGCTCAGGTGGGACCGCTATTGCAAGCCCTTCCTCAAAAGAACAAATTCGATCAATTACTGGAATTGCTGAAAATTTTGCAGCTTTTAGCCTGTAGCACCGAATACATGGAATTGGATGCCAAGCCGTACAGCTCTGAAATATTGCAGAAGCACCAAAGAAGAATGGAATTGTTGTACCGACACGTAGAAGCACATTACTTAGAACCCATAGAAGTGCAAGCGGCGGCGGATTGCTGGCATTTAAGTGTCCCTGCTTTTTGCAGAACCTTTAAAAAACTCACTGGTAATACCTATACGCATTTTGTATTGAACTATCGGATCAATCAAGCCAAAAAACTATTGATGCAAGGAAGCACTGTCACCGAAGCCGCCTTTGATACCGGCTTTGAGAGCTTGAGTTATTTCAATAGGGTGTTTAAGAAGATTGAGGGGGTGACGCCGGGGAATTGGGGAGGGTAATTAATAATTAATAATTAATAATTAATAAGTAATAATTAATAATGGAACAGCCGGAGGTAATTAATAATTAATAAGTAATAATTAATAATGGAACAGCCAGAATACAGGAGGGAGGAGGGAAGATGGAAGATGGAGGAAATACAGAGAGACTGAAAGCGCTGCGAAAACGCTGCGAGCTTGTCCTGAGCCAACCGAAGGTTGAGTCGAAGGACGCTGCGCCGCCGCGGTTTAAAAATAGACAATCAGACAAATTGAGTATTGGAGGCCAATCTGCGCGAATCCGTGGTCAAATAACTAAAAAACTAAAGAACTCAAAACTCAGCACCTCCCCTGTAACTTATCCTTACAAATTGCGTCTAATCACACAAATAACCTTCACCATGCAAAAAATAGCCATTACATGCTGCTTGCTCCTCATCACCGTATTTAGTTTCGGTCAACAAAGCTGGGAAAAGCAGGTAGACAGTATGCTCAACAAAACATTTCCCGCCAAGGGCTCGGGAGCCACTGCCATTATCGCCCAAAAAGGTCAAATTCTCTACCACAAAGCCTTTGGAATGGCCGACCTGGAAAACAAAATTCCCATGCGCACAGAAATGGTGTTTCGCATTGGGAGCATTTCCAAGCAATTCACAGCCGTGGCCATATTGAAATTAATGGAGGAAGGCAAGCTGAGTTTGCAAGATGAGATCACGAAATACATCCCCGACTACCCCACACAGGGAAACAAAGTAACCATTGAACATTTGCTCACCCATACTTCAGGAATCGTGAGCTATACCAATATGGCCAAGTTTGGGTCTGAATTAATGGCCCGCGACATGAAGCCCACCGAACTCATCGATGTTTTCAAAAATGAAAAATTCGAATTTGCACCGGGAGAGAAATGGAACTACAACAATTCCGGATATTTTCTATTGGGATACATCATTGAAAAAATCACCGGCATGACCTACGCCGATTATATCGAGAAAAACATTTTCAAGCCACTCGGTATGAAAAGTAGTTTGTATGGAAGCAATTCAAAATTGATTCCGAATCGCGCGCAAGGATACGAGCCCGGTCCAACTGGCATTCAAAATGCCACTTACTTAAGCATGACGCTTCCTTATGCCGCAGGTTCCTTGATGAGTACGGTAAACGATTGCTATATCTGGAATAAGGCGATCAATGAAGGAAAGATCATCAAGAAGGAAACATTGGAAAGGGCTTTTACACCGTATATCTTGAATTCGGGAAAGAAAGTAAACTATGGATATGGCTGGAGCATTGGTGAAGTGAACGGACAAAAAGTAGTGCAACACAGTGGCGGAATCAATGGATTTCTGACGAATGGGATTTATGTACCATCGCAAGATTTGTACATCGCCGTTTTTTCGAATTCAAATGCCATTCAGCCAATTGAAGTATCTCAACGGATGACCTATGAAGTGCTGGGTTTGAACAAACCTAAAACGGTGATCAAAATAGATTCTTTGAAAGCGAAAGAATACTTGGGAGTATACGAAACGGAAGAAGGTGATCTCCGACAAATCAGTTGGGTAAAGGGGAAATTGCAATCGCAGCGATTAGGAAGTACTGTTTTCGAAATCTTTGCATATGATAAAGACAAGTTCTTCTTTCAAAACAGTCCAACCGAATTGAGTTTTGTACGCGATGCCAAAGGTGCAATAATTGGATTGACCACAAAGAATTTAACCGATGCGCCTACGATGTGGAAGCCTACTAAGAAGCCTTTTGAAGCTGCTCGTAAAGAGATTAAGATAGACGAAGCGATTCTCAAAACCTATGAAGGCGAGTATGAAATAAGTTCCAATTTGATATTGAAGATCAGTGTAGATAAAGGTCAGTTGAAAGTGAGTCCAACCGGCCAACCCACTTTCGATCTCTTTCCCGAATCGGAAACCAAATTTTTCTTGAAAGTGGTGAATGCGCAAATTCAGTTTTTTAAGAATGACAAGGGTGAAGTGAATCGTTTGGTGTTGTATCAAGGGGGGCAGGAAATGGAGGGGAAGAGGATTTCAAAGTGATCAGGATTGTGCTAGGATTAGAATGATTGGTGGGATTAGGTGTAGGATTACGTCTATTGCGTTGAAGTGTGTTTAGTGCTAACTAAAGAACTAAATCACTAAAAAACTAAACAACTTCTGTGCTAGGATTAGAATGATTGGTGGGATTAGGTGTAGGATTACGTCTATTGCGTTGAAGTGTGTTTAGTGCTAACTAAAGAACTAAATCACTAAAAAACTAAACAACTTCTGCGCTAGGATTAGAATGATTGGTGGGATTAGGTGTAGGATTACGTCTATTGCGTTGAGGTATATTCATTGCCAACGAAAGAGCTTAAAAACTAAAAAACTAAACAACTTCTGTGCTAGGATTAGAATGATTGGTGGGATTAGGTGTTGGATTACGTTTATTGCGTTGAATTTTATTTTGTGCTAACTAAAGAACTAAATAACAAAAAAACTAAACAACTTCTGCGCTAGGATTAGAATGATTAGTGGGATTAGGTTAAGGATTACGTCTATTGCGTTGAGGTATATTCATTGCCAACGAAAGAACTTAAAAACTAAAAAACTAAACAACTTCTGCGCTAGGATTAGAATGATTAGTGGGATTAGGTTAAGGATTACGTCTATTGCGTTGAGGTATATTCATTGCCAACGAAAGAACTTAAAAACTAAACAACTAAATAACCTCTATGATAGCACCAGAGGAATTGTTGGCATTAAGTGTGGGATTTCGTTTATTGCTCTGACTTAACAACTCAAAAACTTAAAACTTAAAAACTTAGCATTTTTCTCCTTCTTTTTATGTAATTTCCCTACCAAGCGCATCAACTTTAAACCTTAAAAATCTTAGTGTATGACCAAACTAATGTATGTAGTGGCCATTGGCTTGCTATTTGCGCAATGCAGCGCTTCCAAGAAGTCCTCCTCTTCGTCTTCTTCTTCCTCTGCCTCAAGTTCAAAGTATCCGAACAAGAATACCATGCCGCGTTTGGATGAGCAAACGTTTCAATTAACAGAAGTATCGACGGATGAAACCTATGGCTATACTGAGTCCAACCCCATTCGTGTGGGCGGTCCATTTAGTGACGCGGTTAAGAACGAACAACGGTTCTTGAATGCCTTGTTGGGTCCAGATAATCAGGTCATCAAATACCGAAGAACTGGTAGTTGTTGCCCATTCGCAACCTCCAATGGAATTATGGATGGTGGTTTGCTGGATCGTTATGAAATCACCTATGAAGGATTGGAAAAGCCCATTTATCTCTTTGTGAACATGTACGACTATGAGTATCTGAAAGCGCCGAAGGGGTTTACGTTTAAGAAGTGAGGGGTGATGTCTTTTTGATATCCTTTTTTTGAGCGGAAGGTTGTAGGAGTTTGAATAAGAGATTGGATGGAAAAACGACAAGACTAAAACGAGCTTGGATTATTAAATGACGTAATTCAATAAACTCGTAAGCTGAAAAGTCACCCTTTGTAACGCTACTTCATCTTGCGTTTGATGGATGGATTAAAGAGCATATTGGAACAAGCTTAATTCAAGTATATTTAATAGATTGGATTAAGAATAGACATTTACTTAAAGTGGAATAAAATGAGACATCGGTTGATTCTTGCTCTATACATTGTATTTAGCTGCTTCAATTCATTTTGTCAAACCGGATTTGAAGAATTCAAAGTTTTTAAATCTATTGATGGTGAAGTGAGGTCTATTTCTTTGGGAGAATATCAGTTTGGGTTCAGCAGGGGTAGAATGAAGTCGTTAAAGACTGAGGATAGCAACCTAGTGTACATTGATTCAAACAAGAACCTAATTCTTACAGATCGGGGTAGTAAGTACGACATTAGTTTAGGTAGATATGGAATAACATACCATGATGCAGATACGTCTTTTTTAATTACTTCAGTAAAATCCCTGAATCCTTCTATAAACGATACGCTGAATGGAAACATCTATTTTTTTTCTATTCATAATCATGATTTTATTTTTGAATTTGACCGCAGTGGAATTCGAAAAGTGAATGTCTACACTAAAGGTTATTATATTGTTATCAAAGTCTTTATCTATTATACTAATCCAGAATGGGATTTGTATATTACTTCGAACAAGACAAAAAGCTTTTGCGCAGTTGATTATTACGAAATAAACCCTAGTTTGGTAAGTATCCAAGATTCCGTACGAAAATTAAAAAGTTTATTTACCTTTTCTCGAAAGTCAAGAAGACTCGAGAGAATTTCAATATGGAGGCCATATATAAAAGATGTTACAGTTGGCAAAACTTTTAGGAGAATATACTTCACGAGACGTGGAACCTTGAAGAAGAAAGCAGATTTTTTTACGACGGGCATTGTTGAATAGCCTTTTTAAAAATTTAAATATATCAAATTGAGAGTTTTGATTTGCGCAATAGGCCTTTTGGTTTCATCTTGTAATACCCAAATGAAACTTACATTGAAAAATAATGAAGCCTTTTGTAACTATCTAACTACCGTTGTTAACGATACCGTTTACTATGAGTTACCTGAGTACAAAATTGTAGAAAATAGTATTTATCCGATTTTGGATTCAGCTATTAACTCTAGCGAAAGATGTCGATACTTTGATTCTCGGGTAAGATTTCTGAATTCGTTTCTGATTAGAAAAATTTTAAAAGATGGAAAGGAGTTTTTTTCTGTCATGACAAATTTATCACCTGCGCAAGCTCTTGGGGTTTTCGCTTTGGGAGTCAATGAAAGGAAGGAATTTAATGATATTGGTGGCTTTATGTACAGAAATCATTTTTTTGTTATTTCTTCATCAATTCTTGCAGAACAGAATAGAGTTAGTGGCTTTCCTTTTGCAGCAAAGACAGGAGGGGTTTTGAAAGTAAGAGCGCCTAGGTTTTTTGACGAAAAATGGTATTCGTCTTATATCAGTTTTGATTTACAGAACGCGATTTACAAAATAGAGGAGAATCAAACTTGTGGTAATCAGATATTGATAACAAGAAGCGCTTCTCAATATCATGAGCCTCTATAGGTTGGCATCATTTCGACGGTACCTCCTCATAAACAATCGTTTTTTGATTTTCATCGAACTTCCGAAATTCAAGAATCAATTCTATTAAAATAAGTGGCGGGTGTTACTAAGTTCAAAAGGGATCTGTGATGCATTTGCTGCTGTTTTGTAAAACCTAAATTCTGCTGTATGTATAAGTTGACAGTTTTGCTTGCATTAATGGTCTTAATTGGATGTAAGGAATTGGGTACTAGCGCGTAAGCTGATTTGTGTTTTTCAGATCCTTTCTATCAAGAGATTACTCAAGTAAGCATCAACGATATTTCAACTATTAAGAGCTTAGAAGGGAAATTTGTTCAAATGCAAGGTATTCTTAGGTTTAGTTTTGAAGATGTTGCTTTATATTCAAGTTCATCAAGTGGTTCTGCTAAAGCCTTTTGGTTGGAGTTTAAAATTCCCAATGATTCAACAATGGCACAAATTAAAGCGCTTAGTAATAAAAAAGTGAAAATTGTTGGCCGAGTAAACCTTCACGATAAAGGCCATTTAGGTGCATATTGTGGTACACTTGATAGTGTTTTTTGTGTGAAGTAGAGTAGCAGTACTCTAGTAAACGTGAATGGATATTTGTATATTTATGTTAATAATGAAACACCCGGATGGGATAGCCTGTCCCGAGAGGGAAGAGATTCGGGATATTTTTTGATAATATGATTGTAAAGCATTATAGTGGGGCAATCACAGAGGAAACGCATTATTATCCGTTTGGCTTAGTTATCAGTGGTATATCCTCAAGTAGGTTACCAAACACAACTCCTAACAAGCTAAAGTATGACGTTAAGGAAGAACAACGCAATGATTTCTCCGATGGTACAGGGTTGGTGTGGTTGGACTATGGAGCGAGGATGTATGATAATCAAGTAGGAAGATTTTTTACTCAAGATAGATTTGCTGATAAGTATCATTCATTATCACCTTATCATTATGCAGCCAATAATCCTATCAGTATTATAGATGTTAATGGGGATAGTATTTGGATTGTTATAAAAACAAATATTACTGATGCAAGCGGAAATCAAGGCATTAAGGAAGAAAAGTACTATTACGGGCAAGATAAAAGCGGCTCCTATGGTTTTTTAGATGGTAGTGGATCTATTTATTCCGGGTCAGAAGCTTTTGTAGGCGATGTTACAGCTGCAATAGAAAAAATAAGAACAGCAGGCGATGTAGGAAAAGGATTAGTTGATGATTTAATGACTTCTACAAACAGCACTGAAATCGTAAAACGCTCTTCAAATTCAGCAGAAGAAGCCAAGGGGAATTATATAGCATGGAATCCTACAGGAACTACGAGTGCTCCTGACACTAAGGGATCTACAACAAGACCATCATTTATTGGATTAGCCCATGAGATGGCACACGTAAGAGATGTATGGAATAACACAATAGACAGAAATACATGGCAAAGCGTTACAGATGCATATGGCAATACTGTAAATATCCGAAATGCCGAATTGTACGCGACTCATATTGAGAACCAGATCAGGTCAGAGAATAAATTACCACTAAGGGCTTACTATAGTTTTGATGCAAGCGGTAGCGGAGACCCTAATACCAGATTGATAAGAGCCGGTACACAACAAAGTTTGTATTATGATGCTGCTGGTACTACTAACTATAAACAATTGGGAAAGAAACAACCTGCATTTACCTATTAAAAGTAGCTTTATGAAATCAATACTGTTCATTATAATATCAGTTGCTTTTTTTTCATGTGCACCTAAAGGTTTTATAAGCATATCAAAGCAAGTTGAAAAAAAATGTGTTGGTGAAAATGGTAAATGGAAAGGTGATTCGTTCCATATTTTGAGAACAAAACTTCACAATGATGGGAAGCTGAACTTTATCAACTCTGTTTTTGATACTTTATATATACTTGAAACTTATGAAATTGAAAGCGGTACTTACACAGGTAGGATATGGAATGGAAAAAGTGTTTTAAATTATACCTACAATAGAAATACTTTTTCTTTTGAACAGCAAAATCTATTTACAACCTATATTGTTAAGCTTATTCAGAGCTGGGATACTACGGCAATACGGAAGGAAGAAAATATAAATGCAAGCATTCTGCCAGAAAAATATATAAATGGAACAAGAGTTTTTATAGCAAATACAAAAACTCAAATTGAATGTATAAAGTTTAAAGAGTTTTTTAAATTGGAAAGAGACCTTTAACAAAAGCCCGGCAGTTGGTGAGTTTTTATTATTGTAAAAGTTGCGAAAGATTATTCTTCTTTTTTGATTAACTAGATCAATTATTTTAAAGTATTTGAAGGGTTTCGAAACTCTTGATTTCTTTAAAAGAAATTTAATAGTAGCGATAAGTGTGAATTCAATGTTTTGATAGCGTTACATTGCGCTTACTTTTTATTCAACTCAATTGAAAAACTAATTTTAACATTCAATGCCTCAAAAACTTTCTACAAAGTTTCAAGGCGACCACTTTTTACGTTGTTTTCAATTTTGGAGATTTGGGCTTTTTGTACACCTACCAATTCTCCCAATTGTGTTTGAATGAGATTTTTTTGAATTCTTGCTTTTTTAATGGCTGCTCTAAAAAGGTCTAAACTCAGTTTGGCCTCATAAGCTTCTCTTTTCTTTGTGCCAGGCTTTCTGATGTGTTTGTTGATGTGAGTATTTAGACCAATTAAACTCATTATAGGGTATGGTGTATTGATATTATATGCAGTAATCTTGTTCTTTGTTAAATCAGACTAACTATTTGATACTAGATCATTCCAAAAATAATATTTAAATAGTGAACGAAGTCTTCTTTTTAAATGGTGTAGTATGACCGTATTTATACCTATTAGTCTACCGGTAATTCACTAAAACAGCTACCTATGTCCTAAAGTCAAAAAAAAGTGATTTTCTTTTGTAATGTATATTTTTTTTTATTTTTTAATCTGGTTATCCGGTGGATGGCATCACCAATCCCAATGATTCACTGATGCGATTGAACGGAAGCGGGCCAAAAGTAGGAGCAGCAATTGTTTTGAAGGTCATGAGTGGTGATGTGATAGATGTAGCTGTTAAAGCATTTTACAAGGATCAAACGTATACGGCTACGAATAATTCCGTGAATGATATTTTGAATGCACTGGCAAGTGGCGCTTTTGGCCTCACCGGTGGGTCAAAAGGCACTCTGGATCAACTCAATAACACGAGTACGAGCCCTCTTTTAGGCGCTTTGAATAGCTTTATAAGTGGTAACAATCCCACAGTTGTCAATAAACCCCGTGCCCATCTGAATTGGATATTATTGGATGAACAGTTCCAGTATGTAAGTAGTTACCCTCAAAGTGGTGCTCTTGCTGTTGGAAATTATGCCAGCAATGTGTTAAATACATTAGCGTACACGGGAATTCCAATAACAAAGAATGGATATTTGTATATTTATGTAAACAACGAAACACCCGGATGGGACGTGTTCTTTGATAATATGAGTGTGAAGCATTATAGTGGGGCAATTACTGAGGAAACGCATTATTATCTGTTTGGACTAACGATGGCTGGGATTTCATCGAAAGCAGCGAATAAGTTGGATAATAAATACGAGTATAACGGCAAAGAAAAACAAGAGAAAGAGTTCAGTGATGGGAGTGGATTGGAGTTGTATGATTATGGAGCGAGAATGTACGATCAGCAGATAGGAAGATGGCATGTAATTGACCCACTAGCTGACCAAATGCGCAGACATTCTCCCTACAATTTTGCTTTTGATAATCCGATACGATTTATCGACCCTGATGGAATGAGTCCAACGGACCATTACTATGCAGTAACTGAAAGTGGTTTGAGATATTTGGGTAGTGACGGAAATGGGGATGCTGTCAAAATTACCGAGACCACTGATAAAGAGGCAAATAAAATTCAAAAGACTTTAAAAGGAGAAAAAACAACTTCGGCTAATGAACAGGCTGTCAAAAGTAATGATAACTTTGTGCCTTTGGAAGTGCAGGAGCAAGCCGATCAGACTGCAGCTGTAACTACAATGAAATCAGATGCACAAGGAGATAAAAAAGAGCATGGACAAACGATAGTTATACAGCTTAATCACAATGAGAAAGGAAAACTAAGTAGTGCCGAACTGAAGTTTGGTGACAAAGTAACTGGTGAAAAAGACAAAATAAATTTTGGACTCAAAACAAACAGTGAAGGTACAATGTTTGACCAAAATGGCAACATCCTTGTTGCTACAGCACACACCCATAAGGATGATAAAGGGTTGTCAGGATCTTCATCAAGAGGCGTTGATGAAGATTTAGGAAAATGTGATGTTCAGAATGTTTCTAGTACAAGAGTCCCATGGTTTACACTTGGACCCTCAATAAATCATGTAGGCTTTATAAACAGATATCAGGGAAACGTTGAAACCAAAGTTTATAAAGGTGCAAATATTTTGATGGACGCCTTAAGATTGCTAACCAATCAATAGAAGAATAATGCTAAGAATAGTTATTTTGGTTATATTTTCTTTCTGTTATCAATATCAATACGGACAGTTTAGAATAACTAGTGATAAAGATTTTAAGAATTACAGTGATAGTTTACTTCGATATGCTGGTATATCAAAGCCTGATTTTAGCCAAAATGATTTCGAAATGCGTTTTTGGGTTACTGAATATATTGGCGAGGCTCAGGCCCTTTTTGTATTTAACCATAATAATAATGGGTGCTGGAATGTCAAAGGATTTTATTTTTGTACAAATGACTGGGTACATTTTTATCGATTCAAGAAAGATAGTTTTTCACTTAGCGAAGACTGGATTAAAAGATGGGACAGCTTAAACAAGAGCCATATTTTATCACTTCCTACGGAGAGCAAAGTATTTAGTAACTGGAAATCATCTACAGGCAATATTGTTGTTGTAGCTGATGGAATAAGTTATCGTGTAGAATTATTTACTCCTAAAAGAAATCGAAGATATTCTTACAGCAATCCAGAAGACAAACTCTTAACTTATGATTTAAATAATAGGGAGTTAGTAGCTATTAATAATATTATATCTATTTTAAATAATGAATTAAAGTTTAAAAATATTATAGAAAGACAATGTGAATAAATATTTTTCCGAATTTATTCACTTACTGTGCCACACGTGTCAAGACTGCGGTTAATGAGCTGCCAGTTTAGGACTGCTGAAAATCATTGAAGTTATTATTCATTAGCGCGAGTGCTTACAAGTAAGGAAACTGAAATGCAAGAATCTTTTTAGGTCTACTTTTTAATTGAGATATTGTCCTTAGAAAGGGTAGAGTTTTAAATAAAAAAGGTCGGAAGATTATTGATCAATTTCTGGCTTGTAAGCTCTACTAATAAAGAGAATTCGAAACATTATATTTTATCTTAATGTGAGTGAGATGGGTTGATAGAATCGAAGAAGAGCTGTTTAGATTTTTAATTTTGAGATATAGTTTGCCTCAAAATGATACTTGATTTCAAAAACGAGCAGCCGAATCAAATATATCACGTTGAGTTTTATTTGGTGCTAACTAAAGAACTGAATAGCTAAAAACTAAACAACTTCCATGCTAGAATTAGAATGATGAGTGAGATTAGGTGCAGAAGTTCGTTTATGGACTTGAAGTATAGATTTTTCTTTAGTTAAACCTACCTAAGTTTTCAGTGAAATTTAAAGAATGATTTGGCGCATTCTATACACCCCCTTTTTCTGTTAATCGGAAATCTGATTTAAATTGATCTTGTTTTGTGTTTAAAAGCATGAGACAAATTGGTCTTTGCGGGCGTAAGTGTTAACCATTAGTAAGTGTTAATAAATTATTTAGTTGATTTTTGTATTAGTCTCGTTTGTATATTTGAGTTATAACGGTAACGTTATATATTAAACTTAAACCTTTTACTAGCTTCTTATGCGAATCAGGCATTTGCTTACGATTGTATGCATGGTGCTGTTGAGTCAGGTGTCTATTGCCCAAGTGGTAAAGATTGATTCAACACTGGCAAGTCTCTCCGACAAAGCCATTGATAAGCTTTCCTCTAAAGCCGATAAGCTAGCATTGAAGCTTCAAAAGAAATCACTAAAGCAATTAGACAAGTTTGAAAGAATAGAAAAAAAGGCACTGCGTAAGATTGCTTTGAAAGACTCTATTCTTGGAAATTCGCTGCTCCAAGAATCCAAGGAGAAGTATGCTGCAGTGAAGAGTAGACTCCGCTCTGGAAGGCTCGAAACACTCGGACTCGACAATTACTTGCCAAAACTCGACAGCCTTGAAACGGGTCTTGCCTGCATTACAAAGAGTTTTGATATTTCTTCTAATGAAAAGTTAGCTTGCATTTCTAATGGAATTAAGAGCATTTCATCACTAAAACAATCTTATAAAGATGCTGGGTCTGTTAGTGCATTTCTGAGGCAGCAACGAAATCAACTGAAACAGTACTCGACAAAGTTTGGATTAAATCGACAGCTAAAGAAGCTAAATAAGGACTATTATTATTATGGTCAAATGTTAGCGGACTACAAGCAAGTATTGAACGATCCGTTGAAGCAACAAGAGTTGGTTTTAAAGGTGATTCGAAAAGTACCTATGTTTTCGGAGTTTTTTTCTAAGCATTCTGAGCTAGCTTCTTTATTCCCTAATAATGGAAATATCGGTACTGCCGCCGGATTAGTAGGCCTGCAAACCACTGCAATGGTGCAGCAAGGGATCCAGGGCCAATTACAAGGTGTCAGCACCGCTCAAATAAACGCCCTTCAGCAACAGATTACACAGGCGCAGCAAGAGTTGAAGCAATTGAAACAAAAGCTGAGTCAATTGTCCTCTGGCAACTCTGAAATGGAAGTGCCCGATTTTAGGCCGAATTCGATGCGCCGAAAGCCCTTTGCAAAAAGACTTGAATATAATGCTAATATTCAATCAACGAGGAACACTCCTTTTTGGCCTACCACTTCAGATATAGGACTAGGACTTGGATTTAAATTAAACGATCGAAGTGTTATTGGACTTGGTGCCAGTTACAAGTTGGGCTGGGGTAAAGACATTCGAAACATTAAGATAACACATGAAGGTTTAGGACTACGCTCCTACATTGACTGGAGGTTGAAAGGATCTTTTTATTTGTCGGGAGGTTATGAGCAAAATTATAGACAGCGAATTGAAAACATTAGTCTTTTAAAGCAGACGGACTACTGGCAACAAAGTGGGTTATTGGGGTTATCGAAGAAGATCGCTGTAAAGAAGAAAATGAAGACAGATTTTAAATTGTTATTTGATTTTTTATACAGACAACACGTTCCCGAAACGCAGCCAATTTTGTTTCGGGTAGGGTATTCCTTTTGATACAAGCGTATAAGGGAGTACTTGGTGGTTACTTTGTCGCTCATTTTGGTAAGAAGCGTTTATTTTAAAGAATATAGATCATGTTTAAACTAGTTCAATTTATTGCGGCACTATTGCTAAGCGGACAGCTTTTCGCACAATCCAACACATGGTCTGATGCGGATCACGCATTAGCGGTTTCAAAAATGGAGTTTAAAGCGAAGCGGGTAGTGCCCCCTGCTCCTGAAGCCGCTTCGCTTGGGCAGTTTGGTAATGTGCCTGTAAGTTTATTTACGGGTACTCCGAGAATAAGCGTTCCATTAGATGATTTGAAAGGTGCATCGTTGAGCGTAGGAGTAAGTCTCTCGTACAGTGCTTCTGGGTTCAAACCGCAAGATATTCCTACATGGGCAGGTGCGGGCTGGACGTTTTCAGCAGGCGGTGTTGTTACGCGGAGTGTCATGGGGAATCCGGATTTAATTGGTAATTATTACACCGGAAATAATTCTTGGAATTTGCCTTCTACAGATAATCTCTTCGCGAACTATAATTTCATGGATTCTATTCAGAAAGGTTTGAAAGAGGTGCAGCCCGATGTTTTCTATTTCAATATGAATGGCAAGAGTGGCAAGTTTTATATTAAGCCCGATTTATCAGTATTTAAAAAGGAAAAGGACAATATACAGATTAGTCATTCGATCACAGCTAATTGGAATACCTCCAATTTGAATAAGTTTGTAATAACAGATGAACAAGGGGTGGTCTACGAGTTTGGAGAAGTAGAAGTTTCTACAATGACATTGGACGACGCTACTACATCCGTACAACAGCCGATGACTTATTCCTATCCAAGCAGTTGGTATTTAACGAAAATGACCTCGCCTGATGGCAAAGAAACAATTGAGTTTACTTATTACACAACTAGCCAGAATCATACTTTGTTTCAATCTTATTTAGGTAGCGGAGCAGTGACTACGGGCATTAAAATTGGAACCTCAGGTTCAGTTTCCCCCAGCTCTGTATTCTCCTTGTCTCCTGCGGTTAGCGTATCAAGAAAGTATCTTCAAAAGATTTCATTGAAGAAGAATAACGCTATCGTTGGATATATCGATATTGTAAGCGTTGCAAACACTAGACAAGATCTAAGTCCAGGTAGTTTCCCTGATGAAAGACTTTTGCAGAGTGTTAAATCCTATAGTTTGAATAGTCTAAATACGTTTACTCAAACTA
>NZ_JBOBEW010000029.1:0-1382 GCF_050589245.1 Endoryza foliicola | reverse complement strand
CTCCTATGTTTGCAAAGAGGTAAAATATAGGTGATTTTACGAGACAGTGAATACCAATTAGTTTTGATGAATAAAGTGAAAAAGAGTGAGAGCTGATTGCGCCTAAACAACTCTAGAAGTATGTTCTCGCTGAGAAATGGCCTCACTCTTTTGATCTCTTCGAGTTTGAACAGAATGTAAGGAGGAGCGCATGCGCTCGATCCAGAATATCCAACCAGGAGACAAAACGAAGGGAGATTTTTCGCTTTATAGTAAAACTATATTGACATGAAAAAAATCATCAAACAAGTGGTAGCCATTGATGTGGCTCAAGAAGAGTTGGTTGTATGTTTAGGTCGGTTGAACGAAGATCTTAGTAAAGAGTTGTTTGCCCATAAGACGTTTGGGAACAACAAAAAAGGCTTTACAGAACTGGTAAAATGGGTCACCAAATCAATGATCAAGGAAGTGGCTGTTCAGTATGTAATGGAAGCTACGGGAGTGTACCATGAAGCACTAGCGTTCTTTTTAGATGGCCACAAAAAAGCGTTGAGCATTGTTCTTCCGAACAAGATCAGCAACTATGCGCGCACGCTGGACATCAAAACAGTAACGGACAAAACGTCTTCGGAGGCGATCGCTTTGTTCAGCTTGGAACGTCAGTTGGAGAAATGGGTACGCCCGGCTGCTATCTACCTTCAGATGCGTCAGTTGACGCGGGAAAGAAGTCAGTTGCTGGATGAGCGTACGGTCTTGAAGAATCAATTGCATGCGGAACAGAGCAGTGGTTGGCCGAACAAGGAAAGCATTGCGAGAACCAACAAACGCATCGCTTTATTAACCAAGCAAGACAAAGAGATTACCGAGTCGTTGCAAAAGCTTATCAAGGAAGATCCGGAGCTAGCGTCAATTATAAAGCTGATCTGCAGCATCCCAGGAATCAGTACGATTACTGCTGCAACCATCATAGCCGAAACAAATTGTTTTGCGTTGATTAAAAACAAGCGCCAGTTAACGAGTTATGCGGGCCTCGATATACGAGAGAAGCAATCGGGCACATCGGTAAAGGGCAAGCCTCGAATCTCCAAACGAGGGAATAAAAAGTTGCGAAGTGCCTTGTACATGCCTGCCTTGACGGCCATCCGTCACGATGAGCGGTACAAAGCAGTGTATGCGCGACTTGTAGGAAAACATGGTGTAAAAATGAAGGCAGCGGTAGCGATCCAGCGAAAGCTCTTGGAAATGAGTTATACCGTTTTTAAGACCGGTACAGCTTACGACAAGGACTATTATAAAAAGTTAGGGGGTAATCCATAAAGATTACCCCACTAAACAGGCTGGCATAAGCCGCCTAAAGCGTAAAAATAAATAATAAAAATCAATTGGTTTTTAACACAGAATCT
>NZ_JBOBEW010000028.1:0-1539 GCF_050589245.1 Endoryza foliicola | reverse complement strand
CTTCCAGTTACATTGAAATTCCCTGACCCAGTTGTTTCAAAACTTGTATATGCAATAGATTCAAGTTCGGCGTTCATTACTTCAGCAGTCGGAAGGGAATACCCGTAATCCCATACATAGGACTTTATCATGTCGTTTGCTTTCGCCTGTTCACCCAAATTCCCAAAAGGATCGTAGCGAAAACCTCCCAACAAGCCATAATTGCTATTATAACTAAACGTACCATTGGAAGAGGACATCGTAAAAGACGAAACAGGCGTAGTTGTTTGAAGACGATAAAAGGTCTTAGGAACAGGCAATACTGATTCATAGATGGTTAGATTAGCAGCAATGTATCTTCTATTTGACCCATCCGGATTCTGACGATATTGAACTGACTCAATCTCGGCACCTATAATATTCAAGTTTTGTAAGTTTTTAATCGCCGCAGAAGGATTATCTAGTCCTGTCGGCGGAATCGTGTAATCAAGAGGATACTTCGTTTCGGTAACCACCTGCTCATTATTTGAACTAATCTGAACTAGTTTAGTGGGCAAATTATGCGCCGCATTATCATAAGACATTGTTTTTGAACTAGTCAAATAGGAGTTCGAAACCTGATCAAACTTTTTCTCTATAACAGCTAATAACTTTTTCCCTTGATAGCTAACTACAGAGCCCGAGTAGTATAGCTTGTTTTTAATGATCGTGCTTTGCNGGAGTTCGAAACCTGATCAAACTTTTTCTCTATAACAGCTAATAACTTTTTCCCTTGATAGCTAACTACAGAGCCCGAGTAGTATAGCTTGTTTTTAATGATCGTGCTTTGCAGACAAGATGGATTCGCCAGTTCAAGATGTTTGAATTGATAAAAAGTGTTTCCGTTTTCAATATATTTACAAAGCTGTGTCTTGTTATCTTGAACTGCTGCAGAAGATACTTTGTATGATGTAATACCACCCAAATTGGTGTACTCGTAGTTACTAGATTGTTCGTACAATAATTTTCCGGAATTATTGTAAACACTTTGCTTAAGCAAATCACCGTTCGCTACATTGTCATCAATCGCATTTAAAGTTGCAATATTATAATTGTAGACTGTTTTTCCAAGAGGCTCCCCATTTATTACGTCGGAAGAGAATTCAGTCACCTGGCCATATCCAATATGACTACCTTGAATTGAACCCAAACCAGCTACCGATGACGCTGCAACAGTTGTATACTCAATTCTATAGTCCGTCCAATCATATGGAGGATTTAAAATAGGGTATGCATAAAAATAGTATACAGTGTTAGAAAGATAATAAGGGAAATACGCTTGACCGGAAGTTGTTCCATCATCTAATTTATATATATAATTTTTCTGTGTTGCCTTAGTACTATTGAAGGAATAATCAACAATTTGTTTTACTCGCAAACCACCAACCGGCTTTACAATATTTGTATTTTGATCTTTACCCTCATTCAACTCGTATTCAAACGTAGTATATCCACCAGTTGGATACTTGATTTTTTGAAGAATGCAGGTCTGAGTATAATAAAGTGAAGGTTCCCGATTCG
>NZ_JBOBEW010000027.1:0-1551 GCF_050589245.1 Endoryza foliicola | reverse complement strand
CTTCCAGTTACATTGAAATTCCCTGACCCAGTTGTTTCAAAACTTGTATATGCAATAGATTCAAGTTCGGCGTTCATTACTTCAGCAGTCGGAAGGGAATACCCGTAATCCCATACATAGGACTTAATCATGTCGTTTGCTTTCGACTGTTCACCCAAATTCCCAAAAGGATCATAGCGAAAACCTCCCAACAAGCCATAATTGCTATTATAACTAAACGTACCATTGGAAGAGGACATCGTAAAAAACGAAACCGGCGTAGTTGTTTGAAGACGATAAAAAGACTTTGGGACAGGCAGTACTGATTCATAGATGGTTAGATTAGCAGCAATGTATCTTCTATTTGACCCGTCCGAGTTCTGCCGATATTGAACTGACTCAATCTCAGCACCGACAATATTCAAGTTTTGTAAATTTTTAATGGCTGCAGAGGGATTATCTAGTCCTGTCGCCGGAATCGTGTAGTCAAGTGGATATTTCGTTTCAGTAACCACCTGCTCATTATTTGAACTAATCTGAACTAGTTTAGTGGGCAAATTATGCGCCGCATTATCATAAGACATTGTTTTTGAACTAGTTAAATAAGAGTTCGAAATCTGATCAAACTTTTTCTCTGTAACAGCTAATAACTTTTTCCCTTGATAGCTAACTACAGAGCCCGAGTAGTAGAGCTTGTTTTTAATGATCGTGCTTTGTNACTAGTTAAATAAGAGTTCGAAATCTGATCAAACTTTTTCTCTGTAACAGCTAATAACTTTTTCCCTTGATAGCTAACTACAGAGCCCGAGTAGTAGAGCTTGTTTTTAATGATCGTGCTTTGTAGACAAGATGGATTCGCCAGTTCAAGATGTTTGAATTGATAAAAAGTGTTTCCGTTTTCAATATATTTACAAAGCTGTGTCTTGTTATCTTGAACTGCTGCAGAAGATACTTTGTATGATGTAATACCACCCAAATTGGTGTACTCGTAGCTACTAGATTGTTCGTACAATAATTTTCCGGAATTATTGTAAACACTTTGCTTAAGCAAATCACCATTCGCTACATTGTCATCAATCGCATTTAAAGTTGCAATATTATAATTGTAGACTGTTTTTCCAAGAGGCTCGCCATTTATTACGTCGGAAGAGAATTCAGTCACCTGGCCATATCCAATATGACTACCTTGAATTGAACCCAAACCAGCTACCGATGACGCTGCAACAGTTGTATACTCAATTCTATAGTCCGTCCAATCGTAAGGAGGATTTAAAATAGGGTATGCATAAAAATAGTATACAGTGTTAGAAAGATAATAAGGGAAATAGGCTTGCCCGGAAGTTGTTCCATCATCTAATTTATATATATAATTTTTCTGTGTTGCTTTAGTATTATTGAAGGAATAATCAACAATTTGTTTTACCCGCAAACCACCAACCGGCTTTATAATATTTGTATTTTGATCTTTACCCTCATTCAACTCGTATTCAAACGTAGTATATCCACCAGTTGGATACTTGATTTTTTGAAGAATGCAGGTCTGAGTATAATAAAGTGAAGGTTCCCGATTCG
>NZ_JBOBEW010000026.1:0-1939 GCF_050589245.1 Endoryza foliicola | reverse complement strand
TCTATTGAACCTTTTCATCTGATTTTTTCCTCTCTGATATGTATCAATAATTGCAATAGAATTTGATGTAGTAAATAATCGAGAAGGTATTTTCATATTCTGAGATCAAACAAGCCATAATGATGTGATATCTAAGCTTTAAAAACAGACTTGTTAAAAACAATCTAATTCTTTAAGGGTTCAAAGATAACAAAGAGATAAAATTGAAATTTAATATTTTATGAATAAATAAATTTCACAATAAAATACTTTTCAAATCTGTTAATAAATCAACAAGCCATCTGAGTGCTTTTAGTTTAAATACTTGCCACTCTACCCTTTATTTCATCTGGTAATTTTGAATATGGCGGTAAATCATAAGAACAGTCAAATTCAGCTTTCTCTATCCAACTCAAATTATTTTTAAGTGTTTCAATATTATAATCTTCAAGTTTCATCAACTCAAGAGTTATTTTAAATGGCAGATTTTGCAATGCTAGTTGCCTTGAAAACTCCAAATGTCTAACCTGTTCATACGAGGCTTCTTTCAAAGTGCTTGTATCTCCTAAGTTTTCAAAGTAAACCCATTGGTTAGTATCCGGATCCAAAGGGGGCCATTTACTCTTGACAAAGGGTAAAAAATAATCTTGTATTCGAATCTCGCTGTTGCCAACTATTCGGTGTCTCCATTGTTGTTTATATATAGACCCTGATATAGAGATCGGGGCAAAAAGAAGTAGTTCTTCATTTATTACTGAAGTGTTTGTTAACGGCATTTTGCTAGTGTATAAGAAAACTCTAAGTATATCAGGGAGATTAAGTCCTTTCCATACTAAGTTTGCCTTCAAGTATTTTGCATAGGCAAACCCAAATGAATTTTCAAGCGAAATTTCAATGATGTCACCATTTTTAATTCTTTTCATTGCCATTATTTTGAAAACAGAAAATCAAATTTATTTCCATAATTTTTCTTCAGAAAATCTTCAGCTAGTTTTAATGCCTTATCGTACTGAGTATTATTTTTGCTAATACTATTTATCTGCTGAGTAATTATTCCTTTTTTTCTTCCCCACTCAATAAATAATTGTTCAATACCTTTTGCCGTCATTTTATTTGGGATATTTTCTACTAGCTTACTCGGATTCCCTATAATTCGAGCACCATGCTGCGCCATTCTTCTGGCGTAATCTATAGTAATTCCAAAATATTTACCACTTTTAGGCACATTTGTTAAAAATGTATAAACTGTCCAAATCTTACTGCCTGATTTTCCCATCAACGCTACTCCACTAACTAAAGTACTTGCATTTTTAAGTCTTCCAGGCCCTCCTCCCCAAACAATTGTCATTTCACTTTGATCATCTTCCGTAGGTATTGGTCTGCCTTCATCATCAAAGTAGTTATCAATTTCAGCATAGTAGCTGTCATTCCTCGGACTCAAACTTGAAATTGTTCCTGAACGTATATAGTTCTCTCTGAATACATGTTTTTTTTCTACAGGCTCTTTCGAGTAAGGGTCAATTCTCGTATCAATAATTATTGCGAAACTCCTATTTTCATAGTTATAATAGAAGATATTCGATTCATCAATTTTATTCGTTACCGCAAACTCATTTAAGCGTATTAAGTAGTCTTGACCCATTAAAGAATACCAAATTTTCTTTGCCCATGTCAATGGCTTAACTGGTTCGTTTCCAATAAGATCAATCAAGTCAACTGGACTATTCGCAGCAAATGTGTAAGGAGAGTAATGGCTAAATTTTTTTGTCAATGGATCCACACTCAAAAACTTCCCAATTCTCGGATCATAAATCCGCATGCCGTAGTCTTGTTGGTTTCCGGTTCCTTTAACATCATTATCATTTTCCTTCCCATTAAACCCATATCTAAACTGGCTTCCGGCGGTATAAGAGCGGTTGGGCATCAACATCCCGAACGGAGGGCTGCTTCTAACTCAAAG
>NZ_JBOBEW010000025.1:0-2000 GCF_050589245.1 Endoryza foliicola | reverse complement strand
TTAGACGAGGCCATCGAAGCAAAAGAGTTGGTTAATGCGCTTACTAAGTCACTTAAGGCACTCGTGGGTGTTTGTGGACTGGCTCCCCCTGTTTTGTACCAACTACTTACTCTTACATTAAACTTATCCCCTGCCATTACCTTTAAAATGATGGCCGGACCTAATTTATTACCACTTCCACTGGTTTTAGCAGCGTATGTATTAGGACTAGAATAGATTTAAGTAGAATTGCTTTAATGTCGTTGATAAATTCAATTCATGTATCTACCATTAAAAAAAAGAGACGCCGACCACTTAATAGACAAATGGGTAAGTATAAATCTCAAAAAAGATCATTCCAATTAATTCGCACTACATTCCATTTGCTGCTTGCGAATTCAATTTTTAAGACTAGACTTTTGTATGACCTGACGACAGCAAGACTCATTTTATTGGGGACAACTTCTTATAAATACGCAAATATAGAATAATACTAATCACCAATAAATTTAATTGTTCTTCGAAATTTTACTGCGTAGCCTATAATGCCTAAAAAGTCATCAATGAACCTCACAACTTCATTCAAATGAGATGATCCAAATTCTTCCTTTAATTTCAAAGTCTCTTTGTAAAGATCTTCAAGATCATCTATATAAATCTCATGCTCACCATAATAATCTGATAAGGCACTTCGAATAAGTTTAAAATCATTTGTATTCTCAATACACTCCATTATCTTATCATACTCATCCAAGTATAGTGAGATTGATTTTTCAATATCATCATGTAAATCGTTAACTAAAATATCTAAAGCCATGTCAATTATTATCTACCAGGGAGACCAGGAAAAGCTGTTATTAAATCTCCAGCTTTATTTGTTATTATTGTAAATTTTGAAGTTGCTTGTCCGGTTATTGCGTCTACTCCTATTATCCTTCCAGCATCAACTATTCTTTGATAATTACCACCGCGCTGCAATACTTTTGGAACTTGGGCAGAATTCTTGATTAAAGTTACTATTTCCCTTACACTTATACTAAATTTACTTTTCTTCAAAAACATTCCAGAACGAGGATAATGTCGCTGCATCACATGAATAAATCCGTCTTCCGTGACATTTATACTTTCGTTTAATAAAATCCTTCGTGTTGTTGTAGTAACTATTTCTTCAGCCGCCTCCTCGGCTGCCTCTTCTGCGACTTCTTTTGCACCACTACGTACTAATTTCTTAATACCACCTTTTACTAGAGTACTTGCCCCCCCTATTGTAAAAACATCAAGCACGGCCATTGCAGAATTAAAAACTCCCCAGCCCCATCTTCCATTTTGAAAATCATCAACGGCTGCTCTACCTGGACCCCATACGGGTATAAAACTTTCAAAAAAACCAGGTTGACCTACTGAACTACTTTTTTTTCTATGACCAACGACAACAACTTCCGGAAGTGTTTTGTACTTTGGTTTTGGCTTAGGTACAATAACAATTGTATTTGAAGTTATAGCATCCTCAGTTGTTAAACCGGATGGATCATTTAAAGAAATAGGATTGTTGTTTGCATAAACGTATGGCGAATGATCACTGTTAAAATTAGACAATTCGTCGATTTGTAAAAATCGTCCAATTTGCGCATCATAACCTCTAAATTCAGTTTCGTCCAAGTTTAAATCCAAATCAGAGTTTCTTTCAGTACCCTCATTAAACTTGAATCTATTTTCTAACCCCCATGCAGATCTATAACTAATTCCACTCATCATCAATCCAAAAGGATAATAATGCGTCTCTTCTAGTATTTGACCCTTGGTCAGAGTTACTTGTAAATTGTCAAAATATACGTCAATATTTGGTGTTTCATTGCTTACATATACGTACAAATAGCCATTCTTGCTCACCGGCATATCTGTAAACTGGTGAACCTTGAAGGTTTCATTCGCTCCTACAATATCCGGATTGCCACTTACAAACTTGAACTGCTCGTCAACCAGTATCCAGTTCAAATAAGCTTTTGGACGTCCGGCAAGAG
>NZ_JBOBEW010000024.1:0-2583 GCF_050589245.1 Endoryza foliicola | reverse complement strand
ACGGGTATTACTGCCTATCAAAACAATAACGGCAATCCCCCTTTCAACAACAACCCGAAAAGCAATACTACTGCCAATAGTGCCAAAGTATACCAAATGAACGGTTCTGTCAACAAAACAGGACTCACCATTGCTTTGAAGGTAATGGCAGGTGATACCATCAACATATATGGAAAATCCTACTATAATTTAAATGGCGGAACAATATCGGGTACAACTACTGCTCCAACAACTTTGGCGCTCCTCACTTCATTTGCGAGTACCAATGCCATGAGCAGTAAAGGCGTGAGTGGAACGGCATTGAACAGTATTACTCAGTTAACCTCAGGCATTACCAGTCTATTGGGAACCCAGCCCGCTCAAACTTCTAGTACTCCCAAAGCCTTCATCAACTGGATCTTATTTGACGAACGCTTTAATTACACAGGTGGTGGCTACGACCGGGTAGGTAGTAGCGGAACTGTTAAAAATCACAATAGCAGTACTATTCCATCCATTGTAGTTCCGAAAAATGGGTACATTTATGTATATTGTAGTAACGAATCGAATATAAATGTGTTCTTTGATAATTTGCAGATCATTCACTCACGTGGACCAATAGTTGAAGAAACTCACTACTATCCTTTTGGGTTAACGATGGCTGCAGTTTCTTCAAAATCTGTTTCTTTCGGAGCGCCAACGAACAGGCTGAAATATAATGGCAAAGAAGAACAACGACAGGAGTTTAGTGATGGTGCTGGGTTGGAGTGGTTGGACTATGGGGCGAGGATGTATGATCAACAGATCGGTAGGTGGAATCATATAGATCCTCTGAGTGAACAATACCGTAGATGGTCACCTTATAATTATGCGGTTAACAATCCAATCAGGTTTATCGATCCGGATGGGATGGGAGTTACTGATGTAAAGATCAGTGGCAAGGCGATTAGTACTCAAGATGCTTTTGATCAACTTCAAGCATCTGTCCAAGGTCAACTTACTCTAAGTAGAGATAATAATGGAAACGTATCATACTCGATTAATAAAGATGCATCTGGGAATAATGTAACTCTAAGTAATGACGCAAAACAATTAGTTGCAGCAATTGATGACCATAGTATACAAATAGAGGTGAGAGCAGATCGAAATGCCTCATATACTTCTAATAATCTGTTATTAGTTGGCGGAGCGATGATGGGTAGTACTGTCACCCAAAATACCACAACTAATCCTTCAGGGCAAACTGTGCCGATAGTAAACGCCGTTCAAGAAGTTAACCCAACTGTTTTGGGGAAGGCAGATACTCATTTCCAGACTCCGGGAAAATTTATGTTACATGAAGTGACAGAAGCATATCAAGGGGCTTTAATCGCTCAAGCTCAAAACAAGTCGCTTGCTCCTACTACCGATCCACAAGACCCGGTGTATCTAGCAGCGCACGGAGCGGCTGTCACTCAACCTGGAACAATTATTGAGCAACCGATTGATCGAACTGGAGCAAATATAACAGGTATGTTTCCAGGGCTAATTGCAGGATACCGTTACTTCGCTGTTGGAGCTAACAATAATATGACCGAAATTCATAAAATCAAATGGAGATGAAATCAGCTATGGGATATTTAAATTTTAATTACGCGATAATTTTAATTATCATTTTATGTTTTCCTTTTTGCAAAACCAGAAGTCGGTCTTATGGCGAACCGATTACATTGCAGCGTCAAAATATTAAGCAGTTTTATAAAATTGCAAAAATCGACTCAATAGGTAACGTATTTGTTATTTATGCAAGGAAAGATAGTTCAGTTTACAAGATCGTTTCCACAAAAAGCGAAGAAAACTGCGAGCGTCTCTTAGTCGGCAAATCCTATCCATTGCTGTTAAACAATCTAGTTCAAAAAACGGTTGATAGTCATAAGGTTTCTCGACACGCAATACCCCATCTCGGAGGTATCATGTATTACGGAGCTCCTATAATATTTGAACCCGATTCTATCCTTGATATTTACACGGCTTTAAACCTTAGTGGACTTTGTTTGAAGTAGGGAGTCCAAATATAGTAGTTGTTTAATATCTTCAGTTGGCTTAGCTTGAGCAAGGATGATGTTGAATAGTTTAGGTGCCGGCGCGGGTGTTTTTTCGTTGAATAGAGGGTTTTTGAAACTTCAGGTGGCGAGGAAAAACAACCCGTTCCTAGGTAGATATAAAGAATAACGACAGAGCCGGTGAGTGGCTTTTGTTTTAAAGTGCATGCAGTTTTGCAGATTTAATAAAACCATCGAGAGCTTGCAAAATATTTTTCTTGTCTTTATCAGACAATATAGAAATGTTAAAGAGCCGTTCAAGCATGGCAGTATCTTTAAGAACATCCTGCATTCCCCCTGTCCCTTCCCGCAACGGCTATCGCATACACGACTGCTTTTGCTCCGCAAAGCTAGCCCCTACTTCCTTCTTTATATCTCTTCCTACTGTTTCTAATTCAATTATTTCTTAAAAGACCACCTCGGTAACGTACGTATGGTACTTACAGAAGAAAGTCAACAAGATGTTTATCCGGCGTTGACATTTGAAGGTACTTGGACGGACACGACCACCGCAGTAGCTATT
>NZ_JBOBEW010000023.1:0-2643 GCF_050589245.1 Endoryza foliicola | reverse complement strand
AATAGCTACTGCGGTGGTCGTGTCCGTCCAAGTACCTTCAAATGTCAACGCCGGATAAACATCTTGTTGACTTTCTTCTGTAAGTACCATACGTACGTTACCGAGGTGGTCTTTTAAGAAATAATCGAACTGAAAACTGGCTGAAGTGCTTCCTACTGCTGCTTTATAACGTACCCTACCTTCTTCATGACCAAAAAATTGAAGCTTCTCATCTTCATATACAAAGCCAGCCATATAAACTGTGCTAGTTGTCTTTTGTGAAGCAGTGCTATCCAACACAGTCTTTTTTAGCTTATTACCCAGGGCATCATAAGTATAAAAAAT
Organism: Endoryza foliicola; assembly: GCF_050589245.1. Classification (NCBI taxonomy): domain Bacteria; kingdom Pseudomonadati; phylum Bacteroidota; class Chitinophagia; order Chitinophagales; family Chitinophagaceae; genus Endoryza; species Endoryza foliicola. The sequence continues at coordinate 2,319 of NZ_JBOBEW010000023.1, read as the reverse complement.
AGTTCCTTTTCCTTTTATATGCATATACGCAGGTAGATTCAAATGATTATATTGTATCGAATCAATTGCTTTATTATTGTCAATTGTCATGTTTCCATTCACGTCATATGCATAATCATCGGACCCAGGAGCATTTGTACCATCTTTGAAATCTCCGAGCTTTGTATTGGGGTCTGAATAATCGTCTCCCACATATTCCAACTTATTGCTATTTGTATTATAAGTATAGCGCAGCGCATCTATGTAACCGGTTGGATCACCTAATTTGAATCCATGGGAAATCATCTGTAAAATATTTCCATTCGCATCATATTTTATTCCCCAGTTGTTATCAGCATCAAATCCATGTACACTAAAGTTCATCTCAGTATTATTCCAAGATCCGCCGCTCGCTACTGTACTGTTTTGTAGATAATTTGCTTTTGCTAGTCGATTCATCTGATCGTACTCGAAGTCAAATTTTCGGCGCACCATATCGCCTTTTGTTTTCCACAAGCCACCACTTATGTTTCCGTTATATTGATTCGGGGATCCACTTGTGGCACCTGAGGTAGTAAAATCCTCATTGTATCGTAATTCAAATCCGAAGAAACGATCTTGATATCCAACAGCTCCTTGATCTCGTAAGTAGTCTCGATTCATTCCAACAATCCAACCTCTAATATTGTAGTCATAAACCAAATTTTCAAGTCCATTAGTTTTATAAGATGGTGCCAATTTCTTCGACCTTAACTGACCAATAGTGTTATACTGTTGATTGGATATTAATTGCTCCGCTTTTGTCACGGATACTCCGTTAATCGTGCTACTTACAGACTTCTTAACTAACAACAGTCGCCCGGAAGCATCATACTCCATTTTTGAAACAACGGTGTGAATTTGTGGATTGCTCGAACTAACCTGTTGTTGCCTATTGACTACAACTAAAACTTGACCCGTATAGCTGTACTGTGTGGTCACTATATCGGTACCTCCGGTTATATTCTGTGCTTTAGTTTGAACAACTCTGCCTTTATCATCATAAAAACTGGCTATATATAAGTACTGATTGGTACTACCTAGCACTTTTACTCTAGCACCTGTTTGGTAACCTCTAGCAATTGGCAAAGCCGTATATCCTTGAGCAAAGGGAAAACTGCCGCTTGGAGTCAACAACATACCACTATAACTATTATCATAAGATTGAAAGCCTGATGGAAGGTTGGAATAGGTATCGTAGTACGTTTCAGTCAGTAACTCAAAACCACTCCCTGGAATATTTGAAACTGTAAATGGATATCCTATTAATGATGCCCCTGCGCTCCGATGTTGTACTCCCGTTAAACTACTGTTCCATAATCCAGTTTGTACCGGCCTGTTCTGTCCATCGTACAAAGTCACCAGCCACTTTCCTTTCCCCTTTAAATTTCCATCTTGTACTAATATTAAACGGTCTCTTGAATCATAAACCATCTGAACTTCTGCTGCTCCCGGCACTCTTTTAACAATCATTCTCCCTCGATCATCGTATTCATATCTAAATGTCTGTTCTTCTTTAATGGAAGTACTTAATATCCAACTAGCAGTTTGCAATAGCTCTACACCGCGAGGTTGTATTACATACCTCAAAAGATTGTAGTCATCATAAATATAATAAGTAGACGCCCATCCACTGTAACTGACACCGGGATTACTACTACTTTGTACCTTTTTTAAAATCGTCTTATTTTCTCGATCTTTGTATTCAATAATACGATTGCCATGCTCGTCAATCACCAAATACTTATGAAGATCGTTGTCACTATAAACACCTACAACTGTGGGTATTGCATCTACTCCATATCCTATATTCCATCTCTTCACATCTTCGGCTGCCGTATTGAAACTCTGGATTGACTTGATTACCCTTCCACTTCCAGGCTGCCACACACTACCTGGCGCACCTGCTTCTAATACACGGTTCATTGGGGAAAACTCAATAAACTTTTGTACAAATGGTCCATTATCACGAGCCACATCAGTTACACTCGTGTTGCTCGTTGCATAAAAACTGGATTGATCAGCATAAGCCCCTGTTTTCAAGCCGCCAAATACGTTGCCTGCTAAATCCACATAAGGAAGATACTCTTTAACCACACGACCATATCCATCGTACTCAACCGGTGTAACAATGTCTTTCAATCCAGGGCTCCCTTGTGTCACAACTGTTTGTACGATTCTTCCCAATCCATCAAAATATTTAACCTCTTGACCACGCTGACTAACAGTTAAAGCATCAACTTGAGCACTAGAAGTAACTCCCGGTACTCGGACAACATTACTTACAACATAATTTCGATC
>NZ_JBOBEW010000022.1:0-3107 GCF_050589245.1 Endoryza foliicola | reverse complement strand
TTCCCATTAAACCCATACCTAAACTGGCTTCCAGCGGTGTAGGAGCGGTTTGGCATCAACATCCCGAACGGAGGTTGTTATTCAAAGAACTATAAGAGGCGATTTACTTTTTCTTCACTACTTATTTTATCTAATTAGTGTTATTATATCAGACAAAATGGCTTAACTAAGTTACAACAATACATTGTATTTTAGTAAGATGAACGCAATTGGTGTATTCGACTCAGGTTATGGAGGACTAACGGTTTTGAAAGAGATCGTGAAGGGTCTGCCGCAGTACGATTATGTGTACCTCGGCGATAATGCTCGGGCGCCTTATGGCAACCGCTCTTTTGAAACCGTGTATCAATACACCCTTCAGGCCGTGAAATGGTTTTTTGATCAGGGTTGCCCTTTGGTGGTATTGGCCTGCAATACGGCTTCAGCGAAAGCATTGCGCACCATTCAACAAAACGACCTCCCTTCTCTCGCACCAAACAATCGCGTTTTGGGCGTTATTCGACCTACCACAGAAGTAATGGGGCATTATACCCAAACAAAACACATTGGCATTCTTGCTACTTCCGGAACGGTGAGTTCAGAATCCTATGTAATTGAGTCGGAAAAATTCTTTCCGGAAGTAAAAGTGCACCAACAGGCTTGTCCGCTTTGGGTACCCATTATCGAGAACGGAGAGGCTCAAACGGAAGGTGCTCGTTTCTTCATAAAAAAATACGTGGATCAACTCAAAGCACAATCGAGCGAGATCGATACCGTATTACTAGCCTGCACGCACTACCCCTTGATCTTCGATCAAATTCAAAATGAACTGCCTGCGGGTACCAAATTGTTATCGCAAGGATCTATTGTAGCCGGCAGTCTGGCCGATTACCTGAACCGTCACCCCGAAATGGAGTGCCGATTATCGCAGTCCGGAGCACGCCAATTTTACACTACCGACGATCCGGGCGACTTTAACCGCCATGCCAGCCTCTTTTATGGGGAGGGGGTGGGAGCCGGTCATGTTGATCTTACGCGTGCAATACATTGATTTTCAGTAAAAATTTGGAAATCGATGGAAAATAGCTCGAAAAAACAGGGGCTAAAACTTCTTCAATTCAATTCAAACCACTAATTTTGCCATCCTTTCACAAAGCAATGGGTGTGGTGACCTGTTGTGTGGATTGAAAAACGTCCGCTTCTCCCGGACATTCATTTGAAAAATTAAACCGAATAGGTACTAAAAAGCAAAGATCATGAAACGTACATTTCAACCACATAAGCGTCGTCGTAAAACTGTTCACGGTTTCCGTAAGCGCATGCAAACAGCTAACGGTCGTGCAGTATTAGCTTCACGTCGTAAGAAAGGCCGTAAGAAACTTTCAGTTTCTGACGAGAAAGGATTAAAATAATCGGATCAGCCGTTCGGCTGTGATTTAATAACTTTATAGCCCCGATTTTCGGGGCTATTTTTTTTGATCATTTGAAAGCACTCGGATTAAATAAAGACCAACGACTTAAAAGCAAGAAGCAGATCGACCGGCTTTTTGCCAAGGGGAACAGTTTTACTGTGTACCCCTTTCGGGTTTTGTACCAATGGGCGGAACCTGAAAATGCTCCCGTTCGTTTCGGCGTGAGTGTGAGTAAGCGGATTTTTAAGAAGGCCGTAGACCGGAATCGGCTGAAGCGAATGACAAGAGAAGCATTCCGACTGCAAAAAGAAGGGTTGGAAAAAGCTGTGGCCGCAAAAGGGCTGGGATTAGAATTATTTTTTATTTACATACATCGGGGCGAGCCTGAATTTGAGAACCTGTATGCGAAAGCAGGGTCTATCATTAAAAAGTTAATCGACGGATTGAATGAAGATTCTAAAGCTGATACTTAGTGCGCCATTCATTGTGTTGATCAAGATCTATCAGTGGGTGATTTCGCCGCTATTGGGTCCCAAGTGCCGCTATACGCCCACTTGTTCTCAATACGGACTGGAGGCGTTCAAAAAATACGGTCCCATCAAGGGCTTCTGGTTAACGCTGAAGCGGGTGAGCAGTTGTCATCCTTGGGGTGGGAGTGGGTATGATCCGGTGCCGTGAGGAATAGGCGTTAGGCTTTAGGGTTTTAGGCTTTGGGCTTTGGGTTCACCGCGAAGAGCGCGGAGGGCGCAGAGAATTCGCTAAGTTTTTCGTTGCGTACCGTTGCGTACTTTGTTTCTTTGCGGTAAAGGGAAAAGACTGAATATTTGGAGTGCTTCATTACCGCAGCGATCGCAGCGTTTTCGCAGCGCTTGCAGTTTCTCAGTATTTCCTCTGTCCTCCAACTTCCCTCCTCCCTTCTGTACTCCGGCTGTTTCATTATTAATTATTAATTATTACTTATTAATTACCCCGGCTGTTCTTTCCTTTTTCCGGAAATCTTTCTGCCAAACTGTCTTCATCGCTTGTTCTTAAACCATCAGGTACTAATTTTGTTACTCTTTTAAACAAGTACAATTTAAATATTTAAACATTATGGCATTTACATTAGCTCCGCTCCCTTACGCACACGATGCATTGGAGCCACATATTGATACCACTACAATGCAAATTCACCATGGTAAACACCATCAAGCATATGTAGACAACTTGAATAAAGCCATTGCAGGTACCGAACATGAAGGAAAGTCTTTGGAAGCATTGGTAGCAGCTGCGGGTAGCATCAGTCCTGCAGTTAGAAACAACGGCGGTGGCCACTGGAACCATACTTTCTTCTGGGAAAGTTTAGCACCTAATGCAGGTGGAACTCCAACCGGCGCTTTGGCAGACGCAATTGCTGCAGCTTTCGGTTCTTTCGATGCATTCAAAGAAAAATTTGCTGCTGCGGGTATGACTCGTTTCGGTAGCGGTTGGGCTTGGTTGCTGGTTCAAGATGGAAAATTGGTAGTAAGCTCTACTCCAAATCAAGACAATCCTTTGATGGATGTTGCTGAAGTAAAGGGAACTCCTATTTTGGGCGTAGACGTGTGGGAACATGCGTACTATTTGAAGTATCAAAACCGTCGTGCCGACTACTTGGGTGCTTTCTGGAATGTTGTAAACTGGGAAAAAGTAAGTGCACGTTTTGCTGCAGCTAAATAAGAGATGAATTCTTTTTTA
>NZ_JBOBEW010000021.1:0-3390 GCF_050589245.1 Endoryza foliicola | reverse complement strand
TGATGAGGAGCAAGATATGTATTGCAAGTATGATACATTTATTTTTAACTTTGGAGAGAATTTTGACAGTTGGGCAATAACATCCGTTTTTAGTGGCAAAGCTTGCAAATTTCTCTGGCTGAAAACCCCGAAGATAGACAATGAAATCAATGAAATTCTTAATACTATACAATGTTTTGATGTTCCTTATACAGATGTACAAGAAGTTTACCGGCAGTTTTGTAAGTTGATTCCAAACAAATATTGGCCAACATCAATTAAAAAACTTGACTAGAATTAGAATAACAATATATTTTTAAGCTTCGTAATTAGTCTTTAAACTAATTGAATCAATTTGGTTTGCTAGAATTATTAGGAGGCGAGTAGATATCAATCAAAATTGACTCAGTTTAATTTATATATCCAATGCACTAAAACCATATTAATTAAAAAGCTAAAGTAGATACTTTCAGCCCTTCAATTATAAATTTATTTATTGAAGGAGCTTATCCATACCTCATTTACATTTGTAGGCGTACCCTTTTTTCGGTCAGTTCAAAAATAGAGGATTTTCATTTGATTCAGACGCTTTATCCACTAAGCGGCTCTCTTCAATTTTTAAACGATTTTCGTTCGCTGCTTGTGGATAAAGCTGCTCGTTCCTTTTCATAAGCCTTGCGTAATTGAGGGGTGACAGATAATGAAGTGATTTGTACGGTCTTTCTTCGTTGTAGTCATTCCGCCAGTTTTCGCACAGCTCTCTTGCTTCGTTCAAGCTGGTAAACAAATAAGCATTCAAAAGCTCTCTGCGTAAGCTTCCATTTTTTCGTTCAATAAAAGCATTTTGCATCGGCCTTCCTGGTTGAATAAATTGTAATGTAATTTGCTGTTTGGTGCACCATTGCTCAAGTTTGTGACTGATAAATTCCGGTCCATTATCGGTTCTTATATTGGATGGCTTTCCCCTGCGATGCAAGAGCTGATCCAACACTCTGATTACTCGAAGAGTGGGAAGGGATGTATCAACTTCTATTGCAAGAGACTCACGGTTAAAGTCATCCATAACATTCAACAGTCGGAAGCTTCTGCCGTCCTCTAATCGATCGGTCATAAAATCAATACTCCACATCTGGTTAGGGGCTGTAGGCGTTAATAGGGGCTGTTTTACACGTTCCGGAAGCCTTTTTCTTGGTCTGCGACGAACATTCAAGTTCATCAGACGATAGACCCTTCTAAGCTTCTTGTGATTGATAACAACGCCACGATTACGCAAGCGATAGTAACATTGCCACAAGCCAATGGTCGGATGTTTACTAACCAACTGATCCAGTAGCTGCTCAACTGAATGGTCGTCTTTCTGTCTTTTCTCGTATTGATAAGTACTGCGTGGTAGTTGCACGATCTGGCAAGCCTTACTAATGCTACACTGCTCCGATTGAACAAAATAGTGAGCAGCTTCTCTTTTATCAGTAGGGCCTATAACTTTTTTTCAATGAAGTTCTTCATAGCACGGTTCTCGAACGTGAGCTCGGCTACGATCTTCTTATACTGGCTCAGCTCTGTTTCAAGATCCTTGAGTTTCTTGACATCGCTGGCTTCCATGCCGCCGTACTTCGCTTTCCAATTATAAAACGTAGGCTCGCTGATACCCAAATCTCGGCAGATCTCTTTTACAGAAACGCCGCTTTCTTGCTTTTTAATTGCTGCCACTATCTGGCTCTCGGTAAATCTGGTCTTTTTCATAATGTTTGACAGTTTAAAATTATTGGTTTTCTCTAACTTTCAACTGCCGAAGTTTGGGTACGCCTACAGCACCATCCATTTAGGTTAACTAAATAGCTGTTTAAAAACCAAAAATGCACATTTCCCTAATAATAACAACGATAACAGTTAGCTTACAGTGAAATTAATAAGCAAAAAATATAGCTGGAAAAGATAAATAACACCTATACTTATGTAAAAAAATAATTATGAATGATCTCGAAGACTATTTTGAAAAAAACGATAAGAGGCAAATAAATAAATGGAGTCATTATTTTGAGATTTATGAGACATTTTTCGCAAAGTATCGAAATCAGAAAGTACGTATCTTAGAAATTGGTGTTTTCCAAGGAGGAAGCTTACAAATGTGGAAGCATTATTTCGGTAATAATGCTGAAATCTATGCTATTGATATCGAACCTAGATGCAAAGAGTTTGAAGAAGAGGGTATTAAGATATTCATTGGCTCGCAATCAGACCGAAACTTTCTTGAAGAGATTAAAAAAGAGTTACCTCCCTTAGACATAATAATTGATGACGGAGGACATACCATGAACCAGCAAAAAATCAGTTTCGAGATACTTTTTGACTCGGTAAAGAGTGACGGTATTTATTTAGTTGAGGACACGCACACATCTTACTGGATTGACTACGGTGGAGGAAAAAAACGAAATGGAACGTTTATAGAATTTGCAAAGTCTTTGATTGATGATCTCAATGCAGAGCACAGTCAGCAAAAAAGATTTAATGAAACAAAATACACAAGAGCTATTAAAGGGATTTACTTTTACGATAGCGTTGTTGTTTTCGAGAAAAAATTGAAAAAGAAACTTGAAGTGAAGNGATGATCTCAATGCAGAGCACAGTCAGCAAAAAAGATTTAATGAAACAAAATACACAAGAGCTATTAAAGGGATTTACTTTTACGATAGCGTTGTTGTTTTCGAGAAAAAATTGAAAAAGAAACTTGAAGTGAAGATGACTGGAAAACCAAGTTATATTTACAAAGAACCATACTATACTAAAGTCACAAAGGCAAAAAGAAAGTTTGAGCAATTGCTTCAATTTTTAAGAATTAAACAATTATTATTTCCAAAGGATTAGTTATTAGTACTATTATTCAAATCAACTCGAACTGTCACTATCAAGTAATGAATGTAAGTTTGTAGAAGTGTTTTATATTTGTACTGTAAAGCAAAATCTCGGTTTTTATGAACCTTTTACGAATTATTTAAGTATACCTTCGGTAAAAAGAATGCAGTACTCCGCAAGGAAGAATAGAAGTACCAAGAAGATTTGGCAATTCGTCTATGCACTTCTATTTCAGTAATTGGTAAATATGAAATAGATGAGATGACCTCAATTATTCATGTCGCCTACAAGCCCTGATAATTCTATTTTAATGTAGTGTGTTAATATACTACCATTCCAAGACGACCATAAAGTATATATGAAGTATGATCCTTTGTAAATGTTTCTTGTGATGTATCTGTAAAATACTGTCCTCAACCGAACCTACAAATCTCATCATTATGGCTTGTTTGATCTCAGAATATGAAAATACCTTCTCGATTATTTACTACATCAAATTCTATTGCAATTATTGATACATATCAGAGAGGAAAAAATCAGATGAAAAGGTTCAATAGA
>NZ_JBOBEW010000020.1:0-3424 GCF_050589245.1 Endoryza foliicola | reverse complement strand
GCCCTCCGTTTGGGATGTTGATGCCAAACCGCTCCTATACCGCCGGAAGCCAGTTTAGGTATGGGTTTAATGGGAAGGAACAAGACAAAGAAGCATATTCAAAAATTAGCTACGATTACGGCTTTAGAATATATAGTCCAGTAATTGGCCGATTCTTATCTGTTGATCCCCTTTCAAAATCATATCCATGGTACACTCCTTATCAATTTGCAGGAAATAAGCCAATTTTTGCAATAGATGTAGATGGGTTGGAAGACGCACCATATAGCATTGGTCGTGCAGTATCAAGAAATGAAGCATGGGCTGCAGAAGTTAGGAGAACAGATCCAGAGCATGCGGAGCAAAGAATATTTGAAATGAATAAGAATGCTTTCTTATTCGTTGGGGGCGGATTAACTCTTGGTTATGGCTTCTCGGCTTTTAGTTTTGTAGGTACAAGTAATGCAATAACAAATCTTAGTGCTCGAGCAATATTAGCCTCTTCTTCATATTCTGTTGCAGTTGCAAATCTTGGTGCATTTACTATTGAGTTATTAAACCCTGATCCCAACGGAACACCAGGATTGGAGTTTACTCAAGGTGATGAAGTTGCGAGAGGTCTGAAATTATTATTCAAGCAGGCTGTTGGACCATTAGTCAAGCCTGTGGAGAGGTTTATTGTAAATACATCTAAATTTGATTATCTATTTGGTAAACTTGAATATCAAAACCTAAAAGGTGCAGAGTTAGAAAAGTACGCAAGTAATGTTGGTTATACAGTAGAATCATTGATAAAAAATCAGGATAGAGCCTCAAGTATGGCTAAGGTATTTGAGTATTGGGGAATCAAAGATAATCAAGCAGGACTAGTGCAATTGGGGGAATTGTTTTCAGCGGGGCTAAATGGAAAAGTAATCAATACTAAAACTAACGAATTTGGCACCTCTGTTACTAGGGAAATTTTTTTAATTTTCACCGCAGGAGAAAAGAAAGGTCAATCAGCAGGGAGTATACAGATAAGTTATTTTTATAAAGATGGTAATATGAGTGCAATACCTGAAATATCATCAGTGATACCAATTCCTGATAAAAGTGTTAATTAATTATGAAGCAGCTTCCAGTAGTATATGAAATAAGTAAAGATGATTTTTCTAGAGTTGAAGGTGTCAATAAAATTATAGTACACGATGTTAATCTTAATCATATTTACTTTGAACTTAATGGTAGAAAATACTATGTTGGTTATTTTAGCCCTATTATTAAAGTAAGTTTGATGTTGTTAGAAATCGATAACTATTTATTGGTGGGAGTAGATTTGAGGGTAGTAGTGCTTTGTATCAAAACGGGGCGTATTTTATTCTCGATTGGTTTGTATAGTTTTTTTAAAGGCTTTGAAAATACAAGCGAATTCGCCTTTACTATTTTTTCAGAGTTAGAAGATATTGTAGTTAACAAGAACGGTTTGAGCATAAGCCAGATTATCCCTCACGAATTAGAATTTTGATATTTTTTTCAGGAAAGCTTTATTGGCTTGCTTTCACTATCGAGTAATGATTGTAAGTTTGTAAATGTGTTTTACATTTGCCTTGTATATCAAAGTCGAGGTTTTAATAACTATTTTATGAGTTTTTATAAATATTTTTGGTAAAAGAATGGTAGCTCTCCTCGTAGGAATGAAAAGATGACAAAGCGACTGAATCAAATGAAAATCTTCTTTTTTAACTGACCGAGAAAAAGAGTACGCCAACAGTCGGGAGGATACTTTACCACCAACTTTTTGATACTAAAGATCATACCCTAAAAGCACTTTATAAAAGTCTATATACTTCTCTCCACCGGCCTTTTTAGAACTCAATAATACATATTCGTATGTAATCTGATTGTCTTCTGCTAGAGTTAAATTTTGTATCCTTTTTGAATAAAGTTCAACACAAGCTATTAAGGCATCTAAAAAATAAGAACCATTACTTGCGCAATTAAATACAACCCAATTGGGTGCTAGATAATCAATTATTTGTACTTCTAGCGTATGTTTGTTAACTCCCAAAATGTCGCCATCTGCTGTTCCGAAATATACATAATTTTCTGACTGTTTGCAGGTATGCCAAAATTCTAAAATGCCTATTTGCAATTTTGAACAATCAAAGCACTCTATTAAATCGATTACTTCGCTTTTAATTACATTGTTCGACAAAAAACTACGTTTTGGAAATAGTTTGTAGCTATTAATTTTATCATCAACTTCAAAGTTTTCATAACCTAATTTAGATAGGCTTGTTTTTGAAGGAGTAAGTTTACTTAAGTTCTCAACAAATTCTCTTACTTTCATATTAAATCATTGAAAATCAATACTTGATACTTGTCTTTTCCCATCTTTATCATATGTCCATACTTCCGTCTGAGTCTTTATCTTGTTTACGCCTGCATAACTTTTAGTATCGTCATCCCAGATGTAGTCAGAATAAAAAACTCCTGTCACAATTCGCTTTGAAATGTATGTTTTAGGGGTGCCGTCATTATTATAGACTTGTTTTCCGTTTTCAATAACTATCGAATATTCAAAACTTACTTTTTTCACTTCAAAATAAACATCGTTCATAAAATCCTTTTTTAACTTTCCTACGTAATCTTCGGGCTGTTCACCTCCACTAAAGCCATTTATCCAAGCATCGGGGTTTGTAAAGTTAAAAACTGAAATATTCCCCCCTATGTTTAGCAACCTTCCTAGCACACCTTTTACGTTGGTTCCAGTCACTTTTTCTTTTAAATAAGCATGTAATTGGGAGTATTTGTCATAATGTAAGCCTTTAGGAATAATAACTGCAAAGTTTTTTCCATCAAGGTGATGATGCTGTAATTTCTGACCGATGTACTCAGATACTTTTGGATTATATTTAATCCATTGTTCATCGACAACGGGCATTCTGTTTTCAACAAAAACTGCGTTATAAGCTTTAGGACTGAACCACTCAGGATTTTGTGCATACAGTTGTTTCATCGCCCAGACTCCATTGCGAGCATATCCAGCCGCATTATATCCTCTTGCTGGTGCCTTTGACATATCAATTTTAGGTTGATTCTCCCAATATTGCTGAATGTCTTCTTCTTCACAACCGTCTAAATCAATATATTTTACAGGCTTATTACCAGCAAACTGATATGGGGTGTACCATGGATAAGTTTTTGTCAAAGGATCCACACTCAAAAACTTGCCTATTCTCGGATCATAAATCCGCATTCCATAGTCTTGTTGATTTCCGGTTCCCTTTACATCATTATCATTCTCCTTCCCATTAAACCCATACCTAAACTGAGTTCCAGCGGTATAGGAGCGGTTTGGCATCAACATCCCAAACGGAGGGCTACATCTAACTCAAAGAACTACCCTAAAGCTACACTGCTTTTTTGACATTTTAAAGTCTGGCTGATGATTGTTTCCGTAGTA